>UQWM01000005.1 GCA_900544795.1 uncultured Phascolarctobacterium sp. | reverse complement strand
TGGTGATTGCTGCGGTCAGGGTTGTTTTACCATGGTCAACGTGACCGATAGTGCCAATATTAGCATGCGGTTTGGTTCTTTCGTATTTTTGCTTTGCCATTCATTTTTCCTCCGAATCTCATTTTGGTATTTTGTAGATAGGCTTTGCAGCCATTTTATCATATTCGCTGCCTGCGTGCAAACTCCTGCCGACAGTTTTATGATTATAATAAAAAAAACCTCAGATTGAGGTTTTATTTTTGTTGGTGGCGGCGCACGGATTTGAACCGCGGACACTCCGGGTATGAACCGAATGCTCTAGCCAACTGAGCTACGCCGCCATATTTATTTGGAGCTGATGACCAGGATTGAACTGGTGACCTTATCCTTACCAAGGATACGCTCTGCCGACTGAGCTACATCAGCGTCCTTACCAAAGTTGGTTGCGGGGGCTGGACTTGAACCAACGACCTTCGGGTTATGAGCCCGACGAGCTACCAACTGCTCCACCCCGCGATAAAAATAAGCAAAAATTAAGTAAAAATTGGTGGAGAGGGTTGGATTCGAACCAACGAAGCGAAACGCGGCAGATTTACAGTCTGCTCCCTTTAGCCACTCGGGAACCTCTCCAGATTTTGGAGCTGGCAATAGGACTTGAACCCACAACCTGCTGATTACAAGTCAGCTGCTCTACCAGTTGAGCTATGCCAGCACTTAATTAGTGACAAGGAAGATTATATATTAACATAATCATTTTGTCAACCACTTTTTTACCCATTTCAGTAACTTTTTTTACAAAACTCATTAAAAATAGAAGTATGTTAAAGCAGCTACAGCAAGTATGATACGATAATATGCAAAAGATGTCAAGCTATATTTATGGAGAAATTTTAAAAACCATAAAACAGACCAGTAAGCTACGATAAAAGCGACCACAAATCCAATCGCAAGCATCTGCAGATCATCGACTGTCAGAATGCTGATATTTTTCAGTAAATCATATAAACAGGCCACAAACATTAACGGCACAGCTATCAAAAAGGTGTAATTAGCCGCTGTTTCTCGTTTTAAGCCCACCAAAAGACCGCCGGCCAGCGTACTGCCGGAACGCGAGAACCCCGGCCACAAGGAAAGCAACTGAAAAGCTCCTACTAAAGCAGCCTGCTTTAAAGTTATCTTGTCCACATCGTCGACCATCTCCGCCTGTTTGTCTTTGGTCTTATGCTCAGCATACATCATCAGCAAAGCACCCAACACCAAACCTACGGCAACTGTAGCCGGCGAAAAAAGATATTCTTTAATATATTTGTAAGCAAAAAATGCCACACCCATGACCGGAACGATACCAACCGCCACATGCCAGACGCTAAGTCCTTTATTTACCTGCCAACCCTCTTTAGTAAAGAACCTGGCAAAACGTTCCTTATAAATAAAAATGACAGACAGAATCGCTCCAAGCTGCACAAAAACGTCAAAAATATCAGCGGCTGCACCATCAAATCCCAGCATATGGCCAACAATAATCATATGCCCTGTCGAAGAAACCGGCAAAAACTCTGTTACACCCTCGACAAATCCAACTATTACCGCTATAAGATTCTGATCCATTATTGATTATCCTTCCACAATTACTTTTACACTTATTTTTTACTAACTTCTACATTATACATTCTATTGGCGTTACCGCCAAGTTTAATTATATAAATTTACCTGAAATTTACCTGAATAATAAAGGAAAAGGACAGCGGCGTCCACTTCCGCTGTCCTTGCAATGTTGCTGTAAACCAAAGGCATATTAAATTAACTTTATCAAGTCAGTCACCAAAACATAAGCCCATTTGACGTCCTGTGCGAATAATATCGCTGTCTACTGGTACTAACCGTGGCTCGGAGGCAACCTTCTCGATAGGCTCCGTAACGATCTTATCGTTTTGCAGTGATACCATAACGTTATATTCCTTGCGCATGCAAGCCTCGACCGCTGCTACACCGTAACGCGTAGAAAGAACTCTGTCGAAAGGTGTAGGCGTGCCGCCTCTTTGTAGATAACCTAATACAGTACACCGCGATTCGATACCCGTTTTCTCCTCGATCTCGCGAACCAGTTTTTCTCCTGCTCCGCCGAGACGGATGGGCTCGAAGCTGCCCTTGACCATGCGCGCGATCGACATTTCGCCGCCCACAGGTTTTGCTCCTTCAGCTACAACAATGATACTGAATTGTTTCCCGGACGCCTGGCGGGCTCTGATTTTCCCAATTACCGATTCGATACTGTAAGGTATCTCCGGTATCAGAATAACATCTGCTCCACCGGCTATGCCGGAATGCAATGCGATCCAGCCAGCATAACGTCCCATAACTTCCAACGCCATAACGCGGTGATGAGATTCTGCTGTTGTATGGATCCTATCCAAAGCTTCCGTAGCCATCGCCATTGCTGTGTCAAAACCGAATGTACGCTCTGTGCAGGGAAGGTCGTTGTCGATCGTTTTAGGTACCCCCACGACATTCGCACCGCACTCTTTAGCCAGCCTGGCAGCTATGTTCAAGCTGCCGTCTCCGCCGATAACCACTAAAGCTTCAATACCATTTTTTTCAAGATTATGCATTACTTCCGCGCGTTTATCGTAATAAACCAGTTCCCCTTCTTCTTCTACTGCAAACTTAAAAGGGTTGTCGCGGTTGGTCGTTCCCAGGATCGTCCCACCTCGCGGCAGGATGCCGGAAACATCTTTATAAGTCATCAGTCCCATTCGTCCCGTTACCAGTCCGTTGAAACCATTTTCTATACCAAAAATATCATATCCATTATTAAGAGCCGTTTTTACCACAGCTCTGATAACTGCGTTCAGTCCGGGGCAATCACCTCCGCCGGTCAGAACCGCCAGTCTTTTTTTTGCCTGGCTCATTGCTTACCTCGCTTTTCAATCAACGTTCCAAACCGTAAAACCTTCCGAACCGATACGGATGGATTCCGTTCCATCGAATTTATCGTAGCAAAGCTTTCCTTCTTCAAGGTAACCAGGCCAAGCAGTTACGATTACATATTTTTCGCTGAGTTTATGCAACAGAGCATCAATATCAATGTGGAATACCGGGACAAACAAGGTTTGCAGGCGATCCAGCAAAATTACCTCGCCGTCGTAGCCTTCTAAAATCTCAGCCATCATTTCAGGCGCTTTGGCTTTCCGTTCTCCAGGAGGGACTTCCAAAAATTTTTCAGTAATCAAAAGGCGACAGTCAATGTAATCCCATTTTTTACCTTCGGCAGCTTCGCGCAGCACCTTGCTTTTACCGCTGCCCGGTTTACCCGTTACGACAACTACCTTTACATCCTGATTTTTTACGCCTTCCACAATTTTCACAAATTCTTCTACTTGGCTCATGTCCATTACCTCCTAATTACGCTCAGCGTAAATTTTGGCCTTCACTTTCTAATTACTGCTATATTCGCTGTTTGTTGACGAAATCCTTTAAAAAAATAACATCATTCAGAAAAATCTAAATGATGTTACTATTTTGTTTCACATTTATCATTATTATCAATCACGCTTGCGGTGAGTGAACCGCTCACTGGGATCCATAGCCAAAAGGCCGCTGTAAACTTCACTCAAATCAGTGTTCTCACTGCGGTTCATAATATATTTTTCCAGCTTGCGTTTTACACGCTGCAGCGCGTTATCGATGGATTTGATATGCCGATCTAATTCTACTGCGATCTCCTGATAGGATTTGCCGTCTAAATAACTCATCAAAACCTTCCATTCAAGGTCGCTGAGAATGTTATTCATTTTATTTTCGATATCAACAAATTCTTCCCTGCTGATGATCATATCTTCGGGATTAGCTACCTTAGCGCCGGAAATGATATCCAGCAGCGTCCGGTCAGAATCTTCTTCATAAATAGGCTTGTTCAAAGAAACATACGAATTAAGTGGAATATGCTTTTGCCGGGTCGCCGTTTTGATCGCCGTAATGATCTGACGTGTCACACACAGCTCCGCGAAAGCCCTGAAAGATGATAATTTATCGCTGCGAAAGTCTCGAATCGCCTTATACAGACCTATCATACCCTCCTGGATGATATCTTCACGTTCAGCACCTATCAAAAAATAGCTTCTGGCCTTAGCCCGCACGAAATTACGATATTTATGCAAAAGATATTCCTGCGCAAGGGCGTTATCTTCCTGTTTTGCCTTTAAGACGACATCTTCATCCGCCATGTTTTCAAAAGCCGCATAAGGATTATATGGCGTTTCCGTACTCATTGGCACCGACCTCCGTTTCTTAGGAATTTCCTGCATTTGTCAGCCTTTTCATTATACTCCATACTATTGTCAGCGTCAATTTTTAGGTATCACGGCGCAGCTTCTCAAAATGATCAAGAATATGCTCTTGCAGCCTGCCTCCCAGCTCGTTGCGGCCAAGTCCCCCCGCCAGCCTTTCGCTGCGTTCGGCAATCTGCTTTTTAGCCAGCGCGTATTCCTCACGAAATTCCCGTGCCGATACCCTGTAGGCGCCGCTGCCCAAAACATTCAATTGCTCGGCGTAATCGCTGGTAACGACAAAAACCTTGCCGCCCTTCCTGACCAGTTCGTAAACATGCCGCTCGATCCAGGAATCAGCCGTCTCACCTTCGCCGGTAAACACTACTTCCAACGGCCCCAGCTTCTCGACCGCAGCCGCTCCCTGCACTTCCTGCGCGTCAAAAACCACGATTCCCGCATAGCCCTTAAAAGACACATATTCTATCAGCTTTTCTTTTAAAAGCTCACGGGCGTGCTCCAGGTTCTCTTCACGAAAGCGGCGAAAATCCTGCCAATTATTGATAACATTATAGCCATCTACTACAAGCCATTCTTTCATCTTTTATAAGCCCGCTTGCACCCGGCGCTGCCGCACAACTTCGTACAGCAGCACAGCGCCTGCTGCCGCAGCGTTCAGCGAAGAAACCCCGCCCTGCATTGGCAGACTGACGACGATATCGCACTTTTCTTTTACCAGGCGCCCCAGGCCTTTGCCTTCGGCACCAACAACTACTACCATCGGGCCTGTCAGATTGCTTTTATAATAATCTTCACCATCCATATCGGCTCCGGCCACCCAAAAACCAAGCTTTTTCAGTTCTTCGATGGTCTGCGGAATATTACCTATCTGCACTACCGGAACATATTCTACTGCCCCGGCCGAAATTTTTGCAACTACCGCATTAAGCGGACAGCTACGCCTTTTCGGCATCAAAACACCATGTACACCGGCAGCATCTGCTGTTCTAATTAAAGCACCCACGTTCTGCGGGTCCTGCAGTTCGTCCAGTAATAATAAAAATGGAACCTCACCTTTGGCCTCCGCCCCTGCTAAAACCTCTTCCAGGCTATGGAAACGGATCGGCGCTACCAAAGCCACAAAACCTTGATGCCTTATCCCTGATGCCAATTTGTCCAATCTTTCGATTTTAGCAAATTCGATAACGACGCCGATTTCTTTGGCTACGGCAATGATCTCACTGACACTGCCGCCTTTGATACCGTCCTGCACAAATATTTTATTAATAGATCTGCCGCTACGCAGCGCTTCTAAAACAGAATTGCGTCCGGCAAGAATTTCTTCAGACATAGGCCCTCCTTATTACTGCTGTTGTTTTTGCTTTGCTGCTAAAATAGCCTGCAAGCGGCCACAAGTCATTGCGCCTTCGTTGCAGATACCCTGGCTGACACAGGTCGGGCCTGCGTTTTCAAACAGCACCGGCGCTACTTTTTTACACTCAGCCAACATTTTTTCGGCCAATTGTCTTATTTCCCATTGCGCCCTGTTGCAGCAGCGCAGGCTGAAAAAATTCATCAAAGACCTGACGTTGAAAGTGGCCACGATTTTGGTCTCAGCGGCATTAGGCAGCACATAGCGCGCATCTTCGGCAGGAATGTTGAATTCATCGGTAAATTCGTTATAGAGCGCCTGGATATCAGCCATCAGCTTTTCAAACTTCTCTTTAGCTTCCGGCCTTGCGGCGATAGTAGGCGGCACGATAGTCTCAAAATCATGCTCTTTAACATAGCGCTGCGATTGCTGTGAATAAGAAGCGATACGGTGGCGTACCAACTGGTGGGTCAGCACTCTGGAAACGCCTTCTATAGCAAAGGTAAAAGTTACATGCTCTAAGGTCGAGAAATGTCCCATTTCCACAAGTTTGCGAACTAATTTAGCCGCCTGCTCATCCGACATTTTCTCTTCGAGCTGGGCAGCACCAATAGGCGAATAGCATAGACGCGCGCTCATAGCAACTGTCTTTTCCGGTTCCGGTGTGTGTCTGAGTAATTTTACTTCCATGTTATTTCACCCTTTCTTCTGCATGGACTCTGCAATAATCAGGAAAGAACGCTCAAGAAGCTCTTCCAGCCGCTCTTCCCTGTCGCTTAAAAACAGCCAGCCCACTAAGGCTTCAAAAGCCGTTCCCATACGGTATTCATGCACTGAGGCGCTTTTAGGCACCGTAGATTTAGTATTGCGTCCACGTTTAGCAATATAGGTCTCTTCTTCTGTCAATTCAGGCAACAGCGCTTCCATTGCTTTGGCCTGCATCACCGCAGAAACCATTTTGGAACCCAGATCGTGGATAACGCGGACCTGCCCCGAAGTCGGCAGCAGCCGCAACCGCACATAAAGAGAAAAAACAACATCGCCGATATATGCCAAAAGTATCGGATTCAGTTGTTTCGGTTCTCCATAAGTCAGCCCGGCAGCCGTACAGGCTGCCAGGGCATGAGTTTTGATTTGTTTATATTGTTCAAACTTCACTGTTTTTTCCAACGTACGCCTTGAGGCGTATCCTCCAAAATAATACCTAATTCACTTAATTTATTACGCAAAGCATCCGCCTGGGCGTAATCTTTATTAGTACGTGCTTCCTGCCGCATAGCTATAAACATTTCCATCAGTTGCTCTTCCATGCCATTGCCTTCAGCAGCAGCACAAGGTGCAGCTTCAAGTACGCCAATAATAGAACACATTTCTGCAAATACGCTCTGCAACGTAGCGACCAGCTTACCGTCAGGCTTAAGGCCGCTGTTCATAATGCTTTGCTGATAAATATTGATCTCTTTGGCCAAAGCGAACATATGGCTGATGGCCAAAGCAGTATTGAAATCATCACGCATCGCTTCCATAAACTCAGTGCGCAGCTCTAAGGCTTTCCCGCGCAGCGATACGCTTTCTTCTGTCGGCCCAGCATTCATTAGTTCGCTCAAAGCCAGCAAATTTTCCTGCGCCGTTTTTAAGCGTGCCAGGCTGCGCTCGGCTTCTGCCAAACGCTCATCACTGAAATCCAGGGGACTGCGGTAATGAGTAGCAAGAATAAAAAAGCGCAGCGTTTCCGGTTCATAATGTTCAAGAATGTCAACGACCATAAAGAAGTTGCCCAGAGATTTAGACATCTTCTCTTCATTAACGGTAATAAAGCCGTTATGAAGCCAGTATTTTACAAAAGGATGGCAGCCGGTGCAGCCTTCCGATTGAGCGATTTCATTTTCATGATGCGGGAAGATAAGATCGCTGCCGCCACCATGGAAATCGAAAGTTTCGCCAAGATACTGCATGCTCATAGTCGAACACTCGATATGCCAGCCCGGACGTCCTTCACCCCAGGGGCTGCTCCAGGAAGGCTCGCCCGGTTTAGCGGCTTTCCACAAAGCAAAATCCATGGGATTATGTTTTTTATCGTTGACATCGACGCGGGCGCCAGCCAGCATATCCTCCAAATTACGGCCGGATAACTCGCCGTAATGATCGAATTTTTCGACGCTGTAATAAACATCGCCATCCATTTCATAGGCATAGCCACGATCGATTAAAGTTTGCACTGTTTCGATGATTTCTGCCATGTGTTCGGAAACACGCGGATAAACATGGGCCCGACGCACATTAAGCTTATCCATAACTTCAAAATACGCGTCGATATAGCGACCGCAGATGTCGCTCCACAGCACACCTTCTTTATTAGCAGTGTTGATGATCTTGTCATCAACATCAGTAAAGTTCTGCACATGCAGCACATCGTAGCCTTCATGCTCCAAAAAACGGCGGATCACGTCCCAGGTCACGAACGGACGGGCGTTGCCGATATGCGGGTGATTATAAGGAGTAACGCCGCAGACATAGATATTAGCTTTACCGGGATGCACCGGCACGAATTCTTCTTTTTGTTTAGTCAGAGTATTATAAACTTTGATCGTCATTCTAAACTCTCCTTTATAGGGTAATGCCTGCCTTGGCAAGGCTTGCTCTAATTCTGGCTTCGGTGCGTTCCAATCCCAAAAGCGGTACCATTTCTGCCAGCTCCGGCCCATGCTGATTGCCTGTTAAAGCAACGCGGATAGGCATAAACACTGCTTTTCCGCCTAAATTTGTAGTTTTTTGGATAGCTTTAAAGGTTGCCTTAACAGCGGCGCCATCCAGCACCTCCAATTTCGGCAATTCTTCAAACAGCATTTGCATTACCACCGGTACCGATGCTTCTTTTAAAACTGCCGCAGCTTCTTCATTTTCAAATTCAAAGTCGTCACTGAAATACATAGCTACACATTCAGGAATCTGCGCGCCAAAGGCCACGTGCTCTTTCGCCGTAGCTACGACGCGTTTGATCCAGTCCAGCTTTGCACCGCGTTCGTCACCATTCATATAACCGGCAGCGATCATATGCGATTTAGCCGCTGCAAAAAAAGCTTCGGCGTCCAACCGGCGCATATATTGCTGGTTGATCCAGTTCAGTTTATCGATTTCAAAAACAGCAGGATTTTTGGCAACATGATCCATCGAAAAAGCCTGGATCAGTTCTTCCATGCTGAAGATCTCCTGTTCGCTGTTTGGTGCCCAACCCAGTAAAGCCAGGAAATTATCAATACCTTCCGGCAGATAGCCCAGCTGACGGTATTGGTCAACCGAGGTAGCGCCATGACGTTTCGACATTTTCGTACGGTCTTTGCCCAAAATCAGTGAGATATGGCCAAAGGTAGGCTGCTCAAAATTCAGCGCATCATAAATCAGGCATTGACGCGGAGTATTGGACAAATGCTCCTCGGCACGAATTACATGAGAGATTTTCATCAGTGCGTCGTCGATCACTACTGCGTAATTATAAGTAGGGATACCATCTGATTTTACGATAACAAAATCACCGATACCATTAGAATCAAAAACAACATCGCCGCGCACCATATCCCTGACCAGAATCTGCTGATCAGCTGGTACACGGAAACGTACGGTCGGCTTGCGGCCTTCCGCTTTATACTGGTCTACCTGTTCAGCTGTAAGATTACGGCATTTGCCCATATAACGAGGCATTTGTCCTTTAGCAGACAAGGCCTGACGTTCGGCTTCCAGTTCTTCGTCGGTGCAGTAACAATAATAAGCCTTACCATCTGCCAACAAACGGTCGGTATATTTTTTATACAACTCCAGACGCTCTGTTTGACGGTACGGGCCATAGGCGCCACCCACATCGATGCCTTCATCCCAATCCAGACCCAACCATTTCAAAGCGGCTTTGATATTTTCTTCAGACTCGCGGCTGGAACGCTCAAGGTCAGTATCCTCGATACGCAAAACCAGTTTGCCACCCAACTTACGGGCAAACAGCCAGTTAAACAAAGCGCTGCGAGCGCCGCCGATATGGAACGGTCCGGTCGGACTCGGTGCAAATCTTACTCTGATTTCATTAGACATTACAATGATCCCTCCAAAATACTTATCTTGTATATTATACCACCAGTGTCACCATAACTCCCAATGCCACTGTGTTTTAACACTTAATAATGCTTACAACGGCCTCGGACGCCATGCCCTCACCGCGTCCTACAAAGCCCAGTTTTTCCGTCGTCGTAGCCTTAACGTTGACGGCACTTACATCCACCTGCATTTCCCGGGCAATATTCGCCGCCATCTGTGGGATATAGCCTGCCAGCTTCGGTTTTTGCGCCATGATCGTGACATCGGCATTATTGACCTGCCAGCCCTGCTTATGCAAAAGTGTCAGCACCTGGCGCAGCAGCACCATACTGTCGGCATCTTTAAACTCCATCGCAGTATCAGGAAAATGCTTGCCGATGTCGCCCATCCCGGCAGCGCCAAGCAATGCATCCATCAACGCATGTAAGGCTACATCTGCGTCGGAATGACCCAAAAGTCCCAATTCGTACGGCACCTCAATGCCGCACAGGATCAATTTGCGCTCAGCAACTAATTTATGGACATCAAAGCCGCTGCCAACACGAAATTGCGGCCACACGCTATTTTTTTCAGTCATTGCCAGCCCTCTGCTTTTACATAATTTTTCTGCCAGAACCAAATCTTCCGGCGTGGTGATTTTAATATTCTCGTAGCTGCCCTCGGCAACCGTCACCGGCAAACCCAGCTGTTCCACCAATGAGGCGTCGTCAGTCACGTTACCCGGCTGCTGCCGCAAAAATTCATAGGCCTGCTTCAAAATGCTAATCTTAAAGATCTGCGGCGTCTGCACTGCTCGCAACGTATTGCGTACTGGCGTTGCCACCACACTATTTTGTTCATCAACCACCTTGATGGTATCCTTAACGGCAACAGCGGCAATAGCAGCGCCGCTGTTTTGCGCGGCAGCCAGCACCCTGGCAAAAACTTCTTTGCCTGCAAAAGGCCTCGCTCCGTCATGCACGGCTATGTAACCGTCTGTTTCAGTAACAGCAGCCAAAGCATTAGCTACGGAATCCTGTCTTTCTTTGCCGCCTGCCACAACTATAAAGGGCAGTTCAGGATAACAGTTTGCTCGATATTCGGCCAGCAGCTCCCTGGCTTCGTCTACTTCCCGGGGTTGCACTACGGCGATGACCCGGCTGACGTAGCCTGTAGCAGCCAGCATTTTCAAACATTGCACTAAAAGCGGTAACCCGCCGATATTAGCAAAAGCTTTATTTTTGCCTAAACCCAAACGACTTCCCAACCCAGCGGCCGGTACTATCGTCACGATCTTTTCCATAAACGCCCCCCGCTTATTTTAATTTTGCAAAAATCATTCTGCCTGCCGAAGTCTGCAAAACAGAAGTCACTACCACGCCGGTGTTTTCACCGACCAGCTTCTTGCCGCCTTCAACAACGATCATCGTGCCATCTTCCAGATAGGCCACGCCCTGATTGTTTTCTTTGCCGTCTTTAACAATAAAAACATTCATATCTTCACCCGGCAAAACTACCGGTTTGATAGCGTTGGCCAGATCGTTGATATTAAGCACGCTGACCCCCTGGATCTCGGCGACTTTATTCAAGTTAAAATCATTAGTGACGATAACAGCTTCAGTTTGCTTGGCCATTTTAACCAATTTGGCATCGACCTCGCTCAATTCCTCAAAGTCGGTATCTTCTATCACCAGCTGGTCTTTATTCTCCTGCTGAATCTCGTGAATAAGGTCTAACCCTCGGCGTCCTTTGGCCCGTTTCAGGTTATCGGAGGAATCGGCTAATTTTTGCAGTTCTTCCAGCACAAAATTTGGAACTATCAGGCGACCTTCCAAAAAGCCTGTTTTCAAAATGTCGCTAATACGTCCGTCAATAATAACGCTGGTATCGAGTAATTTGTTTTTACTGTACAGCCTGTCGCTAAGTGCCACAGCTTTAACAGCTGCCGGCTTAACAGCGCCCTTAAGACTAGGGATGCTCCGATTGAAGAAGCCAACGATATCCTTATGCTTGCGCAAGGCTACCTTGGCGCCGACAATGGACAGCACCAGGCTGAAAATCAACGGGATATATGGCCCGATGATCGGCAAATGCGAAAAAGGCCCACCCAAAAGGTTGGCCAGGATCAGACCGATGCCGATCCCCAGTGTCATAACGAGAATGTCGCTGGTAGGAACTTTAGACAAAACAATGGCAATGCGCTCAGTATAGCCCATAATATGGTAAATAAGCACCGGGGCCACAGCTACGCCAAGTCCGCCGAAAAGGAAAATGCCTACGGCACCCGAAACAATAGTTGCTAAAGCTATGCAAAAAAAGCCGTTATCATAAAGATCATAGCCAAAAAAATCCGAAATATAAGGCAATAAATATTCTGTAAGTATGAGTCCGGTAAGAGCGAAAACAACGACTATAGTAAGCTTTAAAATCCTATTTAACATCTTTACACCTCCTTTCTAAAATCAATGTGGATAATATATTATTTTACTACAATTTACGTATTAAAAACAGCTAAAAAAACAAAATACGTCGGAAAACCGACGTATTTCATCAAAAAAACTTATTTAACCAGCTTTCAACATCGTCCAACTCAGCATTTTTAACCAACATAACCTCACTGACCAAAATCTGTTTGGCAGTTCCCAACAATCTACGTTCACCAGTAGATAATTTTTTTTCGTTTTCCTGTACCTGTAGAGTTCTTATCACGTCGGCAACTTCAAAAACATTGCCGCTTTTCATTTTTTCCAAATACATATTAAAACGCCTGTTCCAGGCAACGCCTTTATTGTAGTTATCGGGCCGTTCTTCCAACACTTTCTCTACGGCATCAATATCTTCAACCTCTATAACGTGGCGCAGACCAACACGGTCGACACTGTCTACAGGCACCATAATCTTCATTTCGCCCAGAAGCATTGCCAATATCAGATAGTCGACATTTTGACCGTCACGTTCCCGTTTTTCGATTGTTTTAACTATTCCGGCGCCGTGCATCGGATATACGACCTTGTCTCCTATTGCAAACATCTTCTGCCCTCCTAAGGAACACCTATATTTTATATATGTATTTATTTTAGCACCTTACTATATTTTTGTCAAATTTTGTAATTTTATCACAGGTCAATATATGTGTCAATCATTTTTTTGTGCATTTTTTACTATTATTTAAAAACAAAAGAAAAAGAGCGGAGTAAACTCCGCTCTTTCAGGCAAAAACCGCCTCTAATGCTTCTTCTAATGTTTTAACCTGCACGATACCAGGACAAGGTTCTTCCAACGAAATCTTGCCCGCCGGCACAATAAATTTTTTAAAGCCCAGATTCATAGCATCCTTGATGCGTCGCTCTGGAGCACCTATACGGCGTACCTCTCCCGTCAGCCCCACCTCGCCCATCACCAATACACCCTGTGGAATGGGACGGTTACGGTAGCTGGATACCAAAGCAGCAACCACTGCCAGATCGGCTGCCGGCTCCGTCACCTTCATGCCGCCGACTACGTTGATATACGCATCATAAACGCCAAATCCCATACCTAACCGGCGCTCTAAAATAGCCAGCAGCATCGTTACACGGTTATAATCAAAACCTACTGCCGTGCGACGTGGCATGCCATAAGGCGTTTTAGCTACCAAAGCCTGCATTTCTACTAAAATAGGCCTGTTGCCCTCAAGACAGGCGCAAACCACCGACCCCGTGGCATCATGGCTGCGCTCCTCTAAAAACAAGCCAGCCGGATTACTGATCTCCTGCAAGCCACTGGCTTCCATCGAAAAAATGCCGCTTTCATTAGTAGAGCCAAAACGATTCTTCAGTGCCCGCAAAACTCTGAACGAATAGGAACGTTCGCCTTCAAACTGCAGCACCACGTCCACCATATGCTCTAGCAGCCGCGGTCCGGCAATGTTGCCGTCTTTGGTCACATGGCCGATGATGAGTACGGCGATGCCGCTGGTTTTGGCAAAGCGCAGCAGCTTAGCCGTGCATTCCCGCACTTGCCCCACACTGCCGGCTGCCGTAGGTAGCTCGCTGTTATACATGGTCTGGATCGAGTCTATAACCAAAAGCCTGGGCTGCACTTCCTGCGCCTGGATCAAGATCGTATTCAGGTCTGTCGCCGTCATCACCAGCAGGTTATCACCACTGGTGCCCAGCCTTCTGGCACGCATGGCAGTTTGGGCTTCCGACTCCTCGCCCGAAACATACAGGACCTTGATATTATTGTGGCTGAACTTCATACCGGCGTCCAGCAGCATCGTCGATTTGCCGATGCCTGGATCACCGCCCAATAAGACCAGGCTGCCGGGGACGATACCGCCACCCAGCACCCGGTCAAATTCACGGATCCCTGTCTGCAACCGGCTCACGCTCTGCTCTGCCACCTGTTGCAGGGGCTTGGGCTTTACAGTTTCGCCAGCAGGTAAAAAACTCTGTCCCGGGCGCTCGTGAGCCTCCATTTCTTCAGCGAAAGAATCCCATTGCCCACATTCCGGGCATTTGCCCAACCACTTTGCCGTAACATAACCACAAGACTGACAGACGAAGCGTATTTTAGGTTTTGCCATTAGGAACGTTCCTCCCCAGCACCAACCAAGGCTTCTTCCTTGTGGGCTTCTTCTTTATCAAAATAAATCTTACCAGCAGCGTCTGTGCGCGTCAAAATCGTATCGCCGCGTTTTACTTCTGCCGCCAGATACAAATCAGAAACAGGATCTTCCACCAGCTTTCTTAAAGCCCGGCGCAACGGACGCGCCCCATAACGGGTATCCTTACCTGCTTTAAGCAGCTCCGCTTTCGCTTCAGCAGTAACCTTGATATCCAGGCCGTTTTCCTGTAAACGTCCCGAAAGCTCTTTCAGCATATGCTCAACGATCTGGATCAGTTCTGCTTCTCCCAGCGGGTCAAAGACCAGTATCTCGTCGATACGGTTTAAAAATTCCGGTCGGAAGATACGTTTTACTTCTTCCAGTACGGCGTTTTTACGGCCTTCACTTACCTGCTGTTCGCCGGTGGCAAAACCCAAAGGCTTGCTGTCCAGCAAAGCCCTGGCCCCTGCATTACTGGTCATGATGATGACGGCATTCTTAAAATCTACCGTCCGCCCCTGGCCATCAGTCAGGCGTCCATCTTCCATAATCTGCAACAGCAGATTAAAAACATCGGGATGCGCTTTTTCAATCTCATCCAACAAAATTACCGAATAGGGACGGCGGCGTACCACATCAGTCAACTGGCCGCCCTCTTCGTAGCCCACATAGCCGGGAGGTGCGCCAACCAAACGTGAGGTCGTATGCTTTTCCATATATTCAGACATATCGAAACGGATCAAGGCCCGTTCATCACCGAAAAGATTTTCTGCCAGAGCTTTAGCCAGCTCGGTTTTGCCAACCCCGGTAGGTCCTAAGAAGAGGAAGGAGCCTACAGGACGGTTTTTATCTTTAAAGCCGGCCCTTGCCCTGCGAATAGCCTTGGCAACGGCGTCAACCGCCGCATTTTGCCCGACAACGCGTTCGTGCAGTGCAGTTTCCAGATGGATCAGCCGCTGCGACTCGCCTTCGGTCAATTTTCTCAGTGGGATATTCGTCCATGACGCTACTACCTCTGCCACATCTTCTTCAGTAACGGTCAGCTTGCTACTGGAACCGCTGCGTTGGGACTGGCGTTCATCGTCAAGCTGTTCCTGAAATTTGCGTTCTGCGTCGCGCAGCTCGGCAGCCCGTTCATACATCTGCTGGGTGATGGCCGATTCTTTTTCGATACGCACCTTCTCCAGTTGCTGCTCCAGTTCGCGCTGAGGCAACGATATTTTGTAGCTTTGCAGACGAACTCGCGAGCAGGCCTCGTCCATCAGGTCGATAGCCTTATCCGGCAGATTACGGTCAGTTATATAACGATCGGACAGGCGCACTGCCGCCAAAAGTGCGTCATCAGTGATCTGGATGCGGTGAAAAGCCTCATACTTATCACGTAAGCCCTTCAATATCTCGATCGAATCGTTAACATCGGGGGCACCTACGACAATAGGCTGGAAGCGCCTCTCCAAAGCCGCGTCCTTTTCGATATTTTTACGATATTCATTAAGAGTAGTAGCACCTATAGCCTGCATCTCGCCTCTTGCCAAAGCCGGTTTGATGATATTGGCAGCATCAATAGCCCCTTCTGCGGCACCAGCACCAATAATAGTGTGCAGCTCATCAATAAAGAGGATAATGTTTTTATTTTCTTTCACTGCTTCCAGCAGTTCTTTTAAACGCTCTTCAAATTCGCCGCGATATTTAGTCCCTGCTACCAGATAACCGATCTCCAGTGAGAAAACAATTTTATCGCGCAAAATCTCGGGTACATTGCCGTCGACGATACGCTGCGCCAAACCTTCGGCAATAGCCGTTTTACCAACACCTGCTTCACCGATCAGTACCGGGTTGTTTTTAGTACGGCGGCACAAAATCTGAATAATACGCTCAACTTCTTTTTCGCGCCCTACTACAGGGTCGATTTTACCTTCGTCAGCCAGTTGGTTAAGGTTACGCCCAAACTCCGACAGCATTTCCAGCACATTGTTCTTCGGTTCTGCTTCGCCCTCACCGGAACCATATTTACCGTCAGTCAGCGGTTGATTATCATAAACCGCCTTCACTACCTTCATCACCTGTTCCGCAGTTACATTAAAGCGGCGCAGTACCTGGGCTGCCACGCCCTCGCCCTCACGCAAAAGGCCAAGCAGCAAATGCTCAGACCCCACATAATGCAGCTTAAAGGCAGCAGCAGCTTCGCCAGCCAGCTCCAACGCACGTTTTGCACGCGGCGTATAGCTTATCATCAGCTCCGTGCTGCCCGACGGTTCCATCCAGCTTTCCAGCTCATTAATCACCGCCTGGCTGTCAACACCCAGCTTTTCTAAAATCTTTTTGGCAAAGCAATTATCAATATTCAACAGAGCCAATAAAATATGCTCTGTGCCAACATGGTCATGCCCCCTATCGAGAGCAAAACGCATCGCGTCTTCCAAAATACCCTTAGCACGTTCCGTAAAACGGCTCATGATCTGTTCTTCTCTGGCTTTAGGCTTTAGCAGCCCGTCCAAAAACTCTTTGGCGTTAAAAACCGTGCCCGATAAAAAATTAGACGGCGCCAACTCCTCCACACAGTCGGAGCACAGCCACTTATCTATCTGCTTTTCGTTGACCACGCACACTACGTGAACAACAGCTTCTTTCAATCCGCATTTTTGACATAACATAACTCTCACCTCACTCGCGTTCAGTCATTTTACTGATAGCCGTTTCCAGAACGGCTCTTTTTCTTTGTTCATCTGCATCTAAAATTTCCATCATATATTGCAGCAACGCTTTTTCGCGCCTACTTATTAAGCGGTTACCCGCCCAATGTTCTATCAGGTCAAGCACCGTCGGTTCGCTGCTTTCTGCCTGCAACTGATGGGGCATCACCCGCACTATCCTTACAAAGCCACCGCTGCCGCGCCGCGACTCAACCATAAAACCGCGTTCGGGAGTAAACCGCGTACTCAACACATAGCTGATTTGCGACGGAGCGCAGGAAAGCTTATCGGCAAGCTCGTTACGCTGCACCAAAACAGCGTCCTCGCTATCCTCCAACAGCTGCCTGATGATGAAATTTTCTATA
Source organism: uncultured Phascolarctobacterium sp. (assembly GCA_900544795.1). Classification (GTDB taxonomy): domain Bacteria; phylum Bacillota; class Negativicutes; order Acidaminococcales; family Acidaminococcaceae; genus Phascolarctobacterium. Next base: position 92,699 of record UQWM01000005.1, on the reverse strand, counting down.
GCGTCTGCAAGATTCCTCATCGTGATTACCTTCCTTATATCAGTATGACAGATAAAATCTGCCGTATCTATAATAGATTTGTTTTTATTATATTTGACTTTTCGACTTTTGACAAGTGAATTATCGGTGAACGACAGCTGAAATAACAATAAAACAGACGGCAAATACCGTCTGTTTTATTGTTATTTTTGTAGTTTTTTAGCAAATTCGTAGCCCAGCTGCCGGGCGGCTGCCAAATCTTCCGGCTGAGCTTTCCATTTACAGGTAAAGCCCTGCTCCATTTCAAAACCAGCCTCTGTCAGCAGCGCTTCCATATCACGCTGTGCGCCGCCGGCCCAGCCATAGGTACCAAAGGTGGCGGCTTTTTTACCGGTGGGCTTCAGCCCCTTTAAGTATACCAGCAAGCTGCCCATGGTCGGCAGCATACCGTTATTCAAAGTAGATGATCCTGCGATCAGGCCGCCGGCCTCAAATAAATCTGCGACGACGGTGCTGTTAGGTGTTTCATTCATGCGCAGCAGCACGCCTTCGGCTCCGGCGTTCACAACGCCTTCCAGCACGGCCCGGGCCATTTGCTCGGTCGCACCCCACATCGTGTCATAAGCTACAACAACGCTGCTGCCGCTCACGCCGCGTCCCCAATCGGCATATTTGGCAATGATCTCTTTGATATGGCTGCGCCAGATAATGCCATGCGCTGTAGCGATCATTTTTAAATCTAAAGCTGCCGCTTTTGTCAGGGCTTTGTCGATCAGCTTGGCATAGGGCCAAAGGATATTGGCAAAATATTTTTTAGCTTCGTAAAAAAGAATCCCCTGGTCCACCTCGTCGTCAAAACGCTTAGACGCAGCATAATGCTGACCGAAGGCATCGTTCGAGAACAAGATCCCATCAGCGGCACAATAAGTGGCCATACTGTCAGGCCAGTGCAGCATAGGCAGCGCCACAAAAGTCAGCTCGCGTTTACCTAAGGATAATTTGTCGCCGTCTTTGACCACCTCAAAATCATACAGGTCGCCATAATGGCGTATCGCTTCCGTCTTACCCTGAGCAGTTATAAAAAACTTAGCGTTAGGCGCTGCTTTCACCAGAGCCGGTAAAGCACCGGCATGGTCAGGTTCAACATGGTTGACGATCACATAATCTATTTTTGCAGGGTCGACGACGCGGCTGATTTTGTCCAGCAGCTCTTCGGCAAAAACGGCTTTTACCGTATCGATTAAACAAATTTTTTCGTCCATGATCAGATATGAGTTATATGAGGCGCCACGCTCCGTTTTGTAACCGTGAAAATCACGCACGGCCCAATCTACAACGCCTACATCATAAATTTTAGGGGCTATTTCCAAGGGCATCATTTTTATCACTCCTTATATCATCTGGATTAAGGGTTTAAAGATTACCCTTTGAACTTTTCGGGGAAAATGCTTCTATGTTTATTATATAAGAAAACACTCCAAAATAAAAATTTCTTTTAAAAAATAACCACAAATTCAACTTACAAAATCAACCTATAACATCCTTTCCGTAACGCTTTGCCGCTCCTTATCAATAAACAGTTCGATCTGATGAAAGCTGTTAAGCGTGCTGCGGTGCCCGATGCTGACCACGGTAGTCGTCGGCATAAGCTGTTCTACCAGCTTATACATCACAGCCTCGGTAGCTTCATCCAAAGCAGACGTTGCTTCATCTAAAAACAGCCACTCGGGTTGATAAATAAGCGCCCGCACAAAAGCCAGACGCTGCTGCTCGCCACCGCTAAGGACATGCGACCAGTCGGCTTCTACATACAGGTCTTTTGCCAGATAGCCGATGCGGCATTGCTCAAGCAGCATAACCAGCTCTTCGTCAGTTTTTTGACAAGTACCGGGATACAGCAGTGCCTCGCGTAAAGTACCCAGGGGCAGATATGGTTTTTGCGGAATAAACATCAGCTTTTCGGCACTCGGGATAGTTAAAGTACCACGCACATAAGGCCAGATACCGGAAATAGCACGCAGCAAGGTGCTTTTGCCGCTGCCGCTGGCACCTTTGATAAGAATGTTTTTGTGTGGGCCATGCTCTAAAGTGAAGTTGACATCAGCCAATAACACTTTATCTCCCGGCAGCTCTACCTGCAGCTTGCTGGCTGCTATAGCCGCATCACTGCTTACCACGCGGTCAAGATACAATTGCGGGTTTTCCTGTTTTACTTCACGCATATGCAGGCCAAAACCCGTAAGACGTTCTACTACTGCCCGCCACTCGGCCAGCGAAGCATACATATCTACAAAATACGACAGAGAGTCCTGTACTCTGCCAAAGGCGCTGGCGACCTGCATCAAACCACCCAGTGTGATCTCTTTGCGCAAATAACGCGGCATGACTACCACAAAGGGAAAAATGATAGCGATCTGCGAATAGCCGGAATTGAGCCAAACCAACTGTTTTTGCTTTTGGACGATCTGCCAGAAATTATCAAGCAGCAATCGGAAACGTTTTTTAAAGACGCCACCTTCCTGCTGTTCACCACTGTAAAAAGCCACACTCTCGGCATTTTCCCTCATTCTCATCATACTGAAACGAAAATCGGCTTCGTAACGCTGTTGGATAAAATTGAGACTGACTAATTTGCGCCCTACCACATGGGTAATCCAGGTACCGAGCACAGAATAGACCAGCGCCACCCAAACCAGATAGCCATTGATGTGCCAAACCGTCCCAGCAAAAGTAAATTCCAGTGAGCCGGACAACTCGTATAAAATAAAAACGAAGGAAATAAAGGTACATAACGCCTTTAACAGGCCGATGCTGAATTTTAAGGTCATCTCTACAAATAAGCGTACGTCTTCACTGATACGCTGGTCGGGGTTATCAGTATCCGAACCGAACATTTGCAGGCGATAGTAGGTTTTATTTTTCAGCCATTCGTCAATATAACGGTTGGTTAGCCAACGGCGCCAATTAACGACCAGTACCTGCTGTAAATAAAAGGCATAAACCGCCAAAATAATGTAGATCACTGCCAGCCAGCTGAAACGAATCAATTGGTCAAAAATCATCTCGGTCTGATAATTTTGCAGTGCGTTGTAAAAAGCATTATTCCATTTGTTGAGCTGCACCAGCATATAAACAACACCCAAAGTCAGGGCGACGATCGTCGCCAGCAGCACATAGGCCTTGCGTTTCTCTTCGGACTGCCAGTAGCTTTTGGTCAAATGCCAGACATCCCTTAAAAATTTCCCTTTATTTTTTAAACCATTCATATTATTTTCCCTCTGTTTGCGTATTAAAATAGATTTTTAGAACTATCTTTTTTAAATACCACGTAAAATCAAAAATTCCTGCAAAAAAATAATGCCCCGTCAACATAACGGGGCATTATCTGGAAAATCCTCAGTTTATTCTTCGCTGTGTTTTTTTCTGTTAAAAAGCCGTTCGACAACAACAAACAATACCGGGATCATAAAGATACCGACCAGTGTTGCGAAGGTCATACCACCAACAACGGCGTTACCCATGGAAACACGGGCGCCGGCGCCAGGGCCTGTTGCGATAGCCAAAGGCACGCAACCAAGAATGAAGGCGAAAGAGGTCATCAGGATCGGGCGCAAACGCAGTCTGGCAGCGTCAAGAGCTGCTTTGACCAGCGGTTCACCATTTTCCATATTCATCTTGGCATATTCTACGATCAAAATAGCGTTTTTAGCATTCAAGCCGATCAGCATGATCAGACCGATCTGCATGTAAACGTCATTTTGCAAACCACGCAGGTATTGAGCGCCGAAGCAGCCCAGAGCTGCTACAGGAACCGACAACATAACTGCCAGCGGGATAGTCCAGCTTTCGTACAAAGCAGCCAGACACAAGAAGACGAAAACCAGAGAAATAATGAAGATCTGCGTCGATCTACTGCCTGCTTCCAGCTCATCACGGCTTTGGTCTACCCATTCGTAGGTATAAGTCGTCGGCAGTACTTCTGCTGCTGTTTCTTCCAAAGCAGTCATAGCCTGACCGGTACTGTAACCTTCAGTTGGGCTGCCTGCGATCTTGATAGCCCTTACACCATTAAAACGAGTAACGGTAGCAGCACTGGTGCGGCTTTCGTCAGTTACAAGGGTGTTCAGAGGCACCATATCGCCGTTATTACTACGCACATAGAAGTAACGCATATCGTTAACGTTTGAACGGTAGCTGGCATCAGCCTGCATAACTACTTTCCAGGTACGGCCAAAGCTGTTAAAGTCATTGATCTCACTGCCGCCAAGGAAGGTCTGCAAAGCAGTATAAACGCTGGCTACAGGGACGTTCAACGATTCAGCCTTTTCGCGATCCACATTGAACCTGTAAACAGGAGTATTAGTGTTAAAGGTGGTATAAGCCATACCGATCTCGGGACGGGCATTAGCTTTGGCCAGGAATTCGTTTGCAACTTCCTGCATCCGGTCCATATCGTCGCCGCCCAGATTCATCAGGTACATGCTCAAGCTACCGGTGCTGGATGCACCAGGCAGAGCCGGAGGTTCAAACGCCATCAGGTTCATTTGCGGCATTTGAGCACCAATACCATAGATCATAGGAATGATGTCCTGAATAGTGTTATCACGTTTGTCATAATCTTCCATAACTGTAACCAGCATACCTGCACTGGCTTTAGGTGCGCCCGACAAAATATCGAAGCCGGAGATCTGCAAAATATTTTTTACGCCCGGCAATTCTTTGATCTTATCACTGGCTTCCATCATCGCCTGGATACCACGGTTACTGGAAGCACCCTCTGGCAGGTTGAACGCTGCCGCCGTCATGCCCTGATCCTCGTTAGGAACAAAGCCGGTAGGAGTGATTTTAGCAACAACGCCCAGCAAAATAACCATTACCAAAAGTACTGCCATGGATATTTTAGCATGCCGGATACATTTTTCGACGTTCACGACATATTTACTTAAAGTATTGGCAAACCAGACATTGAATTTATGGATGATTTTGCCAATAAAGCCTTTAACTTCACTGCCACCATCATGGGGTTTTAACAGCAGGGCACACAATGCCGGGGTCAGCGACAAAGCAACGACAGCCGATAAGCCCATGGATACAGAAATAGTTAAAGCAAATTGTTTATAAAGCTGGCCAACAGTACCGCCGGTAAATGCTACCGGGATAAATACGGCCGCCAAAACGAAGGCGATCGCGACAACAGGTCCCGAAACTTCCTTCATCGCGCGGTAAGTAGCTTCCTTAGGGGTCATACCATTATCCTGGATATGATGCTCGACTGCTTCAACAACAACGATCGCGTCATCGACAACAAGGCCGATAGCGAGGATCATTGCGAACATGGTCAGCGTATTGATAGAAAAGCCCATCAAAACGAAAGCGCCAAAGGTACCAACCAGCGAAACCGGGATCGCCAAGAGCGGGATCAAGGTAGCGCGCCAGCTGCCCAAAAAGAGGAATACAACCAGAATAACCAGCACTAACGCTTCGAAGAAGGTATGCGCTACTTTTTCCAATGCTTCGCGTACGAACTGGGTATTATCCTGAACGATAGTCAGCTCCATATCCTCAGGGAAACGGCTTTCGGCATCAGCCAAAACGGCTTTGATGTTATCGACAGTTTCCAGTGCGTTAGCATCACTTGTCAGATAAACCGGGAATACGACCGAGTCACCGCCGTTTAAGAAACCGGCGACGTTATCACTGCGGGCACCGGCTTTAATGACAGCAATGTCCTTCAATTTTAAATTATTACCATTTTGGGAACGGATAATAACATTGCCAAATTCTTCAGGCGTAGTCAAACGGCCCTGAGCATTAGCTGAATACTGGAATTCCTGATCAGCCTCTGTCGGACGGGCACCGATGGTACCAACAGGTGCCTGAATGTTCTGCGTTTTAATAGCATTGGCAACATCGTCGGCAGTTACGCCCAATTGCGCCATTTTATCAGGCTGCAACCACAAGCGCATCGCATATTCCTGACCAAAGCAGTCGATACTAGAAACACCCTTAACACGTTTCGCCGCATCAAGGAAGTTAGTCATCGCATAAGAAGTCAGGAACATAGTATCGTATGTACCTTTAGGTGAATGGACAGCAAAATACATAATGGTTTCCGCAGATTTTTTCGTCGTGGTAACACCATAAGAAGTTACTTCCGACGGCATGGAGGACGATGCCTGCGAAACACGGTTTTGTACCTCAACAGAGCCGATATCGGCATTTTTATCAAGGTTGAAATATACGTCAAGGGTGTATTCACCTACGCTGGTACTGGTAGAGTTCATGTACAGCATATTTTCTACACCATTAACTTTTTGTTCGATCGCCTGCGCAACAGATTCCTCTACGGTTTCCGCGCTCGCACCGACATAGTTTGTAGAAACCGCTATATGCGGCTTGGTAATGTCGGGGTATTGAGCGATAGGCAAGCTAAATCCGGCAATAGTACCAAGTAAGGTAATAAGTATTGCCAGCACTATAGCAAAGACCGGTCGGTCTATAAAAAAGCGTGCCACAACTATTTACCTCCTCAGTTGTTCTTAGATTCGTCGCTTGTTACAGCAGTATTAAGTTCTGCTTCAGTCATAGGTTCAGGTTTAACCTCAGAACCCTGTTTGATTTTATTGATACCTTCGACAATAACTGTTTCATTGCCTTCCAGTCCGCTTTCGACCAGCCACAAACGGCCAATGCGGGGCCCTAAGACAACTTCTCGCATACTTACTTTATTATCAGCACCAAGGATATAAACGAATTTTTTATACATCAATTCGGTAACAGCACGCTGCGGGATCAGCTTAGCATCATGCACAGTGCCGCTGTTGGCCTGCAAATGGGCGAACATGCCCGGCAGCAGGATCTTGTTAGGATTGGGGAACTCTGCTTTTAAAGTCAAAGTACCTGTTCCCTGGGTTATGCTGCGGTTGACCTGGTCAACGCGGCCTTTTTCACCATAAGTAGTACCGTCGCTCAGCACGATGGTCAAATTCTCCAGCGGAGCTTCACCGGCATCGGTATGCGAGCTTAAAAGCTTCAGGTATTCGTTTTCAGCCAGGCTGAACTCTAAAAGAACGGGATCAGTATTGGACAGCGTTGCCAAAACCGTTTGTCCTGCAGTTACATAGTTACCTACAGACAAATCGTTAGTATCGATACGGCCATCAAAAGGAGCGACTACGTTGGTCTCACCCAGATTGATATTAGCATTATCAAGCAAAGCGCGCTGTGCTTCAACAGCTGCCGCTGCCTGTTCTGCTTCAGCTACTCTGTTGTCCAGCTCCTGCTTGGAAACTGCGTTTTGTTCATATAACTTCTGATAGCGTTCCAGGTCACGGCTAGTACGGATAGCCGTTGCCTGCGCGCTGGCCAGTCCTGCCTGTGCGTTCAGCACGTTGGCCTGATAGGTCCGTTGGTCGATCGTGAACAAGGTTTGCCCGGCAGTGATTTTATCGCCGCCGTTAAAAAACTTACCCGTTATCTGCCCATTGACCTGCGCCATCAGATTGACCTCTTTCTGCGCCTGTATAAAACCTGTATAGTCATAAACGATTGGTGTATCACGTCTGATAACCTCCATCGTTTTAACCAATGTCGCCTGCGGTGCCTGTTGCTCTTTGCCACAGCCAGCCAAAGCCATTACCGTAACAGCCGCCAGCGCCACAGCCAAGGCCTTCTTCCTACGGCCTTTATCAAAAAAACTCAGCATAAATATATCCTCCTCACGTATTCAAAAAACGGCAGCGCCCTTTAAAAGGGCGCACGAGTCCGAAATTTTCAAGAATAATTTTATTATAGTTTATCAAAATCAGAAACGCAACCGTTATTTTTAATGATTACGATGATGTTTCTTCATTTTACGCATATTTTCGCTATTTTTCACCGTCTGCTGACTGGCCAGTCAGTTTTTTTACAATAACTCCGGCCGCAGCAAAAATTTCTTCAGGTCTGAAGCAGCAACAACAGCTTCCAACCATTCTCCATCTTCGTTACGTTGGCAGAACACAAAATTAGTGCCGTTATAATACCAGCTTTTAGGTATGCCTTTACTGAAATCCACCTTATCTTTCTTGGTCAGCAGCTGCAAGACCGGCATCAGATCGGGATCCTTCAGATTTAAAAGATCACTCAGCTCCAGTATAGCCCCTGTTTTAGCATCCAAGTTCACTGGGATCTTCGCAAAAATTTCCTGCTCAGCTTCGTCCATCACTCCAAAAAAAACCAAACTGATAAATTTATCACCGACAAAAGTCAGCGTATAATCAAGTTCACTACCACCATCACCCAGCTTCTGCAAATAGGGAGCAGCCAAAACAGTAAAATCCTTATTGACCTTATTCTGCAGTTCGGGTTCACCGGCAGCAATAAAAACAGGATAAGTTACGCTACTGCTGTCATGTACCGCCTGCCTCGATACTATCCGCCACCCTTTTTCATTGTAACTGCGGTGAAATTTATCGTCTTTATTTTTACCGCCGCTGTAAAAGGTTTTATGTTTTAATTGCCAGCCGGCAGCTTTATCATACGTCCAGACACCGGCCAGTTTACCAAGCAAGTCGTCGCTGCCAAGCCCTTTAACGCTTTGCAGTGACAACAATTCCATCCTGCCGTCCCGGTCCAGATCCGCAGGCATAAGCGAACTTATCTTGCTGACCGACGGTCTGCGATAACCTTTAAGCAAGTTACCGTCCTCATCATAAAGACCACGCTTTTCGTAAAATACTTTCTCGCCGGGCAAATATTCTTCACTGCTGGTGCCATCGGCAAAAATCAGCTTCGTGCGAAAATCAGGTAAATATTCAGCCACAGCGGCAACGCCCAGATTATCACTGCCAGAAAAAATCTCCCGGACTGCTTTAACGTCAGCAAAGTCAATAACACGGTATTCTGTGCTGCCCTCATCGCTGCCTTGTCCAACAGCCAGCAACACCTGCTCTCCTTTGCCGGCCAGGTTGGCTTTTTCCATAGTACAGGCATAACCGCCCTTAACGCTGGGCACATAAGCCGTCAGCAAATCGCCGCTGCTGTTTTTTAGCAGCAGCAGAAAATCATGCCTATAGCCACTGCCACGGGTCAGCTGGCCGCCATACAGCTCCACTGTTTCCGCTTCGTCGTTGCCATCCACGTCCAGCTGCAACGCAGCCAACGGTTCCTGCTCCGGCTGCTGCGCCGACGCTGTGTTTAATCCTGTCAGCACACCTGCCGCCAGTAAAACAGCTCCCGTCAATTTTTGTAAATTTATAATATTTCCCATACGGGCCTCCGTTCTCAAAAATACTTTAATCAGTATACATTATATCAACTCTGTTGCTTTATCGAAAGTTTTTTCTATTTTATCAGCCAATATTTAAATATTTATTTAAAGTTTAGTGATTTTTTCTGCAAAATATACTGCAAAAAGTTTGAAGATATTGTAAAATTATGAAAGACATTATTTTGTCGGCATTACATTTTTTGTACTTAACATACTATAAAGGAAGGGAAAGAAATGAAAAAACTCTTAATTATGTTTACAACAGTTTGTCTGCTGCTGTTAATGGCAGGCTGCGGTGACGACGCTAAAAAAGCAGCTCCGCAAAAAGCAGCAACTCCTATATCTTTAGGCATGCTGCGCCTCACCAGTTCCGCACCCTTGTTTATTGCCCTGGAAAAAGGCTATTTTGCCGAAGAGAACCTGGCCATAGACCCGCAGTGGTTCGACGCCGCCCACCCGATCGCCGTAGCTACCGCGTCCTCTAAAGTAGACGTTGGCGCCACAGGCATCACCGCCAGCCTCTTCAACATGGCTGCCAGCGGTCAAAAGCTGGCTATCGTTGCCGATAAAGGCCGTGAACAAAAAGGATTTTCCTCCTCAGCCCTGCTGGTGAGCACCGACAATTACAATAACGGTATCACCACCCTCGAAGACATCAAAGGCAAGCGCATCGGCATCACGCAAAAGGGCTCTACCTTCCATTATATGCTTGGCCGGATGTTGGAAACAAAAGACCTGACTCTGGAAGACGTCGAAATCGTGCCGCTGGGCAAATTGAGCGCTGTTATGGCAGCCCTTGAAAGCAAGCAGATCGACGGCGCCATCCTGAACGAGCCTAACATCACCAAAGTGCAGGCTGCCGGTTATGGCAAGCTGGTCACCCAGGTCGGCGACGTTATCCCTTATCAAACCTCAGCGCTCTTCTTCTCACCTGAGTTTATGAAAAAAGAAGACACTGCTGTACGCTTTTTAAAAGCCTATAAAAAAGCCTGCAATTATTACTACGATGCGGCTATCGAAAAAAATGACCCAAAAAAACTGGACGAAGTGGTTGGCATCATCGCCAAATATGTTAAAGCACCCGCAAGCGATATCAAAGTGGGCCTGCCCTACATCGACCGCGACGGCAAGCTTTTAGCCAGCGATATCAAGACCCAAATCGACTGGTACACCGCCCATGGCATGATCGAAGGCAAACTGGACCCGGAAACAGTCACCAATACCACACTGCTGGAAAAAGCTTCTAAAAATTAAACGTACACTGTAATTTATCCTAATTATAAAACCGGAGGCAGTAGTTAAAATGAAATTGGTTATCGACAATGTCAGCAAAAATTTCATCGATCCTCAGGGCAAGCAGCTGTCGGTGCTCGAACACGTCAGCCTGGCTGTCCACAGCGAGGAATTTGTAGCTTTAGTAGGGCCTTCCGGATGCGGTAAATCAACTTTGCTCAATCTTACGGCAGGGCTGCTGTCACCAACAGACGGCAGTATTTATTTTACCGACCTGGCCGAAGGACACACCCCGGCTATGGGCATCGTCTTTCAGGAAACAGGCCTGTTTCCCTGGCGCAATGTTTACGACAACATCGCCTTTGGACTTGAAGCTACCGGCGTCCCAAAAGCCGAACAAAAAGAACGAATCCAGCATTACATCGGTCTGGTCGGGCTCAGCGGCTTTGAAAAATCCTTTCCCCATCAGCTGTCAGGCGGCATGCGCCAAAGAGTTGGTATCGCCCGGGCTTTGGTCATCAACCCCGACCTGCTTTTGATGGATGAGCCCTTTTCGGCCCTCGACGCCCAAACCCGCACCATTATGCAGGAAGAACTTGTCACCCTATGGGAAAAGACCAGACTTAGCACCCTTTACGTTACCCATAACATTCAGGAAGCAGTCATGCTGGCCGACCGCGTAGTATTACTATCACGTCGACCTGGCAAGGTCAGCAAAATACTGACGATCGACATTCCCCGTGCTGACAGGGAAAAACCGGAACACACGGCCCGGATCGCCGAATTTATTCGCATCATCTGGGAACATATCAGCAGCGATGCCCGTGCGGCTTTGATGGAGGTGGAAGGCAATGGCTGAATATAAGATCCACAACCGTATGACCCACTGGCAGAAAACTTACCCAGCCTGGATCTCATTTGCCGCTATCATCTTTTTGCTGGCAGTTTGGGAAATAATTTGCAGTACCGGCGTCGTCTCATCATTGTTTCTGCCCGCTCCCAGCGCTATTTTAGCAGCGTTGGGCAAACTTATCGCTGGTGGCGAGATCAGCCGCAGCCTGACTGCCAGTCTATATCGCATCCTGCTGGGCTTTGCCCTGGGCAGCATCGTTGGCCTGGTCGTGGGCCTGGTTACAGGCACCTCTGCCCTGATGGACCGTATCGGTACGCCCATCGTCAACGCACTCTACCCGATCCCTAAAATCGCACTGCTGCCGCTATTCATTCTCTGGCTTGGCATCGGTGAACTTTCTAAGGTTACGATCATCGCTTTAGGCGTCTTTTTCCCAGTCGCCATGAATACCTATTCTGGCGTCAAAAATGTCGATACGCTGCTGATAAAAGTAGCGGTCAGCTTCAACGCCAGCTGGTGGCTGACGATGAAAAGCGTCGTCCTGCCCAGTGCCCTGCCTGTGATCTTCGCCGGACTGCGTCTGGCCGCCGGCACCTCGTTGCTGCTTTTGGTAGCGGCAGAAATGATCGCCGCCCAGGAAGGCATCGGCGCTTTGATCCTCCATTACGGCGACCTGATGATCACCGACCGTTTGATGGCCGGTGTCATTGTCCTCTCTCTTTTGGGACTGGTCTTCAACCTGGGTCTACAATGGCTGGAGCATAAAATAGTCCCCTGGAAAAACCAAAGTAAATAATATAATCAAAAAACCCGCAGCGGCAATGCCGCTGCGGGTTTTACTTTTAGCTTACATACATTCTCTGATCGCTTTTGCCATTCTCTTAACGCCTTCGATGATTTTTTCATCAGGCATATTGGAGAAATTGATCCGCATATTACGATCGGTCTTACCATTAGGATAAAAAGCGTCACCAGTAACACCGGCAACCTTCATTTCGATACATTTATGGAATACTTTGTCAGCACTGCAGCCTTCCGGGAAAGTAAGCCACAGAAACAGGCCGCCCTCCGGATGGGTCCATTCAGTACCAGCAGGAAATTCCTCAGCCATAGTTTTCAGTATCAGGTCGCGGCGTGTTTTATACAGGGCCTTGATCTCTTCAACATGTTTGTCCAGATCGTAATTATCCATGTAAGCATCGGCGACACCCTGATCGAAATTAGAGGTATGAAGATCGGCACTTTGTTTGAGTTTTACGAACTCGCTGACTACGTCTTTAGCACCGGCGACCCAACCAAGGCGCAGACCCGGGCAAAAGATTTTAGAAAAGGTGCCGAGGAACATAACAAGGCCTTTGGTATCCATGGATTTTAAGGACGGCAGGATCTCGCCTTCATAACGCAACTCGCCGTAAGGATTATCTTCCAAAACCGGCAAATTATGTTTATTGATGACTTCCATAAACTTTTGGCGACGTTCCATGCTCCAGGTACGACCGGTCGGATTTTGAAAGTCGGGGATAACATAGATAAATTTGCAGTTGTTGGTAGTGCTTAGTATCTTATCCAACTCTTCCGGGATCAGACCCACATTATCAGTCGGCACCTCGACAAAAGTAGGCTCATAGGCATTAAAGGCATTGAGTGCGCCCAAATAAGACGGGCTTTCGCACAACACTACGTCGCCGGGATCAAGGAACAATTTGCCCGCAAAATCAAGGCATTGCTGGGAACCGGTCGTGATCAATATCTCGTCGGCCTCCACAGCAGTATGATATTTTTCCTTCATTCTTTGAGCGATCTTAGCACGCAGGGTCGGGCGGCCTTCAGTAGTAGCATATTGCAGAAGCTGTTGGCCTTCTTTTTCTACCAGGTCATGCGAGACCTTGGCGATCTCTTCGACCGGAAACAGTTCCGGTGCCGGCAAGCCGCCTGCAAAAGAGATGATATCGGGCTGAGCTGTCAATTTTAATAATTCACGGATTTCAGATGATTGCATGCGTTCCATGCGTTTAGCAAATTTCATGGTATTCCCCTCCAGATAAATTGTCTGTACAATAATAATAGTATTTTGTTTGTACGTTATAATTAAAAATTCTATCACTCTTGCCTGAACAAGTCAACGGATAAAATCAAAGCGCAACAGCTTTTGCAAATATTCGCAACATTTGTACTTCTCTAAAACACTTTTTGTATAAGCAATAAAAAAGGACGGCGCAAGCGCCGTCCTTTTGCTTTGATTATAAAGCAGCTGCTTAGTACATGCCGCGATATTTCATAGCTTCTGTCAAATGACCCAAAGCAACGATATAAGCCGCGGTACGCATATTTACTTTATTAGCTTTAGCAGTATCGTAAACTTTCTTGAAAGCGTCTATCATCAGGCTTTCCTGTTTAGCGATAACTTCTTCTTCCGACCAGAAATAACGATACAGATTTTGTACCCATTCAAAGTAGCTGACGGTTACGCCACCGCCGTTAGCCAGGATATCAGGCACTACGAGCACGCCTTTTTTATCGAGGATCTTGTCAGCGTCAGGAGTAGTCGGGCCGTTAGCACCTTCAACAATGATCTTAGCCTGAACTTTAGCCGCATTAGCTTTAGTCAGCTGCAATTCCATTGCGCACGGTGCCAAAACAGTAACATCCATAGACAGCAATTCTTCATTGTCAATGGGTTTAGAGCCTTTGTAGCCAACTACGCTGCCTGTTTTCTGCAAATGTTTTTCAACATCATAAGGATTCATACCTTTAGGATTATAAATAGCGCCATTGATATCACTTAAAGCAACGATTTTAACGCCCATATCATGGATCAATTTAGCAGTCCAGCTGCCAACATTGCCAAAGCCCTGCACTGCGCAGGTAGCTTGTTTCGGTTTCAGGCCCAAAGCTTTGATAGCTTCGCCTGCTGCAACCATAACGCCGCGGCCGGTAGCTGCGTTTCTGCCCAAAGAACCGCCCAGACAGATAGGTTTGCCGGTAACGAAACCTGGTTCATATTGGCCTTTAATCTTGCTGAACTCGTCCATCATCCAGCCCATGATCTTAGCATTGGTATTCATATCCGGAGCCGGGATATCCATTTTTTCGCCGATGATCGGAGCGATCTTGTCAATAAATCCACGGGTCAGGTTTTCTAATTCTCTTTCAGACAATTTGGAAGGATCAACAATGATGCCGCCTTTGCCGCCGCCGTAAGGCAGGCCCGCAACCGCGCATTTACAGGTCATCCAAAAAGCCAAAGTTTTAACTTCATCCATATTCACACCGGGATGATAGCGAACGCCGCCTTTAGCAGGGCCCATAATGGTGCTGTGCTGGCTGCGGTAACCGGTGAAAACTTTCGTCGTGCCGTCGTCCATGTGCACAGGGATCGAAACCTCTAAAGTACGTTCAGGGGTCGCGATGATCTCTGCCGCGCTCGGGTCAAGCTTCATGACATCGATAGCTTTGTTCAGAGGAATTTTTGCCATTTCAAACAGATTCATAATAGTGCCTCCTTTTAAATATTTTTTAATTAAGCATAATTTATTACTGTTCTACTGTACCCAAATTTCAAAATACATTACTGAATTTTGTATAATGTATCCCCTCAACTTTATTATAACTCTAAGCACAAGCGGCAGTCTAGCTATTTTTAAAGGTTTAAAGAAATTTTTTTGAAAATTTTATCAATTTATACACTTTATGTAAATTTATACATTTATTCTTTCTCATCGCCGCCTAAAGCAGCGGGAATTCTTCATAGAGTTTGCCGAAATCTATCCCGCAGACAACTTTATCTTTATACTGCTCACGCAAAGAATCCATACCGCTGCGCAAATGCTTGGAGCTGATACCGTATTCGATGGAAAGATACGCCTCGACAAAAGCAGCCAGATGGTCACAGCATTTGAGCACCGTACCGTCGACGGCCCGATAGCCTTTACCATTTTCATTATACTTAAGGCCGATCTCCTCCGGCGCACACTTAGTCTTTACCCCATTGACGATGGCACGGTCACTAAATTCGTCCTCGGTAAAATACAAAATATCCTCGTGCCAGCCGTTAGGCAGCAGTGGCAGCAGCTTTTCGGCTACCTGCCGTTTTTCGATATCCTTGATCAGATCGTCCAACCCCTTGATAGAGCGCTTGATCGGTGAAATGATATCGCGGGTCAAAACCTCGGGCAGATCGTGGAACAAACCGCACAAAAAGTCGTTGGCTATTCGTTCGTCCGACGCCTGCATCTTCACTGCGCAAAAATAGGCCAGCGACGCTACGATCAGTACATGCCCCATAACCGAAGTTTCCGGAACCCTGGGAGACTGGGCCCAACGTTTTTGGAACCTAAGCTGCCCCACCAGATCGACAAATTTACTGGTCTTGCCCTTCAGCGACAGCTTCTGCACACCTGCCAGGTCGTAATGGTCTTCGATCTCACTTTCGATAGCTGCTTTAGTTTCTTCTACCCCATAAATCCCCTGATTAAAATGGTAAATAATGCCAAACTCCCACTGCGTAGCCAAATAATGAGCCGCCCGCAACAGTTTTTTCTCCAGATAGTTTTCCTGTGGCTCATCAAAATGGCGCTTCATCTTCGCCATAAACACCGGGTCCATATCCGGGATGCGCTGCTGCAATTCTTCATAAACCCAGCTGTTGAGTTTTTTACCATGTACCCGCATCAGCTCGTGAAATACCGGCGGTTTGATATCCGTCAGTACGATGCGATGCAGAAATTCAAAAATGCCGCCCTCGATCAGAGCACGCCAATTCAAAACCGCCTTATGGTCCTGCTCCTCGTACTTGGCCAGCACATATAAAATCATCATCTTGTGGGCCTGCTTGTCCAGTTCGGTAAACCCGTTCGGGCGTATATGGTCGTTCCAGCGCTGGATATGCGCCGCCTCATATAAAAATTCTATAAAAACCTTATTCAGCATTTATTTCCAGTCCTTTCCTTATTTATACAACAGGTACGGCTGCACCTGCTGGGCAAACTCCTGCGCTTCCCTGTCCCAGCGCGGCAGCAGCCTCTCTAAAGGCACGCCCACCCGCAAAGCATTCTCGCCCAGGGCAATGTCCAGTTTATAACCCTCGCCGCCATAGCGGGCCGGATAGACTACTTTATTAGGATACAACTCCTCAAAGCTGCGCAGGATACTGGCACCGGTCAAAGCTGCCCGATAGACCTGCGGGTCGGTGATATAAAGCTCGACGCCGCGATTGACTTCCTTGGCAAAGGCCCCGTAATTAGGGATGAATACAGCCGGCCTAAACTGTACCCCCGGCAACTGCAATCTGTTCAGCCGCTCCGCAACTTCGTCCTGCCTGGCAAAGGGCGCGCCTACATAATAAAAAGGCTTGGCCGTGCCGATACCTACGGAAAGATTGGTATCGCCCAAAACTCCCGTTGTCACATAATAGAGCGCCGTGTCCGCCGTCGGTATCTGCGGCGAAGTTCCTACCCACGGCAGCCCCGTATCCTGCCAGTACATGCTGCGTTTCCAGCCCTGCATCGGCACTACCGTCAAATCCAACCCCAACTGCTGCGTCTCATTGATATACCTGGCATACTCGCCGATCGTCATACCGTGACGCAAAGGCACCTGATAGAGGCCGATAAAACTTTCCATCCCCTTTTTCAGCGTCGGGCCTTCGATCATCCCACCAAGGGGATTGGGACGATCAAAAACCACAAACTTTTTGCCCGCTTTGGCGCAAGCTTCCATCGCATAGGCCATCGTCGAAACATAAGTATAATGCCGCGCGCCCACATCCTGGATATCCACCGTCATCACGTCGATAGCATCCAGCATCTCGGCCGTCGGCCGCCTGGTCGCGCCGTACAAACTATACACCGGCACTCCCCTGTATTTATCGCCGTCCACATCATCTCCGGCAGCCACGGCGCCAAACAGGCCATGCTCCGGTACAAAGATCCCCGTCAGGTTAGTTTTTTCCAGCAAAATATCCTCGCTGCTGCGCAGCTTACTGTCCACACCGGTCTGATTCGTGATCAGCCCCACCCGCTGCCCGGCAAACAGCTTTGCATATTCGTCTACCCGCTCTATGCCCAAAGTTACTGCAGGTACCGGGGCCTGTTCTTTTTTATCACGCTTACCGGCATCCACACAGCCCGCCGTTACCACAGTCACTAATAGTATCAATGCCACTGCCAATCGTTTCATTAATAAAAAGCCTCCAAATTTTGGAATTTTTCCGCAAAAAACGTGCAAAAACAGCCATTATTGCGTATGAGTATCAATATTCTCTGTTTTTTACCCGAAATCCTCTAATTTTTGCAAAAAATTATTGAAATTTTAGGTCAAATCTGTATATAATAAGTTGTTATCTAAGTATGACATAAATCTGCATGATGAAAGGTTGTGAAACGAAAAAAATGAAAGAAATGGTCCGTTTACAGGGAATAACCAAAAAATTTGGTAATAACGTTATTATCCCTTCTCTTGATCTTACCATTTACGACGGAGAATTTATTACGTTGCTCGGTCCTTCCGGCTGTGGCAAAACAACTTTGCTGCGCATGATCGCCGGCCTGGAAACCCCTACCGAGGGCAGTATTTACCTGGACGACGAAAACGTCACTGCCTTGCCGCCCTATAAACGTGATGTGAATATGGTATTTCAACATTACGCACTTTTCCCTCACATGACAGTTGAGGAAAATATAAAATTTGGTTTAATGATGAAAAATGTTCCCACCGACGAGCAGAAAGAACGGGTCTCTCAAGTCCTGTACCTCACCCAGCTGGAAGATTTCCGCAACCGCCGCCCCCAGCAAATGTCAGGCGGCCAGCAGCAGCGCGTCGCTATTGCCCGCGCCCTGGTCAACAACCCTAAAGTGCTTTTGCTGGACGAACCTTTAGGCGCACTCGACTACCAACTGCGCAAAAACCTGCAGCTGGAGCTGAAAAACCTGCAGCGGGGTCTGGGCCTTACCTTCATCTACGTCACCCACGATCAGGAAGAAGCCCTCACCATGTCCGACCGCATCGTCGTTATGAATCAGGGCGTCATCGAACAGGACGATAATCCCGATAACATCTATCATTATCCGTCCACTAAGTTCGTTGCCAAATTCATCGGTGAAAGCAACTTCTTTGAAACCGAAACCAAGACGCTGGCACTGCGCCCCGAAAAGCTTAACCTCTGCGAGGAGGATGAAGACGACGCTAAAGCCAACGCCCATCCAGAACCTGCTTTTTACGGTACCGTCGTCGATGTGGTCTTTTATGGCACCATCGACAAGGTCTTTGTCCGTCTGGACAACTCCAATCAGACGGTAGTCGCCTACCAGTATTTCGACGACGTCAAACGCTGGACGCCTGACGAACGTGTGGGCATCTGGTGGTACGAAAGAGACGAGGTGAAAGTAGAGCGATGATGAAAAACGGTAAACTGCTGGTAGCGCCGGCCCTGCTCTGGCTCAGCATCTTTTTCGTCATACCGCTGCTGATCGTCGTTGCAGTGTCCTTTGCCGGACGCACCCCTTACGGGCAGGTAATCTTTTCTTTTACCTTTGCCAACTATCTGCGTTTTCTGGAACCACTGTACCTTAAAATTTTCGCCGATACCCTCGGCGTAGCTATCGTAACAACTATTGCCACGATCCTGATGGGCTATCCGCTGGCTTATACCATCGCCCAGCTGCCAAAAAAATGGCAGCAGCCCGGACTGATCCTGGTCATGATCCCTTTTTGGATCAACTTTCTGATCCGCTCCTATGCCTGGGTCATCATCCTGCGTTCGCAGGGCGTCGTCAACACCCTGCTTTTAAAGCTGGGCCTTATCGACCAGCCGCTGCAAATGCTTTATAACGATATGGCCGTCATGCTGGGTATGGTCTATGCCCTGTTGCCCTTTATGGTGCTGCCCATTTATGTTTCTATCGAGCAGCTGGATACCCGCCTTTTAGAAGCGGCTTCCGACCTGGGCGCCAAGCCACTGACAGCCTTCCGTAAAATCACCCTGCCGCTGACCATGCCCGGCATCGCCGCCGGTACTATCCTGGTTTTCATCTCGTCGCTGGGAATGTTCGTTGTCCCCGACGTGATGGGCGGCGCTAAATCGGCCCTCATCGGCAACCTGATCCAGAATCAATTCCTGTCGGCCCGCGACTGGCCCTTCGGCTCGGCTCTTTCCATAGTGCTGGCCCTGCTCAGCTTGGTGCTCATTATTCTGTATTACCGGGCGCTGCAGTCACAGGAAGGAGGCGACAAAGATGCAAAAAACGTGGCGTAGTCACCTGCTTGTAGCCTATTCACTGGCGATACTGGCTTTTTTGTATCTGCCGCTTTTGATCCTGGCCATGTATTCTTTTAACGAGTCACGTATCAACGCCGTCTGGACTGGCTTCACCTTTAACTGGTACGAAGCCCTGTTCCAAAACAGGCGTGTGCTGGAAGCGCTGACCAACAGCCTTTTTATCGCTGTTATCTCGACCCTGGCCTCCACTACGCTCGGTACCATTGCGGCCATCGCCCTCAATCGCTACCAATACAAGTATAAACCGGTCATCAACGGCCTTTTATACCTGCCTATCCTGATCCCCGAGATCGTTATGGGCCTTTCCCTGCTTGTACTATTTGCGCAGGCACAGGTGCCCCTCGGCAAAACAACACTTATTTTAGCCCACATTACCTTCTGCGTCTCCTTCGTTGTCATCACTGTCAACGCACGGTTGGAAGGTATGCGGCACGAGCTGGAACAAGCGGCAATGGACCTTTACGCCACCCCGTGGCAAACCTTCCGCTATGTTACCTTCCCGCTCGCTTTGCCCGGCATCGTTGCCGGCGCGCTGATAGCGTTTACCCTGTCTATTGATGACTTTATCATCAGCTTCTTTGTGGCAGGCCCCAACTCTACCACGTTGCCCCTGTACATTTACGCCATGGTCAAGCGCGGCATCTCGCCCGAGATCAACGCCCTATCTACGCTACTGATGTTCGCGACCATTACCCTGGTAGTTATTGCGCAGATACTGCAGCCGCAGCACAGCTCCGATAAAAACTCAGATTGATCTCACGTTAAAGTGTGATACAATAAAACAAAAATTCTTTTATGATGAAAGGGTGATCCGACAATGAAAAAACTTTTGGTTTTCCTCATCGCTGTTTTAACGTTGACTCTCGCAGGCTGCGGCGGTGACGCTCCCAAAAAGGACGCAGCAGCTCCCGCTAGCGGCGAAAAGCAAGTTCTGAACCTGTTCAGCTGGGCAGACAACTTCGATCCGGAGGTCATTGCCGAATTTGAAAAGCAAAACAACTGCAAAGTAAATTACGACGTTTTTGCTAACAATGAAGAACTGCTGGCAAAAATACAGGCCGGCGGCGCACAGTATGACCTGATCCAACCTTCAGACTACATGGTGGCCACCATGCTGAAGCTGAACCTGCTGGAAGAGCTTGACCAAAACAATATCCCCAACGCTAAAAACATCGTCAGCAGCTTAAAAGCTCCTGTTTACGACCCTACCGGCAAACATTCCCTGGTTTATACCTGGGGCATCACTGGTATCGTCTACAACAAAAACTTTATCAAAGAAGCACCAACTTCCTGGGCAGACCTGTGGAACCCGGAATATAAAGGACGCGTGATCCTGCTCAACGATAACCGCGAGGTCATTGGCATGGCACTGAAGAAAAACGGCTATTCCAACAACTCCACCGACCAGGCGCAAGTACAGCAGGCCTTTGATGACCTGAAAACCCTGGCGCCCAACGTGCTGGCTTTCGATACCGATACTATCAAACAAAAATTCATCGCTGAAGAAGCCTGGATCGGAACCATGTGGTCCGGTGATGCTTCCTATACCTATAAAGACAACAAAAATATCGGTTTTGTTATTCCTAAAGAAGGCGCTACTATTTGGGCCGACACCTTCGCTATCCCCAAAGGCGCTAAAAACAAAGTCCTGGCCGAAAAATTCATCAACTTTATCTACGAGCCTAAAGTAAGCGCTAAAAACTACGAATATATCGGCTACAACGACCCCAACGAAAAGGCAATGGAATTCCACAGTGAAGAATTCCGCAACGACCCAATGCTCAAAGTAGGTATCGACAACATCGACAAAGGCGAATGGCTCATCGATATCGGCGAAGCCCTGCCAATGTACGACCGTTACTGGACCGAACTCAAAACTGCGAAATAAGTCAACGGCGACTGCGGTTTATTTAAGCATGTGTTTCAGACAAGGCTGTCTCTATCGAGGCAGCCTTTTTTGCACCAGGCTATTTTGAAAGGATGACTGTTATGAAAAAAATCACCGCTCTGCTGGCCACTCTTTGCTGCTCTGCCCTGCTGTTTTCCGGATGTGGCAGCGATAACGGCGCTAAAAACACCGCCGATGCTGGCAAACCTCAGGTACTGAACCTGTACGGCTGGTCCGATTATTTTGCTCCCGAAGTTATCGCCACCTTTGAAAAAGAAAACAACTGCAAGATCACCTACGACGTTTTTTCTAACAATGAAGAACTCCTGGCAAAAATACAGGCCGGCGGCGCACAGTTCGATATCATCATGCCATCCGACTACATGGTCACTACGATGCTAAAGCTGTCGATGCTGGAGAAGCTGGACCTGGCTAAGATCCCCAATGCCAAATATATCAACACCAATTTACGCAAGCTGCCCTTCGACCCGACAGGTGAATACACCCTGCCCTTCACTACCGGCATAACCGGTATCATCTACAATAAAAAATATGTTAAAGATGCTCCCACCAAATGGGACGACCTGTGGAAGCCTGAATATAAAGGGCATGTGCTGCTTCTCAACGACTGCCGCGAAGTTTTCAGTGTTGCCCTTAAAAAACACGGCTGGTCTAACAATACTGTTGACCCGGCACAGGTCGAAACTGCTTTCAAAGACTTAAAACAGCTCAACAGCAGTGTCATCGCCTACGATACCGAAAACCTGAAACAGAAATTCATTGCTGAAGAAGGCTGGATCGGTATTATGTGGTCAGGCGACGCAGCCTTCACCTATAAAGAAAATAAAGATGTCGGCTTTGTAGTTCCCGATCAGGGTTCGCTGATCTGGTCCGACAATTTTTCCATCCCTAAAGACTGCAAAAACAAAGAACTGGCTGAAAAATTTATCAACTATATGTATGACCCACAGGTAAGCGCCAAAAACTGGGAATTTATGAGCTGCGCTAATCCTAACGACGAAGCCCTTAAATACCATTCTCAGGCCTATCTGGACGATCCTATGCTGAAAATCGGTAAAGAAAGTATCCCCAAAGGCGAATGGCTGGTAGATATCGGTGATGGTATCACTATGTATGACCGCTACTGGACCGAGCTGAAGGCAGGCCAGTAATCTGATTGCAAACAAAAAGGTTCACCGCTTAGACGGTGAACCTTTTTATTTTACCTTATGCCTTAGCTAATCAGCTTCAGCAGTTCATCAATATTCTTTTTACCAAAGCTTACCCTGCCATCATAAATAATACAGGGCACGCTCATGATCGCGTGCTGCTCACGCAGCCCCGGGAACAGGTTGATGTCGAACACATCCACCTCGATGCCGCTGTTTTCTACAGCCAAACGGCCTGCTGCCATCACCAACTCAGGGCACATCGTACAGGACAGTGATATAACCACCTGCAACTTTTTAGTGCCCGTCAGCCCTTCGATTGCCGCCAGCTGTTCTGCGCTGATAGCCTGACCCGGCCCAGCCGCATTATACAACGTAACGATAAAGGAATTGAACTCGTGCCCACCGGGCACGCCGTGAAAACGAAAGCCTGTCGAAGCGCCAGCGGCACGGCAAATTTCAATATAAGGCGCGCCATCATCAGCAGCACCGGCAACTTCTTCCCAGTGCAAATGGCTACTTAGCGGCGTCAGTTCATCAAGGAAGCCGCGGATCTCAGTTGCTGCCGCACTGCTATCCAAAACAGCCCGCAGCAACAGGTCTTCCGTAAATTTGTTAAAAACAGGTGCCAGCTGGCCTTTGATCGCTTCCGAAATAAAAGCTCCGTCATCAGCAGCGGCAGCAGGATTCTGCTCTACCTGCTTTTTAGTAACTTCAAAACGGGGCAGCTGCAATTTAGTGTGCAGCGCCGCAGCATATTTTTCCAGCGAAGTGGCCGCTTTAGCACCATCCGACACCGCCGTTACAACCTGCCGCAGATTTTTGATACACAAATCGCCGGCTCCGTACACACCATCCAGATTGGTTTTCTGATCGCCATCAGTCACCAGATATCCTTCGCAGTCAGTTGCCAGCCCCTCTAAAACAGGGCCACCCACAGGCACATAGCCTGCAAAAACAAACACGCCAAAGGTAGCGTCAGGGGTCTCATAACGGGTACGCTCACCAGTCACACAGTTTTCATACACGGCGTAGCGCAGCACGTCACCGCCGCCCACTTCCACCATCGCAGTATTGTACAGCACCGTTATTTGCTCGTGCTCCTTCACCTCGTCGGCAATAGACCCGGCGCAGGTAAAATCATCACCCCGCACCAACACCGTTACATGCCGGGCATAGCGGGTCAAAAATATAGCTTCTTCGGCAGCGGCAAAACCACCACCCACAACAAACACATCCAACCCTGTAAAAAATTCACCATCACAGGTAGCGCAGTAAGCAACGCCGCGTCCACGGTATTCAGCCTCGCCGGTGAAGCCCACCTGCCGCGGTACGGCGCCCATCGCCATGATCACGCCTAAAGCTTTAAAAGTACCCTTATCAGTGCGCACTTCTTTGATATCAGCGTCCAGCTTGCTTTCCAGCGCTTCTGCCAATAAAAACTCCGCCCCAAAGCTCTCGGCCTGCAAACGCATCTGCTCCGTCAGTTCCTTACCACTGGTTTTTAAAACACCTGGGTAATTTACCACCTCCGAAGTGATCGTTATCAAACCACCGATCTTCTCTTTTTCAATGACCAGCGTCTTATACTGCGCCCGCGCCATATAAACAGCAGCGGCCAGGCCCGCAGGCCCGCCACCGATGATGATAACATCATACATCTGTTCCATGGTTAGATAATGCCTACCAGGTCAAGGCTGGGTTTTAACGTAGTAGCGCCCGGCTGCCATTTCGCAGGGCAAACCTGATCACCGTGCTCGGCCACAAATTGGGAAGCCTGCACGCGGCGCAATAGCTCGTCTGCATTGCGCCCCACATTACCGGCGATAACTTCATAAGCTACGATCCTGCCTTCGGGATTAACGATAAAGCTGCCCCGCTCTGCCAGTCCGACAGACTCGATCATCACATCAAAGTCACGTGCCAACGCACCGGTCGGGTCAGCCAGCATCGGGTACTGGATCTTTTTAATAGTTTCCGAAGCATCGTGCCAGGCCTTATGTACAAAATGCGTATCGCAGGACACAGAATAGATCTCGCAGCCGATTTTCTTGAATTCCTCGTATTTATTCGCCAGATCCTCTAATTCGGTCGGGCACACAAAGGTAAAATCTGCCGGGTAAAAAAAGAACACCGACCATTTACCTAAAATATCCTGTTTGGTAACTTCTTTAAAATCGTTGCCGACATAAGCCTGCACCTTAAATTCACTCACTTCTTTGTTGATCAATGACATAATAACTGCCTCCTTATATAAACATAAATTTAGTCGCTTTAGTTAGCCTTCGCTAACGTACCTTTAATATAACATATGTCATTTAAAAAGACAAGGAAAATTTATTTGGAATTGATAATTATTCTCGTTCTGGTTTTGTAAGCCTATAACACCCAATAATTTCTAAGAATATTCTTTCTTCCTCATTCGTATAGATGCGCTTATTTTCCAACATCGATCACAACAAACCGTATCGCTTCCCTTTATATAAAACTCTAAATCTTTTTCACTGATATCATTTTTTATTATTCCCTCATTAATTTCAACAATCCTGTTCCATCTTTTTATATAAAACAAAACCGCCTGCAGGTGCAGACGGTTTTTGTTAATATGTGCTTGATATATGCCATATCCAGCTTTTATTTTTCTTATACTTATATTTACTTCTATAATTACTTCTTTTCACTTAAATATTTTTTACAATTCTTCGCATTCACTTTATTTAAAGTGTGCAACGAGCAAATCTTCTAAATCACAGTCCAATTTTTCTCTCAATTGCATAAGCACCTCAAAACTGATACCGGTTTTTCCATTTTCAATATTACTTAAATGCATCTGCGTTATTTTCAACTCTGCTGACAAAGCCGTTTGTCTCAACTTTTTCCTAACGCGTCTTTCCTTAATTTTATTCCCGACTTCCTTTAAGTCTAGTTTCATTATATTTTCTAGAACTAACGCTTTATTACTATTTGAAGTTTCTTCGTTCTGAACAGACATTTTTTTCTGTTCTTTCACGTCTAATCCCAGCAACTCGTCAATAGTGCAACCTAAAATCTGTTTCACCTCAAACAACAATTCAATACTCAGCATTGCCTTACCAGCTTCAACATTACTCATATGAGTCTGCGATATATCCAACCACTTTGCTAAATCAGTTTGTGAAATATGATTACATATTCGTCTGACTTTGATCTTTAACCCTATTTCTTCTCTATTTAAATTGTTCATCACTATCTCCAGGCCATACAGAAAATTATCCGTTGGCAACAGTATTATTATAAATAGGTCTGTTGAACCAGACCTATTTATATGAATTACTACCATCAATAAATATGTTAACTTCTTTCCCAACAGTCATATTTCCAGCAGCGTAGGCTCCAAAAATGTCATTATAACCAGTAATAATATCAATGTTCAAGGCACCGTTAATAGATAAATCAGGTTTGGAAGAAGAACCGTTCTCCAAATACAAACCATAGCTTCCATTCTTCAAGCCAATATTGATATTATCCGCAGTAAAATCACTTTTACTTTTTACACCTATTACCGAATAACCACTTTTAAGTTCAAGATCAATATTGATATCTTTAAAGGTCAACCCAGCAGTACCAGTATTCTTAATTCCATACATCCCACCTTTTTCACTTGTGGCCTGAATATCTATATTATCAGCGACAAAAACACCTCCGTTATCTATCCCAGCAAAATTCCCCTCCATATTGCCAGTTATTTTGATATCTTTGGCAGAGAACTCTCCTGAAGAATTCTTAATTCCACTATTATAAATACCGGTTGAATAAGTACCATCTTCTGTTCCTCTGCTATTACCACCCATGTTTATTTCAGTATTCTGCGCTGTAATATTGATTTTGGAATTTTGGGAAGTAAGCTCGATGCCAGAATTAACTTTATTATCATTTGAATTACTATGTATTACATTATTAGTAATCGACAACAAATCGCCGCCAATGTTCATTGTGCTATACCTACCAGCACGAACAGCAGAAACAGGCTTATCTGCTAAAACTGTCGGATCGTTAAGATTGACAGTAACATTTTTATTAAAGGACATTTCAATCCTATGATCACTCCCTCCACTGGAACCAGCATAAATAGCAGAAGCAGCAATGAAATTAAAGGTATTAGAAGCAAATTTATCTATCAGTATATCATTACTATATGAAAAATATTTATCGCTGCTTCCTGTATACGGTTCTTCACAAATAGCGCTACTAGCAAATACACTGCTATGCTGCATTGCCGTCAATACTAGGCTTAATAAAATTGTCTTTTCCAACTTCTGTCTTTTCACTTTATTAACTTCCTTTCATAATTTTAATCCAATAATTTTGTATCCGCGCCCGAAGTTAAACTAAAACAGTTAATTATTGCTTTTACAAATATTTTTATATCTATTTGAAATCTTTTTATATATTACCATATTTATTTTAGCGTTACAAGGCATTTTAAGATAAAATAAATACCACCCGTCAAACGAGTGGTATACAAATTAAAGATGCTGATTTTCGCTTTACTTAAATCTTAAAATTAACTGAATCGTATAGTTTCAATATACAGTTAATTTGCCACTTTTCGTAATATTACTACCAAAACTACTCTCAACATCAACATAATTATCAGCTTATATAAATTTATTCCCACACATTACTAAAAGCATTATTTTTCAACTGATACTTGACAAGGCAATCCATAAAAATCTATTTCTACTTATACCAATATTGCAGATAAAAATACGGTCCATAACAACAACTACTATATAAAGTAAAAAACGCAGACTGTATAAGTCTGCGTTTAAGCTTAATTACAAATATTTTATTACTACATTCGAGTCGTTACTCTCATCTTTTATATCCACCAGGCGGCTCAGCGGCCAGCCATTGCTGTTTGCGGTCGCCTGCGGCAAACAAATGCGCATCGAACCACATATAAAAGAATTTTTCAGCAGGCACTACTACATAACCGTCCTGCAAGTGGTCGGCGGTGTCGTAAGGGTCGGCCATGATCAGCACATCGCTGCTGGTGATGCCGTCGGTGCCCATGGTGTCGTAGCCAATAATGACACGCCAATGCCCGCCCCAGTCTACATTTTCGACCATAATGGGAACATTGCGGTTAAGGTGGTCTAAAACAAAGTTTTTAAACGCCAGCGTGTCTTGCGGTGTTTTATTTTTATCGGCGTTAGAGCTTACCTCCCAGCCGATTTTTTTAAAGTACCGTACCATGCCCTTGGTATTGGTGCCAGTGTAGGGCCTGGTGCCCATAGCCTTTCCTATAGCCAGTTCGTCGTCGGGGCTGCGGCCTAGAAAGTGTTCAACTACCATCAGCGCCGCGGCAGGGCCGCAGGTGTATTCGGTGGTTTGCTGATAGGTGCGGAATTTAGGCAGCAGGGTCAGCGAAGCGCTGGACTGCATATTATAAAAATCAAGCTGCTGAAAATACGGCGACTGGGGCACATTGGCCAGCACGTTGTAGGACGAGGCTCCGGCACTTTTGGTGTCGTAGCCTTGCGGGTAAGGTATTTGGTTTTCGTTGCTCATACCCAGCATCAGCATAGCCGAGGTTGCAACGAGCATCGCGGCAAAGAATTTTTTCTTAGGCATCCTGGTTACCTTCCTTTTGGTAATGACGTTTCTGCCAACCCTTGACCGCCTCGCTCAAGGCAGCTTTTTCGTTAGGCAGGCTGGTGCTTTGCACTCTCTGTAATAAATATTGCATGGCAAATTTGATTTGTGTTTTATCGGCCAGCAGCGTCAGCACATCCTGCCCGTTGATTGCCAGATCCTTGGTATGGACGGGCATTTTGCTGCGTGCCAGTTCTACTACAGCGTCACCCAAAGCGCGTCCTTCCGCCATCAGTTCGGCATTTTTACCGGCGTGGGTCGCGCCCATATCTGCTAAAAATACAGCTACTAGCTGCTTAAAAGCGTTTGTCATTTCAGCGTTATCTTTAAAAATACCGGCTGCAGCCTCGCTGCGCAGCCAGCGCAGCAGCATGCGCTCGCCTGTTACCAGCATTGGTGCAAAACGCATATGCCTTGCTACCAGCCACACTACCCTTTTAGTAAAGGAGGACGGATAACGCAACCTTGTTAAAATAGCTTCGGCCATGACGGCGCTTTCAGCTTCGTGCCCATGGTCGCTGGGCTGTCCTTCCTGATTAAGCTTACGGATACCAGGCAGGCCTTTGGCCACGTCGTGCAGCAACAGGGCCCAACGGACAGCCAACTGGCGGGGGCTGTTATCTACAGCCGCCAGGGTATGCTCCCATACAGGGTAGCAATGGAAGCGCTGGTTTTGCGGCAGCCCTGCCAAATGCTCAAGCTCCGGCAGCACGGCTATTTCGCAGTCAACGCCGCTTACGCGCTCCCTGCAGCTGGCCGATGCCAGCCCTGTAGCCAACAGCAGCATCAATCCTTTGCCTGCGTGCTTACTTAGCAATAGTTTATCCAGTTCGGTGCGCACCCTTTCCAGCGATAGCCCGGCACTGCGGGCCACCGGAAAGCTGTAACTGCAAGGCAGATAGTAGGGCGTGCCCTGCTGCCCGAAGGCAGGCTTTTGCTGCCCGTTTTGCACATAGTCGAAGCCTAACTGGGCAACAAAGCGGCAGGCACGGTACATCCGCAGCGCGTCTTCACGATAGCGGGTTTCAGCATCGCCTACAGTACGCAGCACCTGCTCCTCTAAGTCCTGCTGCCCACCATGATAGTCGTAAACATTACCAAGTTTATCCAACGCCATAGCATTGACGGTAAAATCGCGCCGCGACAGATCGCCCCGCAGGTCTTCACAATACCACACCTGTTCGGGCTTGTGGGCGTCTGTGCCATAGGCTTCGCCGCGAAAGGTGGCGATCTCGACAGTTTGCCCTGCCTGCCGCGCTACTACGACACCGAAATTTTGCCCCAATTCGCCGATAATACTAAAACCTGCCCCAGTCAGCAGTTCGATGACCTGCTGGGGACGAGCAGAAGTAGTAACGTCGAAATCGCCGGGCGTTTTGCCCAGCAGCAGGTCGCGCACAGCACCGCCTACTACATAGGCTTCGTAGCCCGTAGCGGTAAGCAGCGTCAATATTTTGTTGATGATGGGCGGCAATATAAACTGCCTTTTTACTATATTCATAATCCCACTTTTTTTATTTAGTTTATTTTATCATAAAGTTTCAAAATCTGGCAATCTAACTTTTTTCACTTGGTTCGATACCGCCGTTAGGCAGCGAATAATCAACGGCGATGCCAAAATATTCCCACAGCACGCCTTTCAGATCATACTTGGTATCGATGTTATACCGGTATTTGACCCTGCCGCCCAGGTAAAATTTAAGCAGGTTACCACGAATAGTGATATTACAGTCTTCGCGGAAAATAGAAATAGCCTTGCCTTTATTGATAGGCGAAGTCGGATGCAGGTCACTATAGATGCAAGCCGGAATAAAATCCATATCCAGCTGCGGCTCTTCTGTAAAGCCAAACAGCCTTTTCCACGGTTTACGCTGTTCTTTTTGCCACAGCAGCCAACCGAAAAACGGGTCGCGGCTAAATTTATATTCGCTGATGCCGTCGCATTGCACCCGGCCTTCCACCATTTCCAGCGGGCAGCGCGGGCTTTCACTATTGACGCCAACGTCGGTTAGATAGCGTTTACCTTCCAGGTTGACGCACATGACCCGATGCCGCCTGATTTGATATTCTTCCAGACGGTCGATAAAACGGGCGGCAAAGCTGGTCACCTTGTAGCACAGTGATTCCAGCAGCCAGTTATACAGCCCGTTGAGCTCGAAGCAGATACCTCCGCGATTTTTCATAATGATCTTGGCAAACATCTCCTCATGCTCCAGCGAGGTAAGTTTACCGCTGAGGATATCAAGATTTTCGTAAGGCACATATTTTAAATGCGCGTCCTGCAACAGCTTCAGCGTCGCCAGGTCAGCTGGCGGCACCACTTGCGGCAAATGCAGCTTGCGCAGGTATTGACATAATTGCCAATGGTTCATCATTGCAGTTTGTCTTTTCGTTCCCATCACCCCATTATCATCTGCTTTTATTGTACCGCAAAACGGCTGTAAGAGCATTAAATTTTTATCTTGGCCACTTGCTGTCCATTTAATAAACCATAGCTAAAAGTTTATAAATAGGTTGCAATATTGTTAAGATAATTTTACTTGATGAGGCGGTAAAAATGAGCAGTAAGCGTTATGCGCAAGTAGATCAAAAATATTGTGTCGCCTGCGGCACCTGCATCAAGGTTTGCCCACGTCAGGCCATCAGCGTGCCTTACGGTATCAACGCCGTTGTGGACAGCTCACTTTGCATTGGCTGCGGTTTATGCGCCAAAGCCTGCCCGGCGTCGGTGATCAAGGTGGTGACTGGCAGTGTCTGAACGCAACCACTGGTATGATTATTTATGGGTGCTGACTATTTTATATTTGGCACTGGGCTTTTTTAATATTCTTTTTGCCTGGTTGGGATTGCTGTGTTTTTTTATTCCCCTCTTTATGGCTTCGGCCTTTGGCACCAAATCCTACTGCCACAAATATTGTGGACGCGGGCAGCTGTTCGAGCTTATCGGCGACAGCTGGAAGCTTTCGCCAAAACGCGAGATCCCTTCCTGGCTGCGCTCGCATACCTTTCGTTATGGTTTTTTAGCTTTTTTTATGGCGATGTTTTTTAATATGCTGTTTTCCACCTATCTTGTTTTTACCCATGCCCTGCACTTCCATAAAACTGTAAGCCTGCTGTGGACTTTTGACGTGCCCTGGCACTGGGCCTATAGCGACGGTGCGCAGCCGTGGGTAGCGCAGTTTGCTTTTGGCTTTTACAGCATCATGCTTACCTCCAGTATCCTGGGCCTTATTACCCTGCTCTTATTCAAACCACGTTCCTGGTGCGTTTACTGCCCGATGGGCACAATGACCCAGCTGATTTGCCGCTGGAAGCACCGGAAATAAATTTTAAATAAAAATCCCCGCTGATCGGTCAATAATGTCAGCGGGGATTTTTAGTGGTAGTTTAGCATAAAAGACGTCCGTCATCACTAAATATGGTCAACAAAGCGTTTTGACCCAACGCTTTATTTAACCAGCTTTTGGGCAATAAGTACATCCATACAATGACGATGTGGGATACCACTGCTACCGCAGTCAAAAATAATCTGCTCGCTGCGGTGGAAATACCAGTCGCTGAAATGCCCGCACAGTTCACCGCTGCGCCAGATAGTATCGGACGGTTCTCCATCTGGGGGCGGCGCGATAAATGGCTTCTGCACAAATACGTTTAAGGCGCAAACACCTTCGTTTTTTGTATGCTCACGGTAATTACCCAGCAGCTCATTCCGCAGTTCTGGCTTGATATAATGAAAAACGCCACTGGAAAAGATAATATCGAAATCACTTTGCAATCGATAATCCCACAGGTTAGCCTTAAAAAAGTTTATTTCCACATTGTTGGCTGCGGCCAGTTGTTTAGCTTTGCTCAAACCTTCGTCAGCAATATCAAAGGCAGAGACCGTATAACCATTGCGGGCAAAAAAGACAGCGTCCTTGCCTTCGCCACAGCCAATATCCAACACGGTCCAGGGACGAACCGGCGGTTTAAGCTTCATTACTTCATAGCACATTTCCGAAGGAGCTGTCCCCCAATAATATTCCTGCTGAAGGTATCTGGTTTCATACTCACTGATTTTATTCTGCGATGGCAGATAGCCAAGCAATGCGTCTATACTGACTTCAAAAATACCAGCTAGCTTCGGCAGCAGTACTACGTCGGGCAGAGTCTGCCCAGTTTCCCATTTGGATACCGACTGAAAAGTGACGCCGACCTGCGCCGCAAGCTGTTCCTGTGTCAGTCCGAACTGTTTGCGCAACCTGACAATATTTTCTGCTAATAACATTATCCTCACCTCTTGTTTTCAGTATAACAAACTTCCTGCTAAACTCAATAACTTGTTTTTTGAAGATCCTCGCTAACTCAACCTCCGGTTGAAATTTAATTTACTGTATTCTTGAAAACCTTTAAGAACTTAGTTGCAGCATTGACAAGATCCACTTGCATAGCATACGATGAAAGCAGCCGGGAATTTTGCCTGTCAACAGACTGCGCCAAGCCTTAAGGCTACAGCTATCAGAAAAGAGGAAAATTTATGTTTAAATATATCAGCACGGAGATTGTAGCAGCCCGGGTGGTTTGTGTAATTTAATATTTTGCCGAACCTCCCAAAAATCTTTAACAACATTTTAGGAGGATAGAAAATTGACGAAAATAAATTTACAAGCATTAGGCTTCACCGATAATTTTGCTGCTGAAGCAGCCTTATATGGCAATCTGTTCGCAGGACGTGTTACTGCCCAGTATAAAGAGCTTTACCGGGTCACAACAAAAGCCGGTGAGCTGCTGGCAGAAGTTTCGGGCAAGCTGCGCTTTAACGCCGTTGCCCAGTCTGCCTTCCCGGCTGTGGGTGATTTTGTTATGCTCGACCGCACAGACGATACTGAAGGCCAGGCCATCATCCATCATGTACTGGGCCGCAAAAGCGCGTTTATCCGTAAGGCGGCCGGTACTGCCAATGTCGAACAGGTCGTTGCCAGTAATATAGACACGGTATTTATTTGTATGTCGCTGAACAGTGATTTTAACCTGCGGCGACTGGAACGTTATTTAGCCATTGCCTGGAGCAGCGGCGCGCTGCCGATAGTGGTTTTGACCAAAGCCGATTTATGCGGTGATGTGACTGCTAAAGTAAACGCTGCCCAAGCGGCCGCCATCGGCACCGAAATACTGGTTACTTCTTCACTGGCAGAAGGCGGCCACAGCCAGATATTGCCGTATCTGCGCAGCGGCAGCACCGCCGCCTTTATTGGTTCTTCCGGCGTGGGCAAATCGACACTCATCAACCGTTTAGCTGGCACCGATTTTGCCACCAGCGGGCTGCGCAATGACGATAAGGGCCGCCATACTACTACCAGGCGCGAGCTGATCGTCCTTGAACACGGTGGCCTGGTGATCGATACTCCGGGAATGCGGGAGCTGGGACTGGAAACTGCCGACCTGGCGAAAAGCTTTGCCGATATCGACGAACTGGCGCAGCAGTGCCGTTTTCGCGATTGCAGCCACACCCACGAAACAGGCTGTGCTGTGCAAAAGGCCATAGCTGACAGCAGCCTTGCGGCCGAACGGCTGATAAGCTACCAAAAGCTGCAAAAGGAAGCAGGCTATGAAGGGCTGGATTACAAACAGATCGAAGAAGCCAAGCTGAACTCGATGTTCAAAGATATCGGCGGTATGAAAAACGCCCGCAGATTTTTACATGCCAAAGACAAGCGTAAACGCTGACAGCGTTATCTATTGAGTAAATAAGCAGCATATAAAATAAAACAGAGTGTACTTAAAAGTACACTCTGTTTTGTTTTATTACTGTATCTCAATATAAAATATTGTGGTAGAACTGGATCAGCCTTGCAAAATCGGTAAGCCATCCAAAAAATCATGCAGGTTGATAGCATCCCATGGCAGATGTTCGGCAATGGCCAGCCCCACCACATCGGTATGAGCAGAAACGTCACGAATGATGCGGCCGACCTGCGCCAGCGTCATTTCACCCTGTGCCGCATCGATAACAGTTCCGTCCGGTTGGGCAAATAGCAGTGAGCGGAACAGACGCGGGTCTAAAACATCTAAATCAAGATGGATGGCCAAATGCTTGATATCATTGCTTTGCAGCCAATCCACTATAGGCTTATTGCTGGTTTGCAGCTCTGCCGCCGTTACTTTATGCAGCTGCAAGCAGTCAAGTACCGCTGCTTCCTGTGGCGTTGGCGTGCCTAAGCCGCCATACATCACCCGCTCGGGCTTTAACGGCACTTTCACCGTAGCCGCAAAGGCAGGGTCGCCAGCTCCCAGCAGGTTACCCAGCACCATTGCGTGCTCATGGTAAAACATAGATGGAGTAGAAATATCCGGGTGGGCATCCAGCCACAGCACGCCCAGCTTGCCGTCATAGCGTTCATTGAGATAGGCAAGAGGAGCCTGCGCAACCAAACAATCACCGCCAAAAACTACTACCCGTTGCGGCTGGTAAGCATCAATTATTTTTGTAGCTGCCTGTAACTGCCGCAAAAGTACCGAACGTCCAACGACGCCGCCCTCCAGGGGCAATGCCTGCCCGTCATAAGCAGTTATAGGCACTTCTATTTGCGGCGTGCCATTGGCAGCAGGCGCCAGCCAGGCCAGCAGTTTGGCTCCCAACGAATAGGCAGGGTTATTGCCGCCCTGCCACTGGGGCATTATCAAGCGTAGTGTTTCAGTCATGTTCATTGCTCCTTTACTTTTTTCTTATACAATACCGTAAATAGTTGTTTTAAACAAGTCGGCAAAAACAGCGTGTACGTTAAAACATTTTAACGTACACGCTGCTTTTTTATTTTACTGTTCTTTAAATTTAACAAAGTCGCCGATACCCAAGCCGGGTGTAACCATAGGCTGCACCATGTTTTTAGGGTCGATGGCCACTTCGATGATGTAGGGTTCGTCCAGCTCCATCGCTTTTTCGACTGCTGACGCCAAAGCTTCCGGTGTTGCGACCTGTTCGCCGGCTACGCCAAAGGCGGCGCCGTATTTAACAAAATCCACATAGCCCGGCATTTCGCAGGAAGTGAAGCGTTTGTCGAATTGCACGGTTTGCAGCTGACGGATCATACCCAAACCACTGTTATTGAAAACGATGGCCG
The DNA here is from genome assembly GCA_900544795.1 of uncultured Phascolarctobacterium sp. Lineage (GTDB taxonomy): Bacteria > Bacillota > Negativicutes > Acidaminococcales > Acidaminococcaceae > Phascolarctobacterium. Next base: position 57,315 of record UQWM01000005.1, on the reverse strand, counting down.
TGACGGGCAGCTTGTAGCTGGCAATAGTAAACAGCTCGGAGCCTGTCATTTTAAAACCGCCGTCGCCGCTGATGCTGATGACGCGGCTTTTGGGCCGTGCCAACTGCGCACCCATGGCTGCGGGCAAGCCAAAGCCCATTGTCCCCAGGCCTCCGGAGGAAAGCCACTGGCGGGCAAACTGGATCTTGATATGCTGTGCGGCCCACATTTGGTGCTGGCCTACGTCGGTAGTGATGATATAATCCTTATCTTTGATAACGGGATTCAGTGCTTTAAAAAACTGGGGCGCTGCTTCACCGCCAAAATCTTCGTCCATACTGGGCCAGCTTTCGATAAGCTGCCACCAGGCGTCAAGATCGTGCTTGATGCTGCCCGCTTCCAACATTTGCAGGGTAGTATTCATGTGCCCGGAAATGCCGATGCTGGAATAAATATTTTTGTCCAGCTCTGCCGGGTCGATGTCCAGATGGATAACGGTTTTATTGACACCGTAGCTGCTGCGTTCGCCGGTCACACGGTCGTTGAAGCGGCTGCCGACGGCTAAAATAAGGTCGGCTTCCTTAACGGCGTTATTGGCACGCTCGTGCCCGTGCAGCCCCGTCATGCCCAAAAACAGACAGCGGTAAGCACTGATAGCGCCTAAACCCATCAGGGTGCTGACAACGGGGATACGCAGCTTTTCGCACAGGTGCATGGCATCGTATTCGGCATCGGCGTTAATAACACCACCGCCAACCAGCATGACCGGGCGCTGCGATTTGTTAATAGCCGCCACAGCGGCGTCGATTTGGGACTGGGCAGGCAGTTCTTTCGGTAAAGGAGCCAGCTGGCCCGGTTCATAATCTATCAGCGCCGTCTGCACGTCGCGTGGTACATCAACTAGTATCGGCCCGGGGCGGCCTTCTTTTGCCATCTGGAAAGCCAGCCGCATGGTCTGCACCAGGTCTTCGGAACGTTTGACCAAAAAATTGTGTTTAGTTATCGGCATGGTGATGCCGGTAATATCAACTTCCTGAAAAGCGTCGCGACCGATCATCGCCGTAGGCACCTGACCAGTGATTGCGACAACAGGGATCGAATCTAAAAAGGCATTGGCAAGGCCCGTGACCAGATTGGTCGCGCCGGGCCCGGAAGTAGCGACACAGACGCCGACCTGACCGCCTGCGCGGGCATATCCGTCAGCCGCGTGGGCAGCGCCCTGTTCGTGAGCTGTCAAAATATGCCGAAGATCCGATTCACGCAAAGCATCGTAAAAAGGCAGGATCGCGCCTCCGGGATAACCAAAAACCGTAGTAACCCCTTGCTCTGCCAAACATTTGACCATTACTTCTGCGCCGGTCATCTGCATAAACTCACTTCCTTCCAATACCTAAAAAATCATTATGCCAGTTCCGCGGCAATCAGCTGTCCCATCTGCGAAGTGCTGACCTTAGTCAGCCCCTCCCCACAGAGCTCAGGAGTGCGGTAGCCTTTTTCGAGTACACTGTCAACAGCAGCTTCGATAGCATCGGCGGCTGCGTCCTGGTTAAGAGAATAACGCAACATCATAGCTACGGAATAAATAGTTCCCAGCGGGTTGGCAATACCCTGGCCTGCAATGTCGGGCGCACTGCCGTGGATAGGCTCGTACATACCGGTACTGTCGCCCAGGCTGGCCGAAGGCAGCATACCGATACTTCCGGCAATGACCGAAGCCTCGTCGGAAAGGATGTCGCCGAAAATATTATTGGTCAGCACTACGTCGAACTGGCCCGGATTGAGTACCAGCTGCATAGCACAGTTATCTACATAAAAGTTATTCAGTTCAACATCGCCATAAGCTTTAGACTGCATTTCACCGACGATGCGGCGCCACATTCGGGAAGAAGCCAAAACATTGGCCTTATCGACTGAGGTGACCTTGCCACGGCGTTTTTTAGCTGCTTCAAAGGCAAATTTAGCAATGCGTTCCACTTCGGGGCGGGTATAGATCTCAACGTCAGAAGCTGTTTCCACACCGTCAGCGTCGGGTGCGGCTTCGTTTTTAGCGCCGAAATAGATACCGCCGGTCAACTCACGAACGATCAGCATATCAGTGCCTTCCACGCGCTCGTTTTTGAGCGGCGACAGATGGGCTACAAAGCGGGAAACCTTGATCGGACGCAGGTTGCAGTATAGGCCCAGCGCTTTGCGGATACCCAGCAAGCCTTTTTCGGGGCGCAGCTCTGGAGCGACGTTATCCCATTTGGGCCCGCCGACTGCGCCTAAAAGTACGGCGTCAGAGGTTTTAGCGGAAGCAATGGTAGCTTCCGGCAAAGGCACACCGGTAGCGTCGATAGCGGCACCGCCAATCAGCTGTCTGTCATATTCTATTGCCATACCAAATTTTTTAGCGGCGGCGTCAAGCACCTCTACGGCAGCGTCAACGATCTCGACGCCGATGCCGTCGCCCGGCAGTAAAGTGATCTTCATTATTGGTGGTCTCCTTTGACATAGTTGATAAGGCCGCCGCAGTCGGCGATCTTTTGAATGAATTCAGGCAGTGGTTTAGTCTGAATAGTAATGTCTTTATTAACGATTTTGATCTCGCCTTTCGCCATATCTACCTCCAGCTCGTCACCGGCTGCGATTTTTTCAACATCAGGGCCGATCTCCAGTACGGGCAAGCCAATATTGATGGCATTGCGGTAGAAAATACGGGCAAAGCTGTCGGCGATGATACATTTGACGCCTTTGACTTTGATGACCATGGGAGCGTGCTCGCGCGAGGAACCGCAGCCAAAATTTTTGCCGGCCACCACATAGTCGCCCGGCTGTACGCTTGGGGCAAAAGTCGTGTCGATGTCTTCCATAGCATGTTCGGCCAATTCGTTAAAATCGGCAATATTCAAATAACGGGCGGGAATGATAACGTCGGTATCGACGTGGTCGCCGTAACGCCATACTTTACTCATTTGATTACCTCCTCGGGGCTTGCGATATAACCTTTGATAGCGCTGGCTGCCGCCACATAAGGGCTGGCCAGATAAACCTCGCTGTCAACATGTCCCATACGCCCGCGGAAATTACGGTTGGTAGTGGAAACGGCACGCTCGCCTGCTGCCAGAATACCCATATAACCGCCCAGGCAAGGGCCGCAGGTAGGTGTGGAAACCGCGGCTCCGGCGTCGATAAAGGTATCGATATAGCCTAAGCGCATGGCTTCTTTATAAATCTCCTGCGTAGCAGGAATGATGATGGCACGTACATGAGGATGCACTTTGTTGCCCTTCATAACTTCGGCAGCCTGCTGCAAATCTTCCAGGCGGCCGTTAGTGCAGGAACCGACAACGACCTGATCGATCTTGATATGGCCGGCTTCGGTAACAGGATGGGTGTTTTCAGGCAGATGCGGATAGGAAACCACCGGCACCAGCTCATCTAATTTAATGGTGATGACGCGGTCATAAATTGCGTCGGCATCGGCAGTCACCGGCTCCCAGGCACGGGTAACACGCTCATTCAAATAAGCGATGGTTTTTGCGTCCACAGGGAAAATACCGTTTTTGCCGCCGGCTTCGATAGCCATATTACAGATAGTGAAACGGTCAGCCATTTCCAGCTCGGCCACGCCGTCACCGCAGAATTCCAAAGATTGATAACGGGCACCATCCACGCCGATCATACCGATCAGGGTGAGGATGATGTCTTTGCCCTTAACATATTTAGGCAGTTTGCCGGTCAGCTCTACTTTAATAGTAGCGGGCACCTTAAACCAGGTCGTGCCGCTGGCCATAGCCGCACCGATGTCGGTTTGGCCCATGCCGGTGCTGAGCGCGTTCAGAGCGCCATAAGTACAAGTATGAGAGTCGGCGCCGATAATGATCTCACCGGGAGCTACAAGGCCGCTGTCGGGCAAGAGTGCATGCTCGATGCCCATACGTCCTACTTCAAAATAATTGGTGATCTCGTGCTGGCGTGCAAAGTCGCGCATACGCTTGCACATGGTCGCCGATTTGATATCTTTGCACGGAGAAAAATGGTCGGGCACTAACGCGATCTTATCCTTATCAAAGACCGGGCGGCCGATTTTTTCAAATTCATCGATCGCCGGCGGGCCGGTGATATCGTTAGCCAAAACCAAATCCACTTGGGCAACCAGCAAGTCTCCAGCCTGTACCGCACTGCGGCCTGCATGCTTGGCCAAGATTTTTTCCGTCATTGTCATACCCATAACTATAACCCTCCTAAGTTTATACGAATGCAGGCTGCGGGGACTAAGCCCCGCTCTGCATCAAGGTTTCCTGTGTTTATTTTTTCATCCAGCTCATCATGCCGCGCAGGTTTTTGCCAACGCCTTCGATCGGGTGCTCGGCACCGTTACGGCGCATAGCGTTGAACGCAGGGCGGTTAGCCTGATTTTCGAGGATCCAGTTTTTAGCAAAGGTGCCGTCCTGGATCTCGGTCAGAACCTGTTTCATAGCAGCTTTGGTTTCATCGGTGATGATGCGCTTGCCAGTTACATAGTCGCCGTATTCAGCAGTATCAGAGATGGAATGGCGCATTTTAGCCATGCCGCCTTCATACATCAGGTCAACGATAAGTTTCATTTCGTGCATACATTCAAAGTAAGCGCTTTCCGGTTTGTAGCCAGCTTCAACCAAAGTTTCGTAACCTGCGGTAATGAGTGCAGTCACGCCGCCGCAAAGTACAGCCTGTTCGCCAAAAAGGTCGGTTTCAGTCTCTTCACGGAAGGTGGTATCGAGTACGCCGGCACGGGTACCGCCAATACCTTTAGCATAGGCAAGGGCAATATCATAAGCTTTGCCGCTGGCGTCCTGGTGTACTGCTACCAGACAGGGCACGCCTGCGCCTTCGGTGAATACGCGGCGCACAAGATGGCCGGGGCCTTTAGGAGCGACCATAAAGACGTCGATGTCAGCGGGGGGCACGATCTGTCCGAAATGGATATTGAAGCCGTGAGCGAAAGCAAGGGCAGCGCCCTGTTTCAGGTTAGGAGCGATATCGTTTTTATAGGTAGCGCCCTGTTTTTCGTCGGGGATCAGCATCATAACTACGTCGGCAGCTTTAGTTGCTTCGGCGGCAGTCATAACCTTCAGGCCGGCTGCTTCAGCTTTAGCCCAGGATTTGGACCCTTCATACAAACCTACGATAACATTAGCGCCACTTTCCTTTAAGTTAAGGGCATGCGCATGGCCTTGAGAACCGTAGCCGATAATAGCGATAGTTTTACCATTGAGCATTTCCCAGTTTGCGTCTTTGTCATAATACATTTTTACCATTGTTTTTACATCTCCTTTTGTGTACTGTGTTTATTTAAATTTGAGAACTGACTAGATTAAATAGCTGATTGCCTGCAGCTGTCCTGCGGCCAGGCGTAACGCGACTTTTGGACGTCCATAGAGCCGTCGCCCCGTTCCAGTGCCACCAGGCCTGTCTGTACCATTTCCAGTATGCCGTAGGGCCGCATCACATCGACAAAAGCGTTCAGCTTATCGTCGATACCGGTCGCCAAAAATATCAGCGACTCACCTGTCACATCAACAGCGTGGGCACGAAAGACATCGGCCAGCCGCAGCAGCTCCAGCCTTTTGTCACCGGCGTGGACCTTGACCATGACCATACTGCGTTTAGCGCTGGCTTTAGGCGGCAGCACTTTCACAGCCTCTACCTCGACCAGCTTTGTCAGCTGTTTGCAGACCTGCTTGATAGTAGCGTCATCAGCCTGCATGGTAACAGTCATCCTCGAAAATTCGGGGTTTTGCGTAGTGCCGACTGCCAGACTGTCGATATTGAAGCCGCGCCGCGAAAACATACCCGCGACCCGCATCAGGACACCGGGCTGGTTACGCACTACGATAGATAGGATCTGCTCCATTTTGCCACCTCCCAGGAAATTTAGATATAAAAAAACGCCCCTACCTGCTTTGCAGATAGGGGCGACTTTCACCGCGGTACCACCCTAATTTGACCTCATTGTCTCGAAGCTTGGCTTCGAACGCTTAACGCTGCGCCGGCGTCGCTTCCTACTGAAACACTGTCCCGTTCAGAAACGCGGCTCCCGGGCGAGTATCATCACTGTACCATTACGGCTTGCACCACCCGCCGTTTCTCTGCTTTCGGTAAACTCAGCAACTTTATTCCCATTCAAAGCCTTTCCTATCAAGTTGTAAAACAAAATGTAATTTGTTCGTGTTATGTTTTACATTATGCCAGTATTTTTGCCACTTGTCAAGATTTTTTTGTATCATTCTTTTGCGATTTTTCTGAATTTTGTTTTTCTTTTACAAAATTGCTGGACTAAATGGCAATAATATCATATCCTATAATATTATAAGGAAGTAAACGTTCGAGGTGTATATCCATGAAACTGCTCAAAGAAAAAATCATGTCCGAAGGCCTGGTCTTAAACGATGCTATTTTAAAGGTAGATTCTTTTTTAAACCATCAGATCGATCCCGAGCTGATGATGGAGATCGGCAAGGAATTCTACCGCCGTTTTGCAGGCTGCGGCGTTACCAAGATCTTTACCATCGAATCCTCAGGCATCGCCTGCGCTTTACCGACGGGTCTGTGCCTGCACGTACCCGTTGTTTTTGCCCGCAAGCAAAAATCGGCGCTGATGAGCAGCGATGCTTACAGTACCAAGGTCTATTCCTTCACTAAAAAAGTCACCAGCGAAGTGACTGTTTTAAAAAAGTTTTTGCCACCTGGAGAAAAAGTCCTCATTATCGATGACTTTCTGGCTAACGGCGAGGCAGCCTTTGGCCTGGCTAACATCGTCAGGCAGGCTGGCAGCGAAGTAGTCGGTATCGGCATCGTTATCGAAAAATCTTTCCAGCCCGGCCGTCAGCGCCTTATCGATGCCGGCTTCCGCGTCGAATCGCTGGCCCGAGTACAGGCCTTTAAAGACGGCAAGGTGATTTTTGCCGAATAGTATTCGGCAAAGCAGTAAAGCCCCGTTACTCAATGAGTAACGGGGCTTTTTTTAATCGTTGAGCCGCTTATATTTGATATACATATGACAAACTGCAAGTCCCATCACGATATACGCCAGCAGATTGATATCCTCGTTCAGATCCTTGAACCTGACATAAGCCGTCAGGACGATGATACCTATCTCTCGATTGAAAATCATACTCACAGTTTTACAAGATTAACTTGCAGGATACCGTCCAGGCCCTGCAGCAGTTTCAAAGTTTCTTTGCCCACTTCGCTGTCCACGGTCATAAACATCATGGCGTTGCCGTCTTTGATGTTGCGGCTGACCTGCATAGTAGCGATGTTGACTTTGCTGGCGCCCAGCAGGGTACCGATCTGCCCGATCATGCCCGGTTTGTCCTGATTGCGTGCTACCAGCATAAAGGGAGCCGGAGTCAGGTCGAACTGATAGTCGTCGATCTCGATGATACGGATCTCCTTTTCGCCAAAAACAGTACCGGCGACAGTAAAGACATCGTCCTTCGTATGGATCTTGACCTGTAGCAGATTGTGTTTACCTGCATGCTTGCTTTCGATAACATCGACGCCACGGCTTTCAGCCGTCAATGCCGCATTGACATAATTGACGCGTTCTTTGAGGATGGGTTCAAATACGCCCTTCAATACAGCACGGGTCAGCATACCGGTTTCCATTGCAGCAACTTCGCCGGTATAGATGATCTCTACTTTTTCGACGGCTGCTTTTTTCAACTGGTAATACAGCTTGCCCAAATATTCGCCCAAAGTCAGGTAGCCCTGCATCTCTTCCAGCTCGGTCGGCTGTAAAGTCGGCAGATTAACTGCATTCGGAACCATTTCGCCGTGCAGCGCCGCAATAACTTCTTCGGCGATAGCTATACCTACGTTGTCCTGGGCTTCGGTAGTATCCGCGCCCAGATGCGGGGTCAATACACATTCCGGCAGATCGATCAGCGGCGAGATAGGTTGCGGCTCGTCTACCAAAACGTCGATACCGGCGCTGGCTACGATGCCTTCTTTAATGGCAGCCGCCAGATCGTTTTCGTTGATCAGGCCGCCGCGGGCACAGTTGACCACGCGTACACCCGGTTTGCATTTGGCAAACTCTTTGGTGGTGATCATATTAAAGGTTTCTTCTGTTTTTGGGGTATGGATGCTGATAAAGTCAGACTGCTCCAGCAGTTCATCTAAAGTCTCGCATTTTTCAGCGCTGTATTTACGGAAACGGGCATCGGCGATATACGGGTCATAAGCCACGATCTTCATGCCGAAAGCCTGCAGGCGGGTAGCCACCAGACCACCGATACGGCCCAGGCCGATAATACCCAAAGTTTTGCCCAGCAGCTCGCTGCCTTTAAGGCCGGTGCGGTCCCAAACTCTGGATTCGATCATTTTATGGGCTTTGACCACGTTGCGGGACGAGCTGAGCAAGAGGCCGATCGTATGCTCGGCTGCCGAAACGATATTGGATTCCGGCGTATTGACGACGATTATACCGCGTTTGGTAGCGCCTTCCATCTCGATGTTGTCAACGCCGTTACCGGCACGGCCAACTACTTTTAAATTAGTCGCATGCTTGTAAAACTCTTCGTTGATCTTGGTAACACTGCGCACAACGATGGCGTCATAATCGGGGATGATAGCGAGCAATTCTTTTCTGTCGATATCAAAACGCACGTCTACGTCAAAGTCCGGCACCGCTTGCAGCAAAGCTACACCTTTGTCAGAAATTTTTTCGGTTACAATAATTTTCATTGTCCATCTCTCCATTCACCTGTAAAATAAAAAACTCTCGGCTTGATCAATTACAATCAAGGACGAGAGTTCTACTCACGTGGTGCCACCTTTTTTCGCCGCAGTGCGGCCTCATTGCCGATATATCGGTCGGACCCGGACAGGTTGCAACCCCTGTCTCCTCCGGAGCGGAATTCAGTTTTAGGACGTTACGGCTTGCACTGACCGCCGTTTCTCTGTACCGCCTGCTGACTTACTTTTCTCCATCGTCGGATAAATGAACTATGTAATTTTCAAGCTTGTATCAATTATAGTCCGACCCTTTTGGCTTGTCAAGCTGCACAAACATGTTTTTATGTAATACATCTTACAGTTTCTCCAGGATTTTTATTAAAGGGTACAATCCCACCGTCAAAGCAAAGGCCATACTGATACTGTCAAAATCAAGTCTGCCCAAATGCAGGCTGTTTAGCCCGGCAACAAAAATCATCGTCAGCCAAAACATGGCATAGAGCGCCACAAAAAGCTGCACCCACCAGGGCTGCTCTTTATAACGCGGCTGCCCGTCCTTATTGTTCTCGGTCATGCAAGGCTTCCTCCTGCCATTCTAAGTTCTCGTCGTCCAGCTTGCTGCCATCCAGGCGTTTATTGATAACCCGGCTGCGCCTGGCTGCCGCATCGATATGGCCGCTGGCCTCCTGTAGTTTCTTTTTCGTTTTATCCAAAAGCAGGCTGAAGGTAGTAAAATCCTGCTTCACAGCAGCGATAGTACGCCACACCTCGCCAGTGCGTTTTTCGATAGCCAGCGTTTTAAAGCCCATTTGCAGGCTGTTGAGCAGGGCGGCCAAAGTGGTTGGCCCGGCCACACACACCCGGTAAGTACGCTGTAATTCGTCCAGCAAGCCCGGCAGGTTCACCGCTTCGGCAAAAAGCCCTTCTATGGGCAGGTACATAATGGCAAAATCCGTAGTTTGCGGCGGGCACAGGTATTTGCTCTGGATATCCTTGGCCTCGCTTTTCAGCCGACGTTCCAGCTGCTTTAGTGCCACATCGGCAGCAGCAGTATCGGCCTGTTCGCGAGCCTCCAGCAACCGCTGAAAATCCTCCTGCGGGAATTTGGCGTCGATAGGCAGCCATACAATGTCGTCCTTGCTGCCCGGCAGCTTCAAGGCAAATTCTACCCGTTCAGCGCTGCCCTGCTTCACGGCCACGTTCTCGGCAAACTGTTCCGGCGCCAGCAGGTCGCGCAGCAAAATACCCAACTGCATTTCGCCCCAGATACCGCGGTTTTTAACATTGGAAAGGATGCGTTTTAAATCGCCGACGCCGCCGGCCAAAGTCTGCATCTCACCTAAACCCCGATGTACCTGTTCCAGGCGCAGGCTGACCTGCTGGAAAGATTCGCCTAAACGGCGTTCCAGCGTCGATTGCAGCTTTTCGTCAACGGTCAGGCGTATCTGTTCCAGATTGGCCGCCGTGCTTTCGCCCAACTTCTCCAACCTTTTATCCAGTTGCTCTCCTAAGCGGTCGGAAGCTGCCTGGCTTTCCATCCGAGCCGCACGTGCCAACGTATTCTGTTCGCTGCGCAGATCGCGCACGTTTTCGTAAAACCGCCGTTCCAGGCTGTCAAGCTGCCGCGTAACATCTTGCAACAGCTCGTCGTTTTGCTGCCCGCGCGCCTGCACAAGCCGCCACACCATTATCAAAACCGCTACCTGCACCAATAGCAGCAGCGCCAGCAGTATCATTTCCAAAGTCATAGTCAAGCTCGCTTTCATTAAAATATTTATTAACTTATTATAGCAGATTAGCAACTATTCTACACCGTCTTTTATGATTTTTACATATTTACGCTCCGTGGCCCTTAGTGTTATAATAAACAATAATTAATTGTTTAATTAATCTCTGAAGGAGTGTTCTGTATGAATCCAGTTGAAGCCTCGGCATCCTCTGCTGAAAAAATCCTTTTAGCTGCGACCGACCTGTTCGCCGCTAATCACTTTAACGGCGTTTCTATCAAAGAGATCGCCAAAAAATCCGGTGTTAACAGCGCCCTTATTTCTTATTATTTCGGTGGCAAAAAAAATCTTTATCAGGAAGTGCTCAACGAGCAGTCTAATTTATTTTTAAACCTTATCGCCAGAGTCAGCAGCAAAGAGCTGGCGCCGCTTGCGAAGCTGCGCGAGTATATCGCCGCTATCTCCGAGGTGCAGAAGCTGCACCCACATCGTATCCATTTGATTTACCGCGAGCTTTTGACGCCTACTTTTATGTGCGACAGCTTTATCAAAAACCGTCTTTATAAGATCCACAAATTCATGTCCGATCTGGTTACCGATGGTATTGCCGACGGCAGCATCAAAAAAAACGTACTGCCCACCCACGTGGCTTTTACTTTGGAAAGCATCATCGTATTCTTTTTTCTGACACATAACCAGATTCGTGATTTGGGTAATTTTGAATCCGGCAAAGAAAATACTTATTTGGAAGAAACTTTGAATACTTATTTATCTTCCATTACCAATCAGGTCAGGGGGAATGAAGATGTCGATTAAAGAGCATTTACAGGAGATATTCAAAAAACTGCCACTCAAAAAGCAGCATCTGTATATCATCGCTGGTATTCTGGCCCTACTGCTGCTTTACCATATCGTCAGCAATATCCTGGCCAAGCCGGATATCGTCAAAGAAGTTCCCTATGTCCGCACAGTAACAGTTGGTAAGGAAACCGTTGACGAAACATCTTCCTATCCGGGCGAGGTGCGCGGCCGCTACGAAAGCAACCTGGCTTTTCAGGCAGCCGGTAAGATCATCAGCCGCAGTGTAAATCTGGGCGATACGGTCACCGCCGGTGAAGTTTTGATGCGCATCGACCCGCAGGATATCGAGCAAAGTGTCGAAGCCAGCCAGGCTGCCGTGGCTTCTGCTGAAGCTAATTATAAGCTGGCCAAAGACAACGCTTCCCGTTACACTACCCTGTATAACAGCGGCGGCGTCAGTAAGGCCATGATGGAGCAATATAACACACAAATGGAAGCTGCTGCTTCCACACTGCGGCAGGCGCGGGCCCAGCTGATCGCCAACAGCAACCAGCTTTCCTATACCCAGCTTGTAGCAGACCATGATGGCGTAGTTGCCAACGTCAGCGGCGAAGTAGGACAGGTAGTGGCCGCAGGTACTCCTGTAGTCACCGTTGTCCAAAGCGGCGAGCAGGAAGTACAGATCTACATCCCGGAAAACCATCTGGATAAGATCCACCCCAACCAAACTGCAACTATCAATTTCTGGGCTTTAACAAACGTCACTGCCTACGGCTACGTTCGCGAGATCGCGCCGATGGCCGACAGCGTTACCCGCACCTACAAAGTACGCGTAGCCGTACCGCATATGCCAGCGCCCGTTAAGCTGGGTATGACGGCCAAAGTGCATTTGCAAAGCGGTACTGAAAGCGGCATCATGCTGCCGGCAGCCGCTATCTATCAAACTGCCAGCGAGCCGCAGGTCTGGCTCGTCAACGGCACTAAAGTCCATACGCAAAAAGTAACCATCGGCGGTTATGAAGGCAATAACGTCAAAATCACTAGCGGGCTCGACCAGGGCGACATCGTCGTTGTCGGCGGTGTCAACAAGCTGTCCGAAGAGCAAACCGTCCGCCTGGAAGCTGGTGCAGGCCAATGAAAAACAACTGGGCCGCCTGGTCGATCAAACATAAACAAATAATCTACTTCTTTATGTTTCTCTGCCTGGTCATGGGTATCTATTCCTACAAATCCTTAGGCCGCAGCGAAGACCCCAGCTTCACTATCAAGCAGATGGTGGTTTCGGCCGCCTGGCCGGGCGCTACTGCCAAAGAAGTGGAAGAACAGCTGACCGATAAAATAGAAAAACAGCTGCAAACCGTGCCCAACGTCGACCGTTTGACAAGTTATTCCCGTCCCGGCACGGCAGTTATCAACGTTTACCTGCAGGATACAGTCCCCGTCAAAGAGATAAAACAGCGCTGGCTGGAACTGCGCAATATCGCTAACGACGGTAAGAGCAACTTGCCTGACGGCGCTTTAGGGCCTTTTTTCAATGACCGTTTCGACGATGTTTACGGCAACATTTACGCCGTCACATCGGAAAGCTTTTCTTATGAAGAGATGCGTGTCGTCGCTGAAAATATCAAAGACAAATTTTTTCGGATACCTGATGTTAAACGGGTAGAATTAGTAGGCGTGCAGCCGCAAAAAATCTATATCCAAATGTCCAATGCCAAACTGGCACAGCTTGGCATACCTATTGATACTTTAGCCGCAACTATTCAGGCAGAAACTGCCATTACGCCTTCAGGCATGGCAGAAAGTGACAGCACCAACACCTATCTGCGCCTGACCGGCTCACCCGACACGCTGGCTAATATCAGCAACATTCCCATTCAGGCGAACGACCGAACCTTCCGTCTGGGCGATATTGCCGAGATCAAACGCGGCTATGCCGAACCTGCTGAACCGAAAATGTATTTTAACGGCCATCCAGCCGTTGGTATTGCGATTTCGATGCAGGACGGCGGCAACAACATCAAGCTTGGTGAAAACCTTGATACGGCCGTCAAACAGATCAAAGAGAATCTGCCGCTGGGCTTTGAGCTCAATCAAGTTGCTAACCAGCCGCAGGTAGTTAAAAATTCTATCGGCGAATTTACTGACAGCCTGCTGGAAGCCATAATCATCGTGCTGGCCGTCAGCCTGCTCAGTTTGGGGCGGCGTTGCGGCTATGTTATTTCTGTCTGCATCCCACTGGTACTTTTGGGCACCTTTATCGGTATGTATGCTCTGAACATCGATCTGCACAAGGTCTCCCTGGGTGCGCTGATCATTTCTCTTGGTATGCTGGTAGATGATGCCATCGTCGTCGTCGAACTGATGGAAGTTAAGATGTCAGAAGGCTGGGAACGTACCAAAGCCGCCAGCTATGCCTTTGAGACCTGTGCCATGCCGCTGTTGACAGGCACTTTGATCACCTGCACCGGCTTTATGCCGATCTTCTTCGCTAAATCCAGTGCGGCGGAATTCGCATCTTCTCTGTTCACTGTCATTTCGATGGCGCTGTTGCTTTCCTGGGTCATATCGGCGACTGTGGCGCCTGTTTTAGGCCATGCCTGGATCAAACCCAAGCAGCTTATCAATGAAAATGATGTTTATAACACACGCTTCTATAAAAAATTCCGCAGTATCCTCTCCTGGTCGATGCTGCATCAAAAAATAGTCATCCTGACTACCCTGGGTATTTTTATAGGTTCACTGCTACTCGTCCCGTTCATCAAGCAGGAATTTTTCCCTGCTTCCGTACGGCCCGAGCTTTTAGTCGAACTGAATCTGCCCGAAGGCAGCAGTATCAAAGCGACCGATGAAGCCGCTCTGAAGCTGACCGAAATGCTGAAAAACAATCCCGATGTCGAAAGTATCGGCTCCTACGTAGGTAAAAGTGCGCCGCGCTTCGTCCTTGTTATGGACCCGGTGCAGCCGCGCAACAATTATGCCCAGCTGGTAGTAGTCGCTAAAGATATCGACGCTCGCAAACGGCTGGAGCCGCAAATACGCGAACTGGTAGCAGCCAACCTGCCCAGCGTCGTCAGCTATTCCCGCTCCATTCCTTTGGGCCCGCCGGCAGCTTACCCTGTAATGCTGCGCGTCACCGGCCCCGATGATGCGGTAGTTAAAAAATACGCACAGCAGGTACGCACCGTAATGGCGCAGAACCCAGCCGTGACCATGACCCGTTTTGACTGGATGGAGCAGGCAGGCACAGCGCGGCTCACTATAGACAACGATAAACTTCGGCAGATGGGCCTGAGCCGCAAATCCGTCGCGAATGCCTTGCAGGCCGAAATTTCCGGCTATACAGTTGCTCAATATTTGGAAGGCGACCAGACTATTGATATGGTATTCCGTTTGCAGCCAGGCGACCGCTCTACAGTCACCGAGCTGGAGACTTTGACCATACCCACCTCGGGTGGGGCAGTGCCCTTGTCACAGGTAGCGCGGCTTAGCTACCAATCCGAAAACGGTATGATCTGGCGGCGTAACTTGCAGCCTACTATCACCGTCTGTGGCGGCATTGGCGAAGGCGTTACCGGTAACGATATCACCAAACAGGTTTACGACGATCTGAGCCAGCTACGGCAAAATCTTCCTGACGGCGTCACTATTGAGATCGGCGGCAGTTTGGAAGACAGTGCCAAAACCTTAGGTTACCTTTTGGAACCCGTCCCTGTCATGCTGCTGATTATGATGATCCTGCTGATGCTGCAACTAAAAGACATCCGCAAGCTGTTCGTCATCCTTTGTACCGCACCGCTGGGACTGACAGGCGTCATGCTGGGCCTGATAATTTTTAACGCTCCTTTGGGCTTTATGGCCGAACTTGGCGTGCTGGCCTTAACGGGTATCATCATCCGTAACTCGGTAGTGCTAATAGATCAGATCGACCTGCATTTGCAGGCTAACAAATCACCGTGGGAGGCAGTTTTAGAATCGGCCATCGTCCGTTTCCGCCCCATTATGTTGGCAGCACTGACTACGATTTTGGGCTTGATACCCATGTTTACCAGCCCCTTCTGGAATTCCATGGCTGTAGCTATCGCCTGCGGGCTTTCCGCTGCGACACTGCTGACCCTGGTGGTACTGCCGGTCATCTACACAGCCGTTTTTAAAATTAAACCAGAGTGATATGCAAGGGCGGCAGCTGCCGCCTCAAAAATGGAGAATACGCCATGATTAGAAAGTTACAGAAAAAAGATATCCACAAAGTTGCAGCTATTTGGCTGGCGGCCAATCTGCAAGCCCATAATTTTATTTCTTCGCAATATTGGCAGAATAATTTTGCAGCGGTACAGACAATGCTTGCACAAGCAGAAGTATATGTTTATGTAGACGAAGCTGGCATCCAGGGTTTCATTGGACTGGCAGGCGACCACATCGCAGGAATTTTTGTGGAGAGCAAGGCACAGTCCGCCGGTATAGGCAAGCAGCTGCTGGACTTTGTCAAAGGTATCAAAAAGCACTTAAGCTTAAGCGTTTATCAAAAGAATATGCGGGCAGCAAAATTCTACAAAAAAGAAAATTTTACAATCAAAGACGAGCAAACGGATGAAAATACCGGCGAAAAAGAATACCTTATGATCTGGCAACAGTAATTACATTAGGTATGCGAAGATACGAGCCGCCTTTTCACAACAATCCGCAAAAAAACACCGTACAGTTTTACTGTACGGTGTTTTACTTAAATTGTGTTGCTGCGCCTCAAGCTTTTCTTTTAGCGCGATCCCCTGATGTTGCTATTATTTAATAGCTCAATCCTTTTTCAAAATAACACGGGCCAGCTTACAGATCACTTTTAATTCTTCCATATCTGCTTTTTCAAGCACAGTTTTAAGATCGTCATTAAAAATCACCTGGCTGTTGCTGACGGTATCACTCAAAAATTCATCTACCGAAGTATTGAGGGCATTGGCGATAGCCACCAATGTTTCCAGTCCGATTTTAGTATGGGCAGTTTCAATATTGCTCATATGCGGTTTAGAAATGCCAATTTTTTCGGCCAGGTCTTTTTGCAGAACGCTTTGTTTGATCCTCGTCAGTTTTATTCTTTTGCCAATAGATACATAATCAATCATTAGTATGCCTCCCCGTAGCTTGTGCTCTATATTCACATGAGCATATAAATTTACTTATCAAATATCCAAGATTTGCTATACATAAATTATACAACATAAAATTAAACTTTGTAAAGCTGCCAGGAGACTTTTATTGCTTATTTTCGATGTTTATATACTACCGTATATTTAACTTAACAAAAATTAAAGCACAACATTGTTGTGCTTTACAGTTTTTATGCTATTTTCACCTAAGCTATGTTGATTACATTTCTTCCGCTAAAGCTTTTAATGCTAAAGCATAGCCCTTAAAACCCAAACCACAGATCTGCCCTAAGCAGGCTGCCGCCGTAACAGATTTATGGCGAAATTCTTCGCGGGCGTGGATATTACTCAAATGTACTTCGATCGTCGGCAAAGCTACCGCTTTGAGCGCGTCCAATACAGCAATGCTGTAATGGGTAAAGGCCGCCGGGTTAATAACGATGCCGTCAAACTTTCCGTAAGCCTGCTGGATCAGCGTTACCAGCTCACCTTCGACATTACTTTGCGCCACTTCTACTTCCACATTCAGCGCCGCTGCTGCTTTTTGGATATAGGCGCACAAGGCAGGATAATCCAGCTTGCCATAAATAGTTTTTTCACGTACGCCCAGCATATTGATATTAGGACCATTCAATACGAGTATTTTTTTCATCAGCTTTCTCTCCTTGCCAGCTCCAGTAAGGCCGCTAACGCTGCTTTTACATCGCCGTTATTGTCGATGCGGTGATCACCGTGACCTTGATACAGTCCGATACGCTCGGCATATAAATCAAATATCTTCTGCCTGCCTGCCGCCAGCAGCGGCCTGCTTTCTGTATCCACATCCTGAACGATGTTTTCAGGGCTGCGGTCGATAAAAACTACGATGCCGCTGCTTTTGAAAGCTTCCATATTGGCAGCACGCTTAACTGCGCCGCCGCCTGCTGCGATCACGCAGCCATGCAGACCGGCTAAATGCAGTGCCGTACGAGTTTCAGCGTCGCGAAAACAGTCTTCACTGACAGCGAACAGCTCTTTGATCGTCCGCCCCTCACGCTCTTCCAGCACCTGGTCGGCATCGTAAAAACCGTATCCCAGCTGCTGGGCCAGTAAGCGGCCCAAAGTGGATTTACCGCTGCCGGGCATACCGATCAGGATAATATTTTTCATAGCTGCTTTTCCATTTCCGCAGCTATTTTTAAAATCACATCATTGCCGATCTTCCGTTGCAGCCAAATCTCTTCAGCAGCTACGGCCTGCGCCACCAGCATAAACATACCGTTGACAGCCTGTTTACCAAGCTGCCTGGCCTGCTGCAAAAATAAGGTCTGCGTCGGATTGTAAATCAAATCAATAGCAGTTTCAAAATTACCCACTGTTTTCAGCGACACCGGCGACGCCTCCACATTGGGATACATGCCTACCGGCGTACAGTTGATCAGCAGGTCGCCTGTATAACGCTCCAAATGCACATAATTAACAAACTGCGTTGGTACGCTGCTGCACAAAGTCTTCATATAGGGAGCAATACCCTGCGTATTGCGTGAAACTAAAAGCAGCTTCGCGATACCATGATCGATCAAATATTGCAGCACGGCCCGTGAAGCACCACCCGTACCTAAAACAGCGGCGCTTTTACCTTCCACTTCGATGCCGTTATGCTCCAGCAAGCGGCCAAAGCCGGAATAATCGGTATTATAACCGCGGATAGCCCCATTATAGAAATGGATAGTATTTACGGCGCCGAT
Source organism: uncultured Phascolarctobacterium sp. (assembly GCA_900544795.1). GTDB lineage: Bacteria > Bacillota > Negativicutes > Acidaminococcales > Acidaminococcaceae > Phascolarctobacterium. The sequence goes on along the minus strand of UQWM01000005.1, from coordinate 39,234 downwards.
ACCCTGCGCTTCCATACTAAGGGTAGTCAAAGCCGCCATTACATTGATTTTGTGTGGTATCGTTACGTTGACACCGCAGTATTTACCACGCATCTCATGCACCGCTTCGTATAATTCTTCCGGCGGTACCTCCAGCAGCTCATATGTTCCTTCTACGCCCAGTTCTTTAAAGATCAGCTGGTGGATCTGTGGTGATAAGCTATGCCCTAGTCGGGCTCCCAGCAAACCAAAATGAACCATAATCTTACCTCCTATCTGCCGTCGGCAGGATAGTTGCCGAGGATCTTACAATAAGCGCAACTGTCAGAAAGCTGCGCTAAAGCCTGACGCACACGTTCCTCACGCAGATTGCCAACAAGGTCGATGTGAAAAAAATATTCCCAGGATTTTCCTTCGATGGGACGCGATTCCAAATTCATCATATTCAAACCGCTGTGGTAAAAATGTCCCAAGGTTCTGTACAGCGACCCGGCCTCATGCTTCACAGCAACCACTACCGTTATTTTGTTGGCGTTGGCTGCCTGCTCCGCCTCGTTGGCGATAACAATAAAGCGGGTGTAATTATTGGAATTATAATTGATGTTTGCCGCCAAGATCTGTAATCCGTACATTTCAGCCGCCTGGATACCGGCGACTGCGGCTAAATACCTGTCCTGCTTGTCTCTGACGGTTTCCGCGCTTTTGGAAGTGCTGAAATAGGGCACCAGCTCCATCTGCGGATACTGCTGAAAAAATTCTTTGCTTTGAGCAAAGCCCTGCGGATGGGAATAGACCGTAGTAATATCCTCCAGCCTGGCACCGGGCACACCTAAAAGGTTATGCTCGATCTTGACGCATTGCTCGCCGACGATGGAACAGTCATAATGGCGCAACAGGTCGTAAACCTCGGTGATACCGCCGGTCGAAGAGTTCTCGATCGGCAGGACGCCATACTTGATTTCACCTTTTTTTACAGCCTGCACTACATCTTCAAACAGTGCGTAATGATGGCGGTTGATCTGCCGACCGGCAAAATATTTTTCCAGTGCCTGGTGGCTGTAAGAACCGGGCATGCCGAAGCAGCCTACCTCCAACTCCGCCAACGCTGCCTGCGGCGCAGCCTTAGCCAGTAAAACATGCTCCAAAGCTTTACTTTGATCCATGATCGTTTGCAGCGTCGCCGTCACTGCCGCAGAATATTCCTGATGCTGCAACCGACCGCAGGCTTTGGCAATGACCTGCGCTTCCCGCGCCGCATCAAGCACAGGCAGGCCGTGCTGCTTTTTATAGGCCGCAACTTCCAGCACTGCCTCCATGCGTTCTTCCAGCAGGGCAACCAGCTGGGCATCCAGCTTATCTATCCGGCTGCGGATAGCATCTAAATCCAAGTTTTCCATGCTTACACCTCACCGTTAATGTCTGATGTCAACAGCATATCTAAAATAGTCCAGGCCGTCACACCTTCGACAACGGGCACCGCCCGTTGCACGATACAGGGATCGTGGCGTCCTTTAATTTCTAAAACCGTTTCGGTGTGCTCGGCCACATTCACTGTTTTCTGCGGCTGTGAGATCGACGGCGTCGGCTTGATCCCGACTTTAAAAACTACCGGCATCCCGTTAGTGATACCGCCCAGGATACCGCCATTGTTATTGGTCGCCGTACGCACCTTGTCGCCGTCATAATACAGCGGATCATTAGCCTGTGAGCCGGTGCTGCGGCAAAAGCCGAAGCCCAGTCCAAATTCCAGTCCTTTGACCGCCGGTATGGAAAACAAGACGTGCGCTAAACGGCTTTCCAGCGAGTCGAAAAAAGGCTCGCCCACACCTGCCGGCAGATTGACCGCCATACATTCCACACTGCCGCCAATAGAATCCTGATGCTCGCGAGCTTCTAAAATCAATGCCTGCATTTCGGCGCCGAGCACATCATCCAACACAGCAAAATCTTTTTGGCGCAGGCTCGTCAATAATTCGGCACCCTCGCCTAATGGGTCAAACTTCCTGTCAAAAACCTCACCCACATTATTGATATGAGCTCCAACAACAATGCCGTAACGTGCCAGTGCCAGCTTGGCTACCGCACCCATAAACACCAAAGGCGCAGTCAGGCGTCCCGAAAAATGGCCGCCACCGCGATAATCGTTAAAACCCTTATATTTAACCTTGCCTGAATAATCAGCGTGACCCGGACGCATATTATCCTTTAAAATGCTGTAATCTTTAGAATGGCTATCGCCGTTAGGGATCAGCGCGCATAAAGGCGTACCCGTTGTGCATCCTTCAAAAACGCCGCTTTGGATCAGGAAGGCGTCGGTTTCCTGCCGCTGTGTCGAAAGCAGATTGCGTCCCGGAGCCCGGCGCTCCATCTCGCGTTTAATAAAATCAAGGTCCAGCTCCAGACCAGGCGGCAAACCGTCTATGACCAAGCCAATAGCTGTGCCGTGGGATTCGCCGAAAATCGTCATTTTTATTTTTCTGCCGTAAACACCGCTCATACACTTTCACCCGTTCCCATAGTTTCGCACTGCCCGCCTAAAGTAGTAAAATCCTGCCAAAATTCAGGATATGATTTTTGCACACATTCGCTGCCGTTGATAACTACCGCTTCCCTGCACACAATGCTGGCCACTGCCAGGCTCATGGCGATGCGGTGGTCATTCCAGGCATCCACAGTGCCGCCTTGCAGCCCTTCCGGCTTGCCTTTGATCAACAGGCCTTCCGGCAATTCGGTCACATCGGCACCCAGCTTGTTCAGCTCGGCAGCCATAGCCGTCAGTCTGTCGCACTCTTTAATGCGCAGCCTGCCAGCATTGATGATCTCTGTCGTGCCTGCACTGACAGACGCCAATACCGCAAGCACAGGAATGATATCAGGGCAGTCGGCAGCGTCGATAACGACACCTTTAGTAGCAGCAGGTGTCGCCGTATGGTCCCCTGTGGCAGCGGCAGTTACCTTGCCGCCCATGCGGTTAATGATCTCGGCGACGACCCGATCGCCCTGCAGGGAACCACTGCTCAAGCCGGTACAGGTAACAGCGCCGCCTAAAGTGCCGGCTACCAGCCAAAATGCCGTTTGCGACCAGTCTCCTTCCACCATATTTTTGCCACTGCGGTATTTCTGCCCGCCGCGGATATGATATTTCAAATAATTTTCGTGTTCGATAACGATGCCATATTTAGCCAGACACGACAAAGTCAGATCCACATAGCTTTGCGACTCTAAAGGCGATGTGATCGTCACTAGCGAATCGCCAGCCAGCAGCGGCAACGCAAATAGCAGCCCGCTGATGAACTGGGAGCTGACGTTACCCGGCAGCTGGTATGCGCCGCTTTGCAGCACCCCATCTACTGTCAACGGCAGGTACCCTGCCGCAGCCGTTTCATAATGCAGTCCCTGCCTGTCAAAAATATCGTAATAAGCCTTTAAGGGCCGCTCTACCAGCTTACCGTGGCCCTTAAAGGTCAGCGGTGCGCCGCACAGAGCGCCCAATGGGATCATAAAGCGCAGCGTCGAGCCGGATTCGCCGCAATCGGCGCAGCTTTTAGCAGCCCGCACTGTACCGCTGCCGCTAATAGCCAAAGCAGTCCTGCCCTCTCTTGCCGAAGGCACCCTGGTAAAGCTGATGCCTAATGCGTCAAGACAGCGCAGGGTAGCTTCCATATCTGCCGACATACTGATATTATCAACGATGCTGCTGCCGTCAGCCAGCCCAGCGCAGATGATTTCCCGGTGCCCCATGCTTTTAGAAGAAGGAACGCAAACGTTGCCTGTCAGCTTGGCCGGTGTGATCTTCAATGTGGTCATACGCTCTCCTATCCAATATAAGCAGGTATTGCCTGCCACTCTATTTTATGCAGTCGGCCTGCGCCTATCGCTTCAATAATCACCAAAGTGATCTGCTTGCCGCTTTTTTTCTTATCCAGTGCCATCACCTGCAAAATCTCCTGCGGGTCAAACTCTGCCGCCACAGGCAAGGCAAATTTTTGCAGCACCTTTACCAGCCTGTCAGTAGTGCCTGCTGCCGTCAGCCCCATTTTTTCTGTTTGGCGCGTCAGCTGCACCATACCTATACCTACGCCTTCGCCGTGAGTGTAGGTAGTAAAACCACAGCATTTTTCGATAGCGTGGCCGATAGTATGACCAAAATTCAACAGCATCCGCTCGCCTGTGTCAAACTCATCATTTTCCACGATGCGGGCTTTTATGTTGCAGCAAGTCTCGATTATGCTGTCGATCTGTGCCAAAAGCTCTGCGTCATCGTCAATGACAGCGATCTGCTCAAATAAAGCGGCGTCACGGATACAGCCGTATTTGATCGCCTCCGCCAAACCATCATGCAAAAAGCGTAGTGGCAAGGTCTGTAACAATGCGGGGTCGATAAACACGGCCTTAGGCTGATAGAAGCTGCCAACCAGATTTTTACCGGCAGGCAGGTCAATAGCCACCTTGCCGCCAACACTGCTGTCTATTTGTGCCAACAAAGAAGTGGGCACCTGTATAAAATCGATACCACGCAAAAAAGTCGCAGCCGCCAGTCCGCCCAAATCGCCGGGCACACCGCCACCCAACGTCAAAATCAGGTCGCTGCGGGTCAGCCCGGCCTCGGCCAACTGGTCATACACATAACCCAGTGTCGCCAAATTCTTACTTTGCTCCCCGGCAGCAAAAACTATCCTTGTCACCTCAAAGCCGCTGCCAGCCAAACTGCGCTCCAACCGCTGTCCGTATAAAGTGTCGACATTGCTGTCGCTGATGATGGCCGCTTTAACGGCCTTAGAAAGCTGCCTTGCCTTGGGGCCGATCTCATCCAGCAGCCCGGCCGCGATTTCGATATCATATGTTTTTGCGCCTAACGCTACTGTAATCGTCCGCATCAGTACAAGTCCTTTCTTTTAGCAGCTGCCGCCTGCATCATCTGCTGCAGGGCCTCCGCATCATTAGCAGCTAAAGCCTCGCTCCAGCGGTCCAGCTGCTGGCGTAGTGCCGCCAGTTCCTGCAACACGTTATCCCGGTTAGCCAAAAACAAGTCACTCCATAAATAATGGTTGATATCGGCAACACGGGTACCGTCACGAAAACTGCCGGCAATAAAATATTTTGTATGTTCGTTATAAGAAGCGCTGTTGATCAGCGCCACCGCTAAAGCATGGGGCAAATTGCTGGTATAGGCGATGATGCGGTCATGCTCGGCGGCGGCTACTTCCACCACCTGCCCACATCCCAGCGCCCTGGCAAAAGCCTGCAGCCAGTCAACTGCCTCTCTGCTGTTAAAAGCTGCCGGCACCACGATATAATTGGCGCCATCAAAAATCTCAGCCTGGGACATGCCCAAACCGCTGCCTTGACGGCCGGCCATCGGGTGCCCCGCAATAAATTCCATCCTACCGGTAAGCAGCCCCTGCACGTCTTCGGGCAAGCTGCCCTTAATGCCTGTGGCATCAGTGATCAGCACATCGCCTTTCAAAAAAGCTGCCGCACTTGCTACAAAACCCAGCGTAGCAGCCGGATAGACTGAACAGATCACCACGTCTGCCTGGCCAAGCTCAGCACCTGCCCCGACAATACCAACGTCGACGAGCCCCTGCTGTTGCGCTTGCCGCAGCGCCTGCAAGTCAGTATCGACACCAATGATTTTTTTTACGCCCAAACGCCGCAGCGCCTTAGCATAAGAACCACCGATCAGACCCATACCGACAACGGCAAAAGTAAGCTGTCGCCACTGCGTGCTTCTAAAACCACTTTCCACTACGTTCACCTCATTAAAATACGCCATACTGCCATTCTACAAAATTTGGACGGCCGTGTGGCCCGCTTCAGGCAACGACCGTTTTTATCATTATTATACTATATCCTACATCTCTCTGCCGATAATTTGCGCAATGCCCTTCAGCTCTCCCATCAGGTGTGCGAAGCGTTCGGGCTTCAAGGATTGGGCGCCGTCACACAAAGCATGCTCAGGATCATTATGCACTTCGATGATCAAACCGTCAGCTCCGGCTGCGATAGCAGCTTTCGCCATCGGTTCTACCATCCACCACATACCGGAAGCATGGCTGGGATCGATAAAGATAGGCAAATGGCTGAGTTTTTTTACAGCCGGGATAGCGCTCAAATCTAAAGTGTTGCGGGTATAAGTCTCGAAAGTGCGGATACCACGCTCGCAAAGAATAACATTATCGTTACCGCCGGCCATAATGTATTCAGCCGACATAATCCATTCCTCGATGGTCGCCGACAGGCCACGTTTCAAAAGGATCGGTTTATTGGTTTTGCCCAGTTCCTTCAACAATTCAAAGTTTTGCATATTGCGGGCACCCACCTGGATCACGTCCACGTCTTCTACAAAGCGCTCTATCTTATCCGCCGACATGATCTCGGTCACGATGGGCAAGCCTGTTTCTGCCTTAGCTATCTTCAACAGCTCCAAGCCCTTTTCTTTTAAGCCCTGGAAGGAATACGGTGAAGTACGCGGTTTGAAAGCGCCGCCACGCAGAATGGCCGCGCCACCTAACTTAACGGATTTAGCTACAGAAATGATCTGTTCTTCCGTCTCGACCGAGCAGGGACCGGCCATAACTACGATCTTCTTACCACCCACCTCGATACCGTTGATATTGATGATTGAAGCTTCGGGATGGAACATTCTGTTGGCGCGTTTGAAAGGTTCCTGCACACGCATTACCTTTTCTACCCAGTCATTGACGCGCAACAGGTTGATATCCAGAGTACTGGTATCGCCAATAACACCTAAGATCGTCATATTCACGCCCACGATCTCGTTGATCTGGAAGCCGTTATTCATCAGCCCGTTTTTAATTTTCTCACATTCCTGTACAGGTGCACCCGGTTTCATTACAATAATCATTTTTGTTCTCTCCTTTTGCTTATATGCTTAATTTAATTATAACCCTTTACATTTCGCGGCCAACAGCACCAGCGATGATCTGTAAATCCTGCATCAGCCTGCCAAAGCGCTCAGGTTTCAGCGATTGCGCACCGTCGCACAAAGCATGCTCCGGGTCGTTGTGTACTTCGATGATCAGACCGTCGGCACCAACGGCAACAGCCGCCTTGGCCAGCGGCTCTACCATCCACCACATACCGGCTGCGTGGCTGGGGTCGACTACTACCGGCAGATGGCTGAGTTTCTTGACCGCGCAGATAGCGCTTAGATCTAAAGTGTTGCGGGTGTAATTTTCAAAAGTACGGATACCGCGCTCACACAAAATCACGTTATCATTACCGCCGGCCATAATGTACTCGGCCGACATCAACCATTCCTCAATGGTCGCCGATAAACCGCGTTTCAGTAAAATCGGTTTATTGGTTTTGCCCAGCTCTTTCAACAGTTCAAAGTTTTGCATATTACGAGCGCCCACCTGGATCACATCCACATCCTCTACAAAACGCTCTATCTTATCCGCCGACATGATCTCGGTAATGATCGGCAGCCCTGTGGCGGCCCTGGCTTCTTTCAGCAGGTCTAAGCCTGTTTCCTGCAAACCCTGAAAAGAGTATGGTGAGGTACGGGGCTTAAACGCGCCTCCGCGTAAAATCGCAGCGCCCATTTTACCAACATCCTGCGCCACGCCGATGATCTGCTCACGGGTCTCGACCGAACAAGGCCCGGCCATAACTGCAATTTTTTTGCCGCCAACCTGTACGCCACAAACATCGACGATACTGTCGTCCGGGTGGAACATCCTGTTAGCACGCTTGTAAGGCTCCTGCACACGCATCACCTTATCTATACAATTATATACCCGCAGCTGATTCATGTCGAAGGCCGCCGTGTCGCCGACTACGCCGAACAGGGTAAAATTGGCGCCGCGGCTTTCATGGATCTGGAAGCCCCTGGCTTCCATCAAGCTTTTTACTTTTAACTCTTCTGTAGCGGGTGCACCCGGTTTCATTACAATAATCATTTATCTTCACTCCTAAAAATTCATTTTTTTATTTACACAAGATAATAAAAAAAATCGAGCCTCGTAAGAGAGCCCGATTAAAAATTCACGTTTTTATTTACAGCAGCATATCTCAGCTACGGTATCGGCATCTGTTTACGGTAATATAATTATGCAGTTTTGAGCAAGTAAAATAACCAGCGCTAAAATAAAAATAGCCCCGGCTAAAGTCAAAAGCATATTCATTTACCAAATTAGTTCTCAAAACAGATTCCACAATATAACCCACCTAATTAAAATTTCTTGTGTAAAACTTGATTGTTGTTATTTTAGACCCCTATGAAAAAGGTGTCAAGCAAAAGTATAAAATTCAAGAAAAGTAATTTTTATGCAAGAGCTAATGTAAACAATATTACAATAAATTCGTCACATGATACCCTTGATACCGCTGCCCAAAGTCATCAGCCCGCCAATAAGCACCACCAATAGCGCGATACGTTTAAACAAATGCTGGTTGATGCGGAAAAACATTTTTTCACCCAGCCACCAACCCAAAAGTACTGCCGGCAGCACGTACAGCGATAAAGTAAGCAAATTGCCCCCCTGAAAAGTTCCCGCCACAAAAAAGCTTCCCAAAGTACAGAAACTGCCGATGGCGAAAATCCAGATCATATTTGAGCGCAGCAAATTCTTTTCCATATTCTCACTCAAAAAATATAACGCGATCGGCGGCCCGCTGATACTGGTCGTCGCGCTGAAAAAACCGCTTAAAAACCCCGCAGTCATACGCCCCAGCGTTTTATTTTTTACCTCGGGCACAAATTTAAGTTCCATCAAAACCGTAACCACCAACAGCGCCACGCCCAGTAAAATCTTCAAATGATTGGCGTCGGCCACCTTCAGCAAATAAGCACCTGGAATGATACCCAGCAAGCTGCCGCCTGCCGTTATCAAAACGGTGCGCCAATCGAATTCGCCCCAGGTGCGCCACATCATGATAACCCGCACAACTACACCGGCCACAATAACAAAAACAACAGTTTCCTTCGGCCCCATTACCAGCGTCAATACCGGCGCGGCAATCAACGCAAAGCCAAAACCTGTAACGGTGCTAAAAAAAGTAGCCGCAAACAAAATCAGCGAAGCCACTACCAAAACAAAATAATCCATTTCTCTTCCCGCTCCTTAACGCTTCATGTCAACGTTTCTTGCAATACAGCCATTATAACATAAAAAAGACTCCCGTTTCTACGAGAGTCTTATATTCTTTATTGCTTGTCCTGCTGTCCTTTTTCAGTCAGCATCGTCCAGCCTTCTTCCTGTACGATCAGCCCGTCCTTCATCAAACGGCCCAAAGCCCGTTTAAAAGCGGCCTTGCTGATGCCAAATTTTTCTTTGATGATCTCCAGCGGCGTCGTATCACAGTAAGGCATTTTGCCGTTACGCTTCTGCAAAAAGTTTAAAATATCTTCCGCATCGGCCAGCATCGCATTCTCCTTTTGCTGACGCAGGGAAAGGTTTAAGCGGCCATCCTCACGGATATAAGTAACGCGTGCCGTAATTTCCTGGCCAAAGTCCAAGCGTCCGGCTGGCACTTCACTGCGATGCAGAAAGGCCAAAAAGCGCTGATTAGTCAAAATAAAGAACCCTTCCGGCAGGATATTATAAATCGTACCGGTCACATTATCGCCGACCTTGATGCCGGTGGCAGGCTTAGATGCCTTCAGCATATCTTCCTCAACCCGCATACTTACGGCAGGTCGTCCGGTTTTATCACGGTACAGCTTGATCCAAACCAGCTGTCCCGGCGATACATGGCCGCGCATCTCGCTATATGGCAAAAACACGCCGCGTTCGGCACCAATATCCACAAAGCCGCCATCCTTAGTCACGCTCAAAACCTTAACGTAACCGATTTGGCCCTCGCGCATTTTCGGCAGCTTCTGGCTGGCCGTCATCCGGCCATGAGGATCTTTGTACAAATAAACCTTAACTTCATCGCCGGCTTTGAGTTCGTCCGTCTGCTGCAATTTATGCAGCAAAATATCGTCCGAAGTATCCCCGGTACCGGCATCCAAGAAAGCGCCCATCTCGCCTAAACGAGCGACCGTTAAGGTAACTACGTCACCGGCACGATATTTAGACTGTTTGGCGTTATCTTTTATATCAGTCATTTTTACTCTCCACAAATTCTTCCGACGGAGCATCTGCCCATAATTGTTCCAAATTATAGAACTCGCGCTCTTCTTCGATAAAAATATGCGCAACACAGTTGTCGTAATCCATCAAAACCCAGCGACCCTCTGCATAACCTTCCTTATGTGTTACGAAAATACCTTCCTCTGCCAATTTATCTTCAATATTATCAGCAATGGCCTTAACCAGAATATTGTTACTTGCGCTGGCAATAATAAAATAATCAGTTACAGGAGAGATGCCCTCCATATTCAGCAATAAAATATCCTGTGCTTTTTTGTCGCAGGCAGCTGCCGCGATTTTGTGTGCAATTTCTCTAGTAGTAAAACCCATCTTTTCGCCTCCTCTTATTCTTGTTCTTCGTCTTCATCATCTTTCATATAAGGAATACCGATTTCGTCCAAAGATTTCTGAACGTCCTCGCGTGATGTAGCCCAATAGCTGATACCCTCGGTATCATCAAAGTTACCATACAGCATACCCGACTTGACCTTCTCGTCACCGAACAGCTTAAAGCTGTTGGCAGCCTTGATCATCGTCATGGTATTCATATCCGTCTCCACATGCCTGTCCACAGTCGAGAACAAAGCCGGGATCTTGGTTACCGTATCAATATTAAAAATCTGTGCCGCAGCAGCCTTCATAAACTTTTGCTGCCTTTGCACACGGCCAATATCACCCAGTTCATCCTTACGGAAACGGACATATTCACCGGCCCGCTTGCCGTCCAAATGCTGATAACCATGCTTGATATCTATTACAAGGTCGGCATAAGGGTCCTCGTAATACATATCCTTTTCAACATACAGGTCAACGCCGCCTATCAGGTCGATAACATCAATAAACGCACGCCAGTCAACCAAAACATAATAATGTATCGGTACCCGCAGTAAATTTGCTACCGTTTGCTTAGCCATCATTACACCGCCATAAGCATAGGCAGCATTCAGCTTATCCCAGCCTTGCCGGCCGGGTATCCGCACCTTAGTGTCGCGCGGCAGCGACAGCAGCGAAACTTTATTATCGCCGGGGTCAAAACTTGCCAGCATCACAGCATCTGTCCGCTTCGGCTCGTCAGCATCGGCTTCACTATCGCCATCGTCGATACCCAAAAGCAGGATGTTGATGCGCTTGTTCAACTTTTCATCCTTAGCTATCTTATCACTGGCGCCGATAACGTCAACCTTCGGCGGACTGATAAATGTATCATAAACCCAGACCGTTCCCCAAAAAGCACCGGTCAGAAGTGCGGCCAAAACCAACAGTACAAATACCAATCTGCCCCAACGCAATTTGCGTTTTTTGCGAACAGGTCTTTTTTCTCTATTCTCTTCCAAAGACATTGGCAAATCTCCTACAAATTCAATTTCAGTTTTTTGAACTTAGCGGCAATCTCATTATAACCGTCGATGCAGTTAGGATGGATAAGCAAATCATATTCCAGTAAATACCGCATGGTCTGCGCGTAAGCCTTTATCATGGCCTGCTCTAAATCGACCTTTGCCAGCTGGCGCATCTCGCTGATGCCGGCAAAATCACGGGTCGGTTCCAGCAGGTCGGCTAAATACACCACCATTGCCGTTTTACTCATCCCGGCCGCGCCGGTAGTATGAAATTGGATCGCCTCCAAAATTTCCGGATCGGTAACACCATACTTTTCACGGGCATAATAAACACCCAGCTTGGCATGCAGCAGGATCGGCTGATTTTTTTCTACCTCATCCATAGGCAACCCCAAGGCAATAGTATGCATCAAAAGGTCACGGGTCGGTATCTCGCGGCCGCAGTCATGCAGCAGCGCCGCCACGCCAACCTTCTCTTTATCTAAATCATAGGCCTTTGCCAGCTCTAAAGCCGTTTCATAAACCTCAAGTGAATGTTTGTAACGCTTATGCGGCAGCGACTCTTTCAAAAGTTTTTTCATTTCAATAATATTAAGCACAACATCAGCTCCTTTCTCCGTTCCTTAAGACCGGTAAAGATGCTCTTGTAAAATATACTGCTCCACGCTTTCGGGCACCAGCCCTTTGATGGCAAGTCCCTGTCGGACACGTTCACGGATACCAGTAGAAGAAATATCCACTTCGGGCGTATCCAGCAGCAAAATTTTATTTTTAGCAGGCTCGCCAAAAAATTCACAGACCTTATCAATAGTCTGCCCATAGCCGGGCCTGTCGGCAGCGATAAAAGTTACTTCACTCAAAAGCTCCCTGATCTTATGCCATGTATTAAGCATCGGCACAGCGTCGGCTCCCACAATGAAGTATAATCCATATTCAGGATACTGCTTTTTCAGTTCCATCACCGTATCATAAGTATACGAAACGCCGCTACGGCGCAGCTCGATATCGGTCACTTCAAAATAAGGATACGGCTTTGTCGCCAGTTCCGTCATTCGGTAACGGTCGGCAGCAGGAGCAAACTCCAACCCCACCTTGTGTGGTGCAATAAACGCCGGAACAAAAATAATTTTTTCCAGCCCCAAGTGTTCATAAATAAACTCGGCTGTGCGCAGATGCCCTAAATGAACAGGATCAAAAGTTCCGCCCATAATGCCCAGCTTTTTATTGTTCACCCTTGTACCCACCTTCCTTATTATCACTATATTATACCAAAAACAAGCCTGCTTGCACAACCATATGTAAATAATAAATATAACTTCCATTAACTTTTAAATAGCCTTGCTCAAATACCAGCCATTAAAATCAAAACATCTGAGCTCTAACTAAATCTCAGATGTTTTGAACCTTGGCTCTATTTTATTCTACAAATATTTTTAGCAAATACTGCACTGCCAGGATAATAGCCGCCAAAAGTATCAGGGCTTTGGTGCGGTCTTTAAAATCAAAAACAGTTTTAGGCCTTCTTAAATAAGCTAAGAAGGCCTGTATTTTTTGCTGCCAGCTTGCCGGTGCAGGCTGCTTGTTTTTTACTTCGTGTTCACTGCAATAATTTTTACTCATAGCGCAGCGCATCGATGGGGTCTAAAAGTGCGGCCTTGCGGGCCGGGTAGATGCCAAAGAACAAACCGATACCGACGGAGAATACTACGGCGATGATGATGGTAGGCACGGAGATGACCGTTTGCCAGCCGGCAAAATAGCTGATGGCATAGGAGGAACCGATACCTAAAATTACGCCCAGTGTGCCGCCAACGATGCCGATGACCATGGCTTCGATAAGAAATTGCAAAAGGATATTATTATAAGTAGCGCCCAGCGCTTTACGGATACCGATCTCGCGGGTACGCTCGGTAACGGAGACCAGCATGATATTCATAATGCCGATGCCGCCGACCAGAAGGCTGATGGCCGCGATGCAGCCTAAGAGCAGCGTAATGGTGTTAGCAGTTTCCATCATAGTATCCATTAAGGCCGCCAGATTACGGACTGTGAAGTCGTCATCGTCACCGGCTTTGATTTTATGCCGCTGCCGCAGGACTTGTTCGACTTCGCCCTGCACCTGGTCAACAACGTTTTCGTTTTCGGCCTGGATGGTGATGCGGCTGATATGGGTAATGCCCATCATCCTATTTTGCGCTGTCGTCAGCGGGATGTAGACCACGTCGTCCTGATCCTGTCCGCCCGCCGACTGGCCCTTAGCTTCTAAAACCCCGATGACCTGAAAAGGCGCTTTGTTGATGCGCAGTGTTTTGCCTATAGCGTCACCTTCGGGAAACATGTTGTCGACGATGGTTTGCCCAATAACACAGACTCTGGCCCGGCTGCTGAGGTCGCGCTCAGCCATGTTGCGCCCTTCTGCCAGTTTGTAGCTGCGAATATCAAGTACGTTGGGAGTTGTACCTTCCACGCTGGTAGTCCAGTTTTGGTTGCCTACTACCAGTTGATAGGAAGACGATACTGCCGGAGCGACATAGGCGATGCCTTCAACTTGTTTTTCGATGGCGTAGGCGTCTTCCGCCGTTAAGCGTGCACCCTGGCCTGCTGCCAGACGGGCACCGGTAGCGGTGCGGCCGCCGGACATAACGATGAGCAGATTACTGCCTAAACTGGAAATATTATTTTTGACCTGTTCTTTAACGCCAAAGCCCAGGCTGACCATGGCAATAACGGCGCCGACACCAATGATGATACCTAAAAGCGTCAGTAAGGTACGCAGTTTATTGGTGATCATACCGTCGATGGCCATTTTTATGGATTCGTTAAACATGGTCAGACCTCCATTCGTCGCTGACCAGTTTACCGTCGCGCATCGTTAAAATACGTTTGGTCTGTTCGGCAATATCCGGTTCGTGGGTGACCATGACTACGGTTTTGCCTGCTTCGTTCATTTTGATAAAAATATCCATAATTTCGTAGCTGGATTTTGTATCCAGATTGCCGGTCGGTTCGTCGGCCATAATAATGGCCGGGTCGTTGATAAGCGCTCGTGCAATAGCTACACGCTGGCGCTGACCGCCGGACATTTCGGTAGGGTTATGGCCGATCCTGTCGCCAAGTCCAACAGCTTCCAGTGCTTTTTTAGCACGTTCCAGCCGCTCTTCTTCGCCGATACCGGCATAAACCAGGGGCAGTGCTACATTGAGCTGTGCCGATAATTTTGGCAGCAGGTTGAAGTTTTGGAAGACAAAGCCGATTTTAGTATTACGTGTCCGCGCCAGCTCGTCATCACTGTAACGGGCTACATCTTTACCGTCAAGATAGTATTCTCCGGAGGTAGGGCGGTCGAGACAGCCTAAAATATTCATCATTGTCGATTTGCCGCTGCCAGAGGGACCCATGATAGAAGTAAACTCACCCACACCGATTTCGACGTCGACATGGTCGAGTGCGTGAACTACGGAGTCGCCCATGATGTATGTTTTCATGATATCTTCAAGCCTGATCACAGCAGTCATTTGTGCGTCTCCTTCCTTTTATCAGCGCATCGGCGGGCCCATGCGGTTATTATTGGTTTGCGTAGCCTTAGCGGCTCTCACTAAAATTTTGTCGCCTGCTTTTAGTTCGGGGCTGCTGACGGCAACCTTATCGTCGCCGCTTAAACCTACTTCCACGTCTACGTCGCGGATTTCTTTAGTAGCTTCGTTGTAGACCTGCACATAACGGCGCTTACCTTCTGTTCGCAGGCAGTTAGCCGGGATCATCAGCACATTATCTGCTTCGTTGACAATGATATTAGCACGGGCCGTCATTGTCGGCAGAAGTTTACCTTCAGAATTGGCAACATCTACATAAACGGTATAATAGATAACGTTATTTTCGGTAACGGCCTGACGTGATACCAGTCGGACGATGCCTTCAAAAGTCCTGTCAGGGTAGGAATCGACAGTAAAGGTTACTTTTTGCCCTACTTTTACCTGTCCGATGTCAGACTCGTCGACCATGGTTTCAATTTGCATATTATCAAGATTGGCCACGGACATGATGACCTGCGGCGCAGAAATACCGGAACTGATGGTTTGGCCAACCGGGGTGGGTTTACCGATAACATAGCCGGAGATTGGTGAGGTGATGATCGTGTCGTTGACATTGGAAGTAGCCTGGTCGTAATTGGCTTTGGCTACAACATAATCTGCTTCGGCCAGGTCATACTCCGATCTGGAAATAGCACCCTTAGCCAAGAGGGAGCTATAACGATTATAGGTAGCCAGCGCGTTGGTCATTTTGGCCTGCATCTGGGTCTGGGTTGCCGCCAGCGAGGTATCGTCCAGGCGTACCAGCACTTCACCGGCATTGACGTGATCGTTTTCTTCGACACAAACTTCAACGATACGGCCGGTTATTTTGGAGCTGATGTCGACGTTATCGACGGCGCTGAGGCTGCCTGTTGCCGAAATACTGTCGGCCAGGTGGCCATATTCGACTTCAGCGGTCCGCACTGTTTCTTTAACTTCGGTGCTGCTTTTATAATAGCCGTAGCCAAAATAGCTAGCCGCACTCAAAACCACTAAAAAGCCCAGTATGTATTTATTGCGTTTGATCCATCCTAACATCTTACATCCCTCTTTACTTTATAAAATTAACAATTTTTATCAGCTCGTATTACTTATAAAATTATAGCTTATTCTATTCTTTTGGTCAAAGTTATAATAACTTAAATCTGTGTTTTTTTAATGACAAATTTTGTGAAAACTTTATGTCAGTAAGCAAATGCTGACCAAACATGCTGTCTGAATGTTTTTTACTGAAGGCGCGCTGATCACAACAAAAAACTGCCTTTAAAGTTCGTTAAGACCTTTAAAGGCAGTTTTACTTTTTAGTTGATTTATCAGCCGCGTATTTGGCCGTCGCCGCTGATAAGGTATTTAGTACTGGTCAACTCCGGCAGCGCCATAGGGCCGCGAGCATGCAGCTTTTGCGTACTGATGCCGATTTCGGCGCCAAAGCCAAATTCAAAACCGTCTGTAAAACGGGTGGAGGCGTTAACATACACTGCTGCCGCATCGACGCGCTGCTGGAAAAGGCGTGCATGTTCGTAATCACGGGTCACAATGCACTCGGAGTGCTTAGTGCCATATTGGGCAATATGGGCCAAAGCCGCTTCCAAACCGCTGACGATTTTTACGGAAAGACGCAAATCTCCGTATTCCGTCCCCCAGTCCGCTTCGGTTGCTGCCTGGATGCGTTTATCAAAGGCCTGCGTTTTTTCGCAACCGATGATGGTCACTCCGGTCTCGAAAAATTCAGCCAGCATCTGCGGCAAAAATTCTGCCGCGGCATCTTCGTGTACCAGCAGGGTCTCCATAGCGTTGCACACCGCCGGGCGCTGCACTTTAGCGTTGATGGCGATAGCACGGGCAATAGCATAATCTGCCCCTGCATCCACATAGGTGTGGCAAACACCGATACCGGTCTCAATAACGGGTACCGTGGCGTTCTGCACTACGGCCTGGATAAGACCGGCGCCGCCCCGGGGTATCACTACGTCAACAAGGCCGTTCATCTTTATCAAATCAGTTACGGCCTGACGGTCGCTGCTGTCGATAAACTGTACCGAACCAACAGGGATGCCGGCCGCTTCCGCCGCTTTGGACAGCACTTCGGCAATAGCGGTATTGGAATGCAGCGCTTCGCTGCCGCCTTTTAAGACTACGGCATTACCTGATTTCAGGCACAGGCCGATAGCATCCGCTGTAACATTAGGGCGGGCTTCATAAATGATGCCGATGACCCCCAAGGGAACGCGCACTTTTGTTACGGTCAGGCCATTAGGCAAGCTGCGGCCATCCAACACATTGCCAACAGGGTCTTCCAGCCGGGAAACCTGCCGCAGGCCTTCGGCCATACCGTCGATACGTTCTGCTGTCAAGGCCAGTCTGTCCAGCATAGATTCCTTCATATTATTAGCGCGGCCTGCTTCCATATCAAGCGCATTAGCCGCCAGTATTGCATGTACCTCGGCTTCAAGGGCTGCCGCCATGGCCAGCAAAGCTTTATTTTTGATTACGGTAGAAGTTACTGCAAGCTGCGCCGCTGCACGGTGAGCCGCCTCTGCTTTTGCGCGAACCAGATCGTAAGTTGTCATAGCAAGCCCCTCCTAGCCTAAAATAACCAGGTCGTCACGATGGATGACCTCATCATAATTTTTATGTCCGATTTTTTCTTCTATTTCCGCAGTTTTAGCGCCTTTGATAAGTTCCAGTTCGGCGGACGAATAGTGGCTTAAACCGCGGGCCAGCTCGTGCCCGGACAGGTCGACGACGCTGACTGTATTACCGGCTTCAAACTGGCCTTCCACTGCTGTGATGCCTGCGGGCAGGATGCTGCAGCCACCGGCTTTGCGCACAGCTTTAGCGCAGCCGTCGTCGATAACGATCGTACCCATGATGCGGGCTCCAAACGCCAGCCAACGTTTACGGAACTGCAAACGGTTTTCTTTGGAAACAAAGACGGTGCCGATATCCTCGCCCTGCAAAATGCGGGCGATGGCATATTTTTCGTCGCCGCGGGCAATAGCCAGATGGATACCAGAGCTAGTGGCAGCTTTAGCCGCCTGGATCTTGGTAAACATACCGCCGGTGCCTAAACTGCTGCCAACGCCGCCGGCGCTGGCCTCAACTTCAGGGGTGATGTCGCTGACGATGCTCACCAGCCGGGCTGTTGGGTCAGTCTGCGGATTGGCAGTGTAAAGTCCGTCAACGTCGGACAGGATCACTACCAGATCGGCATCGACGATGCCGGCAACCAGCGCCGACATATTATCGTTATCACCGATTTTTAATTCATCTAAGGCCACTACATCGTTTTCGTTAACGATGGGAATGACCCTGTTTCTTAAAAGTTCCATAAAGGTATTACGGGAATTAGTGTAGCGATGCCTGTCCAGCGACTCGGTTTTAGTCAGCAGCACCTGCGCTACAACTTGCCCATATTCTGCAAATAGTTTTTCGTAGGTGTGCATCAAAATGCCCTGCCCTACAGCGGCTGCCGCCTGTTTGCCGGGGATAGTTTTGGGCTTTTCGCTGAGTCCCAGGCGGTCGACGCCTACGGCCACTGCGCCGGAAGTGACCAAAATCATTTCCTTGCCCTGATTCTGCAAATCGGCAAGCTCGCGGGCCAACCGGTCGATCTGTTCAAAATTACGTTTCCCGTTGGCATAGGTTATAGTACTGGTACCGACTTTGACGACGATACGTTTTGCTGCTTTTAATACAGAGCGGTCAAAAGTCATACTGCTCAGTCCCCTCATCAAGATCTTAGTATTCTTTGAATTCAAAAACCATGTCGCGGATACGCACGGTCTGACCTTCCTGAATACCTTTGGCCTTTAAGGCTTCGTCGATGCCCAACCGTTTCCAGATCATCTGGAAGCGATACAGAGCTTCGTCGTTATCAAAATTGGTCATAGCGACCAGGCGTTCCAAATTTTTACCTTTAACTTCAAAATCAGCGTCAGCGCAGGCGGTGATCTCAAAGCTGTCCGGATCGATCTCGTCCATGATGATGTTTTCTTCTTCGTCCGGCTCGGGCTCAAAGTTTTGCAGCATCTCGAAGGCTTTATACATCAGTTCCTGCAGCCCCTCGCCGGTAGCAGCCGAAGCTCTGACGATATCATAGCCTTTTGCTTCCACATATTCTTTGACTCGCTCAAAATTTTCCTGGCCTTCCGGCAGGTCCATTTTATTGGCGACCACCAGCTGTTTGCGGCGGCCTAAACGTTCACTGTATTGTGATAATTCATAATTGATTTTTTCAAAGTCTTCAATAGGGTCACGTCCGTCTGTACCCGATACGTCTAAAACGTGCAACAGCACTTTGGTGCGCTCAACATGGCGCAAAAAGTCGTGACCAAGGCCAACGCCTTCGTGAGCGCCTTCGATAAGTCCGGGGATATCAGCCAAAACAAAGCTGCGTTCGGTGTCGATACGCACTACGCCCAAAACAGGGGTCAGCGTGGTAAAATGATAGGCCGCTATTTCGGGCCGGGCCGCTGATACCTGGGCGATGATGCTGGATTTACCGACGCTGGGATAGCCTACCAGACCAACGTCTGCCAAAAGCTTCAATTCCAGTTTGACCCAGCTGAGCTGTCCCGGTTCACCTTTTTCGGCAAAGGTGGGGGCACGGTTGGTACTGGTAACATAGCAGGCGTTACCCTTACCACCACGTCCACCTCTGGCTATCACAAATTCCTGACCATCCTCGGTCAGGTCGGCCAGGCGCACGCCGGTATTATCGTCGCGAACCAGCGTACCCATGGGTACTTTTATGATAACGTCATCGGCACGAGGGCCGGTGCAGTTAGAGTTGCCACCGTGGCCACCACGTTTAGCAACAAATTTTCTTTTATAACGGAAATCTATCAAAGTATTAAGATTTTTATCGGCTTTTAAAATTACGTTGCCGCCACGTCCGCCGTTACCGCCGTTCGGGCCGCCCTGCTCTACAAACTTTTCACGTCTGAAGCTGCTGCGTCCGTCGCCGCCGGCTCCCGCCTCTACATAAATCCTCGCTCGATCAATAAACATGATTTTTTCTCCTCTATCTTCATTATTAAATATTTAGTATCAGGGCCGCGCCAAATTCAGCGTCAGCCTACTTATCTATCATATTATTATACCTTAAAAGTACCAGCTAAGGCAAAATTTCTTTACTTACAATTGTAATTACTCAGCCATGTGTCCAACAAGGGTGCAGCATAGGTGCCCAGCACCGCATAGGTGGCGGCGGTCGGGTGCACGCCGTCCAAATATGCTGCTTGCAGCTGCTTTTTGCCAAGCCCTATAGCAGGCTGCAAATCGAACAGGCTGGCCTTACCGGCAAAATTGCTGCTAACGGCTTCACGCAGGGGCAAAAGATATTCATTCAACCCACTTTCGGCAGTTAACAAGGGCAAAACCAATCCCAGTTCAAGTTTACTTGACTGACAATATACTAAGGTTTTCTGCAAGTCTTCCAAAATAAACTTTAGTGGACGCATTTGTATAATATCGTTAGCGCCGCCCCAAAACAAAATATGCGTAGTCTGCGTCGGTAAGTACATCCTACGCAGGCGTTCTAAAATATCATCGCAGCAGTCGCCGCAAACACCATAATTAAGAAATTTATGCCCCGTTAATGCTTCCGCCTGCGCCAACCACGAGTATCGCGGCCCAAAGGGAAAGCCATAGATCAACGAATCGCCAAAGCATGCTACTGTCCGCATTATCTCACCGCCTGTTGTTTATTACTGGCATTTTACCAAGCTTGATTATAAAAAGCAAAATATTTTTTTGCTGCTCGGCTTGAAAAAGTTTTTGCACAAATATAATTATGTAATTATATTAAACAGATTATGTAAGCATTGTAAGATGAAAAGGTACTTACAATAGGGTATTATATAGACAAGGCAAAAGCATTAAATGCAATTACCTCCTCCCTTCTCTCAATTATTTTCATCCTTTCAACCTCAAAAGACGGTTGCGGCTACGGTGGTGCGAGTCGCAGCCGTTTTTTGGTTTCTGCCGTAAAAAATAAAAGGTTCCGTACGTTTATGTACGGAACCTTTTATTTTTAGCCCTCTACAACAGTAGAGGCTACTGCTTCAGCAAATTGCAGCGTTGATACAGCTTGCGCCAAAAGCTCACGTTCTTCAGGTTTTAACGCCCGTTCTCTGCTCATCAGCATCAAATAAAACAGCTTGCCGCCTTTAACTGTAGCATAAATCTCGCCGTCATATTTTTGACCGGCGCTGTCGGCTATGTAGGCTCTAAACTTCACAAAATGGATTTTACCATTAGCCATGCTGCCAGTTACGGCAGGTTCCAACCAACCGCTGTTTTGCAGGTTTTCCGTAAAATAATCGCGCATCACTGCGCCCGGTGTATAATCAAGATCTGGCAGTTCCTGGGTCAGCTTGCTGCTTTCTACCATAATATGCAGTGCCAGACTTTTATCAGCAGGGTCGCTGGCAGAAAGCTGCGAAACTTTGACCCCAAGCTCGTCACCGGGGGCAACAGGCCGTTCTACCGGAACTACCAAATAATTTTCAGGTAGGCTGACGCTACAACCGCCGTCAGGGATTGTATAAGTTTTTTCGGCGGCAGATGCAGCCCCCATAGAAGTCATAACCATTATCATTACTAACATTAAAATTTTGCGCAGCATCGTAACACTCCGTTCTTAAATATTCTGTTTATCATTATAACAGAAGTAAGCCTTTTTGTATAAACAAAAAGGCTTACTTTGATTTAGGATAAACTTTAACAGCTTTTGCTTTCTTACTTTTATTATCCAACATTCAATTAAATTTAACCGTACTGCTGCGACTTACTTGTTTTTTAAATCGCTCATAAATAATTCATCATTGATAATCTGTTCAAAAATCTGTACTACATCTTGCGGATAAGCGTATTGGACAGCTTCCTGTCGCAATGTAGCCAGGGCTTTACTATCATCATATCCAACTCCTGCTAAAATAGCGCCATAACGTTCAAGGACAAAGCTTATCTCAGCTAACTTTTCCAAGTGTTTATTTTTGATGCTTTCCTGAAGTTCAATATCTATGCCGTTATTATACTCGCGCACATATTGCAACAACGGTCGTAACCAGCTGTTCATCTGTAGTGAGTCTAAAAACTTCATTTCAGCTTCAGCACCACTGTTTTTATATCTGCACAGGCTCGCGATGATATCTTGTACCCGCACAAATAAATATCCCTGCTCAAGCTCAGTTTTCGACAGATTAAAATAAGTGCACAGCTTTTGGCAATAATGATATTTGCGGTTAGATGTAACAATATGTTCCGGTAGCAAAACCTGTTTTAAAAGTACACTAAGGCTCTCAAGCACTGCTAAGCGGTTTTCTGTTGTATCCAATTGACTTTTCTTTTGCAGCAGGTTATCCAAAATAGCATGCAGTTCATTATAATCTACAGGCTTGACTAAAAAATGATCGGCACCGATCTTATAGCCATGCAGCCTGTCTGCAATATCATTAAGTACTGTTATCATAACAACGGGTATATCTTGGGTAGCTACTGCTTCTTTAAGCTCACGGCAAACCTCATAGCCGCTCATGCCTGGCAGCATAACATCTAATAAAATAACATCCGGCAAATGTCTGGCAGCAAGCTCGATAGCGTCACGCCCCTGTTGCGCAGTAATAGTTTCATAACCCCAGCTTTCAACAAAATCTTTAAATAAATCTAAATTCTTGCCATTATCATCAACTATCAATACTTTTTTCACCAGTCCACCTCACTAACTTATAGTTCCTTCAATTGCGGCCGTTAAAGGAATAGTAAAAACAACCTCTGTTCCCTGGCCTAAAACACTTTTTAAATAAACATAACCACCGTGCATTTCTACCATTTTTTTAACCAGCGGCAATCCCAAACCAGTACCTTCATATTCACGGGTATAAGAATTATCTACTTGTTCAAATTCAACAAATACTCGCTGCTGATCTTGTTCGGCGATACCGATTCCGGTATCTAAAACGATAAATTCTGCCACAGCATCGCGCTTATAAACACGAATCGAGATTTCCCCGCCTTGTCCTGTAAATTTTACCGCATTAGATAAAAGATTATATAAAATCTGTTTGATTTTAGCTGCATCAGCCTGCAAGATAAAATCTTCTGGTTCAAACTCCATAACGATTTGCATTTTTTTATCTGGAGCATAGCTTTTAACATGCTCTACCATTTGTAAAACAACATCTTTAATATAAAACTCACTGTAATTAAGCGTCATTTTGCCACTGGCAATTTTAGAAATATCCAATATATCATTGATCAGCTGTAATAAGTGCTTACTGCTGCTGTAGATATTTTCAATATATTTTTCCTGCTTTGCGTTTAATGTACCCAGCACATTGTCTTTTAAAATTTCTGATGAACCGATGATGGCATTTAATGGCGTTCTTAATTCATGGCTGATATTTGCCATAAATTGAGATTTTGCCACATCGACTTTTTTTAACTCATTTAAAGCATCTTTCAGATATCTGGTTCGTTCAGCAACATTCATCTCTAATTGCTCATTATTTTTCTTTAGCTCTTCTGCCAGTCTTTTTTGATGTTTATGTTCACACTGCAACTCTGACAAATATAGCTGATTTTCCTTTTTTTTCTGTTCCAGCTGTGATGTAAACTTTTCAAACATCTCCAGCAGCATGTTCCCTTCATCAGTTTTAGTCCTGTTTAAAACAGCTTTACTACCAAAATTGTTTTCACAATATTCTTTAGCCATATCTGTAACATAAACGATGGGCTGACTGATACGTTCGGCCAACAATCGCCCCAAAAACAAGATTATTACCAGACAGATCAAAAAGATATTTGTAATTATTATTGATAATGCCCAAAAATTTTTCTTCCGGGATACCGATGCCAACAATGGCTATTGGCTCATCGGCACTGTTAAACAGTAATTTATCAAGAAATACATGAACCTCTTTAGCAACGTCGACTTTACCAAAATACTGATTTTCTTTTTCTAAAAACCCGCTCATATTATGTGGTGAAGAGCTACCTGTAAAATCATTTCTGGTATCTGTTCTAATATTGGAAGCGATGCGTATCCCCTCTACAGAAAAAGCTAAAAAAGAATTATTCACACTTTTGCTGTAAGATTCTGCAAAAAAAGTATCATTATTGATCAGGTCTCCTAAAATCATCGCACCAATAATATGCCGATGATCGTCCTGATCATGTATAGGCACCACAGCAACACTTATTAATCCCTGACGTAAATACTGTTCGGCGCCATGTGGTTGATTAAGTTTTTTTACCAGAAATTTATTATATTCCAGTGAATCAAAGGCAAAAAGATCTCCTAACGCTACAACTTCTTGTGAAATATGCGTTTTTCTAAGCTGCATAGCATTGCCAGTCAATATTTTTATGATACTGCTGTCAGGATAAAGCAAATATGGCGATGACGCGCTCAATACCTTGTTATTTTTATCAACTATTACCACATAATCTAAATAGTCAAAATTTCTATCGAGATTTTGCAATGCTTTTCCTATTCTTTCACGGTCACCTGTCGATACGGCTTTAGACAAATCCTGATTTCCGGCAAACAAACGTCCTGCTTTCAACATTTCCTGTTGCCTGTTGTCGATATCGTTAAGCACTGTTTTAATAGCTGCCTGCAAATAAATTTTTTCATTTTCTTCTATCTGCTGGTCAAAAAAATATTGTGCTGACAACAATAAAAAAGTCATAGGTATGATCAGCAAAACTACGACAAAGATGCTTAACTTTTTCTTGATACTCATCTTTTGGCTCTTTCCCGCTGGTAGCGCTTATTTATCGTTGGGAATTATTCTGCAGTATTCCAAGATCAGTTGCATGCGATCCTTGATATCTAACTTGCTCAAAATATTGCTGACATGAGTTTTAATGGTCTTCTCACTGATAAATAATTTATCAGCGATCTGTTTATTACTTAACCCTTTGCAGATAAATGTTGCTACTTCAGCTTCACGCTTACTAAGTAACCCGCTGAAAACATTAGCGGTGCCAACGATATGTTCTGATGCTTCTTTTTCTAACGCTTTGATATCAAAATTGACCAACGCCATTGTTTGTACTAATAGCTCCCCTATCCTTTGTAATTTCCGATGTGACATCAACGGAATATTATATTTTTTTACTATTTCTTCAGGCACACTGCTATTTTCTGTAGAAATACCACCACCATAAGCAATAGCGACCAGTTTATTATTATAATAGATCGGGCACATAAAATATGTTAACCCCAAATAACAGGTAAACCATTTTATCTCCTGTGTTTTCTTCAAAAAACATATGGCTTTATGCTTTTCTTCTAAACAGCGCTTTTTATTATTCTGGATTATCTGATGGCACAGCAAACACGAATTAGACCATACCGTCAACGGTATACCCTCTAAATCAAAAAAACATAAACTAATATTATCTACACGTGCAAAAGAATCTTGAAAAGTTTGTAATTTTTCTTTACCAATGAATTTAATCCACTCCTGCGAAGAAAAGGTATTACGCATCATTTTGCTCTCCTTTAATATTATCAGTATATAATTATATATTTTAGAAGCAATTTATACAACTATTATTTTAATCCATATAGATTTTTAGTATCTTTTATAGATTTTATTTTCAGTAAATTTATTTTGTTCTTTTTTATATAAATTAACAACTTGCATTTTGGGATATTATTCAACCGAAGCAAAATTATCTAATCCCCTTTTCTTTATTCTATTAGAAGTAAATACATAATAAAATGCGACTAAAGTTAGAATTATGTTATTTATTTTAACCTTATACGCTGATTATAGAAACAAAAACGCCCAATATTACAACTAAAGATGTATTAAAATACGTCTTTGGTTGTAATATTGGGCGTCAAAAATAATAAAAAAGCACCCACCAAAGTGAGTGCTTTTAAAAACAATTATTAGATTGCAGCTTCAGCTACCGGATAAACGCTGATTTGGCGTTTGTCGCGGCCTTTGCGTTCAAATTTAACGCGGCCTTCGATAGTAGCATAGATGGTGTAATCTTTACCCATACCAACATTGTTGCCGGGATGGAATCTGGTACCACGTTGACGGACGATAATGCTGCCAGCGGTCACCAATTCGCTTTCGTGAGCTTTAGTGCCCAAGCGTTGAGCGTTAGAGTCACGGCCGTTGTGGGAGCTACCGGTACCTTTTTTATGAGCGTGCAGTTGCAGGATCAGTTTAAACATTACGATTCACCTCCTGTGTGTATGAATGCGAACGTACTTCGGATACTGATCGGCCACACCTTGTAAACCATATTCCATAGTCGCCAGGATAGCCTGAGTCAGGTCATTCGGAGTATTATTCAAATTTACTTCTAAAATGCCGTCTGCTTCAGCTACGTGATACGACGGCTGACATTTTAAGTGCTGTTCCAATCCGAGGATCGGGGTCTGAGTCAAAACAGAGACCGCTCCGCAGACGATATCTTCGCCCGCTGCTGCAAAGCCTGCGTGACCGCTGACTTTATAGCCTGTGATGAAGCCCTGTCCGTCCTTAAATAAATCTACTGTAATCATAGCTATTATGCTTCGATTTTAGAGATTTCAACTTTAGTGAACGGTTGACGATGACCTTGGCGTTTACGGTAGTTGGATTTTGCTTTATATTTGAAAACAAGAATCTTCTCAGCTTTGCCATGTTCAACAACTTTAGCAGTTACTTTAGCACCTTCAAGAACGGGTTTACCGATCTTAACGTCGCTGTCATCAACAACAGTCAAAACTTCTTCAAAAACAACTTCGCCGCCGGCTTCGACTTCCAATTTTTCAATGTTCAGAACGTCGCCTTCGCTAACGCGGTATTGTTTGCCGCCAGTTTTAATGATTGCGTACATCTATTTGCACCTCCCTTATGATAGACTCGCCAAATTCGGTACTCACTTAAGAGTTTACGGAACCTCTCTGCGCGGTTGGGGACAGACTTGATCAGTCTATACTTGGATATTTTATTACAAGCGGCGTTATTTGTCAACACCGGTATTGTCTAAAATCGAAAAGGTTTCGATATGCAGGCCGGTATCTGGCTCGACCTTGATCTTACAGGCCAACTCGCGCTCCCATTGGCGCAGGTCTTTGGCCCGCAACCATTCTACCATCCAGGGATTCGCCGAGATCAAAATGCTGCGGGAAGCACAGGGCTTGGACAACAGCGTGCGCAGCCGGCGTTTGATCTCGAGTGCGATAGTTTCACGGGATTGCACCTTGCCGCCGCCCTGACAAATCGGACAGGGCGCATAAAGCACTGCCGAAAGATTTTGGCGGGCTTTTTTGCGGGTGATCTCTACTAAATTCAAAACCGTAATGTCCTGTACCCGCGGCTTCATTTTATCGTTGGCCAAAGCCTGCTGCAGTACCTGCACTATTTCCTGCTGGTGTTCACAGGTATGCATATCGATAAAATCAACGACGATGATGCCCCCGATATCACGCAGACGCAGCTGCCGGGCGATCTCCACCGCTGCTTCACGATTGATCTGCATGATAGTTTCTTCAAGGTTCTCACGGCCACTATAACGGCCGCTGTTGACGTCGATGACAGTCATGGCCTCTGTGTAGTCTATAACCAGATAACCGCCGCAGGCCAGCTCTATGCGCCTGTCAGATATAGTGTCGATCTCCTCGTGCAGTCCATAGCGGGCAAAAACATCTTCCTGCCCATCGTGCAGCAAAACGCGCCCTTCGGTACCGCCGGGCATATTTTTCAGCAGTTCGCACACACGTCCGTACACGGCCTTGTCATCCAAAATGATCTGCGAAACATCGTTAGTCAGATAGTCGCGCACGATACGCACCGAAAGATCAAGCTCACGATACAGGGTAGCGGGAGCTTTTTCGACCTTGCCACGTGCCTCAATAACACGCCAGTTAGCGCACAGCCGCCTGATGTCTTCAATAAGGGCTTCTTCGCTGGCGCCGATGGCCGCCGTACGGATAACGATACCCATAGCTGGCGGTTTGGCTGCTTCAACAATAGTTTTCAAACGGTTACGTTCTTCTTTATCCTCGATCCTGTGCGAAATGCCGATATAATCGGCCAGCGGTAAAAGCACCACATAACGTCCCGGCAGGGTCAACTCGCGCGTAGCCGAAGGCCCCTTATTGCCGCGGGCATCTTTGGTTATCTGCACCAGCAGCGCTTTGCCTTCTGTTACATCTGCACTGTCGCCTAAATAAAGAAAGGCGTTCTGTTCCAGACCAATATCAATAAAAGCCGCCTGGATACCAGGTACTACATTATTGACGCGGCCTTTAAAAATATTGCCGACGAGATGCTTTTCGCTACTGCGCTCTACTAAGTATTCCATCAGACGGCCGTTTTCAGTCAAGCCCATCCGGGTCTCTTCTGCTGTAGCGCTGATAATGATTTTGGTCTCCACTTAGAACTCTCCTTTCTGCATTATTTACTGCTCCGCCGTGTACATGGCCTCCAACATCGGCAGCCTGCCGCCGTCAGCGATGACGCGGTACAGGTCAAGTCTGGTGATATCTGCTTTTTCTACAGGCATTTCCATACCAAAATGCTGGTTCAGTGTTTTTAAAAGGTCCACTGCCTTCATACTGCCGTTAGGTGTGATGCGGCAGGAGAAAGTCAATGTCAATAAATCGCCTTCGCAGCTTGCCGTCACCTGAGGGATATAAAATTTTACGTCTATTTCTTTAACTTTGTTGCGAAGCTTGGGGGCCGCCTTAGCATAGATAACGCTTTCTGCTTCGTTAAAAGCAGTGACCGGCTCTACATAGGCCCCCGTATAAGGCAAGGTAACGCTGTAATCAGCACCACCGGCCGAAGCCATCAGCGCAGGCGCATTAGTGGCCGCAACGTCTGCCGCTAAAATGCGGATACCGCGCGGCAAAGCCGCCGCCATTTTCTGAACTGCAGCTTCAGCTTCCATAGGTTCGGCCAGCTCGATTTCTACAAACTCGGCCAGACTGACCACACCGACGCCCAAAGCCGAAGCAAGCGAAAATTTTAAATGCGGATTAAAGCCTTCCGAATAGGCGGCAGGCAATTTAGCACGGCGGATAGCACGCTCGATAGTGCGCACATATTCCAAATGGGAGATAAAGCGGATATCTTTTTCTTTGGTTATCTGCATCCGTAATTTCATACTAAGCCCTGCTCTTTCCAGTCGATTATTTTAACGCCCAGCTTTTGGCAAACGCCACAGCCGGTACAAGTATCGTGACGGCAATCGGGGGTCAGTTCTTCGGCCTGCGCCTTTTCATACTCGCGGCGCAGGAAGCTGCGCGCTACGGCAGGCTGAATATGTTCCCAGGGGAACAATTCATTTTCGCCTCGCTCGCGTCCGATATAAAACTCTTTATCAAGACCTGCATCCTGCAAAGCCTCCAGCCAGCGCTCATAGGAAAAATGTTCGCTCCAGCCGTCAAATTTAGCACCCCTCTGCCAGGCCAACAGCAAGGCTGAACCCAAGCGGCGGTCGCCGCGGGCAAAAACAGCTTCCAGCACGCTGGTCACCGAATCGTGATATTGGAAAGTAATATTTTTTACTTTCAACGCGTCCTTCAGCAAAAACTGCTTGCGGCGCAGCTCGGCAATATCGTCCTGCTTGACCCATTGAAAGGGTGTATATGGCTTAGGGACGAAGGAAGAGGCGCTGACAGTTACTTTCGCGCCACGGCGACCTGTTACTTCCTGATATTTGTACTGCACGGCTTTAGCAAGTTTGGCAATAGCCAGCACGTCTTCGTCAGTCTCGCCCGGCAAACCAATCATAAAATATAATTTTACCGAAGACCAGCCGGAAGCAAAAGCCGCGCCGACGGCGTTCATCAAATCTTCTTCGGTCACGCCTTTATTGATAACGTCGCGCATCCGCTGGCTGCCAGCTTCTGGAGCGAAGGTGAGACCGCTTTTACGCACCGCCTGCACTTCTTTCGCCAAATCGACTGAAAAACTATCGATACGCAGCGACGGCAGCGAAACGCTGACTTTTTCGTCTTTGAATTCTTCTATCATATCGTGGATCATTGGCGCCAGACAGGAATAATCGGCAGTGCTCAAGGATACCAACGAAATCTCGTTATAACCTGTATTATCTACCAGCTGGCGGGCCAGCTCTTTTAGCAGTTCCGGCTTGCGCTCACGTACCGGGCGGTAAACCATACCGGCATGGCAGAAACGGCAGCCACGGCTACAACCACGGAACACTTCCAGCATGATGCGATCATGCACGATTTCGCCAAAAGGAACAATGGGCGCCGTGGGATAATTGATAGTATTCATATCAGCAACAACGCGTTTGGTAACAGCGGCAGGTGCCTCAGTGCAGTTTGATACAACGGCGGCCACGGTGCCATCATCGTTGTAGCTGACATCATAAAACGAAGGAACGTAAATGCCCTTGATCTGCACGGCACGGCTCAAAAAGCCCTGTCGCCCACCAGGGCGGCCTTCATCCTGCCACAGCTTGTGGGTATCCATCAGTTCAACCATGATCTCTTCACCTTCACCGACGATGGCAAAGTCAAAAAAATCGGCTAACGGCTCGGGGTTATACACGCAAGGGCCACCAACAATAACGAAAGGATCACTTTCGCCTCGCTCAGCTGTTTTTAAAGGTACTTGCCCCAAATCAAGCATATTTAAAATGTTGGTATAAGATAATTCGTATTGTAGTGTGAAGCCCACAAAATCAAAATCACGCAGCACTTTTTCTGTTTCCAAAGTGCGCAGCGGGATCTGCTGCTCGCGCATTTTGGCCTCCAGGTCTACCCAGGGTACGTAAACTCGTTCGGCGGCTACGCCGTCTTCACTGTTTAAAATATGGTATAAAATTTTAAAACCCAAGTAACTCATACCAACTTCATAAATATCGGGAAATGCCAGAGCAATGCTTACTTTTGTTTCAGCAGGGCTTTTAACGATACTCCCAAATTCTCCGCCTGTATAACGAGCAGGTTTCTGTACACTGCTCAGTATATCGATAGTCAATTCTTTTTCCATGCCGTTCCTCCTCTAAAATTGCAGCTGCTGCCGCCGCATATTGATATTCAGCAGTAGCCCCGCCAGCAACATATTCGTAGTCAGCGAGCTGACGCCGTAGCTCATAAAGGGCAGCGGCACACCTGTAACAGGCATGATACCCGCAGTCATACCAATATTTACCAACACGTGGAACATAAACATAAAGGTGATCCCCACCGCCAGCAAGGTGCCAAAATCATCTTCGGCATTCAACGCAATAGTCAGTCCGCGCCAGATAACGATCAAATACAATAATAAAATGACCAGTACCCCTAAAAAACCAAATTCTTCACCGGCTACGGCAAAAATAAAGTCCGTATGGTTTTCCGGCAGAAAATTAAGCTGGCTCTGCGTACCTAAAAACCAGCCTTTACCAGCCAGCAAACCCGAACCAATCGCTATCTTGGATTGGATGACGTGATAACCTGCCCCAAACGGGTCAAGCTCAGGGTCTAAAAATACTCTGATCCTGTTTTTCTGATACTCTTTTAAAATATGCCATAAGGCCGGCATTAAAGCAATCAAAGCACCGCTCATATACGCCAGCCATTTTATTTTAAAACCACTGATCAGCAGCATACCAAGCAATATCGCCATAAAAACCAGCGATGTGCCCAGGTCAGGCTGCTTCATGACAAGGATAAAGGGCACAAACACATAGGCCAGAGCCGGCAAATAGTCGGTGAAGCTGTCCAAAGTTTCCAGCCGCTTATTTAAAAAACCAGCCAGGCACACGATCATGATAGCCTTGGAAAACTCTGACGGCTGCACGCTTAGCGGCCCGATCTGGATCCATCTTTGCGCGCCCAACTGGCTATGTCCTAAAAACATTACTGCCAGCAGCAGAATTATGTTAAAAACATACAGCGGCGTTGCCGCCTCTTTTAGCAGCCGATAATCAAACCGCAGTGAAAAAACCACCAGTGCTATATCAAGCGCCAAAAACAGGCTTTGCCTTTCTACATGCCAGGCTTTGCCCGTTGCCATAGCAAAGGAATGGGTAGCACTGGCGATCAGGCAAATACCAATGCCGACCAATCCTAAAATTGCGAAAACCAGCCACCAGTCTAAATTGCGAAAATACCTGTTTTGCTGCATCTGCTTTCCTTTCTGCTGCTACTGCCTATTTTGCCACTGCGGGAGGAATCAAGCCTTCCTCCCTGAACCATTCCTCAAAAACCTTATATACGATAGGGCCGGCTGAAATGGAACCAAAGCTGCCCTGTTCAACGACAGCAGCCACTACTAATTCCGGAGCATCGGCCGGTCCATAGGCTACAAACAAGCCATGGTCGCGTCCGTGAGGATTTTCAGCCGTACCTGTTTTTGCCGCCATTGGCCTGGGCAAATTGGCAAAGTAAGACGCCGTACCACCTGGCTGTGCCACACCCATCAAGCCCTGTTTGATCAAATCAAGTGTTTTCTGCGATACACCCAGAGAATAGGGATCCTGATGCTGCCTCACTTCGTATACGCTACCATCATTATTTAGTAATTTATCTACCAGATAAGGCTGATGATAGACACCGCCACCGGCGATACAGCTCATCATCACTGCCATCTGCAACGGTGTCGCCAAATCTATACCCTGACCGATAGAGGCGTTGAAGGTATCGCCTAGGGTCCAATCCTCGCCGGTAAAAATTTTCCGTTTATTTTCCGGTGTCGGCAAAAGTCCCGAAGCCTCTCCTTCCAGCTCGATACCCGTTTTCTTCCCCATACCGAACTTACGGGCAAAATCAACCAAATTATCAATACCCAACCGATTGCCCATTTCATAAAAGTAGACGTTATCCGACATGCTCAGAGCCTGTTGAAAATTGATCCACCCAAGTGCTTCGCCGCCGGCGTTACCCATCGGCACCAGCCAGTGCTGGCCCGAGTCAAAAATCAATTCTTCCGGCGTAACTTTGCCCAGCTCCAGAGCTGCCGTACCGGTGATTATTTTAAAAGTAGAACCTGGTGGATACTCACCCGAAATGACTTTATTGCCCATAGGGTAGTTGGGGTCGTTATTGATGATCTGCCAGTTTTTTTCCGAAATACCATTGACAAAAAGATTCGGATCGAAAGCCGGCCGGCTAACCATAGCCCGCACAGCGCCGCTGCGAGGATCGATGGCAACAATAGCCGCCGCCCTGGCATTGGGTGCGATACCGCTGGAGCGTAAATAGGCCAGTTGTTCATCGACCGCCTTTTCCAAAACCACCTGCAAATCCTTATCTATCGTCAGCTGAAGGCTTTTACCCGGCACCGGATCATGACTACCCAACTGCTTAACCACATTGCCTGCAACATCAACCTCTTCGTCAAAGCTGCCGTCAGTACCGCGGATCATTTTGTCAAAAGTTTTTTCCAGTCCGAATTTGCCAACGATGCTGCCGGCAGGCATACCTTTATAGGCGCCCTTGGTAATCTCATACTCACTGGCTTCGCCTACATAGCCCAGGGCATGTACGGCCAGCTCTTTATATAGATAATTGCGTATAGGCTGTAATTCCAGCAGCACACCGGGCAGTTCCCGCCGCCGTTCTTCAATTTTAGTAATAACTTCGGGCGAAACATTGCTTTTGAGCCGGGTCGGTTCATAACTATCCTGATTGGCTGCGATACGCTTTCTGATTTGCTCCGCCGGCATTTCCAAAATTTCTGCTAAAATACCGATAACATTATCATTGTAGCTTTGCCCCTGCCTTTGCAGGGCTACGGCATAACCGGGTAAATTATTAACCAGTTCCTGACCTTTAAAATCGAAAAACAAGCCGCGCGGCGCAATTATTTTGGTCCTGCGCAGTCTGTTGCCATCAGCCTGATTGCCATAATAGTCACCTTTATAAAGCTGCAGGTAGGCCATTCTGCCGAGCAAAATCAAAAAAATACATGCTGCTGCTACCAGCATCAGTTCCAAGCGGCGCTCGTATTTTTTCTTCAGCACGATTTGACCTCCTTCATTTAATGCAATCCATCGTCAATTTCTATCCATTTTTGCACTTTTTCTGCCAATAGATAAAGCGGTATAACAAAAATAATATTTCCCAGGCAATAAGCCACTACTTCCTGCAGCGCCTGCTCCAGCAGCAAAAACGAAAAACCCTTGGCCAAAACCAGCTGCACCAGAAAATAACAGCAACGTAACAGCAGCGTTATTGCGCCTACCGCTACGATATTATAAAACATACTGTCTTTAAAAACTTTTTCTTTAGTCAGGCCTACATAATAACCGATAAGGGTTCTGGTTAAGATATGAAAGCCAAAAATACCGCCGGTCAAAATATCCTGGATCAGTCCCGTTATAAAACCGGCCGCAGCCCCTGCCACCATACCATTAAGCATGGCATAACAATAAACAAACAGCAGCGGCAAATCAAAGCGCAACCAGCCTGCCTGTGGCAAGCTCATCTGCAAAGACAAACATAACAGAAACAGGACGGGCCAAATCAGTTTCCTCATTGTGCCTGTCCCCCTTCGGTATTACTATTTAGTTTAGCCGCCTCTGCTGCAGGATTATGGTATCCTGTCACTACAAAAACTTCCTCTACTTTGCTGCTATCCACAGCCGGATCAACGTCTGCCGTCATCAGCAATCCTGCAGCCTCAAGGCTGGTTTCTTTAACAGTGCCTATCACTAAACCAGACGGATGGCGTCCACTGAAACCGCTCGTAACAACTACATCGCCTTTAATGACATCTGCTTCACGCGGCAGATGTTCCATTTCCAGGGGCATGTTCTCAACGCTTCTACCACTGACAACTCCCACGGCTCTGGAAGCTGCTCTTAAAATACGGGCGCCGATCTTGCAGCGGCTACTGGTAATCAGCATAACTTTGGCTGCATCGGGATAGACCTCTTCGACTAACCCAACCAGCCCGTCACCAGTAACGACCGCCATTTCTTTATTGATACCGTCGGCAGCGCCACGGTCGATAATGACCAGATCCCGTAAATCACCCATATTGCGGCCAACTACCTTAGCCGGCAGCAACTTCTGTTCTGGAACCTGCTCTTTATACTGCAACAGCTTCGATAAGCGCTTGTTTTCGGCATAAAACTCAGCCATGGCAATATTAGCACGGCGCAGTTCGGCGTTTTCTTTCTTCAGTTGCTCGTTTTCTGCTTCCATCGTTGTGATAGCCCGCACTTTGCTATGCAAAGAAGCAACAGTTCCTGTTAACGTTTGTACACCACTGTTAATCGGGCTTAAAACAGCAATTACAACTCTGTTAAGCATAGGAAAGCGCACTCTGCCGTCAATAGCCAATGCCATCAAAGCTACTAACCCTATCAAAACTAAAAGAAGACTCAATTTTTTCTTGCTCACAATAAATTCAGCCTTTATCTGTTATTAGACGCCATAAACCCTTTTTTATAAATATCAACATTTTCTACGGCAATACCTGTACCCAGCGCAACGCAAGATAAAGCGTCGTCGGAAACATAGACCGGCATACCGGTCTCCTTGCTCAATAAGCGATCCAAATTGCGCAGTAACGAAGATCCGCCGGTCATAACGATACCACGGTCCATGATATCAGCCGCCAGCTCAGGCGGAGTCCGTTCCAGGGTATTACGTACGGCGTCAATAATATTAGCAACAGGCTCACTTAAGGCTTCGCAGACCTGATTCGCATTGATCGTCAGATTTTTAGGCAAACCGGTGACCAGGTCGCGCCCACGAATCTCCATTTCTGTAGCTTCGCCCAACTCCATCGCCGTGCCGATAGTGATCTTGATTTCTTCAGCCGTACGCTCACCGATCAACAAGCTGAAGGCTTTTCTGATATAACGTACGATAGCGTCATCCATAGAATCGCCGCCAGTACGGATAGAACGGCTGATAACGATACCACCTAAAGAAATAACGGCAACCTCGCAGGTGCCGCCGCCAATATCGACGACCATACTGCCAGTTGCTTCTTGTACGGGCAGACCGGCGCCAATAGCGGCTGCCATAGGCTCCTCGATCAAATACGCCTCACGGGCGCCTGCCTGTACCGTCGCGTCGATAACAGCACGTTTTTCAACTTCGGTAACACCGGAAGGCACGCCGACAACGATACGGGGACGGATCAAAGAATGTTTGCCAATAGCTTTTTTAATAAAATATTTAAGCATGGACTGGGTAATATCAAAATCAGCGATAACACCGTCCTTCATAGGGCGGATAGCGACGATATGCCCCGGAGTGCGTCCTATCATCTGCTTTGCTTCAGCTCCGATAGCCAGCACCTCTTTATGTTCCCGGTCAACGGCAACTACGGAAGGCTCACGGATAATGATGCCTTTTCCTTTAGCATGTACCAGCGTGTTTGCCGTTCCCAGATCGATACCCATGTCATGGGCAAAACTTTTAAAAATACCAAACATTCTTCAACACCTCATTTATCTAAATAACCATGTTCCCTAAAACTAAAAAATATACCATCGCCAATGACCAGATGGTCGACCAGCGGAATTCCCATAATTACACCAGTCTCCGCCAAGCTCTGCGTCAGCTCTTTATCTTCACAGCTGGGCTTGGGATCGCCGGAAGGATGATTGTGCGCTACCAAAATGGCTGCTGCATGGTAAAGCAGTGCCGGCGCGAACACCTCCCTGGGATGAACAACCGAGCTGTTGACTGATCCCTCGGAGACCTGTTCGATCCTTAAGACCTGATTTTTACTGTCCAGCAAAACTACTAAAAACTTTTCCTGTCTTTCGTAACGCAGCCGGGGCAATAAAAGTTCCGCTCCGTTTTGCGGTGAAGCGACTTTAAATTTCTCCTGCCGTTTAGCGGCTGCCACACGTTTTCCTAATTCCAACGCCGCTAAAATAGTCGCGGCTTTAGCTGTTCCCAGTCCCTTGATGCGGGCCAGTTCGGCCACACTGTGCACGCAGGCGATATTTTGGTACAGCCCGTCGGCAGCGGTCAAATCTTCGGCTATTCTCAGCGCCGAGCGTTTATGGGTCCCAGTACGGATCAAAATCGCTAAAAGTTCTGAATTACTTAACCCGGCAGCGCCCTGCTGCATAAGCTTCTCGCGCGGCCTGTCGTCTAAGGACAGCTCTTTGATACATTGGCTCAAAAGCCCCTCACTCCAATTTGTGCCATCATTTGATACAAGCGGGTGAGCGGCAACCCCACGACGTTATTATAACAGCCTTCTATCCTATCGACTAAAATCGCACCACGGCCCTGGATACCATAAGCACCTGCTTTATCAAGCGGTTCTCCTGTAGCTACATAAGCCCCGATCTCAGCTTCCGATAAATTTCTAAACCAGACTTTGGTCTCTGTTACTTCCACTAATTGCTGCTCTTCATACAAAACAGCTACACCGGTCAAAACGCGGTGGCATTTACCTGACAGGCGAATTAGCATCTGCCTTGCCTCCAGCGAGTCCTGCGGTTTGCCTAAAATCTCGCCTTCTAAGGCGACTACAGTATCGGCTGACACCAGAGGTATTTGCGACCCCATTACTTTTGCAACCGCGCTGCCTTTACCTAAGGCATTAGCGGCAACTATTGCTTCTACCACATTTTCAGCGCCGCTTACCTCGTTAAACGCGCTGACGCAGACTTCTACATCGTGACCCAGTTGTTTTAATAATTCCAATCTTCTGGGCGAACCTGAAGCTAACCGTACTTTCACCTGACCAGCTCCTATTTTTTATCTTCCTCTTTGCTATCGTCGTTGTCGTCAATAACCAGCGGCGCCTGTACTTCTATTTCCACAACCACCGGCTGCACACCCTCACGGACAGCGTCGCGCTTAAAAATACGCGCATAGTTAACAACTACCAAAAGCCAGATAACAACGCCCAACAGCATCGGCATCGTATTGTCGATACCAAAAAATATCGAGATACTGTTACCGAAAACGGCTCCGGCAATAACCGCCAGAACCGGAAAGCCATAAAGAATCATCTGCATTTTGCGTTTGCTCATCTCCTGGTATTCAATACCCACGGTATCCCCTACCTTGGCATTGATCGGACACCAGGCTTCCAAATATTTAGGTACTTTCTCACCCTTACTCTTTTCTTTATCGACCTTGATCCTGGCACGTTCACCATGCCGTTCGATCAACAAGCCTATAATATCAGCTTTCATTTCTGCCATCAAACTTCTCCTTAATTATAAGCATGTAAAAAGACATACCAATAGCCAAAACCAAAAACCACTCCGTAAATAGCGATAAAAATACCAACGCCCTCCCAGGTGATAGGGTAACCAAAGTTGATATATTCACCGAAAATACCTCTTTTATTGAAAAAAGTATATTTCATACGTCTTTTAAACCATTTAGCTTTGTTTTCGGCGCCTACAGCTTTAGCTATCAGAAAAATATAAAAAAACGCACCAATAAAAACCTGAATAACACGCGCACAAATCAAAGAACCTTCTACATTAGCCAATGCTTCCATTGTTTTCATCCTTTCTCTGTAACTTATCCAAATCAATCCAAATTTAAAAATTTATCAGGCATCTGCTTTCGCAATTCACGCATAAACCGCTCGCTGCTTTTAAAAATGACGCCGGCCAGTTTTTTATCATCCTTGCCCTCCGTAAATACCAGCAGCCGCTGCTCGTTAGGGTCTACAGAAGAATAGCGATGGATGTAATGACGTATTTTAGTTTTTCTGAAAAAACTTTTGATATACTTATTCGTATAGCTTTCGGTTTTAGTCAAATCAACCTTAAAACTGCGGCTGATGCCTACGCCATGGCTGATGATCTCCATCTCGCCATCACGAAGAATATAGGTATACTTAAATACAACCCGCCAAATCCACATCAGAACGAACAAAACATTGAACCCCCAGCCCAGCGGGCTGAAGTAACCGGTATTACTATAACGGTAGCCTTCATAAATCCACAATATGGTAATAACAGCCAGCCCTCCATATGAGATCTGCATCCTGCGGTCGCTGACCTGTGATTCTTCTCTATATAGCTCTTCCAAGAAAAAACAATCCCTTCATTCTCTATTTTTCAAGGGCAAGTATCCCTTTAGACCATTTCTTATTATAACAAATTTTTGCTATAAAGGATACACTCTGGAGCCCTTCCTCTAAAAAAATTCACAAAAATGGGTATTAAAAAAACAGGCGTGAAAATCACGCCTGTTTTCTGTTAATTCTACAATATAAAGTTCTTCTTACAACCTGGTAATTATTTACCAGGGAAGAAAGGCCATACGATAGGAATTACAACCAGGGATACGATAAAGGATACGATAACGAG
>UQWM01000004.1 GCA_900544795.1 uncultured Phascolarctobacterium sp. | reverse complement strand
CCTTAAAAAGGGTTTTGATGACTCTTTCTTTTTACACAATTATATGGACTTTATCAAAAAGTTTAAAAAGTAGTTTATGCTATAAACAGTGGCAAAAGAGTTTTGGGTGAGGTGAAAAGTATGACATATAAAAACAGCGAAAATAAATTCACCTTATCACAAAAAATAGTGCTGTTGATAACCTTCGTTATCGTAGCGTCACTATTGCCTGCCAGTTTGCTTATAGCTCACAGGGTTTCAGGCGTTGTTGACGAGCGTATCAGCGTCAATGCGGTAAGCATCACGACTTTATTGTCGCATTCACCAGCAGTGATCCGTTCTTTGACCTATGAAACCGATCTCAATACCACCAATGAAACATTGAACAATGTCGTCAATATGGCGGCGAAATCCTGCAAGGCCAGTATTATTATTTTAGACCGGAACAAAAATATCCGTGTCTTTCACAATCCTACTTCTATTGATGGCTTTGAAGACGAAGCGCGTAATATCGTTGCCGATCAGGGCCTGACTACTAATTCCAACTGGTACGACACATCGGTATTCAATGAAAAAGCAGTAGGTGTTATCCGTGATGACCGGAATACTATCGTAGGCTACATCGTTGCCGGCGTATCGCCGAAAATGATCCAGGATTTAACCGTAGAATCGGTATTGCTGATTTTTCTGGCCAGTTTGTTTGGTTTATTCGTTGGTATTGGTGGAGCAGTCTTTTTGGCACGTCACGTAAAATCCACGTTGTTCGGTCTTGAGCCCGAGGATATCGCCACCTTGCTGCAGGAGCGTAACGCGCTGCTTAACTCGGTTAAAGAAGGGGTAGTGGTCATTAATAAAGATGCCAAAATAACTTTGATCAATACTGAATCGGAGTTTTTGCTGGCACAGGCAGGCATACCTAATCCGCATACACTTTTAGGTAAGTCGCTGGAAAGCTTTATGAACGGCCTGACTTTAGACACCGTTTTAAAAGAAGGTCGGGCTACGCTGGATATGCCCGTACAGGTAGGATCGGTATTGTTTATCGCAACGCTGGTGCCATTGTTTGATAACGGCCATATAGGCGGCGCTATCATAACCTTCCGTAAAAAGACGGAATTGGAAGAACTGGCCAACCAGTTGACAGGTGTGCGCAATTATGCCGACGCACTGAGAGCGCAAACACATGAGTTTATGAATAAGATGCATGTTATTATGGGTCTTATTGATATGAAAGCTTATGATGAATTGAAGCAGTTTACGATGGAAATCGCAAACAACAGACAAGCAGAAGCTGCTTATGTAGTAACAAGGCTAAAAGATATTACCTTGGCAGGTTTTATTTTAGGCAAGATAAGCAGAGCGAGAGAGTTGGATATTGAATTTTCCTTAACAGATGAGAGTGAATTGACTGCTGAATTTATTCGTCCGACGGTACAGGAACTGATTTTGATCATTGGTAATCTGATCGAAAATGCTTTTGACATTTTACGCGATCATCCCAATGAAAGGATCGTTAATCTAAGTATTCTGACCTTCGATAACGAATTAATGGTGGTCGTTGAAGATTCCGGACCAGGCATACCGGAAAATAAACTTGAAACTATCTTCGAAAAAGGTTATTCTAGTAAGGGGCCCCGACGTGGAATAGGGCTTTTCTTAGTGAAACAAACAGTTACTCATTTAAAAGGTACTATCGAGGTTGAATCAACCGTAGGCGAAGGTACCACGTTCACAATAAGATTACCAATCGTAAGGACGGTGAAAACATCATGATCAAAGTTTTAGTAGTAGAAGATGACCCGATGGTAGGGAAACTTCACGAACATTATTTGACCCAAATCAAAGGTTTTCAGCTCTGCGACATTGTTCACAACAGTGATGACGCGCTGAAAATCATGCAGAACAAAGAGTATAACCTGGTCATTCTCGATATTTTTATGCCGGGGATGGATGGTCTGCAGTTACTGGCCAAAATACGCGAACAGGAATATGATGTTGACGTTATCATAGTTTCCGCAGCCAATGATAAAGATAAGATCAAAGCAGCGCTCCGTTTAGGTGCTTTCGATTATATTATCAAACCCTTTGAGTTCGAAAGATTCAACCTGGCTTTGAACAATTACAAAAGCCGCTATAATTTAGTTGAAGAACAGGCCATCCTTAAACAGGATGAACTTGATAAAACCATCATCCATCAGGATACAGATGTGGAAGTTACTCTGCCGAAAGGTTTGGATAAAAACACTCTGAATACTGTTTGGTCCGAAATAATCAAAATCGACGGAATGTTTACCACTGAGGAAATTTCTGCTAAAGTTGGCATTTCCCGTGTTTCTATCCGTAAATATTTAGAATTCCTGAAATCGCTGAAACTGCTGAGCCTTGATTTGCATCGCGGCAGCGTAGGCCGTCCGGTCTATAAATATAAATGCATTGATAAAAATGCCAATATCATAGATCTCTATATTCAATAAAGGTTGTTGCTAATGGAAAAAATCGCCGCTATTCAGGTTTTAGACGTTCCTGTACATCCATATAGTATGAATGATGCTGTTGCATACCTTGATCAAAAAATACAGGCACAGCAGCCGTCCTTCGTAGTTACAGCTAACGCCGAAATTATTATGATGTGTCAGGACGACGCAGAATATAAAAACATTCTGACTAATATTGCCGATCTGGTTTTGCCTGATGGTGCTGGTACAGTATGGGCAGGAAGAAAGTTAGGGCATCACGTTCCCGAACGTGTCGCAGGTTTTGATTTATTTAATCGTTTACTTAATTTGGCTGCCGGAAAGGGCTATAAAGTTTTTTTCTTTGGTGCTGCTCCTGGTATAGCAGAAGCTGCTAGGGAAAAAGCAGAAATCCTGTACCCGGGAGTGGATGTAGTTGGCTGTAGAGACGGCTATTTTTCAGACTGTGATAACACTGCTATTATCGAAGCAATAAATAACAGCGGCGCGCAGATACTTTTCCTTGCGCTGGGAGCGCCCAAACAGGAAAAATGGCTGCAGGCACATCTTAGAGAATTGAAGCCTTATATTACAATGGGGATAGGCGGCAGTTTTGATGTTTTAGCTGGTAAAATGGAAAGAGCGCCTTTATGGATGCAGAAATATTCTCTGGAATGGCTGTTCAGGCTTTACAAACAGCCCCGCAGATGTATTCGTATGCTGGCATTGCCTAAATTCGTAATTAAAGTAATATGTTCCAAATGAAATAAAAATGGACAAAAAGATATGGCTGTATTATAATAATGTGATGAATAAAAAGCTCATCACATTATTATTTTGTCTTCTTATAAAAACTGACGAAAGAGAGGGGCTCTCTGATGATTATAGTTAAAGACGGTCACCCGTTTATTTTTGCTTTTGCTATCATTACTTTTGCTGTAGCTTATTGGGGCGGCCTTGTATGGGCGGTTATCCCAGCTGTTTTAACATTATTTTTTCTTTATTTTTTTCGCAATCCTAATCGTTCCACAGTAGCTGATGATTCTATTATTTATTCGCCAGCAGACGGTACAGTAATGGCTGTCGAAGATTTTTATGACGACGAATATCTGAACGAAGACGCTGTTAAAGTAACGATTTTTCTTTCCGTATTTAACGTCCACGTCAACCGCAGCCCGGTAAATGGCGAGATAAAATATCAACGCTATACCTGCGGACAGTTCGTACCGGCTTATAAAAAATCGGCTTCTTTTGAGAATGAACGCCATGCTATCGGCGTCCAAAATGATAAAATGAAGGTTTTAGTTATTCAGGTAGCTGGGTTACTTGCCCGCCGTATCGTTTCCTGGGTAACTTTAGGACATGATTTGAAACAAGGCGAATGTTATGGTATGATTAAGTTTGGATCAAGTACCGAACTTGTTATGCCTAAAAATGTTGAAATTCTTGTCAAAAAAGGCGATTCAGTAGTCGGAGGGGTTTCTCTGATCGGGAGGGTTCGTTAAAGCATGAATTATCGTCGTATCATACCTAACAGCATCAGTTCTTTAAGCCTGATTTTCGGTGTTTTATCAATATTTGATACTTTTGAAGGTAATTTTCAAAGGGCGGCTATTCTTATAATTCTGGCAGTCGTTGCCGATTCTTTAGACGGTAGGGCAGCAAGGTTGTTGGGAGTAGGCGGCAGCGATTTTGGCAAAGAGTTAGATTCACTCTGCGATCTTGGTTCTTTTGGTGTCGCTCCGGCAATCTTGATTTACCAGTACGGTATGACTGATCTTGGTTTAATTGGGAAGCTTATAGCTTCTGTGTTTACTATTTGTGGTGCTTTGCGTTTAGCACGTTTCAATGTTAATGTGGGCGAAGTAAAAGGGTACTTTCAAGGTATGCCAATCCCTGCAGGGGCTTGTGTTTTAGCCACCTATGTCCTTTCTGGCTATGAGTTTTCAACTTATTTTGTTGCGGCTTTAACTTTTATTATTGGCTGTATAATGTATAGTAATGTAAAATTCCCTGATTTTAAAGGCAAGGGTAATCCCATGTTTTTGCCTCCTGTTATAGCAGCAGCCGCAGTCGGTGTGTATCTTTTATATACAAATCCCGGTGCTTGGCCTTTTGTTGCAATGTTTACATATTCTGTAGCAGGTATCATAAACTACGTTTATGCCGCTGCGTTGAATAAGCAGTAATTTTTTTTAGAAAGCAAGGAGATTTTTGATGAGTACTTATTTTGACTTGATCATGATTCCGTTGCAGCTTTTGATTGTGTTTTTTACGATCTACTATTTCACGCTATCGTTTTTTGGACTTTTTGGCCGCCGGCCGGAAGAAAAGATTTACGAAGAGCAGAAAACTTTTGCTATGATCGTCTGTGCGCATAATGAAGAGCAGGTAATCGGTCAATTGGTCGAGAATCTGCATCTGCTCAATTATTCAGATCATTTATATGATATTTTTGTAGTTGCAGATAATTGCAAAGATAATACAGCTCAGATTGCCCGTCAAACGGGAGCCATCGTTCACGAACGCTTCAACGACAAAGAAAAGGGCAAGGGCTTTGCCATGGACTGGATGTTCCAAAGATTATTTGAAATGGAACGGCAGTATGACGCTGTCTGTGTTTTTGATGCTGACAATTTAGTGCATCCTAATTTTCTAAAAGAAATGAACAGCCGCTTGTGCAAAGGCGAACGCCTTATACAGGGGTATCTGGATTCCAAGAATCCTAATGATACCTGGATCTCTGGAGTGTTTTCGATTTCCTTCTGGGTAGTAAACCATGTTTGGCATTTGGCTAAATATAATATTGGCTTATCAAGCTGTCTTGGTGGTACAGGTATGTGTATCTCGACGGATATCCTGCGCCGGCATGGGTGGGGGGC
Source organism: uncultured Phascolarctobacterium sp. (assembly GCA_900544795.1). Taxonomy (GTDB): domain Bacteria; phylum Bacillota; class Negativicutes; order Acidaminococcales; family Acidaminococcaceae; genus Phascolarctobacterium. The sequence continues at coordinate 115,405 of UQWM01000004.1, read as the reverse complement.
AACCTGCCTGACCGAAGATATGGAATTTACCATGAAAGCTTTGCTGGAAGGTATTCCGACCACTTGGGCCCATGACGCTATTGTTTACGACGAAAAGCCGCTGACTTTTATGCAGTCCTGGAAACAGCGTAAACGCTGGGCACAGGGACATTTTGATGTTGCTAACCGCTACATCGGCAAATTATTCGTAAAGGGTATTAAAGAGAGGAATATCGTTGTTTTAGACGGTATCATCAATTTATTCCAGCCTTATTTCCTGCTGATTTCTACTTTCTTTGTTATCTGCAGTTACATCTATCATTTTTATCCGTTCTATACCAACGTCCTGTATGCTATCCTGCCGTTAGAAGTCTGGACTTTGATCGGTGTAGGCCAATATATTTTCCCAATGATCGTGCTTTTTAAAATCCACGCTTCTTTTAAATCCTGGATGTACCTTTTACTGTATCCGCTGTTTATTTACAGCTGGATCCCAATTACTGTTTTAGGTTACCTGCATCGTCATGACCACGAATGGAGCCATACGGCCCATACGCGCGGAATCAGCTTCAATGATGTTCTGATCCCGGAAAATGCTGAACTTGGCCCTAAGCAGGTCGTATTCCCTAAAAAACAATAAGCATTAGACCGCTCTTTTAAGAGCGGTCTTTTTTGCCGTTCAAAGCCCGCTATCCTTTATTTTATGGTGCTTTTATGTTATTATAAGATGATAGAGTATTTTTAAAATCGTAAGGAGAAGTTTGTGAAAATACGCGGCATTTTATTTGATTTAGATGGTACTTTGATCGATACCATCGATTTGATAATCAAAGCTTTTGAACACAGCTTTGCAGTTTGCCTGAACAAAGAAATGCCTCGCAAAGAACTGGTAAAGTATTTTGGACTGCCCTTGCGCAGTGCTATGCGCAACTATGTGGCAGAAGAACAGGTTGAGGATCTTTGCTCTGCTTATCGTGAGTTCAATTTACAGCATCACGATGAACTGATCAGGCCGTTTGCCGGAGTGACAGAAACACTTACTGCTTTACAGCAGCGCGGCATAAAAATGGCTATCGTTACTTCTAAGAAAGTGCCGATGGCAAAACGCGGCTTACAATGTATGCAGCTGGAATCCTATATGGATGCAGTTATAGGCTGCGATATCTGCGAATACCACAAACCTCATCCTGAACCGATGGAAAAAGCTCTGCTGGCCTTGGGGCTGCAGGCAGAGGAATGTTTGTGCATCGGAGATAGTCCCTTTGACCTGCAAAGCGGACAGGCTGCCGGTTGCTACGGCACTGCCGCAGTACGTTATACCAGCTTTGACTGGCAGCAGATGATCCAGGAAGGAAAACCGGACTATATTTTAGAAACATTAACAGATCTGATACCAATAGTTGATGATCTGAATAACAAAAATTAAGGAGGCCATTATGCGTAAAATAGCAATTATTGGCGGCACAGGTATTTACAGCCCGGAAACCCTGCAATGTTTTGAAGAAAAAATCATTCAAACTCCCTACGGACCCGCTTTGTGTAATATTGGTACCATGTGTAGCAATCAGGTGATTTTTATCACTCGTCACGGAGTAGGGCACAAAACAGCCCCGCATAAAGTTAATTATCGTGCCAATATTTGGGCCCTAAAAAGTTTAGGCACCGAAGAAATTTTTGCTACTACCGCAGTAGGCTCGTTAAATCTAGATATGGAACCTGGGCATTTCGTTGTCTGCGATCAGGTTTTAGACTTTACGAAAAGCCGCATCAATACCTTTTATGATAATCCTGAACGCGGAGTCGCTCATGTTGACTTTACCAACCCGTATTGCCCGCGCCTGCGTGATAAAGTTATCAACTGTCTGTATAAAACAGATATCACCTTTCATAAAAAAGGCTGTTATGTCTGCACTGAAGGCCCGCGTTTTGAAACGGCCGCTGAAATTAAAATGTTCGCTATGGTTGGCGGAGATTTGGTCGGCATGACTAATATCCCCGAATCACTGCTGGCACGAGAAGCAGAAATGTGCTATACAAACTGCTCGATCGTTACTAATATGGCAGCCGGTATTTCGCCGACGCCGCTTTCGCATACCGAGGTGGTTGAAGCTATGGACAGGAGCATTAAAAACATGGAGCAGCTTATCAGAGCTTTTATTGCCGCTAATGAAGAAGATTCCATGGAATGTAACTGTCCGCAGTGTATGGCCGAATTTGGCGGTTTTACGCTATAAAAGGAGCTGGCATAAAGATGGTCAAAACTATGCAGTGGCAAGGTAAAAGCTTAACCTTATTAGACCAGACGAAACTGCCTTTAGAAATTACCACTATTCTCTGTCACGATTACAGAAGAGTAGGGGAAGCCATAAAACGTTTGGAAGTACGTGGTGCTCCTGCTATAGGAGCTGCTGCTGCCTTTGCGATGGTTTTGGGTTGGCAGGAATTGATGGACGCATGTCCGAAGGCTACTGCTACAACCTTACTTCCCGCATTTGAAAAAACCAAAGCGGAATTGATAGCAACCCGTCCTACAGCAGTTAATCTTGCTTGGGCCGTTGAAAAAATATATACTCTGGCGCTGACGTTACCAGAAGAAAGCGCGGCTGCCGTTGCTTTGACGCTGGAAACTCTCGCTAATCAGATCTATGAAGATGATATAAATGTCAATAAACGGATTGGCATTAATGGTGCTGCTTTGTTGCCTAAGAAGGCCAAGGTACTTACGCACTGTAATGCCGGTGCTTTAGCCACCTGCGGTTGGGGGACAGCCTTAGGGGTAGTTCGCCAGGCCTTCGTCGATGGTAAACTGGCTATGGTTTATGCCGATGAAACGCGTCCGTTATTACAGGGTGCGCGTTTGACTGCCTGGGAATTAGAGGAAGACGGTATTCCCGTGACTTTGATAACCGATAATATGGCCGCCTGGACGATGCAGACGCAGCAGCTGGATGCTGTGATCGTTGGCGCTGACAGGATAGCGGCCAACGGCGATACCGCCAATAAAATAGGAACCTATGGCGTGGCCCTGGCTGCTAAACATCATCGGATACCTTTTTATATAGCGGCACCCATAAGCACTTTTGATTTTTCCTTAGCAGACGGCGGGCATATCCCTATAGAAGAACGGGACGCTATGGAAGTTAAGCAGCTTCAGGGAGTGGTAACCGCTCCGCAACAGGCCAAAGTATTCAATCCTGCTTTTGACGTTACTCCGTCAGATTTGATCACCGGTATCATCACAGAATATGGCGTGCTATCTGCGCCGTATGTAGAAAATATAAAAAAATTGCAGAACAAGCTGCAAGAGGAGGACTAATCTTAATTATGGAAAGTATGATTCGCGACATCGCTTTAGCTCCGTCTGGTAAACAAAAAATAGCCTGGGTCAAAGAGCATATGCCCTTGCTCAATATTTTAAATGAAAAATACAGCAAAGAGCAGATTTTTAAAGGCCTGAATATGATAGTTACTATCCATCTAGAAGCCAAAACAGCTTATTTAGCACAGGTACTTAAAAATGCTGGCGCTAATGTAGTTGTTACCGGCAGCAATCCCTTATCTACTCAGGATGATGTTGCCGCTGCTTTAGTTGACGATGGTATCACTGTTTTTGCAACTCACGACTGCACTGCCGCAGAATATGATATGTATTTGGGCAAAGCGCTGGATATTGAGCCTGATTTGATTATTGATGACGGCGGCGACCTTGTAAATATGCTGCACGGCGAACGTAAAAATTTGGTTGCCAAGCTTATTGGCGGCAGCGAAGAAACAACTACCGGTGTACACCGTTTAAAAGCTTTGTCCAACAACGGCAAATTAGCGTTTCCAATGATCGCTGTCAACGATGCCTATTGCAAATATTTGTTTGATAACCGTTATGGCACCGGCCAATCTTCCTGGGATGGCATTATGCGCACTACTAACCTTTCAGTAGCAGGTAAAACTGTTGTTGTTGCAGGCTATGGCTGGTGTGGTAAAGGTGTTGCTATGCGTGCCAAGGGTTTGGGCGCTAACGTTATCGTTACCGAGATCGACCCGATTAAAGGTATCGAAGCTGTTTTTGACGGCTTTAGAGTGATGCCGATGGACGAGGCTGCTAAGCATGGTGATTTCTTTGTTACCGTTACCGGGTGCAAAGACGTCATTACCAAAAAGCATTTCCAGGTTATGAAAGACGGCGCTATTTTGAGCAATGCCGGCCATTTTGACGTAGAAATAAATATCAACCACTTAGAAGAGCTGACGGTGGAGCCTTCTTACGAAGTTCGCAAAAATATCCGCACCTTTACCATGGCTGACGGACGTAAAATTAACCTTTTAGGCGAAGGTCGCCTGGTAAATTTGGCCTGCGGCGACGGACATCCAGTAGAAGTTATGGACCTTTCCTTTGCCATGCAGTTCTTGGCTATGAAATATTTATGGGAACATAAAGCTGATCTGGAAAACAAATTATATGTTTTACCAGAGGAACTGAACACGGAAATAGCTGCTCTCAAATTGAAAGCTATGGGCTGTGGTATCGATCAGCTTACCGCAGAACAAGATGCGTATTTGAATCAGGCATAAGGAAGTGCTTAAGTTGCAAAACAGCATGAATATCGAAACAGCATGCCAGAAAATAATCGCCACAGGCCATAAAATGGTCGAACAGAAGATGATTGCAGGTTCCTGGGGCAACCTCAGCATCAAAATCGATACTGAAAGCTGCGCTATAACGCCTTCTGGACGGGCTTATGATAGCCTGACTGCTCAGGACATCGTGATCATCGATATGACCGGCAAAAAACTGGCCGGCGATTTGATCCCTTCTTCGGAAACGCCGCTGCACACAGCAATTTATAAGGCTATCCCTGAAGCGCAAGCCATAGTACACACACACAGTATTTATGCCAGTGCCTGTGCTGCTATGCACAAACCCATACCTGCTGTGGTTGAAGATCTGGTGCAAATTATTGGCGGACAGGTAGAAGTAGCTGAATATGCTTTACCGGGAACGCAGGCTTTAGCAGATAATGCAGTCAAAGCACTGCAAAATAAAAAAGCGGCACTGCTGGCTAACCACGGCGTAGTCTGTTGGGGAACCACGCTGGAAGCTACTTTAATGACGGCAGAGATCGTTGAAAAAGCTGCCAATATCTATTGCATCTGCGAAACCATGGGCGGCGCTGTACTTTTGCCGGATGACGATATCGCAGTAATGCATGATTTTTATCAGCAACACTATTCTAAACGACAAATAGGCAAGGGAGATGAAACACTTGAGTAAATTATTATTAAAAAATGTAGAAATAATTTCTGCTCCCGATACTGAACAATATTTTCTTGGCATCGACAACGATACCATAACTGCCATCAGCAAAGAACTGCCAGACGGCTTTGAAAATGCCAAGGTCATTGATGCAGTTGGCAAAATAGCTGTGCCTGGTATGGTAAATACGCATACCCATGCCGCTATGACTTTGCTGCGCAGCTATGCTGACGATATGGTACTGATGGATTGGCTTCAGAATAAAATCTGGCCTGCTGAAGCAGGGCTTAATGATGACGACATTTATTGGGGCACAATGCTTTCGATAGTAGAAATGTTAAAATCCGGCACTACCTGCTTTGCCGATATGTATTTTGCTATGGACAGAGTTGCTCAGGCAGTAGAAGAAACCGGTATCCGCGCTTCCTTAAGCCGTGGTCTGGTAGGGCTTACTCCTGATGCCGATGAAAAACTGGTAGAAAATGAAGAGCTCTTTAAAAACTGGCACGGAAAAGCTGACGGACGCATTAGGGTTATGTTTGCCCCTCATGCTCCATATACCTGCCCGGTGCCATATTTAGAAAAAATCATTGTTAAAGCAGGGGCATTAAATGCTGAGATCCATATGCACTTGTGTGAAACAGCAGGCGAGGTCAGCGATTGCCTGAAAGAGCATCAGATGACTCCTATCAAGCTTATGGATAGTTTAAGGATGTTTGAATGTGGTACTTTGGCTGCTCACTGCGTACATGTCAATGATGAGGATATGGATATCATGGCAGCAAAAAATGTTCGTGTTGCCCACAATCCTCAAAGCAACTTGAAGCTGGCCAGCGGAATAGCGCCCGTACCAGCCATGCTAAAACGTGGTATCATCGTGGGTCTTGGCACAGACGGCACTTCCAGCAACAATAATTTAGACCTTTTGGAAGAATGCCGCCTAACAGCTATGCTGCATAAAGGCATCAGCGGCGACCCGTTACTTATACCTGCTAAAGAAGCTTTGGCACTGGCTACCAAGCAAGGCGCCCTGGCCTTAGGTTTCACTGATATTGGTGAGCTTGCCGTGGGCCAGAAGGCAGATATCGTGCTTTACGATATGCAGAAGCCTTACTGGTATCCCAGACATGACCGTGTATCGTTGTTTGTTTATGCCGCTAATGCTGCCGACGCAGATACTGTCATTGTCAATGGTAAAGTTTTGATGCAAAACGGCGAATTGCCGCAGCTTGATGTAGAAAGAATTTATGCGGAGGCCAACACACGCGGCCACCGTTTGACTAAATAAAGATTTAAAAACTTAGGAGTGACAAAATTGGCTAAAATCCTTGTAAAAAACAATTTAGCACCGGCAGTTTATGAATTCATCATCGATGCACCGATGATTGCCCATAAATGCCAGCCCGGTCAGTTTGTTATGATCAGAACCGATGAAAACAGTGAACGTATCCCTTTGACTATCGCTGATTTCGACCGCGAAAAAGGTACTATAACCTTGATCGTTCAAACAGTAGGTAATACTACTACACATCTTTGCGAAACTTTTAACGTTGGAGACGATATTCTCGATGTTCTCGGGCCTCTTGGCATGCCGTCCCATATGCAAAAATTTGGTACAGTTGTCTGCATCGGTGGAGGTATAGGCGTAGCTCCTGTTTATCCTATAGCCCGTGCTTATCACGAACTGGGTAACAAGGTGATCTCTATTATTGGCGCGCGCAATGAAGAGCTGATTATTTTTAAAGATAAAATGGCAGCTGTCAGTGATGAACTAATCATTACTACGGATGATGGCAGCGCAGGACATAAAGGCTTCGTAACCGACCCCTTAAAAGCAATGCTTGAGGCTGGCGAGCAGATCGACCTGGTCTTGGCCATCGGACCTGTTATTATGATGAAAAATGTTGCCGAGACTACCAGGCCCTATGGCACGCTTACTACGGCCAGCCTGAATACCATCATGGTAGACGGTACTGGTATGTGCGGCGGCTGCCGTGTAAAGGTAGGGGACGAAAACAAATTTGCCTGCGTGGACGGTCCTGAATTTGACGCTCATTTAGTAGACTTTGCTAATCTCGTGCAGCGTCAGCAAATGTATAAAGGCCAGGAAATGCTCGAATATAGCTGCGGAGGTCATTGCAAATGCGTGGAGGAATGAGAAATCCGATGCCGGAACAACCGGCTGATGTTAGAAATAAAAACTTTGAAGAAGTTGCACTTGGCTATGACATGGCAACAGCTATCGACGAGGCCCAGCGTTGCTTAAACTGCCCCAAACCGCGTTGTGTGGACGGTTGCCCGGTCAATGTCGAAATTCCAGCTTTCATCCAGGCTCTTGCTCAAAGCCAATTAGATGAGGCTATCAGCATCTTGAAACGTAAAAACAGCCTGCCGGCAGTCTGTGGCCGCGTCTGCCCACAGGAAAATCAATGCGAAAGCAAATGCGTCCTGGGTATTAAAGGCGAATCTGTTGCTATTGGCCGTTTAGAACGCTTTGTAGCCGATTATGCCCGCGAACAGGGGATCGACGTTACCGAAACAGAGCAAGTTGACCCTAAAGGCAAAAAAGTCGCCATCGTTGGCAGTGGCCCTTCCGGTTTGACTGCTGCCGGTGATCTGGCTAAGCTGGGTTATGACGTTACTATGTACGAAGCCCTGCATGCTCCAGGCGGCGTTTTAATGTATGGTATTCCTCAATTTCGTCTGCCTAAAGAGATAGTTAAACACGAAATCGACGCCCTCAAAGATTTGGGTGTAAAGATAATGCCTAACGCCGTTATCGGCCGCACTTTCACGATCAAAGAATTGATGGAGGAAGAAGGCTTCAGCGCTGTTTATGTAGGCACCGGCGCCGGTTTGCCGCATTTTATGCATATCGACGGAGAAAACCTCAACGGTGTTTATTCGGCAAACGAATTCTTGACGCGTGTTAATTTTATGCGTGCTTACCAGTTTCCAAAAGTGGCAACTCCTGTTTATGTTGGTAAAAAAGTTGCCGTTGTCGGTGCTGGCAATGTTGCTATGGACGCAGCACGTACAGCTAAACGTCTGGGAGCAGAACAGGTATACATCGTTTATCGCCGTAGCGAAGACGAAATGCCGGCTCGCAAAGAAGAAATAGGGCACGCTAAGGAAGAAGGTATAGAATTACGTTTGCTCAACAACCCAACCAAAATCCTTGGTGATGAAAAAGGCTGGGTCAGCGGCATGGAATGCGTTAAAATGGAACTGGGCGAGCCTGATGCATCAGGACGCCGTTCTCCCGTTGAAATCGCAGGTTCAGAGTATGTTTTAGATGTTGATATGGTGGTTATGGCAATCGGTCAGGGCCCTAATCCGCTAATCAAACAAACTACACCTGAACTTGCAACAAATAAACGCGGCAATATCACAGCTGACGAAGATGGAGCTACTTCCATACCTGGCGTCTTTGCCGGTGGTGACATAGTCACCGGAGCTGCAACCGTAATTTCAGCTATGGGAGCCGGTAAAAAAGCCGCTCAGGCCATAGACGAATACCTTACAAAGAAATGATGATAGGCTAAGTTTTCATTCATCTTTCGCAATGCTTGATCCGGCAGTAATCTGCCGGATATTTTTTACCTTTTATTATCATATTTGTTTTTATTTTACTTAACTAAAGAATGGTAAAAACATTCGTGATGTGATATGATAAAATCAATAAATTTAGTTTAATATTAAAATTTTTCTTCGAGGTGAACAAAATGCAATTTCCATTAGTATTGGGCGTTTCTGCCCGTCATGCTCATTTATGCCGCGAACATATGGATATCTTATTTGGCGAAGGCTCTGAACTGCATCCTAAAAAATATATTGGCCAGCCCGGGCAATATTCTTCTGAAGAACAAATTACTTTAGTAACTGCTAAAGGCGAAATGAAATTAAGAATCATCGGCCCGCTGCGCAAATATACCCAATTAGAGCTGTCCTTTACCGATGCCAGAAAGGTAGGACTCAATCCTCCTATCAGAAATTCCGGCGATATCAAAAATTCGGCTGGCGGTAAATTGATTGGCCCCAAAGGTGAAGTAGAAATCACCGAAGGCGTTATTATTGCGGCCCGTCATATCCATCTATACCCCGAAACAGCTGAAACTTACGGTTTGAAGGACGGAGATCTTGTATCTATCCAAACGACAGGGGAGCGCGCTTTGTTGCTCAATAACGTTCTGGTTCGTGCGGGTGAAGGTAATGCGGACGAAGTCCACATTGATACTGACGAAGCTAATGCCTGCAATCTTGATAGCGGTGTTATGGTTGAAATTATCACAAAATAACTTCAAGAGGTGATAAAATGTACAAGTTTCTTCTAGTTTTATCCCTGTTGATTCAGTTATCGTTTGCGCACGTTGTTCTAGCAAATGAATATCATGTTCCTGAAGCGGGCTTTAAAGTGAAACTGCCTAAGCAGGAAGTGAATATTGTTGGTAAAGATTTTTACGGAGGCTTGCAGCCAAACGGCGATTTTATCTATGTTTACAGCCTTGACGAAAAACAGGCCGCAACGCTTTTAGAACAAAAATTCACTGCTGCAACTTTCGCTACTGATTATGAATCGATCGCCTTGTTAGAACGTTCCGGCATCAATCCTAATAAAGCTGATTTAAAGTTCTTAGACCCCCAGCTTTATTGGCCTGCCGATAAACCATTCATTCAACCATTGCCGAAAGATATTCCTGTTACTATCTCTACAGGGAAACTTCATGGCAAAAAAAGCCTGAATATGCAGTTTAGAGAAGATCATAACAACAGCAACAGTAAGGCTTTCTATTTATGTTCGATCGACTTGCTCGCTGCTAATAACAGGTTATATGTCATTACTACTAAAACTTTGACCGCTGAAAATGCTGCTGCAAAATCAGCCGAAGGTGAAACTGCTGACAGCACGCGTGATATTTATCTGCAAAGCGTTCGTCTTACCAAACCCCAGGCAAGCACACAGCCATTACTGTACACTGATACTTTAGGGAAATTTAAAATAAAGCTTCCTGATGACTGGTATTATGTGCAAAGCTACTTCTCCGATGATCCCAAAGCCTGTTTAACCTTTGCCCTTCCTTTGGAAACTTTGAAAAAAATCAAAGAAAAGACGCAAAATATAGAGGCTGCCGATTTAGAGAAAGAGAAAATAGCAGATAATGTTTCTGAAGAAAGCATAGCTTCCTGGATGGAACTGATAACAGAAGGTATATGGTCTGTTTCCTGCGAAACAAAGGATTTTGAAACAGCCGCTTATTTAGAAAACCCGGAAGCAACAAAAGCTGAAATGCAGTTATTGTTTTCCGAATTAAAGAATTACATCGAAGACAGCCGATACTATCGCAACGGAAAATTTGATTTTACTGTTGATATAACACCTAAAATAGGTTATATCAATTTTGATCTTGCTTTTAATTTAAAAGTCAGGAAAGATTTTGATAACAGAGGTAAGATCTTCTTTACCAGGAAAAAAGGCGGTATCATAGTCTATACTTCTACTATTAAAAATACGGAGCAACAGTCGGCAGCAGATTTTTCGACGACTATAAAAAATCTTGATTTGAAATAAAATTGCGGCCCCTTTACTTAAGAATGTATGATGCAAAGGAGACACAAAAATGAAGAAAAAACTCTGTTCCGGACTAATTACAATCGGTATACTCGGCAGCCTTTCAAGCTGTTATGCTTTTGACTATCGCAGCGAAGAAGCGGGTTTCAGTGTCGATATACCTGATAATAATACTGTTATTGTGAGCAAGGATATGTTTGTTGGCGGCAATAATCAAGCTGGTATGCATGGCATCAACGCGATTAGTCAGGCGGCAATCGAAAAATATACTCAGACTACTTTTGATACAACAAAATTCCAAAGCGATTTAAAAGCGATGGCAGTTGCTATCAAAGCAGGCAAAGATATTTTAGAAATGCCTGAATATGCCTATTTAACGGCCCCACAAAACGACCTTCAACAATATATGCAAAATCTGATGCACAATTCTGAAACCAGCTTTCCCGGACAGAAGAGTTATAAGATTACAAAAATAAATAAAATACCTGCTTTGGAGATCGACAACGAGATGGTGGTTAATTATAAAATTGACCTTCCTGTTGCTTATAGCAAAGAAGAGCAGCGTAATGTAGAGAAATATAACCCCTATGTAAAATTCAGTGCCGACGGTAAACAAATGGCAACCAAATATAATTTAGTATCTAAAATATACATCTTATCACAAAACGATCAGTTGTATAACTTAACCAGTGGTTATGTTGAGTTTCCGGAAGTTGAAACGTCTGTGAAAATGAATAGTAACAACGATTCTGACGAATTTACCAAGATACTGATGGATACTAAAATCAATAAACGCTCCTATAAAAAACTGTCTAAAGATTTTACCAGGAAATTAGAATTCTTTAAACCGCAAGCCTCCAATGCTGATCTTGTCATTAAAGATACTATCTTCAAAAAAGACTTTAAAGTTCCCCATGACTGGCTCTATATCCAGAGCAACCAAAAAATAAATGATACCCCTATGAGCTTCTTTTCGGCTCTGCCGATGGCAGCTATCGAAAAGATAGGGCAGGAGTACCTCGACTCAAAGATATTTGATATCACTACAACCAAAATAGGTATCGATGTAGATGCTAATACCAGATCAGCTGACTTTGATTTAGGTAAACTATTAAGCGCGTATTCTGAAGGTGTTATCGGCATTTCCGCAGAATATAAACCAACTCGTGCTGCAGATCGAGGTCCGAAGCAATTTTTAGATAATCCAATTTTCACAAAAATGATGTTTGAAGAATTTATGAGCAAACCAATTTTTAGCCCCAGAGAAAAAGCGCGGCTTGAAAAGTTCATTCAAGTTAAAAGCTTTACCCATAAAATGGATATCAATGAAGAAAATTGCCTGATTAATTTTACTTATGATGTAGATTTACATGTGCCAAAAAATTTCTCCAATTTCAATAAACCTAGTTACGATATTTTTACCGAAGAAAATTTAACGGACTTGCATCTCTATGGAAAAAAGAAATTTTATTTCGACGCAAATAACAAAATAAATTTACTTTGTTATTTTACACAAAACAAAGTAAATGGATCTACCTTAGTTCAAACAGAGTATAATGCTTATGATTTATTTAAAACTGCTTTTCTGAAAAAGGATTAAAGAAGTTCAGTATAGCTAAATGTAAAATACCCGGAGGATATACAAAAATATCATTCGGGTATTTTTATGTTCAAAACTCATCGCCATAGATTCGATTTAAGAGGATTTAACAAGTGCTCTAATACAAGTTGTTGCACGTAGCGTCAAAAACTCTTAAATCGCATTTGAGCGTCTGAGATACAGTTTTATGCAAAATATACTAATGATGATGATAAATTAAGCAAATGGCCGTTAATAACCCGTTTTATCCCAGTTCTTTATTTTACATAATATATATTATCGGACGCAATCTGAAATAAGACATTGCCACCACTAAAAGCCCGATTTAATTACGACAGTATAAATTTTTAATAACCGAACAATCGCAAACAGATGTTTTGACATTATCACCCGTAACTGATATAATATAGGAAATTAGAAGTTGATGATGTTCGTTGATTATATTGTTTTATTTAAAAAATTGGAGGCTGGTTTTATGGCAAGAAGAGCTCGATTCAGTGATTTTGATGGAGTTATTACAGAGGAAATGCTTTCGGATCGTCAAAGAGCGATCCTAGACTTTATTCGTGAACATGTTTTTGCCAAAGGTTATCCGCCAGCCGTGCGTGAAATTGGTAAAGCTGTAGGATTATCTTCCAGCGCCAGCGTGCATACCCATCTCCATAAATTGGAAGAATATGGCTTTCTGCAAAGAGATCCGGCTAAACCACGCGCTATAGAACTGACTCAGGATAGCAGTTGGCGCCAAAAAACCGTAGTTCCTGTTCCGTTGGTTGGCAAAGTAACAGCTGGCCAGCCCATCTTAGCAGTGGAAAACATAGAAGAAACATACCCTATTCCTTTGGACTTACTTGGCTGCCAGGAAGATGTCTTTATGTTATCTGTTTCTGGTGATAGTATGATCAAAGCTGGTATTCTTGATCATGATTACATTGTTGCCAGGAAACAAAACTTTGCAAACAATGGCGATATTGTTGTGGCACTTATTGATGGTGAAGAAACTACTGTAAAACGTTATTTCCGTGAATTGCGTTCTATTCGTTTGCAGCCTGAGAATGACGCTTACACTCCCATTACTGGAACGGATAATATTCAGGTTCTTGGTAAGGTTATCGCTGTTTTCCGCATGTTGTAGCACCATCATTACATCACAATTGCGTCTCGAATAAGTCTTTGTGACGTCACCATAGTGTCACTTGGTTTTATTTATGACTTTACTTATGAAAAATCCCTCTTAATCATACTTATCAGTATATTAAGAGGGATTTTATATTTTAAGGTATTTACAGTAAAGCCAGTGTTTTTATTACTTGCTGTTTAGTTCACCTACCATTTTGGCAGCTGACATAATAGCTATGCGTCCGTGTTCAAAGGTTAAGCCGCCTTGAAAATAAACATTATAAGGTTCTCTACAAGGGCCATCGGCACTCAGCTCTATAGAAGCGCCCTGAACAAAGGTTCCGGCAGCCATAATAATCTCATCCTGATAACCAGGTATTTGTGCTGGTACAGGCGCTACGTGAGCATCGACCGGAGAATTACTTTGGATGGCTACGCAAAAATTGCAGAGACGTTCTTTAGTTTCCAGGCGTATCGCTTGGATAATATCGCTGCGTGTATCTTTGCTAAGAGGCGTTACCTGATAACCTAAGCGCGAAAAAACAGCCGCAGCGAAGATGGCAGTTTTTACTGCTTGTAAAACTACATGCGGCGCTAAAAACAGGCCTTGGTAAAATTCTCTGGCTGTATCCCCCAGGGTCGCTCCCATTTCTCCACCCAAACCCGGCGCAGTTAAACGATATGAGGCCAGTTCAACCAAATCCTCGCGTCCCACGATATAACCGCCTGTAGGCGCTAAGCCGCCGCCAAGGTTTTTAATGAGAGAACCTGCCATCAGGTCGGCCCCTACTTCTGTTGGTTCCTGTTTTTCAATAAATTCACCATAGCAATTATCGACAAAGCAAATAATTTGCGGGTTTATTTCTTTGACCATGCTGCAGATAGTACCTATTTCTTCCACAGTGAGGGTTTTACGCACACTGCTATAGCCGCAGGAACGTTGAATATGTACCAGCTTGGTTTTAGATGTAAGAGCTGCTTTGATAGCTTCTAAATCAACGTGTGCTCCGACCATTGGTACTTCCTTATAAAGAATACCCATATCAGCCAAGGAGCCAGGCGTTTTTACAGGCACACCGATAATAGTCTGCATCGTATCATAAGGAGCGCCGGTAGCTGCTACCATTTCATCACCAGGCCTTAATACACCCAGTAAGGCTACGGCTAAAGCATGTGTCCCAGAAACAAATTGCGATCTTACCAGGGCAGCTTCAGTTTTAAAAATATCGGCATAGATATCGTCTAATTTCTCGCGGCCAACGTCAGAATATGCATATCCTGTAGTCGGTTTAAGATAGAAATCTGATACCATATGCTTTCTGAAGGCCTGCATTACTTTTTCGGTATTATGCAAAGCTGCCTCTTCGTAACTTTTGGCAGCTTGCAAAACTTCTAATAATGCTTCTTGCTCTATTCTTTCAAAATCAGTCATTTATCTGTCATCCTTGCACTATAAAATTTTCAAAATCATCTAATTGTTCTGCTGCTAAACGTACTTTGATCAGGGTGCCGTTTTCCTGATAATTCTGCTCTAAAACAGTGCCCAGTGCATGCAGCTTAGCTGCTTTATCTGATTCTGTATAGGGTATCAATAAAGTAACTTCTACGGATTTGAGTTTAAGATTTTCAGCGATTAACGTCAGCAGCTCAGTGATACCAAGGCCGCTTTTGGCCGAAATACACACGCTGTTCTCCTGCTGGGCTAATCTCTGGGTCAATGCGCTTTCTGATGGCAGTTTATCAATTTTATTGAACACTGTGATCATCGGCTTATCCTGTGCTCCGATTTGTTCTAAAACTTTATAAACTGCGTCGCTTTGCTCCTGGTACAGCTCATGGCTGACGTCTATTACATGCAACAGAAGATCTGATTCAACTACTTCTTCCAGTGTCGATCTAAAGGCCGCTACCAGCTGATGCGGCAAACGCTGAATAAACCCTACTGTATCAGTCAAGATAGACTCACGTTTATCGGGTAGAGCCAGTTGCCTGGTTGTTGGATCCAGGGTTGCGAACAGCTGATCTTTAGCATAAATATCAGACTGGGTCAAAGTATTGAGTAGTGTAGATTTGCCGGCATTAGTATAACCGACTAAACTTATTGAAGGCACCTTATTTTTAGACCTGTTAGCACGATGCAAGGTGCGGACCGCACGAACTTTTTCAATAGAGTCTTTGATAAACGCTATCCGGTCGCGAATGCGGCGCCGGTCAACTTCCAGCTTAGTTTCACCAGGCCCGCGTGTTCCTATACCGCCGCCTAAGCGGGATAAAATGAGACCTTTGCCCATGATGCGGGGCAGATTATATTGTAACTGAGCCAGCTCTACCTGCAGCTTACCTTCGTTAGTACGAGCTCGTTGGGCAAAAATATCTAAAATAAGTGCCGTTCTATCAAGAATGCGTACACCCATTACCTGTTCGATATTGCGCTGTTGAGCAGGGCTTAGTTCATCGTCGAAAATACACAGATCAACATTTTCCTGCTGAGCATACAACGCCAACTCCTGCACCTTGCCCTTACCAATAAAGAAAGCCGGATCAGGTTTGGCGCGGCGCTGGATAAACCTGTTGATTACTACGGCGCCGGCAGTATCAGCCAGCTGCTTCAGTTCTTCTAAAGAGTCTTCCACAGTCCAGCCGCCTTTGATCTGTCCCCAGTCCATACCAACGATAATAGTTTTTTCGGCAGCAACAGCGAGGCTGGAGCTGCTGACCTGTTTATCAAGAATCCGCTCGATAGTGTTGACGACATTAAGAAAATTTATATCTTCTGCTTCTGCCAAAGAAAACGGTCCGTATTCTTCGCAGACGAATTGTTCGTCCTTATCAAGGCCAACTATCATCCCAAAAGAAATCTCCGACTGGGTATAATCGGGAGCTGTAACGCCGATAGTCACCATTGCATCGAATTTATTGTTTTTCAATGCAGAAAAATCAACACCACTTAAGGCAGAATTGCCGTTAGGATGTGTATGGACGCAGCGTACGCCGCTCAGGCGTCCCGCTCCCCTACGCCCTTCTATGGCTGGCAATTCCACACTGTCGTTGCCACCGATAGCGATATGCGTTATCTGTCCGCTTCTGGAGATATAAAGCGATATTTCACGATTGATGAATTCGGTGATATCAGCCAGTTTTAAAGCCAGCTCAGGAGAAATAAGCTGCCCTAACGGTACCTGCATATCATACAAAGTTATCAATTCATTTAAAACAGAATCACGTATGCCTTTTTTATTGCCTAAAATTTCACGCATGTTTTTTACCTCAAAGAGCAGACATAGTCATAAACTATGTCTGCTCTTCCTTTACTTACAATTATTGACGAACACGTGCCGGCTCAACATTTACCTTATAGCCTTTTATGGTGTTTTTGTGCATAGAGCCCAAAACTTTTTCAGCCATACTTTCAGGTACTTCTACAAAAGTAAATTTGTCATAAATATTGATCATGCCAACTTCTTTGGCAGGAATATCTGCTTCGATAGCGATAGTACGAACAATATCCTGTACTGTTACTTTTTGGCCACGGCCGATATTCATAAACAGACGTACCATACCAGGACGCCCACCAGTGTTGCTCAGATCCTTGGACAAGTTGCCATCGGTAGAGGCTTCCAGCGCTTTGTTGCCTTCCTGCATCAATTTCAATGCTGCAGCAACTACGTCTTCAGCTTCATATTCTTTCAGCAGGCTGGCACCGATAGGCATATAATCATGGTAGTTTGCCTGATCGAGGATACTTTGCATTTTAGAAACGATCATTTCGCGCTGACGCTCGATAACATTTGCAGTTGTCGGCAGCTGGCGACGATTGATTTTAGTTTTAGTAGTACGTTCGATAAGTTTTAATTGACGGAATTCGCGCGGGGTAATAAAGGTCATTGCTACGCCGGTGTTGCCTGCACGGCCAGTACGGCCGATACGGTGCACGTAGCTTTCCGGATCCTGCGGAATGTCAAAGTTGATAACATGGGTAATATTATCGATATCGATGCCGCGGGCAGCAACGTCAGTAGCGATCAGGATATCAGCGCTGCCATCACGGAATTTTTTCATTACGCGGTCGCGCTGGGTCTGGCTCAAATCACCATGCAGGCCTTCGGCCAAATAACCACGGCTGCCTAAAGCGATAGCCAGATCATCAACGCCTTTTTTAGTACGGCAGAAAATGATCAGCTTGCCGTCGATCTCAGCATCAAGCAAACGGCACAGGCCTTCGATCTTATCTTTTGTTTCAAAGTAATATTGTTCGATCAGCGGCACAGTGAGTTCTTCTTTGCTGACAGTAACATTTTTAGGAGCCTTCATATATTTTTTGGTCAGGCTCAAAATAGGTCTCGGCATAGTTGCAGAGAAAAGCAGGGTTTGGCGTTCTGCAGGAAGGTTTTTCATGATCTCTTCCATATCATCAACAAAACCCATATCCAGCATTTCATCAGCTTCGTCCAAAACTAAAAATTTGATATGATCCAATTTGATAGTTTTGCGGTTGATATGGTCGATCAAACGTCCCGGAGTACCGATAACGATCTGTACACCACTGCGCAAAGCCCTTATTTGACGGTCAATAGGCTGTCCGCCGTATACCGGCAATGCTTTGATACGCAGAGTGCGGCCGATCTTACCCACTTCTTCTGCGACCTGGATCGCCAATTCACGGGTAGGAGTCATGATCAGCGCCTGGATATGGCGGTGATCGGTGATGCTTTGTACGACAGGGATACCGAAAGCTGCTGTTTTACCGGTGCCCGTTTGAGCCTGACCGATAACGTCGCTGCCTTCCAATACCAAAGGTATAGTTTGTTCCTGAATTGGAGACGGCTCTTCAAAACCCATAGCTGTTAATGCTGATACGATTTTTTTGTCCAGCTCTAAATTACCGAACATTTCTTTTTGATTAGTTGTCATTGTTTAAATTTCCTCATTTCTTCCATCTTTTATTTTATCTATAACCATAGAAATAGCTGCTAACGCACTACGCAATTTATTTTCAGTTCTAGTGCCGCCGAAAAGCTGCTTGATACAATGCACACCATCGTCATCAGCTACTGCCATATAGACTAACCCAACCGGTTTGGTTTCTGTAGCACCTCCGGGACCTGCGATCCCAGTGATACTAACACCATAAGTAGTTCCGAAAAGTTCTTTAACGCCTACAGCCATTTCACAGGCTACCTGCTCGCTGACAGCGCCATACTTCTCAAGATTTTCAGGTGAAACGTTGACCAGTTTTTGCTTAGCCATATTACTGTATGTTACAACGCTGCCTAAAAGGTAGTCGCTGCTGCCGGGAATGTCAGTCATCAAACTGCTGGCTAAGCCCCCGGTACAGGATTCGGCAAAAGCGATCGTTCTTTTACTGGCGAGCAGTTCCTGCCCAAGATACTCAGCTAAAGACGCGTCGTCAACGCCGTAAATATATTTGCTCAGACGCTCATAGATTTGAGCTTCTGTACCTGAGATCAATGCTTTTGCTTCTTCAATATCAGTGGCCTTAGCCGTGATACGAACTATTATTTCACCTCTGCGTGCATAAATCGCAATAGTCGGATTGCTTTGAGAGGTGATGATGTCGTCTAACTGAGCCGCTACGGAGGATTCGCCAATACCGCGCATTTTTAAAATGCGGGAGTAGATGATGCCCTGCTTCGCATAGCGCTGCACCAGCAATGGTAAAAAGCTTTGCTCGCAGACATGATGCAGTTCTGACGGGGGTCCGGGCAGCAACACGATCAATTTACCTTTATGCTCGATTGCCAGTCCGGGAGCCGTCCCCACTTCGTTGCGTAAAATCTCTGCACCTAAGGGCACCATGGCCTGTTTATCATTATTAGAGGACATACAGAGGCCTTTTTTAGTAAAAAAGTTATTGATTTTATCCCAGCTATCCAAATCGAGATACATTTCTAAGCCCAGCATATCAGCAATAACCTCTTTAGTAATATCGCCTCTTGTAGGGCCAAGCCCACCTGTGGTTATAACGATATCGGCTCTTTCCAGAGCTATATTCAAAACGCTTCTCAGGCGTTCTTCGTTATCTCCTACCGTTGTCTGATAAAGTACATCATAGCCAAGCTTATTCAATTGTTGCGACAGGTACTGAAAGTTAGTGTTGAGTATTTCACCTAACAAAAGCTCTGTACCGGTATTTACTACTTCAACAATCATTGTGTTTGCCCCCTCGGCAAATTAAATTCTTTCCCCTACCATTTCATAAGTAAAGCCCTGCAGGATACTGACCTTTACAAAATCCCCTGCCTGAACATCACCTGCGTTTTCTACAAAAATAGAACCGTCGATGTTGGGTGCTTCACGGTACGAGCGGCCAAAGGCAAGCTCTGGATTCTCTTCGTCGCGTCCTTCGATAAGAACTTCTAAAACCTGATCTTCCATTTCCCGATGCAAGTCTTCGGAAATTTGCGCCTGCAGCGACATCAGCTCGTGGAAGCGTTCTTCCTTAACCGCTTCATCAATCTGCTCGGGCAAAGTTGCGGCGACAGTCCCCTCTTCCTGCGAATAGGAAAAAACGCCGGCGTTATCAAAACGCTGCTTGGCAACAAAAGCTTTTAGCTCCTGGAAATCGGCTTCGGTTTCACCAGGGAAGCCAACTATAAAGGTGGTCCTGATCGTAATGCCTGGAACACGGCTGCGCAGTTTGGACAATAATGTTTCTACTTCTGCTTTAGTATCATACCGGTTCATGCTGCTAAGCAGACGATCGCTGGCATGCTGCAAGGGCAGATCCACATATTTACAAACTTTATCCAAAGTAGCAAAGGCTTCGATCAGTTCATCAGTAAAGTTATTAGGATAACAATACATCACCCTGATCCACTTTAAACCTTCCAGCTTATTAAGCTCGCTCAGCAGTTCGGGCAGCCTTAATTTGCCGTACAGATCTTCACCATAGCGGGTAGTATCCTGAGCCACTACGATCAATTCCCGAACGCCTTTTTGGACCAGCTCCTGCGCTTCGCTGAGCACCTGTTCAAAAGGCCTGCTGATATAAGGCCCTCGCAGTTTAGGAATAATGCAGTAAGAGCAGCAGTTATCGCAGCCTTCGGCAATTTTTAAATACGCCATATAATCAGGGGTAGTTAAAATTCTTGGCGCTGCTGCCGCGGTTGCCGCTTTGGGCTGCGGTTCCAGCATTATAAAACGCTCGCCCTGCATGACCCGCTTAACCACATAAGCGATATCTTCATAACATTCAGTGCCGATAACGGCGTCAGCCTCAGGAATATTTTCTAAAAGCTCTTCCGCATAACGCTGACCCAAACAGCCTGTAATGATCAAATGCTTACAGCTGCCGTTAGTTTTATATTCACCCATCTGCAGGATCGTATTTACGGATTCCTCTTTAGCAGATTCTATAAAGCCACAAGTATTGACTATGATCAGATCGGCCTCAGCAGGATCGTTAGTGATCGTCAGCTGCTCTTCGTGTATCAGGCCAAGCATCGTTTCGGAATCGACAAGGTTTTTAGGACAGCCAAGGCTTACTAATCCTATTTTCACGTTCTTTCCTCCATTATTTTACTGCAAAGCGTGCTGATTGCAGCCATTTATTTACTAAAATTTCCTGCTGGGCAGGCAAAGTATATTCGGTATTCAGCCAAAGCTTTTCAGGATGGTTGACACTGCTGCCCTTTAAGCCGTTTGGCAGTAAGAAAACATAACCCGTATTTTGCTCTAACGCGATTTTCTGCGGCTCAGCAGCAACTAAAAGCCAATCTCGGAACATTTGTGCCGCCTCGTATTTTTTTGAGGCTGCATCGACGGCGACACCATATAAACTGATTGGTGTGCCTTCCTCCGGCAAAACTATGTAGGCTGGAAAATCGTTTTCTAAATATTTAAAAACGTAACTGCGGCGAGTAATCGCCAGATCAGCGTCACCAACAGTCGTTAAACGGATCGGCGTAAAGGGGAATCTGGAATATTGCGGTATCTGCCTGTTCAGGCCCCGAAAATAGGCTAAACTTTTCTCTTCGCCTCTGACACTGGCAAAGGCAGCTAAAAAATTGCGCGTACTTTGAGAGTCCGAAAGATTTTCCATCGCTACCCGCACATTTTGCAGTTTAATGATATCCTGCCAGCTGGAAATATTTTCCTGGCCGTTTTGGCGGGCATAGCCTTGATTTACCAAAAACACTATTGGATCGTAAAAAACACCGAACCATTGGCTTTGTTCATCTTTAAAGGCCGGCGGCAATAAGTCGCCCGCTTCGCTTAAAATAGCATAAAGCCGCTGTTCTTTAGCTAAAAGTTTCAGCTCATTATGCTCTAACAGATACAGGTCTGCTGTTTTGCCCTGTTCCTTCTCTTCCGGCAGCAGCAATTTAAGCACCGCGGTTCGGTCGGGATCACTGTTATATTCTTTGATCAACGCTTGCAGAAAGCTGTTATCTAAGGTCGAATATAAAACTAATTCTGTTTTACCATGCTCAATGATGCTGTCGCGGCCATTCTTACTATCAAATAAAAACCAGGCGACAGAAAGCAACAGTAAAACTACTATGAACAGTATTTTTTTATGAGGCATTTGCAACCTCCTTTACCGCCTTTTACCACGTTTCTCAGACCCGGCAGGCTTCCCCTGACGTTTTTGGTAACCGTGGGCAGCAGCTATCTTGAGCAAACATCTTGCATCGTCGCCGATCAAATCACCGCGATTGGTTTTTTGCAGCGCTTCTTTTACCAGCTGCCTGTTTTTAGGATTTTTATACTGCATCAAAGCACGCTGCATCGCTTTATCGTGAGGATTGTGAGCTACAAAAACTTTTTTGCCGGTTTCAGGATTGATGCCGGAATAATACATCGCTGTAGAAGCGCTTCCCGGTGTGGGGATAAAGTCCTGTACCTGCTCGGGTTGGTGCCCGATATCACGCAGAAACTCACCCAGCTCTACAGCGTCACGTAAGGTGCAGCCAGGATGACTGGAAATGAAATATGGCACTAAAAATTGTTTCAGGTCTATTTCCTGGTTTTTCTTATTAAAAGCCCGCATAAATTTTAAATAAACTTCTTTGCCAGGCTTACCCATATTGGCCAAAGCGTGTTCGGCAACATGTTCAGGAGCCACTTTCAGCTGCCCGCTGACATGGTAACGGCAAAGTTCATCTAAAAAGCGGTCGTTTTTATCGGCTAATAAATAATCGTAGCGAATGCCCGAGCGTACAAAAACCTTTTTGATGCCCGGAAGCGCGCGTACTTTTTGCAGAAGCTCCACATAATCGCTATGGTCGGCATCCAGATTAGGACAGGGCTTAGGGAACAGGCATTGCCTGTCGCGACAAACGCCAACTTCTAATTGCTTAGCACAGGCAGGATGCCTGAAGTTAGCTGTAGGGCCGCCCACATCGTGGATATAACCTTTAAAATTAGGTAAAGCCGTTATTTTTTTGGCTTCGCTGATAATGGACTTATGGCTGCGAGTTTGAATGATACGTCCCTGATGCGAATGGATAGCGCAGAACGAACAGCTGCCAAAACAGCCACGACAGCTGATGATACTGAATTGTACCTCTTCTATCGCCGGTACGCCGCCGTGTTTTTCGTAACTGGGATGATAAGTGCGCTGATAATCAAGATCGTAGATCATATCCATCTCTTCCTGAGAGAGCGGATACGGGACCTGATTTTGCACAACGAATTTTTGCCTGTTTTTCTGAACTACTACTTTGCCATAAAAAGGATCCAGTTCCTTGCTTTGCAAATGATAGGCTTTGGCAAAAGCTTCACGGTCCTTGAGTATAGCCTCCCAAGAAGGCAGTTCTACATATTCCTCAAGTTCCTGCAAATCATCTGCTAAATAAGCAGTACCGCGCACATAACGAATATCTTCGACAGCGGCGCCGCCTGCTAAATAATCAGCGATTTCAACGATCTGTTTTTCGCCCATACCATAGATCAAAAGATCGGCCTTGCTTTCCAGCAAAATGGAAGGCAATAATTTATTTTCCCAATAATCAAAATGCGCAAAACGACGCAGGCTGGCTTCAATGCCGCCTATAATTACAGGCAGCTCCGGCCATAAGCGTTTGCTTTGCTGGGCATAAATGACCGTAGCGTGGTCAGGGCGCATACCCATTTCACCGCCGGGCGTATAAGAATCTTTTTTACGTGGCTTTTTAGCTGCCGTATAATGGCACAGCATAGAGTCAAGGTTGCCGCCCGAAACCAGGACAGCTAACCTGGGCTTGCCTAAAGCTTCAAAGCTTTTCAATTCACGCCAATCCGGCTGGCACAATAAAGCCACCTTATAGCCTTGTGCTTCCAGCACTCGGCAAATAACGGCCGGTCCAAAAGAAGGATGATCGACATAAGCATCACCGCTGATAAACAGAAAATCGATCTGCTCCCAGCCACGTGCAGCAATATCCTCTTGAGAAATAGGCAAAAAATCGTTCATTAGGGTTACTAGCCTCCGCTATTATTTCTTATATTCCTTCACAACCACCCCGTCTGCTTTTTCTATCGGCAGCGGCGCTCCGTTAACTGCTATCTGCATAGCTTTAAGATTACCATATTTTACAACGATTTTCTTTTTAGCAGAAAAGCTTTTTTCCTGGTTGCTGATCAAGGTACCTTCAAAAGCTTTCGCTCCGTCTACAGTAACTTCTACCCAGCATCTATCGTTGCAGAACATATAAAGATTGACTCCGTTAGGATTGGCAGTGGCCTGCGCTTCCTGTTGTTTGTTTTTATCGTCAGCCTCCTGCTTTACTTTAGCTGCTACAGCGGCCTGTTCGGCACGTTCTTTAGCTTTTTTAGCATCGGCTTCTATTTTTGCTTTTTCCTGTTCGCTGACCTTAGTGTTTTTGTCTTCTGCATCGCTCAAAGCCGATTGCTTAGGCGTTACCGTGCCATCCGGAACAGCAGCGCTTTTAAAGAAGAACATATAACCGGCGACCGCAACCACTATCAATAAAATAAAAGTCAGTAAATATGTAAAGATACCAGAAGAACTTTTTTGTGGTTTTAAGTGCGGGTTAACACTGATCTTAGAAGTGGTCCTGATCTCGGTCGGTTTGACTTCTTCAGGATCCACGCCAGCGCACGCAGCTTTATACAGCGTCACCAGCTCGGGGCCGTTAAGCCCTAAATAATTACCATAAGTGCGGATAATGCCTTTAGTAAAAACATCGCCCGGAACCTTAGCATACTCGCCTGCTTCAACAGCAGCCAGATAGATTTTACGGATACTGGTAGCTTCTTCTACCTGTTCTAAAGAAAGTCCTTTATCAAGTCTGGCATTTTTGAGAATTTCTCCTATATTATCCATAAATGTCCCTCCTCTATCTTGCTTACTGCGCTGTGAAAAAACGTGCATCTATTTCCTGACGCGACATGATAAGTTCACGTGGTTTACTGCCGACTGACTGGCCTACGATGCCCAGTTCTTCCATACAGTCCACTAAGCGGGCAGCCCTGGTATAACCTATCCTGAATTTACGCTGCAGCATCGAAGATGAAGCCTGGCCTGTATCCATTACCAACCGCACGGCATCTTCAAAAAGCTCATCGCTCATCAAATCATTGCCGCCGTCGGCACCGGCATTAGCACCTTTGCTTTCACTTTCTAAGGCTTGCTGGGTAACTTCTTCAGAATATTCTACCGGGATCGACTGTTTTTTTATGAAATCGACGATTTTATTTAATTCAGCATCGCTGACAAAAGCGCCTTGCACGCGCACCGGTTTATTGGTGCCGATAGGATAAAAGAGCATATCGCCCTTGCCTAAAAGTTTTTCCGCCCCGCCCATATCCAAAATGGTTCTGGAATCTGTTTGGGAAGAAACCGCAAAGGCTACACGGGAAGGTATATTAGCCTTAACGATGCCTGTAATAACATCAACAGAAGGTCTTTGGGTGGCTAAAATCAAATGGATACCAGCCGCGCGTGCCTTTTGAGCCAAACGCAGGATGGCGTCTTCCACATCTACTTTAGCTACCATCATCAAATCTGCTAATTCATCGATTATGATAACGATAAAGGGCATTTTTTCGGTAGCCTGATCGTTATAGCTGTTAATTTCGCGGACGTGATTATCAGCAAAAGCTTTGTAACGCCGCTCCATTTCAGCTACTGCCCAATGTAGGGCCGACGCTGCTTTTTTTGAATCTGTAACTACAGGAGTCAACAGATGTGGGATACCGTTATAATTGGAAAGTTCAACGACTTTAGGATCGACTAGGATCATTTTTACTTCATCCGGCCGGGCCTTATATAAAATACCGGCAATGATAGTATTGATGCAGACTGATTTACCTGAACCAGTAGAACCTGCTACCAGCATATGCGGCATTTTGGAAAGATCGACGGTAATGATGTTGCCGCTGATATCCTTGCCTAAGCCCACGCACAGTTTGGAGGGAGTGCTGCGCACTAAATCGCAGTCAACCACTTCTCTAAAAAATACCGGGTCGTTTTTCCTGTTGGGAACCTCGATACCGATCGCCGCTTTGCCAGGAATAGGCGCTTCGATGCGGACACCGGAGGCGGCAAGCTTTAAAGCAATATCATCGGCTAAATTGACGACCGAGCTTACTTTAACACCGGGGGCCGGCTCTAATTCAAACCTGGTTACCGATGGTCCGCGGGTAACAGCAACAACGCTGGCCCTGACCCGGAAGTCTTCGAGCGTTTGCTCTAAGATAGCGCACTGTTCGCGAATATCTTCCTCGGTATGCTTATCCTTAGAAACATAAGGAGGGTTGAGCAGCTCCAGCGGCGGGAACAGATACGAACTCTGTTCTTTTTCCTTAACTGGCTCAGCTGGCAGCTCAACTTTAGCGCTGGCTCTTTTGACTGGCTTAGCGGTACCTTCATTGATCGCCTTATCCGCTGTGTCAACGATTTTTATCGTCGCCGCTTCCTTTTCCTTAGCCTGATTTTTGTAAGGATTGAGAAAATCGTTATCAGGCATGGGGGCAGCGGTTTCTTTCGGTTTATTAAATTCTATGATGGGCCTGGTGATGATATGCGGTTCATCTTTTTCGATAACAGGGAACTCTTCTGTAAAAGGTTCTTCGTTATCAAAAAAATCTTCTTCCGCTTGAACTTCACTTTTACCGACCGCTTTACGCAGGATCTGTTTAAACTGGCTTTCCTTCTTGATACCTGAGGTAAAACCCGAAAACTCATCGCTGTCGTAGGGATTTGCTGTGTTTAAAACATTGTCGCTGTCAAACTCCGAAAAATCGGCTTGGGTAGCCTCCGTATTAGACGGGCTGACAATGCGTTTGGCCTTACGTCCCGCAGTTTCGGCCGAGCTTTTTAACGACAGTTTACCTGTCAAAAGTACGCCGCAGATGATGCCGGTAATTAAAATTATCAGCGCGCCCGCTGTGCCGGCCAATCTACGCAGCAGCAGCAGAAAAGCGCCGCCTACCAGACCGCCGCCTTCACTAAGGTGCTCCGGAAGCAGTTCCTCGCCTACTACAGGTACAAAAACATGATGAGCTGTGCCTAAAAGGCACAGCATCAGCAAAGTTATGGCTAATCCTTTTTTAGAGATCGTGATTCCCTGATGTGCAAAGCAAAACCTGATTCCCAAAGCAATAAGCAATACGGGCAGCAATAAAGCACCCCGCCCCAGGGAATAAGTCATCACCTTTTCTACAAAAGCACCTAATGCTCCGGTAGGCAGCCCTAAATAGGCCGCGGCGGCAAAACACCCTAAAGCGAGCAAAAGAACGCCGCTGATTTCAAAACGGCTGTTATTCTGTTGTTCTGTTCTTTCTGCTTTAGTTTTTCTCAAAATCAGGCACCTCGTTGTTCAGATAACATCAAATCTCCATGATGATAGGTAAAATCATCGGTCTTCTGCGTGTTTTTTCATATAAGAATCGGCCTAAGGAGTCACGCACTGCCGATTTGATAACAGACCATTCAGAAACATTGCTCTGTTCACATTTATCCAATGCCTGCTGCACTTTATCTTTAGCAGTTTCCATCAGGCCTTCTGCTTCGCGGACATAAACAAAGCCGCGCGAAACGATGTCAGGGCCCGAAACAACGGTGCAGGTATTTTTATCAATAGTTACTACTACGATCATAATACCATCCTGGGATAATTGTCTGCGGTCACGCAGAACGATATTGCCTACGTCGCCTACACCCAGACCGTCTACCAGCACTTTGCCAGACGGCACTCGGCCGTTGATACCGATACTGTTGCGGGTCAATTCGGTAATGCTGCCGTTTTCACCAACAACGATATTTTCACGAGGCATACCAAGTGTGGTTGCCAGTTGTGCATGCTTGATCAGGTGGCGATATTCGCCGTGGACAGGGATAAAGAATTTAGGACGCACAAGATTGTGCATCATTTTTATTTCTTCCTGGCTGGCATGTCCGGAAACGTGCACGCCGTTACTCTTTTCATAAATAACATCAGCGCCTAATTTATACAAGTGGTCGATAGTTCTGGCAACTAATTTTTCATTACCGGGAATAGGTGTCGCGGAAATAATAACAGTGTCACCGGGAACGATATCAACCTTTTTGTGATCGGACATAGCCATTCTTGTTAAAGCCGACATGGGCTCGCCCTGGCTGCCAGTTGTGATGATGACGATTTTGTCAGGAGTGTAATTCTTGCTATCGTCAATATCGATCAATACGCCTTCAGGGATCTTTAAATAACCCAGCTCCATCGAAATGTTGACAACGTTGACCATACTGCGGCCAATAACTGCGACTTTGCGTTTATAGCGGATCGCACTGTCGACAACCTGTTGGATACGATGCACATTAGAGGAGAATGAGGCTACGATAATACGTTTTTTAGCATAGCGGAACTCGTCGTCGAAGGTTTGCCCTACGACCTTTTCGCTTTGGGTATAGCCCGGACGTTCAGCATTAGTGCTGTCTGCCATCAGTGCCAAAACACCCTGGTCGCCGTATTCAGCAAATTTATTGAACTCAGTCACCTGTCCATCTACAGGGGTCTGGTCAAACTTAAAGTCGCCGGTATGGATTATCAGTCCAATCGGGGTATGGATAGCCAGTGCAACAGCGTCAGGAATACTGTGGTTGACGCGGATAAACTCAACCTTAAAGCAGCCTGCCTGGATCTTGTCGCCGGGCTTAATCGTTTGGCAGGGCTCGGAGCTGACTCCGTTCTCCTTCAAACGTCCTTGCAAAATGCCCAGTGTCAGCGCCGTACCATAAACGGGAGCAGTGATCTGCTTCAGTACATACGGCAATGCGCCGATATGGTCTTCGTGACCATGTGTTAAAAAGATACCTTTGATCTTATCTTTGTTCTCGACCAAGTAAGTGATGTCGGGAATAACCAGATCGATCCCCAGCATATCATCCTCAGGGAACATCAAACCAGCGTCGACAAGAATAATGTCGTCGCCATAACGGAACACCGTCATGTTTTTACCAATCTCCCCTAACCCGCCCAGGGGAATAATATTTAATTTACCTTGTGTTTTACTCAAAAAAAATACACCTCCAAATTTATTTTTAATTTATTTCCGTACAAGTATTTAGACCTCTATTGCTAAAATCTATTAACCGCACACCTACTCTACGCTATATTATACATTAAACCGCGTAGAAAAACAAATGTTTATTTATTTATTGGCTAATTTTTCTTGTAAACAATAAGTGAACTGCATAAAAAACAGGCTCGCCTTAAAAGCGAGCCTGCATTTTGTTGAAACAGTTAGTTTTAGATATCTTCGCCGTGGTTGACGACCGGCCCTTTATCCTTGTTGGTACGCTGCCAGAAGAAGGCCAGCGCCAAAAAAGTTATGCCAACACTATCAGTAACGACGCCTGGAATAATCATATTCAAACCGCCGATAAAGAACAGTAACCGCTGCAAACCACTTAACTTGGATTGGCAGAAGCCTATCATGGCGACGGATACGCCCCACATACCGATAATAGCCGTTACGCAAGAGAACGCGATCGTCCCTGCAGTAGCATCGATCATCAACAGCTCGGGCGACAAGACAAAAATGTACGGAACGATGAACGCCGCTATAGCAAGCTTAGCCGCAGCAACGCCCGTCTTCATCGGATCGGCACCCGAAATACCCGCACCGGCATAAGCTGCTAAAGCAACCGGAGGAGTTACGTCGGCAACGATACCGAAATAGAAAGCGAACATATGGCCTGCCAGTACGGGGATACCCATCTGTACCAAAGCAGGAGCCGCGATCGTCGAAGTAATAACATAGTTAGCAGTTGTCGGTACGCCCATACCCAGGATCAAAGAAGTGATCATGGTAAAGAACATCGCCGGCAGCAGATTACCGCCTGCCAAATCAAGCAGTGCCGTAGCCAATTTAAGGCCAACACCGGTTTTGGTTACAACGCCGATGATAACGCCGGCCGTAGCACAGGCGATCAGAACGCCAAGCACGCCTTTAGAACCGTCGATCAAACCCTTAACAACATCTTTCAAAGTAATGCGGGTAGATTTACGCAGGCAGGAGCAGATCAGCGTCAGAGCGATCGCCCACAGCGCAGCGCGCATCGGTGTATAACCGGATACCAGCAAATAAACTATGATCGCCAACGGCAGGATCAAATGGCCTTTTTCCATAAACAACTCGCCAAATTTCGGCAGCTGGTCACGAGGTGTGCCTTTAAGACCGAACTTTTTAGCTTCGTAATGAACACCCAGCCAAACACCGATGTAATATAGCAGCGCCGGGATAACGGCCGCTTTAACTACTTCGATATAAGGAACGCCAACAAACTCAGCCATCAGGAACGCAGCCGCGCCCATAACAGGCGGCATCAACTGGCCACCGGTAGATGCTGCTGCTTCTACAGCGCCCGCAAATTCAGCACGATAACCCAATTTTTTCATCATGGGTATGGTAAATGCGCCGGTACCTGCAACGTTAGCAACCGAGCTGCCCGATACCGTGCCCATCAAACCGGAAGAAAGTACTGCTACTTTAGCCGGTCCGCCTGCTGCCCAGCCAGCAACAGCGTTTGCCAGGTCGATAAAAAGCTTGCCTAAGCCGGTAGCTTCCAAATAGGACCCGAACAAAATAAAGAGATAGATAAATGTTGAAGATACACCCAAAGGTGTACCGAAAATGCCTTCGGTAGTAAAGAAGAGATGGTCAAACATCTCTTGCACGCCAACGCCACGATGCGCTAAAATGCCAGGCATATAAGGCCCCAAAAACGCATAAGCCATAAAAAACAAGGCTACTGTCAGCATCGGCCAGCCAACTACGCGGCGGGCTGCTTCAAATAAAAGCAGTGTTCCCAGGAACGCGATACTAAAATCGAATTCCGTATTCATGCCAGCCCTTAAAACAAGCTGGTCATAACAAACTACAATGTACAGCGAGCAAGCTACGCTGACTATTGCAAACAAAATATCCAAAGGATGCATGACCGATCTGGACCAGCTTTTCCTTCCCGGATATAAAAGATAGATCAATGAAAAGCCAAATGCTAAATGGATCGCTCTTTGCAGATGCGCATCCAGTACACCGAAAGTTGCGGTATACAGTTGAAACACGGCGAAGGCAATACATATAAAGGATATTAATTTATCCCATAATCCTGTTAAAGTACGTTTGTCAGATTCTTTGTCAAATTTCTGCATGACTTCTTCTGCTGACATAGTTTTTTTATCTTGTTCATTCATTCTGCCCTCTCCTCCCCTTTGCAAAAAATTAATTTAACCAATATTGATAACGTTTTTCAGCCTTGATCTCCACCAGAGTCCCCTGTCCATACAGATCACAAAGATCATAGACTCTTCCCTGGTGCACAATACGGGGCTTTGCCTGTACGGCAGTCCTTAATTTTACAGTTTTATAAGGTCGATCCATTTTCAATATGAACTTGCCATCAGAAGTGTGGATTAAGGTTCCCTCCGCAGGCGAGTATGGTAATCCAACACCCAATGATTGATACCGCGTGTGCGTCATCATCAGCTTGTCGATACCGTCAACTCTAAAAAATTCCTCGACAGTAGTCAACTGAACAGAATGGGTAAAGGCAATATTCCATTCCTCTCCTATTTGTGCAGTAAAACATTGTTTTGGCAGTCCAGCCTCAGGATTAATAGACACTACTAATTGGTTGGCATACCAAAACAATATTCCCAAACCAACTAATACAGTAACTAACGTGAAAATTATTTTTTTTGAAAAAGGCCGGCCACCGGAAGTCCCCGGCGACCGGCCTCTCAGGTTAAACATATTCTGCTCTTAGCTCTTATTTTTCTTTAAAGAATTTTTCTGCGCCTGCGTTTACAGGAACGGACATGCCGTCTAATGCAGTTGCTTTAGAAACTACACCAGCTGCAGAATGAGCTGCTTTCAAGCGGTCAAGGTTGCTGTAGATGGCTTTGGTGATAGCATAGCCAGTATCAGCATCCATTTTGTTAGTTACTGCCAGCATGCAGCGAACTGCTACTGCTTGAACGTCAGCATCTTGGCTCGGATAAGTTTTGCCTGCAATAGTAAGTTTGGTATAGAACGGATATTTTGCGATCAAAGCGTCTGCTTTTTCACCTTCGACCGGTAACAGAACTACTTTGTTTTGAGTTGCGATATCCTGGATAGCTGCGGTCGGATGGCCTGCAGTTACGAACGCAACGTCAACATTGCCGTCTTTCAAAGCGTTGGAAGCTTCTGCGAAAGAGAGGTATTGAACTTTAATGTCATCATAAGTGATGCCATAGGTTTCGAGGATCTGACGGGCATTTGCTTCGGTACCGGAACCAGCAGCACCTACGGCAACACGTTTGCCTTTTACGTCATTGAGGGATTTAATGCCATTTTTATCCAAAGTTACGATTTGTACGGTTTCAGGATACAAAGTAGCTAAACCCTGGATGCTGGGAACTTTTTTGTCTTTGAACATTTCAGTGCCGTTAACAGCATAGTAAGCGATATCATTTTGTACGAAAGCGATATCAACTTTGTCCTGTTGCAGCAAATTGATGTTGGCTACGGAAGCGCCAGTGGATTGTGCGGAAGCATTGGCACCGGGGATATTTTTATTCAAAATATCAGCGATAGCGCCGCCCAACGGGAAGTAGGTACCAGCAGTACCGCCGGTAGCAATATTAATGAATTTTTGCGCTGCGGGTTTCTTCTCTTCTTTCTTGTCAGAGCCACCGCCACAGCCAGCAGCCATGGTACCAAAGACCATGATCGCCATAAGGAAAGCTAAAAGTTTTTTCATAGGATCCCCTCCTCAATAATTTAGTGCCCATAGTTATATTTGAAAAATAGATATTTTCCAAAGAACCATGTCACTTTGCTTAGTTAAAATAATTCGCTAAATTTTTACAAATTCCTGCCAATTCGTCCCCTCTCTATATTGTATACAATATACTTTATCTGTTTTTCTTAAACTTTCGCATATTTTGCTAAAATCGTCAGAATATGATATTATATATAACGTTATCAAATATTTACAGGGGGCAAAGTTCCCCTAAACCATAAGGAAAAGGATGTGTGACTAATGAGCTCTGGAGCTTACACCCTCAAACTTTCACGTACACTTTATAACGACACCTTCCGCGCCCAGTTACTGGACGAAAATGAGCAGGTGATCGGCCATCTGCGCATCGTGCCAGGCGTGCCGCTTGACCGCAGCCAGGTCCCCGAAGACGCACCGGCAGTTCCGGCTTATCTTTTAGTTATCGTCGACGACGCCGACATCAACAAAGATAACCTGATCGACTTTGAAGAACGTACTACCTACGCTCTGTTAAAACGTTTTTCTAATGAATCTATCTCTTTCCAGCACTGCCAGTTCTACTATCCGTCCCCTGCCTTTATTTTTGAGCAGGCCGACGCACTGAACAACCCCGTAATGTAAAACAAAAAACTAAAAGCCTGCAACACTAGTACTACTAGCGTTGCAGGCTTTTTTATTGGCTGCTGCCATAAAATCAAATAAATTTATCGTGGTTTTCGGCACTTTCGCCGTTTTTAAAGCTGCGGTATTTATCATAAATGATCCTGACTGCCGTAGCGACAGCTTTTTTAGCGCTGCCCTGGTATTGGCGGTCTAAAATAAGCTGCAGGTCGTCCGGCCCGTTAGAAAGGTTATATCCTTCCAGGCACTGGGAGATATACTGGCGTGCCAGCTCTGTAGCCAGCGTGCAGTCGGCCTTAACGATTACGCCGCTTTTCATGTCTACAACAACGATGACGCCGATGACTTTATACATTTCTGCCGCCGTTATCCCCACCGGCAGCTTGGCATACCCCGAAAAAAGCACTTTCTCGTTACTTTGTTCGTCTAACATAAACATCCTCCTGTTTTTTTACCGACAAGCTGAGAACAGAAACATTGATCGTTTTCACCTGCATTGCCGTCATATATTCTACTTTTTCTTTTACCTTATGCTGAAACAGCTTGGTGACCTCAAAAATTTTGACGCCATAATATAAAACCACGTCCACATAGATGCTGATGCCCTTCGTATCGGCGCGGCGGCGTACCTTAATGCCGCTCACCTTGTCGATGCCCATCATCTTTTCTGCGATCAGGTTGATGATATCATAAATGGCATAGTCCGAGATCAGCAGTTTGCCGTAATAGCTGAACGCAGGCCGTACGATAGACCTGTCTTCGCCGTGCTTCTTCCTTTGCTTGGCAAACAAATTATAAGGCAGGTCGGCAAAATAGCCGCTAAAATGCGGTTTCAGTTCCACCGTCGGTACGGGTACAATGTGCTTGCCGTCGCGCAGGCGGGCCTGTTTGGCCTTTTTTATCTCCTGGCGCGAAGCTATCTGCTGAATATAAACAGTTTTCTCCGGCTCAGGCAGCTCAAGGCGTTTGAGTATCTTGCCGATCATATTATCAGAGGTAGCCAAAATCAGCAGCCGATGCACGTCGTTGCTCACTAAAGCCTTGCGCACCGCCGCAGCATGGTCTTCATCGGTAAAAATAGCCCGCTTCACCGCTTGTATTCTATTAGTTTCATTTTTGGCGGAAGTCCCGGCCAAAATCTTGGTTCCTTTGATAAGTAAGCCGTCATCGATAATGGCATCGCAATTATTTTTATGGGCAATACCAATAGCCCGATGACTTTTACCAGTACCGCTGGGACCTACAAAAGCCACTACTTTCATAAAGGCCTCCACAATCCGACTTTATTGTTTATATTCTATAACACTTTTAACATTTGTATACAACACTTCAAAAATTCCCAATTGCTCTGGAAAGCGCCCGCTCACCCCGTGGAAATCAGACCCGCCCGAAGCCATTAAACCAAACTCCCGGGCCAGTTCCAGCCAATACTGCTGCGCCTTACTGTCAGCCGAAGGATGATAAACCTCGATACCGTCAAAGTCGATATTCCTTAAAAGAGTTTGTACCAGCTGCCGGTTCTCCACCTCGCTGGGATGTGCCAAAACAGCCAGCCCGCCTGCCTGATGCAGCAGCGCCACCGACTCTTCCGGCGACAGCTTGGGCTGAGGCTCGTAGCCGGGCTTGCCCCGTTTCAGCAGCACCTCGAAGGCCTCCTGCACCGAAGCAAAATAACCTTTGGCGACCAGGGCTTTGGCCACATGGGGCCGCCCCACCGCCCTGTTATCAGGGTCACATTCAGCGACCTCAACGTGATAGCCCAAAGCGGCTATTTTTTTAAGCATTTTTTGCAGCCGCACCTCGCGGGCATAGCGCATCTCGTGCATTTTTTCCAATAGCTGCTTATTATAAATGTCGATATGATAACCTAAAATATGCACGCTGGCCTCGCCCACCTGCGTTCCCAGCTCCACGCCCCTGATGATGCGGGGCCCGTTGGCAAGCGCAGCCGCTGCGGCTTCCGCCGGCACTATGCCGCTAACAGAATCGTGGTCGGTCAGCGCCAGCACCTTTACACCGGCAGCCGCTGCTGCCAGCACCAGTTTTTCCGGGGTATAAGTGCCATCTGAATTTGTACTGTGAGTGTGCAGGTCAACTAACATCTTACAGCTCCTGCGCTAATTTTATCAACGTGCCCACGCCAAAGCCTGTAGCACCCTTCACTTTAAAGCCGTCAGTTTTGGCAGCCGTCGAAGTGCCGCCGATGTCGATATGGGCCCAGGGTATATTTTCGGCCACAAACTCGCCGATAAAAAGCCCGCCCGTAATGCAGCTGGCCTCACGTCCCGCACTGTTCAGCAAATCAGCAACGTCGCTTTTCAGCGCCTTTTTACATTCAGGTAAGGAAGGCAGCTGCCAGTAAGCCTCGCCTGCTTTTTTGCCTGCCTCGATGATCTGTTCGATCAGGGCTGCGTCGCTGCCCACGATACCCGCTGTTTCAGTACCCAGCGCAATAATAACGCCGCCGGTCAGCGTGGCGATATCCACCACTTTTGCAGCGCCCTGCTTGCAGGCATACCAAACCGCGTCCGCCAGCACCATGCGTCCCTCGGCATCTGTCGAAATAACCTCTATCGTTTTGCCGTTAGCCGCCTTCACCACGTCACCAGGACGTTGAGCGCTGCCAGAAGGCATATTTTCGGCGCAGGCGATAACGCCCATAATATTACAAGGCAGCTTTAAGGCCGCAATAGCCCGCAAAGCACCCAAAACAGCGCCCGCACCTGCCATATCGTCCTTCATCTCGCCCATATTATCGCTGGGCTTGATAGAAATGCCGCCGCTGTCAAAGGTGATGCCCTTGCCAACGTAAGCCGTGTAAGGCGCGTCGCCCGCGCCATTATATTTAATAGTGACCAAACAAGGCTGATGGATCGAACCCTGGCCTACAGCCAGTAAGGAGTTCATTCCCATCGCTTCCATCATGGCCACATCCAAAATCTCTATCTCCAAAGCATATTCCAGCGCCAAAGCTTCCGCTTCCTCTGCCAGCACCCCCGGCGTTACCAAATTACCGGGCCTGTTGACCAGGTTACGGGTATAGCAAACAGCTTCGGCTTGTACCTGGGCTGCGGCCAGCACCTTATCGGCATCGGGGATATTGGTCAAAATAGTAAAATCAACCTCCGGCTGCGGCTCGCTTTTGCCCTTGCACTCGTTAAACTGATAACCGCCCAAAACCAGCCCTTCGCCCAAAGCCGCTAAATAATGCGCCCGGACAGGATTGATCAAAAGCGGCGCCACAACTACAGCCTGCTGCACCCTGGCCTCGGCCAAAGCCCGCACGGCAATACCGGCAGCCTTGCGCAAATTATTGGGCGTGCAAGCCTTGCCTGCACCCATACCGGCGATCAGCACCCTTTGCAGGTGTTCCTCCTGCGGCAAAACGATATGCGTCAGCCGCCCCTCGTCAGTCAGCTTGTCGTCCTTAGCCGCCAAAGCCGTTACCGCCTGCATAATATTAGCCGGCAAATTTACCTTCGGCAGCGAGGCGATGCACTCCTTGCACAAAAACAGCGTTACCGCCTCCGCAGTAGCGATAGTTTCTTCCTCAAAGCCATCTATAACAGTTTTTAATAAATCCTTTGCAGTTGCTTGATCTAAATCCATAATATACTCCTTTTGCGTGGTCGCCGCTGGCGCTGCAAACGCAGCTGCCAAACGCACCACTAAATTTATCTAAGCTTGATCACAATCAATATAACAACAACTTTATCTAAAAGTCACACAGGTCGTCAACTCATTCAAATAAGTATTGCCGCTGGATTTTTGCAGGTTCAGGTCGCTGACGACCACCTGCATCGTGCTGTGGCGCGTACCGCCCGTATAATGGCTGCCCAGCGAATGGATCGCATAGGGCGTATCGTTAGATGACCCTAAATAAAACATCACGTGGCCGTCCATATGCAGGGTAGAGCCGGGCGTCAGCCCCTTCACCACGTTGGCACGCTGCGCGCTGCTCATATTGCCCATTTTTTTATGGATACCGGCGCTGGTCTCCTGCTTGTCGGCGTTGCGCGGTAAAAAGATGCCCACAGTGCGGTACACATTGCTGATGAAACTGGAACAATCGACGCTATTGCGCAAACCGCCCCAGCCATATACCGAACCGTAAAACTTAAACGCGCCCCGGATCAGGTTATTAGTCGTATAGGGCAAATAGCCTTCGTTTAAAGAAGCGTTGCGGCTCAAAACCACCTTATCTTCCTGCAGCTTGCCGTCTTTAGTCCTGACCGGTATCTTGACCGTATAAGTAGAATCCTTTTTATCGCTCATTTGCAGCCTGGAACCCTGCTGAAAAAACACCTGCTCCCCATCCGCTTTCAGCGTGTAATCCCTGTCGACAACCGTCAAAAAGCTTTTGGGCGCCGCATAACGCAGCCAGGTGCTGCGGTCGGTCTCGGCCACGTCAAATTTAGATACCCAGCCCCGGTAATTGTAGGCCTGCACATAATAAAAATACCCGTTAGCGCTGGTATGCAAAATCGCCACCGCCTCGCTGGGGTCTAAAGCAGTTTCCTGCAAAGCGTCAAAATTGCGGTCGCTGGCATAATAAAACAAGCCCTCGCCCGTTGGTAAATTGCGTACGTTCGTCCGTCTTACGGTCACACCATAGCGCACCGTTACCTCGGCAGGTATCGCCGCCGCATTGGTCTGCGCCCGCAAAATGTTTTTATAATTATCGCTCACCAGCTTGCCTTCCCTGTACATATCCTCGCTCAGATCGGTGTAATTGCCCACATAGGCGGCAACATTTTTGCCCGCCACCTGCTTAGGGTAATTGGCCATTTCATAAACCGACGGCGATGCGGCAACCACTTTTTTATTAAAAGCTTCCACAGCAGCCGCATTCAAAACTATCTTGTCTCCATCAGGATTATGCTCGGTCCAATAGGACGGCACAATAAATTTTTCATAAGTAGTGATGCCCGCCGCCTCGCCCTTGCCATAGGGTGCAGCCAGCAGCATTAAAGTTATACATAAAAACAAAAAGTTTTTGATCACAAAAACTACCTCCTTACATTCGATAATTATTAAATTCTGTACCAACTACAAAAATCCTGCCCCCCGCAAAATAAAAACTACCGCAGTTTTATAGTAAAAC
This sequence comes from uncultured Phascolarctobacterium sp., assembly GCA_900544795.1. GTDB lineage: Bacteria > Bacillota > Negativicutes > Acidaminococcales > Acidaminococcaceae > Phascolarctobacterium. Next base: position 76,946 of record UQWM01000004.1, on the reverse strand, counting down.
TACGGTAGTTCAAACATTTAAAACTCTTGGTAGATCCCTGCCTGGCGTTTCTTCTCGGCATTCTGCGAAATATACGAGCCCAAAACCACAGGATAACCCTTGCGCTCTACTATAGCCCTGATGTAATCCTTATGGGGGCAAGGCGGCCGATGGTAATTATCCGAAACGACGCAGGAAGCTAAATGCACCACTACGTCCTTCTTCTCGTCGCCCCAGCGCTTCAGCTTGCGGTTCAGATCCTCGATCTTCCCCGCTACACTGGCACCGCAGCAGCCACCACAGGTCAGCGTCATATATTTAGTGTCAGCGTCGTAACCGGCAAACTTACCGGCACGCTCATAAAACGACTTCATGCAGGCATAGCCAACGCATTTTTTCTGCACTGTATCACATTGAATAATAACGACTAACTTAGCCATTATTTTACCAGCCCGTATTCTTTCAAAACAACAATCATTTTTTCTTTATTAGCAGGCTCCATCGGCGTCAGCGGCAAGCGGGGGTCACCAGCTTCGATACCGCTCACAAGCGTTACGGCAGCCTTCACCGGGATCGGGTTGGTCTCGATAAACATCGCATTGGCCAGCGGCACCATTTTCGCATTCAATGCGGCAGCGTCGTGGGTGCGCCCCTCGGCATAAGCCTGCATCACGTCCTGCAAAATACCGCCGCCGATATTGCTGAGTACCGAAATAAGCCCCGTAGCGCCTACCGATATAAACGGCAGGATCAGCCCGTCGTCGCCGCTGTAAATAGTAAAATCCTCAGGCAGCGCCGCATACAGCTCGGCTACCTGCATCACATTGCCAGCAGCCTCTTTGATCGCTACGATATTCTCAAAATCAGCAGCCAGGCGCGCAACAGTCGCTGGCGCAATGTTAGAAGCAGTGCGCCCAGGCACGTTATACACTATCACCGGCAGCTTGGTGTTTTGGGCCACAGCCGCAAAGTGCTGGTAAAAACCCTCCTGGGTGGGCTTGTTATAGTAAGGGCCAACCACCAAAGCGCCGTCAACGCCCATAGCCTCAGCCATTTTAGTCATTTTCACCGACTCGGCCGTATTATTACAGCCGGTACCGGCAACTATCGGCACACGTTTATTGATGCGGTTCACCACCACACGGAACAGCTCCAGCTTTTCCTCGGTGCTCATAGTCGCGGCCTCGCCCGTCGAGCCGGCCACAACCAAACCGTCCGAACCATTATTTATCAGCCATTCAGCCAGGTCAGCCGCTTTTTCATAATTAACGCTGCCGTCAGCATTAAACGGCGTCACCATTGCTGTTAAAAGTCTGCCAAAATAAGGATTTTTCATTGCTTACACCTCGCTTATAATTTAAACGCTTTATGAAGCGCAGTTACCGCATCAACCAAATGCTCCTGCTTAATGATCGCCGAAATCGTAGTATCCGAATCTACCGTCTGCAAAATGCTGATCTTGCGTCCGGTCAGCGCCGCCACAAAATTAGCCATCACACCCGGTACCCCACGCATCGCCGAACCGACCACAGAAACCTTAGCGCAGCCGTCAGTCAGCACATACTCAAACTCAGTACCGTCCAGCACCTTGTTCGTATGCTCAACATCGCCGGTAAACACCGCAAACATCGCGCTGCTCTCCGACAGGTTCAAACAACCAACGCTGATGCCCGCATCAGCCAGGTCCTCAAACAGCTTGCGGCCGCTGGCGATATCTTCCGGGTTAAGCGCCACCTTAAACTGCGCCAAATCGGTAAGATGCGTTACACCACTGGCCAAACGCTCATTGATCGTCGTATCCTCCTCGGTCTCCTCGCAATCATTAGTGATCAGCGTACCGGGAGCATCGCTGAACGTGGATTTTACCACCAGCGGGATGTTTTTCTTCATCGCTATCTCCACCGCCCGTGGGTGGATGACCTTAGCGCCCTGATGCGCCATCTGGCAAACCTCGCTGTAGGAAATTTGCTTTAAGATAGAAGCCTCTTTTACCAGGCGGGGGTCGGCAGTCATAATGCCCTCAACGTCGGTGTAGATCTCTACACACTCCGCATGCAGCGCCGCACCAAGCGCAGCAGCCGACGTATCGCTGCCGCCGCGTCCCAAAGTAGTAAACTTACCATTGTTTTCAGTCATTCCCTGGAAGCCGCACACAATAGGTATCACGCCCGACTCCAGCAAATGGTGCAAATTGCTCACATTGATATTTTTAATGCGGGCCGCGCCAAACTGCGAATCAGTAATAATGCCCGCCTGGCCGCCCGTAAGCGCCATAGCGTTGATGCCAAACTGCTGCAAAGTAGCCGCCATCACACAAGCTGCCATCATCTCGCCGCAGCACATCATCATATCCAGCTCGCGCACATTTACCGAAAGGTTAGTTTCCTTCAAAACGCCAATCAAAGTATCAGTAGCATAAGGCTCGCCCTTGCGGCCCATAGCCGATACCACAACCACCGGTGCAAAACCGCTGCGCACAGCCTTCTGCACCTTATCCTTAACAGCAACGCGTGCTTCCGGCGAAGCAACCGACGTGCCGCCAAACTTTTGTACTAAAATTTTCATTAAAAATGTCGCGCTCCTATCTTAGCTCCGGCTTAGATCCAGCCGTTTTTGATCATCGTCTCAGCGATCTGCAAAGTATTCAGCGCCGCACCCTTACGGATCTGGTCGCCAACTACCCACATATTATATGACTTCTCGCAGGACTCGTCCCTGCGCAAACGCCCAACATAAACATCATCTTTTTCAGAAGTATATAACGGCATCGGGTATTCCTGCTTCTCAGGCTCGTCTTGCAGCGTAACGCCCGGGAACTGCGCCAAAGCAGCACGCATAACGTCCAGCTCCACGTCTTTTTCCAGCTCGATGTTCACCGACTCCGAATGGCTGCGGTAAACCGGTACCCGGATCGTGGTAGCCGTAATGCGCATATCTTCATCTTCCATGATCTTTTTCGTCTCGTTGACCATCTTCATTTCTTCTTTAGTATAAAGATTATCGCAGAAAACATCTATTTGGGGTATCAGGTTAAAAGCAATAGGATAATGCCTGGCAGCACTGGCCGAAGGCAGGATATTAGCCACCATCTCCTGGCCTGCGCTGTGCGCAAGCACCTGAGCGTCCAGCTCGTCGATGCCCTCTTTGCCGGCACCCGAAACAGCCTGATAAGTAGACACGATGATACGTTTGATTTTAGCCAGCTCATAGATAGGTTTTAAAGCCATTACCATAATAATAGTAGAGCAATTAGGATTAGCAATAATGCCCTTATGCTTCAAAATAGCCTGCGGATTGACCTCGGGCACCACCAGCGGCACCTCAGGGTCCATACGGAAAGCGCTGGAATTATCAATAACAACGGCACCCGCCTTAACGGCGTGCGGCGCAAAATCCTTCGAAATAGAACCGCCCGCAAAAAGCGCGATATCAATACCGGCAAAAGAATCATAAGTCGCCTCTTCTACCGTATAAGTCTTACCCATAAAATCTATCTGTTTACCGGCACTGCGTTTAGAAGCCAGCAGGCGCAATTCCCCAAACGGAAAATCTCTTTCCTCGATCAGCTTCAAAAACTCGGCCCCTACCGCTCCGGTAGCACCCAAAATCGCTACATTATACTTTTTCATCGTGTTCCCCTCCGTAAATTTAATTATAACAGCTTATCCAAGCCGTAAGTCAAACCAACCGTATCCAGCAGCCTGCGGCAGCCAAGCATCACACCTGGCATATAGCACTCGCGGTTCACCGGCTCGTTGCTGATGCGCAAAGTCTCGCCCTGACTGCCAAAAATAACCTCCTGCGAAGCCACATAGCCGGGCAAACGCACACTGTGGATCTTCATCCCCTCATAATCAGCGCCGCGGGCACCTGCCAGCAGCTCCTTCTCATCCGGGTTGCCCTGGTGCATAGCCTGGCGCACCTCGGCGATCTTTTGGGCAGTTATTACAGCCGTGCCCGAAGGGGCATCCAGCTTCTTATCGTGATGGCGCTCAATTATCTCCACATTAGGGAAATACTTAGCAGCCTCACAAGCTAATTTTATCATTAAAATAGCGCCCAGCGCAAAATTCGGCGCTACTAAAATACCAGTGTTATTCTCCCTGGCCAGCTTGTCCAGCTCTGCCAAATCGGCCTCGCTAAAACCGGTAGTGCCCACAACGGCGCGGACACCGGCGCCCAGCACCACCCGCAGCGAATCCATCACCACGTCGGGGCGGGTAAAGTCAACTACCACGTCAACTTTAACAACAGCCAGCTTAGCCTTCAGATCGGTAGCCACAGCCATCATATTGCCGTGCTTTACCGCAATCATCTTATCCTTGCCAAAAGCGTCAACGGCGGCAACCAGCTCCATATCCTCCTGCTCCAAAACAGTTTTTACAACCTCGCTGCCCATACGGCCCAGCGCGCCATTTACCAAAACCTTAATCATCAGCCTCACGCTCCTTATAAAAATCAAAAACCGTTGAGAGCATCCTCAACGGTCAACAGCAATGTTGTATACAAAAATAATTTGCATAGTTGAGATAGCCCTCCGCCAACTAAGGCGACAGTCCGGCGGTTCTTCACCGACGGCCCAGCATAACTGCACGGCTGCCGTTATACTTCGGCGGTTACCCTTTCCTTCGTTTCAGCGATCCCTCTCCCCGAAGTACTATTGTTTTCCGCTCCTCTATCCAAAGAATATTTTATTAGATTTATTATATCTCTACCATATACTCTTGTCAAACAAAAATGTTAAATTTTTGTATAATGCAACTTTTTTTACTTTTTTTGTAACTAAAGGCCATTTAAGCCGCCTATCACGATTTAAAATCCAAAAAGCAAATTTTTTTCTCAAACTCCTCAAATCTCCTTCAATCTCCTTCAATCTCCTCCGTTTTCCTAATTTGCCTAAATATCAGCCCCTAAGGTAGGATATAGATACAGGAACTTGCGCAAGTTTCGGAAAGGGTGCCCCAAATGTACAGCAAAATAAACGTTAAACAAAGCTTCTCCGATTTTATCTTATATATCTTCCCATCGGTCGTTACGATGGTACTGGTATCATTCTACTCAGCTATCGACAGCTGGTTCCTGGCTCAATATGTCTCTACCAACGCCATGGCCGCCATCAACATCGTCCTGCCTTACTCCAATCTTATCTGGGGCCTGGCAGTAATGTTCACCTGCGGCTCCTGTGCTCTGGTTGGCATCAAGCTGGGCGAAGGCAAACGTCATCTGGCTAATACCTACTTCACCTCAATGTTTTGGTTCCTGACCGGATTTACGGCAATTTTTGCAATCATAGCCTATTTTAATCTTGATCGTATCATCTACTCTTTAGGCTCTACAGCTGTGCTGTTTGAAGATTGTAAAACTTACCTTAAATATATGGTTCTCGGCACGCCTATTCTGGCTGTCAAACTGTTCCTCGAGTATTACATCCGCCTTGACGGCAGACCTGCCTACTCGCTGGCCATGTCCTTAACAGGCTTTATCCTTAATATCGTACTCGACTATTACACCATCGTCGTTTTGGGCTGGGGCGTGTTCGGTGCTTCTATCTCCACCATCACCTCTATCGCGGTCAGTGCTTTAATGGGCTTGGCGTACTTTAAGCTTTACGACACCAACCTCCAGTTTACCAAATTCCGTTGGGATGTTACCTACTTTCTCAAATCAAGCTTTAACGGCGCCGGCGAAATGCTCACCGAGCTTTCTACCGGTATCGTCACAGTCTTCTTTAACATCGCCATTATCAAGTTTGCCGGCGAGGACGGCGTTGCGGCTATGGCCGTCAACATCAACATCTTCTACTTCCTCATCAGCATCTATCTTGGTATCGCCACAGGCGCACAGCCGGTAATCAGCTATGCCTACGGCGCGCAAAACAAAAAACGGCTCAGCGAGATCATCGACCACTGTAAAAAAGCCATTCTCTTTGGCTCCCTGGCAGTCTTCACCGTAGCCCGTTTTTACGGCGCCAACATCATATCCTGGTACATCGGCGATAACCAGCAGGTGATCGACCTGGCCACCCACGGCTTCAGGCTGTTCTCCTACTGCTTTATCTTCCTGGGCTTCAACATCTTTATCGCCGGTTTCTACACAGCCATCGGCAACGGCCTCGTAGCAGGCATCATCTCGCTGCTGCGTTCGCTCATCTTCGTGCTGGCAGCACTGTTTACCCTGCCGTCACTGATGGGTATCAACGGCATCTGGCTGTCCGTGCCTTTAGCCGAGCTGGCAACACTGGCCATCTCCGTAGCCTTCTATCTGATGTTCATCAACGGCTACTTCAAAAAAGTAACTCAATAACAACGGCGTTTAGCCACAGCAAGCCCTGCCTTTACAGGCAGGGCTTGTTTTATTATGGCAGCGATTATATTCTGTTGCCTTCGCGGTCAAAAATACCACGCCGCTTTGCAGCTACTTTTAAAGCTGCCTGTCCCGCTGCGCCAGTCGCTCGATCAGCTCCCGTACCCGGCGTTGGTTACCCTCACGGTCAACAGGTGCAGCCTGCCTTGCTGCTGCACCTGGCCCTGTCAATATTCTTCGCGCCCGCTGCTCCTCGCCCAGTGCCGCGTCCAAATCACAAAACCGGGGAAAATACCTGCCTGTTGCCACCCTGCGTACCGCCGCCAAAAACACAGCCGCCTCCACAGCGCCATAAGACTTTCGCATCTTACGAGCTTGCAAAAAAGATGGGCTTCAAGCGAGTGCTGGTGCTTACCTTTAAGCCCGCTGTTGAATCCGCATGGAGCGATGATTTGCTCTCCCATGTTGATTTCGAAGGTTGGCAGTTCGTCTCCAATAAGGACGCGCACAACAATAATGCTAACCTCGATCAGGCCTACGCGAAGTGCGATAAAAAGAAGCCTATCGTCGTTTTCGGTTCCTTCCAAGACCTACTGGGTACCAACGAGAATGGTGGCATAAAGGCCAAAAACGAATTTATCCATGCGGACAATTGGGACTTGGTTATTTTCGATGAGTATCACTTTGGCGCATGGAGAGAAAATGCCAAGAAACTCTTTGAGAATCCCGACGAAGAAGAAGCAGTCGAATTCGATATGGAGAAGTACAAGAAGGACGAGGCAGATAACGCCTACAACGAAACATTCCTTCCGATCACAGCCAGTTATTATCTATTCCTTTCCGGCACACCTTTCCGCGCCATTAATAGTGGTGAGTTTATAGAAGATCAGATATACAACTGGACATATTCTGACGAGCAACGTGCAAAGGAAAGCTGGAAAGGCTCTGGCAATCCCTATTTGTCGTTGCCAAGAATGGTCATGCTCACTTACCGGATACCAGACAGCATTCGCCAGATTGCCATGCAAGGCGAGTTTAACGAGTTCGACTTAAATTTGTTCTTTTCTGCCAAGGGTAAAGGTGAAGAGGCTAAGTTCACTTACGAAAACGAAGTGCAGAAATGGCTCGATCTGATTCGTGGCTCTTATCTCCCGTCCAATGTCGATGATATGAGACTTGGTCAGGATAAGCGCCCTCCCATGCCGTTCTCTGATACACGCCTATTGAATGTTCTGAATCACACAATCTGGTTTTTGCCGAATGTTGCATCCTGTCAGGCCATGTACAACCTGATGATGCAAAAGCAGAACGGTTACTATAACCAGAAATATAAAGTCCTCGTTTGTGCTGGAGCAGGGGCTGGTATAGGTATGGATGCCCTCTATCCGGTACAGCATGCTATGGGAAATCCATTGGAGACAAACACCATCACCCTCACCTGCGGCAAGCTGACTACGGGCGTTACCGTAAAGCCGTGGACAGGCATATTCATGCTGCGTAACCTTAAGAGCCCAGAGACTTATTTCCAAGCGGCCTTTCGAGTCCAGTCTCCTTGGGTAGTCAAAGATGAAGAAGGCAAAGACACGATCATGAAAGAGGAATGCTATGTCTTTGACTTTGCTTTAGACAGGGCACTGCGCCAGATTTCTGACTACTCCTGCCGCTTGAACGTGGATGAGAGTAATCCAGAAAAGAAGGTGACCGAGTTCATCAATTTCCTCCCAGTGTTGGCCTATGATGGTAGCACCATGAGGCAGATTAATGCGCAGGATATTCTTGATATTGCAATGGCCGGAACTTCTGCTACACTGCTTGCAAAGCGCTGGGAATCTGCATTGCTGGTTAACGTCGATAATGATACTCTTCAGCGCCTGATGAGCAATAAAGATGCTCTCGACGCTCTTATGAACATTGAAGGTTTCCGCTCGCTTAATCAGGATATTCAGACCATCATTAACAAGTCAGAATCGGTAAAGAAGGCCAAGAAAGATGCCGAAAAGATGACCCCCAAGGAAAAAAAGGAGATCTCAGAAGAGGAAAAGGAATACAAATCCCTTCGTAAGCAGATTCAGGAAAAACTTATAAAGTTTGCTACCCGCGTCCCGATTTTCATGTATTTGACCGATTATCGTGAACGGTCACTCAGAGATGTTATAACTCAGCTTGAGCCGGGATTATTCAAAAAAGTTACAGGCCTTGACGTAAAGGACTTTGAGCTTCTTTGTAGCCTTGGGGTATTTAATGCGAGTCTCATGAATGATGCCATTTTCAAGTTCAAGCGCTACGAAGATAGCAGCCTTTCCTATACCGGTATTGATAAACACGAAGGTAAGGATATCGGTGGATGGGATACTGTAATCAAACGCGAAGAATATGACAAACTGTTCTATAATCAACAAGCCACCATGGAATCCATCAACTCTATCTTCGAGGAGGCAATTGAGGAAGAGGTTGAGCCTGTTCCTGTTGTACCAAGGTCGGAGCTAAAACCGACTGCTACGACTTATGTTACAGGGCAGTATGGGATTAAGCCTCCGCTGGAAAAAGTGGCCGATCGTCAAAATATTTATGGTACCAGCCCGAAGGCTGAGGAGAAAGAAGAAGAGTTTGTTATGCCTGAGATTTCTGAAGGCGATGCGGTTAAGCATAAGAGTTTCGGTGATGGTACAGTTACTAAGATAGATAAGGCTGGTAAGCACATTCGTGTGAAATTTGCAGCCGGAGAAAAAACTTTCATATTCCCGGATGCTTTTAAGCAGGGATTTTTGAAGTTGTAATTGAAATTCATATGTAGCAATGCTATCGACAGGATATAAATATTATTTTATCAACGAGAAAGACTGCACTAAAGGTTTTATCCTTCGGTGCAGTCTTTATTTTCGATTCTCCGCTTGAAGAGAGTCGGTTAAAAATTTACTTGTTTTCTTAAATCCCTAAGTTGAACTCCCTTTTGGTCTGTGTTTTTTTTAAAGTCAAATTAAAATAAGCTGCCCTACTCTGCCCTTTTAGGCTTTGGTAGTGCTGCCAAAACCGCCGCCGCGTACGGCTTTATCGGTATCGGCGTCGCCGTCGGCTACCAGGTATTTGTAAAAAATGCCCTGCGCCACGCGCTCGTCTTTTTGCAATACTACAGGCTCGGTGCCCATATTCAGCAGGGCCAGCATGATGTGCCCTTCGTTATCTTCGTTGTTGTAATAATCGGCGTCGATGATGCCCTGGTTATTGACCAGGGAGATGTGTTTTTTGACGGCAACGCTGCTGCGGATATGCACGCCCAGGTATTCGTCATCAAGCATATATGCCTTGATTCCTGTGGGCACCAGTTGCAGCTTGCCCGGCAAAAGCTCTATGTCTTCGGGCAGGTGGATGTCGTAGCCGGCCGATTTTTGGGTTTTGCGTTCCGGCATGGGAAATTCGCTAGCAGCATATTTGCTGATTTTTTCAAAGCCTCTTGTTTTCATAGTGCACCTCACTTATAAAAAATCCCGCCGAAAAGGTATCAGCGGGATCTTAAATTTATTGCTTATTTCTCCAGACCGTTAGCTAAAACGGCTTTGCGGGAAAGGTTGATACGGCCTTTTTGGTCGATTTCGGTAACTTTGACAACGATTTCATCGCCAACGGAAACCACGTCTTCAACTTTAGCCACACGCTCGGTGGAAAGCTGGGAAATGTGGACCAAGCCTTCTTTGCCCGGCAGGATCTCGACGAAAGCGCCGAAGTTCATCAGACGGGTGACTTTGCCGGTATAAACTTTGCCGACTTCAGCATCAGCAACGATGCCGTGGATCATATCGATAGCATTGGCAGCGGATTCGCTGTTGACTGCTGCGATAAATACTTTACCGCTGTCGTCGATATCGATTTTAGCGCCGGTCACTTCAACGATCTTTTTGATCATTTTGCCGCCGGGGCCGATAACTTTGCTGATCTTTTCAGGATCAACGCTGATGGTGGTGATTTTAGGAGCATATTGGGACAGCTCTTTGCGCGGTTCGGAGATACATTCCATCATGATGCCCATGATGTGGTCGCGGCCGCGTTTAGCCTGTGCCAGTGCCTGGGTGAAGATATCTTTGTTGATACCGTCGATTTTGATATCCATTTGGATAGCTGTGATGCCTTTATCAGTACCGGCAACTTTAAAGTCCATATCGCCCAAAGCATCTTCCAGACCTTGGATATCGGTAAGGATAGCGAAATGTTCGCCGTCTTTAACAAGGCCCATTGCTACGCCTGCTACAGGAGCTTTGATAGGAACGCCTGCGTCCATCAAAGACAGGGTGCTGGCGCAAACGCTGCCCATGGAGGAGGAGCCGTTGGATTCCAGAGTTTCGGAAACCAGACGGAGTGCATATGGGAATTCGTCTTCGGAAGGGATCACCGGCAGTAAAGCGCGTTCTGCCAAAGCGCCGTGGCCGATTTCGCGGCGGCCGGGGCTGCGCATGGGGCGACATTCGCCAACGCTGTACGGCGGGAAGTTGTAGTGATGGATATAGCGTTTGGTGTCTTCGACGCCAAGTCCGTCAAGGATCTGTGCTTCACGCAGCGGAGCCAGTGCCAGGACGTTAAGGATCTGGGTTTGGCCACGGGTGAACAAAGCGCTGCCATGCGGGCGGGCCAGCAGGCCTACTTCGCAGGCTACAGGACGTACTTCGTCCAGCTGACGTCCGTCAGGGCGGATCTTATCGACAGAAATAGTGCGGCGCACGATTTTCTTAACTAATTTTTGGGTAATGTAGGCAACGTCTTTGGCGTTGTCGGGGTATTTAGCGATAAATACTTCTGCGATCTCGGCTTTTACTTTAGCTACGTTTTCTTCGCGCTCAAGTTTGTTAGCGTCCATCAAAGCAGCTTTCAGTTTTTCGCCGCCAAAGGCTTCGATCTCAGCAACAATCTCAGCAGGAGGCTCGTAAACGGGCACTTCCATTTTGGGCTTGCCTACTTCGGCCATGATTTTTTCCTGGAAGGCTACCAGCTCTTTGATAACGCCATGGGCGAACCAGATAGCGTCGAGCATGGTTTCTTCGGAAACCTCTTTAGCGCCTGCTTCAACCATCAAAATAGCGTCTTTAGTGCCGGCAACAGCCAGGTTCAAAAGGCTGGCCTGAGCTTGGGCCACTGTGGGGTTGATAACGAATTCGCCATCGACCAGGCCTACACGAACACCTGCGATAGGGCCCTCGAAGGGGATATCGGAAATGGACAAAGCGCAGGAAGCGCCAACCATTGCGGGCATATCGGGAGCGTTGTCAGTATCAACGGATACGGCAGTAGCCACGATCTGCACATCATTATGATAACCATCGGGGAACATCGGGCGGATCGGACGGTCGATAAGGCGGCTGGTCAAAATTGCCTGCTCGCCGGGACGGCCTTCACGTTTAATAAATCCACCGGGGATCTTGCCGACAGCGTACATTTTTTCTTCAAAATCTACAGTCAACGGAAAGAAGTCTACTCCTTCCCTGGGGGTTTTGGTACCGGTTACCGCAACGATAACTGCGGTGTCACCATAACGAACTAATACTGATCCATTTGCCTGCTTAGCGACCTTACCGATTTCCATGGTAAGCGTTCTACCGCCAAGCTCCATACTATAAGTGTGCATGCTTCTGCCTCCTCTAAGTTTTCACAATTTAGGTTACCTGTTTGTATTCGCCATAAATCGTGTTTCTCCTTTTACTTTTTTAAAATTTTCTTTAAAATTTATTAATTTTTTTTGCCAGTAAAAAAACAGAAGCACCAACGTCGCCGCCGTGCTCCTGTTTAAGCCGTGTGCTTTAAGTTTTTTATAACGCTTTGCCTGCCAGTATCTCGCGGTAATCGCGGTAGTTATCTGCCAAAAGTTGGGGCGTATCAAGCCCATAGGGGCATTTCGCCTTGCATTGGCCGCAGTGCAGGCAATCCTCTATCTTCTGCATCATAGCCTGGGCTTTTTCGGTCAGCTGCGCTGCCTGCGGGGAGCGCCTTATCATCAGCGACATACGGGCGCAGGAGTTGATCTCGATACCTACCGGGCACGGCATACAGTAGCCGCAGCCACGGCAGAAGCTGCCGATAAGCTGCTGACGGTCTTTGTCGATGACCGCTTGCAAGGCATCATCCAGCACCGGCGGCGCATCGATGTAGCTTAAAAACTCGTCCAGCTCGTTTTCGCGCTGCACGCCCCAGATAGGCAGAACGTGCTCGAACTGGGCCAGGTAAGCATAGGCGGCGGCAGAATTGTTGATAAGCCCACCGGCCAGCCCCTTCATGGCGATAAAGCCCATCTGCTGCTTAGCGCAGGCGTGCACCAGCTCCAGCTCTTTGTCTGTCGTCATGTAGCTGAAGGGAAATTGCAGCGTGTCGTACAGGCCCGACTCTATAGCTTCGTGGGCCACTGCCAAACGGTGGTTGGTGATACCGATAAAGCGCACCTTGCCCTGGGCTTTAGCTTCCAGCATCGCCTCGTACAGCCCGCTGCCGTCGCCCGGTTTGGGGCAAAAGGCCGGGTTGTGGAACTGGTAAATATCAATATGGTCTGTTTGCAGCAGCCCCAGGCTGGTTTCCAGATCCTGCCAGAAGCCTGCCGCCGTGGTTGCCGGTGTTTTGGTAGCGATAAAAACTTTATCGCGGATACCCTGCAAAGCTACGCCCAGCTTTTCTTCGCTGTCGGTATAGCTGCGGGCCGTATCAAAAAAAGTTATGCCCTGCTCAAAGGCTTTGCGGACTAAACGCACGGCGTCGGCCTGTGCGATACGCTGGATCGGCAGCGCGCCGAAACCGTTTTTATTAACAGTGATGCCTGTTTTGCCTAATACTACCTGAGTCATGTGTATGCCCCCATTCTCACTCGCTTATTACTACAAATATAGCACAGAAAACAGTAAAAGTCGAACAAAGCAGCTTGTGCCCTGTTCGACTTTTGACCGACTTATATTTACTTAGCAAGGGTTTAGATATGCACCGTTTTGTCAAAAATTTCTTTATTAGCTTCGATGCTTTGGCTGCTGCCAACCACGCACAGATATTTGTCGTTTAAGGTAGCTGCGATCAGCGGCGCCAGTCTTTGCAGATCGGCGTTAGTGATGTCGATGATCTCGCTGCGCATCTGTTGGCGCATAGCCGCATCCACCTGCTTCAAATGGTAGACGCCGGCCTGTTCCAGCCGCATGGAGTTGGTCAGCGGCGTATCCAGCCCGCTGATGGTGCCGATAACGTATTTCGTCAGCTCACGCTCTGAAAGGGTCAGCTTGTTAAGCCATTCCGGCATATCGTAATAGGCCTGCAAGGATTCCTTCAGCTTAGGGTCGCGGTAAGAAGCAAAGAACATGGTGCCGTTGCGGTCGAAGCGTGCTGTCGCGCCATAAGCGCCGCCCTGCACTCTGATCTTCGTCCACAGATATTCGTAGCGCAAAATCGTTTCCAACACCTTCATCGAGCCGTGGAAGCTGTAGCCAAATTTGCGGAAATCGCCGCCTGCAGCTACATACTGCACCTTGCCCGGTGTCATAATGCCTTCGTTGTGACAGGGTGCTGGCAAATGCTGCGGTGCCTGCCCTGCTACCGGCGATTGTGGCAGCTTGGCGGCAAAGCTTAAGGCCTGCTGCAAAACTACGTCCCGTTCGCCTTCCTCGCAGGAATAGGCTAAAAGGTATTTGCTGTTTTCAAAGCAAACGCCTACCAGCTGCCTTAATTTTGCTAAGGTATCCTCTGCCCTGGCGTCAAAATTAGCGGCCAGCTCTTTTAAAAACTCATAGTAGCTGTATTGGTCCTGCTCGTTGACACGGGCAGCAGCCGAAAAATAGGAAGCCAGCCTGCTACAGGCAACGGTTTGCCCGCGCGAGAAAAAGCTGCTGTCCCAATCTGTTTTTACTTCGTCTAAAATCTCTTTCAGGCGTTTAGTATCGTCTATCTTGCTGCCCAGCGCTACAGCCTGCAAGATCTCGAATAATTTATCAAGATTGGCTGTTAAGGCTTTGGCCTGCACGGTAAATTTGATAGTATAGTCGTTAACGTCGGCCTCTGACGAGTAAGCGTGCAGCTGGAAAGAGACGCCGCCGGTGTATTTGTTTGATACGGTGGCCAGCTCTTGGTAGGTGTATTTATCCGTATTGAACTTACCCAGCACGTCGCTGAGCAAATAGCAGTACGGCAGCAGCTTGCCGTCGATACCGCTTAGATCGAAATACCAGTTCAGGTAAGTGATTTTGTTAGTAAAGGCCGGTACATACAGCAGGTCGTTTGCTCCGTCCTGCGTCAGCTCGGTCGCGGTAACTTCCACCTCGCGCCTGATGTCGCCGCGTTCCAGCAGCGGTATGGTTTCCAAAGCCTCGGCCGTATCGGCAGAAGCCTGACGCTGGTGCAGCTCGTCGCACAGCTGGATGTTTTTGGCTATCGCAGCTGCGTCCATAGTCTGTTTGATGGCTGCCATTTTAGCCGCCTGTGCTTCCTGCTCGCGTTCTTCCTTACCCTGCTCGGGGTTTAAGGTAACGATGACTTTATGGGTATTATCCAGCAGATAGTTTTCGATAAGCTGCTCGTAATAGCGTGTTTTGATGCCTTCGCGCAGCTGCTGCAAGGCTTTGGTGTAGCGCAGCCCTGCCAACGGGTCGCCATCGTACAGCCACGAATCCATAACGCTGATACCGTAGATGAGCCCTTTAGGATAAGCGCCGAAATCGGCTTCCCGCAGCTTGAATTCCATATAGTTAAGATGGGCTTCCAACAGCTCTTTGTCGATGCCGTCGATAGATAGCTGCTGCAAGGTATGGTAGATAGTGCTGATAAATTTATCACGCTGCCCCGGCTCGGAGCCTGCCGCTTTGATGGAAAAAATGGGCTGGCGGTAGCTGCCCACATAAGAGCCGCTGATATCCTTCGCTACGCCTGCTTCCAATAAGGCCAGGCGCAAAGGCGCAGAGTTGCCCTCCAGCAGCACGCTTTCTAAAACGCGCAGTGCCATAGAGGTTTTAACATCACGGGCGTCGCCGACAGCGATATGCAGCTCGTGGTAGCTTTTGCCTTCGGTGGTTTCATCGCTGCCCACAGGATAAGTGCCTACTACTTCCTGCGTTTTTGCAAGAGGCATTTGCAGAGGAATGGACGACTCGACTGCGCCGGTGCGTTTGAAGCTGGACAGATATTCGTCGTTTAGATATTGCAGCGTCGCTTCGATATCCATATCGCCGTACAAATAGATAAAGGCGTTCTCGGGGCTGTAATAAGTTGTATGGAAATGCTCAAAGGCTTCCTGGGTCAGCTCGGGAATGGCGTTAGGATGCCCGCCCGATTCAAAGCGGTACGGCGTATCGGGGAACAAGGCCTGCATCGCTTCGTAATCCAGTAAAGCATCGGCCGAAGAGAACACGCCCTTCATTTCGTTATAGACGACGCCGTTATAGCTTAGCTCGCCCTCGGGGCTGTCGATATTGTAATGCCAGCCCTCTTGCAGCAAGGTATACGGATTATCGTAGATCAGCGGATAAAAGACCGCGTCTAAATAAACATCCATCAAGTTTTGAAAATCCTTGGCGTTGCGGCTGGCCACCGGGTACATCGTCTTATCAGGATAGGTCATGGCATTGAGGAAGGTGTTCATAGAGCCTTTGACCAGCTCGACAAAGGGTTCTTTTAATTTGTATTTACGGGAACCGCACAAAACGGAATGTTCTAAGATATGGGCCACGCCGGTATCATCGTAGGGCGGTGTCCTAAAGCTGATAGAGAAAACCTTGTTATCATCGTTATTACCCAAATACAAAAGCCGGGCGCCGCTGTAAACATGCTCCAGCAGGTACGCCTCTGACTGCACCTCATCGATATAGTCGGTTTGTTTGACTACAAAACCGCTGTATTCCTTATTTACGTTTAATTTCATTTTTGCCTCCGAATATTTAACATTTGTCATTATTTTATCACAAATCAAACTCTGTAACTAAAAAATCTTTGTGACAACTTGCCAAAGCGGCTTGTTTTATCTATAATTAACTTAAAGACGCTAGATTGACATTTTTTTGACGTCACCTTTGTCTATACGGTTTTTAAGGAGGAGCAATTATGGACCCAACACGTTTTACCCTGCGTATTCACCCTTTGATTATGAAAAAGCTAAAAGTGATCGCCGATCATAACGGTCGTTCTGTCAATAAAGAGATCGAACAGATACTTAAATGGATCATCGACGATTTTGAAAATAAATGCGGTAAGATCCGTCCTGAGGAACTGGAGCTTATAGATAATCCCGAAAAAAAGGCTAAGATAGAGCCGGTGAAAGACCGCCCTATGGATATGCTTTTTAAACTGTAAAATTGCAAACTAAAACGCGCACCTGCTTAGCAGATGCGCGTTATTTGTTTTATTTGAAGTAGTTGACGCCGGAAATAAAGATTTTTTGATCTTTGTTACCTGCGATATTGCGGTATAAACCTTCGCTAAAGCGTTCGCTGTGGCCCATTTTACCAAAAACGCGTCCGTCAGGGCTGGTAATGCCTTCGATAGCGTACAGGGAGCCGTTAGGGTTGTACGGCATCGACATGGTCGGCATACCGTCAGGCCCAACATACTGGGTAGCTACCTGACCATTTTTGAACAGGTCTTTGATAACGCTTTCGGGAGCGTAGAAACGGCCTTCGCCGTGCGAAACAGCTATAGCGTGGATGTCGCCGGGTTCTACCTCGCTCAGCCAGGGAGACTTGTTGGAGACGATGCGGGTATCGACGATTTGCGATACATGGCGGCCGATATTATTAAAGGTCAGCGTCGGGGAAGCTGCTTCCAGATCCCTGATTTCGCCATAGGGCAGCAAGCCTAATTTTACCAGGGCCTGGAAGCCGTTACAGATACCAAGCATCAGGCCATCGCGCTCGCTGAGCAATTCGTTGACAGCTTCTTTGATTTTGGGATTATGGAACATGGTAGCGATAAATTTACCGCTGCCGTCAGGTTCGTCACCGGCACTAAAACCGCCGGGCAGCATCACGATCTGGGAATTTTTGATCATACTGACCATTTTTTCTACAGATTCGTCGATCGCCTGAGCAGTAAGGTTACGGATGATAAATATCTCGGCTTCAGCACCGGCAGCTTCAAAAGCCCGGGCTGTGTCGTACTCGCAGTTTTGGCCCGGAAAAACGGGAATAAAGACCCTGGGCCTGGCGATAGTGACAGGCGCCGTAAGCGGCAATTCTGCTTTATACAGCGGCTGGTTCAGCTCGCCTTGTGCTTTTTCTTCGATTTTATAAGGGAATATCTCCTGCAGTGGCTGCAAGTATGCTTCCTGAGCAGCTGCAAGCTTGATAGCTGCTTCGTTGATGCAGATAGTGGCATCATCGGTAAGATGGCCCAGCAGCATACAATCCAGACCGTCGAACAGCTCTTCGATACTGGTATCCCCTGCCAGCTCAAGCACCATACCGCCGGGCTGCAGCGTAAACAAACGCTCCGTATCCTGGAACGGTTTGATGAACTCGAAGCCCAGCTGGTTGCCGAGGCACATGGTGGAAACAGCAGCAGCGATGCCGCCTTCTTTAACGGCAGCGGCAGCAACTACCTTACCTGCCAAAACAGCTTGGTGCACGGCACGCATATTGCTGCGCAGGGCTGCAAAGTCCAATACTTCAGAAAGATCGCGCGGGCAGGACAGGAACACAACTTTATTGCCTGCCTGTTTAAATTCTGCCGAAACGGCTTTGTCACCGTCGATAACATCAACAGCGAAGGAAACCAGCGTCGGCGGAACTGTTTTATCCATAAAGGTGCCCGACATGCTGTCTTTACCGCCGATAGCGGGCAGATCAAGCGCGTCTAAGGCTGTAAAAGCACCCAGCAAAGCGCTGAAGGGCTGGCCCCAAAATTCGGTGTTGTTCAGTTTAGGGAAGTATTCCTGCAAAGTCAAACGCAGCTTATCAGGATCAGCGCCTAAGCAAACCGCACGCACTACTGATTCGACCACTGCGTACATAGCGCCGTGGAATGGGCTCCAGCAGGCGACCTCGGGATGATAGCCGCAGGCCATGACCGAAGCGGCAGTAGTATTACCTTGCAGTACGGGCAGACGGGCAACCATACCCTCGGTAGGGGTAAATTGTGTTTTACCACCGAAAGGCATCAAGACTGTGCCACGGCCGATGGTGCTGTCGAAATGCTCTGACAGACCTTTTTGGCTGCACACATTCAAACGGTTTAAATTGCCAAGCCAGGCTTTTTCTAAAGAAGCAGCCTTAGTTACGCAGTCGGGCACTTTATCAAAAGCGCTCTCCCCTGCGGCGGCTTTAACTACGATATTAGTATGCTGGGCTACGCCGTTAGTATCAAGGAAGGCGCGCGCCAGATCAACGATTTTTTCACCGCGCCAGTACATTACCAGACGTGGATTATCGGAAACTTCTGCCACAACTGTAGCTTCCAGATTTTCTTCATCGGCGTGTTTGATAAACGCATCCAGGTCTTTGGCTTCGATAACGACGGCCATACGTTCCTGGGATTCAGAGATAGCCAGTTCTGTACCGTCCAGGCCTTCGTATTTTTTAGGAACTTTATCAAGGTTGACGACCAGTCCGTCGGTCAGCTCTCCGATAGCGACAGAAACGCCGCCGGCGCCGAAATCGTTGCAGCGTTTGATCATTGCCGTAACAGCAGGGTTACGGAACAGACGCTGGATCTTGCGCTCGGTAGGCGGATTTCCCTTTTGTACTTCTGCGCCGCAGGAAAGCAGCGAGTCTACTGTATGTTCTTTAGAAGAACCGGTAGCACCGCCACAGCCGTCACGGCCGGTACGGCCGCCTAAAAGCACGATCAGATCGCCTGCTGCGGGACGTTCACGGCGTACAGTATCACGTGGAGCAGCACCGATAACAGCGCCGATCTCCATCCGTTTAGCGACAAATTTATCATGGTAATATTCCTGCACATGGCCGGTTGCCAGGCCGATCTGGTTACCGTACGAGCTGTAACCGGAGGCAGCGCCGACAGTGATCTTGCGCTGAGGCAGTTTGCCGGGCAGGGTTTCTTCGATAGGTACACGGGGGTCGGCAGAGCCGGTCACACGCATAGCCTGATAAACATAGGAACGTCCGGAAAGCGGGTCGCGGATAGCGCCGCCCAAACAGGTAGCAGCACCGCCGAAGGGTTCGATCTCCGTCGGATGGTTATGGGTCTCGTTTTTGAACATTACCAGCCAGTCCTCTGTTTTACCGTCGATCTCGACAGGCACAACGATAGAGCAGGCATTGATCTCTTCGGAAACGTCCAGATCATCCAGCTTGCCTTCGGAGCGCAGTTTTTTCATACCGATAACGGCAATATCCATCAAAGTAACAGGGCGCTCGGTAGCTTCGCCATAAACGGCGTCACGGGTAGCCATATACTTATCAAAAGCTGCCTGGATCGGTTTGTTATATTCACCGGTCTCGATCTCCACGTCTTCGATCTGCGTCATAAAGGTAGTATGGCGGCAGTGGTCGGACCAGTAGGTATCAAGAACTTTGATTTCAGTGATAGTAGGCTCACGGTGTTCTTCGTTAAAATATTTCTGGCACCACAGCATATCTTCCAGGCTCATAGCCAGCCCCATCTCTTGACGCAGGGCTTCCATTTGCTCTTGTGTCAGGGTCAAAAAGCCTTCCAGCGACTGGATGCGGGCTGGTTCTTCGCAGGTAGCGATCAAGGTAGCGGGTTTCTCCCACTCTGCCTCGCGGGCTTCGACAGGATTGATGCAGTAGCTTTTGATCTTGTCCAGATCAGCCTCTGACAAGCGGCCTTCCAGCACATATACTTTAGCGGAGGCCACCGTGGGACGGTCTTTCTGTGTGATCAGCTGGATAGCCTGCTCGGCAAAATCCTCGCGCTGGTCATACTGGCCGGGCAGATACTCTACGGCAAAGGCATAGCTGCCTGCCGGAACTGCAAAAGCTTCGTCAGTAACCGTGTCTACCGGCGGTTCGGACAGCACGATTTTTCTGGCCGCAATAAATTCTTCATCGCTGACGCCCATCACGTCGTAGCGGTTCAGGATCCTGATACCGGTCAGGTTCTTCATTCCCAAATTGTTGCGCAGATCAGACAATAAGCCGTGTGCTTCGACAGCAAAGGCATCTTTCTTCTCCACAAAAATACGTCTGATTGTACTCATAAACTCAGCCTCCAAAATAAGATGCGGTCAAAAATACTCATTGATATAATTATTACACTTGGGGAACAGCATATCTAATAGTTCTGCCGCTTCTTTGTTATGTATCTTCAGCCTGTTCTCAGCGGCCAGTTCCCACACGGAAAACTGCCCAAAATACATTTGAGTAAAGGCTGCAATATCCATCTCGATATCCTGCATCGCTACGGTGCTTTTTACCGTAAGCTGCCCTGCGGCAACTCCCAGCTCCAGCAAGCCGTTATTCAGCGGCAACGTTTTGTCGTGTACCAGCAAAGCCAGCGAACCACGCAGCTTGGTATCGGCTACGCTTAACTGCAGCAGTGCCTCGCGGACATTGATGCAGCGGGCCATCATAAATGGCTGCAAGCTGCCGGCATATTGCTGCTCCTGCAAATGCAGATACGTTTTATCCCATGCTTCTGACAGCCAGACCATTTTATCGGCCTCGGTGACATGCTGTTTGGCAAAGCGCAGCAGGGCATTGCGAGCACCAGTATTTTTAGCAGCCAGTTCCTGAATAGTCAAGACCCGGTCTGCGATACTGTAAAACATATAGCCCAAAGTTTCGCCAGCCTGCTTAACAAGCACGGCTTTTACTTCTTCCCCGCTATGTACGGCCAGCAAATGCTGCCAGTTTTTTGGCGTCCTTTGTACAGCGCCGTGGTAAGCGGCAGTAACTGCCTCGTAGACTTCGGCAAACACTTCTGCCTGCTCCAAGCCTATACGCTGCATTGTTACACCTTCCTCGATGCTGCCTTTTGGTAAAGCGGCCAAAGGCATCTCATAGCGGTGGCGGTAATAACAATAATCAAACTCATAAGGCCGATAGATACCGGCGCTGATCGGCATCAGCAAAACAAACGCGCACTGCTGGGCACGCAGCAGCGAAAATGTCGTTTCCAGCAGCGATGCGAACAAGTGGCGTCCCCGGTATTCCGGCGCGGTAGCCACACCGACGATATAGGGCATTTGTACCGCCCGGCCCCGCAGGTTTATTACATAGGGATTAAGATGCAGCATATTCATCAGCTTGCCGTCAGCTTCGTCGAAACCGCCGATGATAGTATTTTCTTTCAGGCAGTATTCGTTAAAATACCACTTGAAAAAGGGAGTATTGTTTTTTTCAAAGCAATAATCCCATAATTCCATTATTTCAGGTAAAGTTTCGTTATTGATAACACGAAAATCCATGTCACTCACCTATTTAAAAACAGCAGAATATTTTTTGATCATAAATTCGGGATTGTACGATTCTTTCGCCGTACGCAGCCCTTCATGGCCCATATCTTCTTCCCTGTTTAAATAAACTACGTCGCCCCAGGCATGCTCGGCAAATTCTTTGTTGATTGCGGCATAAATACCGCGGAACTCAGGATTAGCTTTTTCAACATGCAGCACAGCTGTATCGTCGTTGATTTTTTTACCAAAACTGAAGGCTTCGATCTTGCCATAGACGCGAATAGCTCCGCCTCTTAGCCCCAAAGCTTCAAAATTATCGATTGCTTCGTGGATGGCACATTGTTCGCAGCGCAGGCTTTCGTCTTCGCCCACACGCTTTTCGCACCATTCGTCGCCAAAAGCGATACATTCTGCGTAATTATCGGGGCCGATAGCTTCGTAGACATAGTCAGGATATTCTTTTTTAAAGCCGTTATAATGGTTTTTCTTACCATGATATTTACGGCCCGATAAAGTAGCCAGCTTCTCACGCAGGTACACATAATCCCAGTTATCACGGTCATCGCTAAATTCCATCTCCGGGAACGCTTTTTCCAGGCGTTCTTTGCCAGCTTCATAGATACCGTGGATCTCAAAGGGCTTGCCTTCGTGATATTCCTTGATCTCTGCAAATAATTTTGGCAGATCTTCATCGTTGCCGCCGAAAGGCTGCAAAAAGAAATCTACATCGTTACGTTTAACCTTGACCACTAAAAAGCCGTGTACAACAGTCCAGTAAATAGCGTAGCAGTCCTGCCAGACAAACAGATTGGTAAAAGCGCATTCGGAGCCGCGCTGGTCGGGCTGCGATAAATAACTTTCAAACAAAGGCCGGTCAGCCAAAGTTATCTTTTTCAATTCTAAAATAAAAAGGACCTCCTTAAATACACAACTTTCCTATCTTGATATTATACCACAAAACAGTCTATTTTCTAAAGAAAAAAACCAATTGCCTAAGCAATTGGTTTTTCATAACTTCATTTCATTAATTAGCCTTTACGTGCGTTGAAGCAATCGCGGCAGTATACCGGGCGATCCATAGAAGGACGGAACGGTACTTCGGTCTCTTGACCGCATTCTGCGCAGGTAGCTTGGAACATTTCACGAGCCGGGCGCTCGTTGTTGATGCCCATGCGTTGTTTGCGAGCTTGACGACAGTTAGGGCAACGGCCGGGTTCATTAGTGAAGCCTTTTTCATCGTAGAATTCTTGCTCGGAAGCAGAGAATACGAATTCGGAGCCGCATTCACGGCACACTAAGTTTTTGTCTTCTTTCATTGGTTAATCACTCCTTACATTAAACATACCCCATAAGGACTTATAGATGTTACCCCTGCTTCCTCATGTTGCGATGTAGCATGGAAGAAGTTCGGAACCCTACCCGGACCACTGAGATATACTATAAGCAGTATATCTAAAAAAAAGATAAAAGTCAACAACAAATGTACATTTTCTCAATTATAATTATTTTGGAAATTTTATGCCATCAGAGTTTACATGATCATGCAAATAATGTGTATCATTTACATATTCAATCGTAAATCTGTCCTGCCATCTGCCGATACAGGTGGTGCTAGCGTTATGCACGCCAAACATCCATAATTTATTGATATCCAGACCAAGTAAAAGGCAAAGCTGCACCCTTACCACGCCGCCGTGGGACACGATCGCTATATTTTTACCGCTGTTTGCTTCAATTATCATGTTATAGGCTGCCTGAACCCTTTTAGCCACGTCGTCGAAGGACTCGCCGCCTGGCATCCGGCATTGGGCAGGCTGTTTAAAGAACAGTTCCAGCTGGTAGCCCCATTTTGCTTTGATCTCGTCGTAGCTAAGGCCTTCCCAGTCACCGAAGGAAACCTCTTTTAACTCGTCTAAGGGCTGCAAATCAACGCCGTGGAATTGTGCCAAGGGCGTCGCCGTTTGCCTGGCGCGCTGCGTGGAGCTTGAATAAACAGCGTCCAACTCGATATTTTCATAATATTTTCCTAACGCTGCCGCTTGCCGCAGCCCTTTACTGTTAAGAGGATTGTCGATATGCCCCTGAAATTGAAATGTGCGATTAGCATCGGTCTCGCCGTGCCTGATAAGATAGATCTTGCCCATATTGCCTCCTTGACTACTTGCTTTTTATTTGCACTGCATATGAAAATTCTTCCATTTCCGCATGCACGCCTGCTTCTGCAAAGGTCTCCATTTCATTATACGCTTTAATACCTGCATCGAACAAGGTAAATGCTAAAACAGCACCCTCGCCTGCACCGCTATTGATATCTAAACGCAAAGGTACCGAAAGTCTCAATTTTTCCAGCAGTGTTTCCATGCCCGGTTCGGCCGATACATGGCCGGCCATACAGTATTCAAGTGCCAGCGGCGCCAATTTAGCAGCACCGATAGCCGCAAGGCACGAGGCCACACCGTCCAGCATCACCGGAGTTTTAGAGGCGGCTGCCTGCAAAATACCACCGGCTACCGCCGTTACCGCCGGGTCGTGCAGCGCGTTTAAAAACTCCACGCCCTCCAGGTCCAGCAGCTTTTCCAGTTCGTCATCAACGCCATAGCTGCCTAAGACTCCAAAGGCCAGCATTTGCAACTTATTATTGTCGATGTATTCTTTAGTAAGTATCGCCCCTTCGTCCAAAGCGTCGGCAACCGTTTCCCCAGTTACCAGCAGTGGGTATGTTTCGGCCTTGGCTTCGCGGGCCAGTAAGGCCGCCGGAGGCGCGTCCTCCATCGCTGCGGCTATAGCAGCCACGTCGGTGCTCCACAGCAGCAGTGCCTTTTTAGGGTACTGCACGGCTTTTTTATCAGCGCTGCCGATGATGCCAGCATAACGTGCGACCATGCTTTCCAGCTTCGCCAGCGATCCCACCGGTTTGATCAGATTATCAAATCTGTTTTGTGCTGCCGCAGCACTCTCTTTATTGACAGGCTGTATTTGTTCAATTATAACATTGATATCCATATTTAAACCTTCCTTATCTCAGTAAAAATACTGCCGTCAGCAGATAAATAACGTTGCCACATTCTGTTAAAGCGCCGTAAGTATCACCGGTAAGCCCGCCCAGTTGCGCTTTTAAATAGTGCGCTATCACCAAAGTCAGGGTAAAGCACACTGCCGCAACAACAAGATACTGTACGCCGCAGGCCCAAATGATCAGTCCACACAAGGCGAAAGCGATATAAGTATAAGCCGGTTTGGCATATTTGGTAAACATATGGCCGATGCCTTCTTTGCGGGCATAGGGAAAGTTAACGATAAAGACCACCATAAATGTTCTTGTCGCAACCGACATAGCCAGCAAGACCCAGGTCAGCGCAGCTCCATTTATTTCCAGATAAGCCGCTATTTTTAGCAGGAGCAAAATAATGATAGCCAGCACTGCATTAGAGCCGACGTGGCTGTCCTTCATTATCTCCAGCATCCGTTCACGGCTGCGCGCCGAAAAAACACCATCGGCGGTATCCATAAAGCCATCATACATCAAACCGCCGGTAATAATGATCTCGGCCAGTAAAAGCAGCGTCACCCGCAAAAACAGCGGCGTGTCGATATAAAACAGGCCGTAATTAACCCCGGCTAAAAGCAGGCCTATTACCAGCCCTACCAGTGGGAAATACGGTACGCTGCGAGAAAAATCTTCGTCACGCCAGTCCGTACGTTTAGAAAAACGCACGCGCGTTAAAAATTCCAGGCAAGTGATAAAATCACGCATTTGCAGCACCACGCTTATGCAGTTCCTGGTAGGTGTTGATAGCCATCTGCAAAATAACTATCGCCAGCGACGCACCAGTACCCTCGCCTAGGCGCATACCGGCATCGACTATAGGCCTTAACTGCAATACTTCCAGCATTTTTGCATGGGATATTTCTGCCGAAAGATGCGAACAGATCATATATTCGGCGCAGGACGGCTCGATGCCATAGGCCAGCAAAGCAGCAGCAGTAGCATTCACCCCATCTACCATTGTCGGCACACGGCGTCTGGCACCAGCCACGATCATCCCTGCCAAACCGGCATGGTCATAACCGCCTACCTTGCAAAGAATATCCATAGCATCGCCCAGCTTAGGTTGATTTTTAGCCAGTCCATCGGCGACGACTTTTCTTTTGATCGCCATACGTTCATCGTTGATACCAGTGCCACGTCCTACAGTAAGCTCGGGTGGCAATCCCAAAAAGGCCGAAACTATCGCCGCTGTGGAAGTGGTGTTGCCGATGCCCATTTCCGCCGTTACCAGCAAATTATAACCCTTGTCGATACATTCGTCCGCAACCTTCATGCCTACTTGCAGAGCTTGCTCTGCCTGGGCCAGTGTCATCGCCGGGCCCTGGGTAAAATCTTCCGTGCCCCAGGCCACTTTTTCCTGACGTACCTTCGGCATAGCGCTCAAATCGAAGACCGTACCAACGTCAACTACAAAAACATCGGCACCGGCATGACGGGCCATAACATTAGCGCCAGCCGTTTCGCGCATATAGCCGTTGATCATCTGCATAGTAACTTCCTGCGGGTAAGCACTGACGCCATATTTAGCAATACCGTGATCGCCGCACATCAGCAGCATAGCACTTTTGATCTGCTCAGGCAACTCTCTGCCAGTCATAGCGGCATAGCCTGCTACCATTTTTTCCAGCCGGCCAAGACTATTTGCAGGTTTAGCCATTTTTGCCCAGCCGGCATTGATTTCTGCCGCAGCGGCAGTATCTAAAGGCGGGATAACTATTTTTTCCATTTTATACTCCTTCGTCCTCAAAGCGAAATGCTAGTTTTTTCACATCTACTGCCTGCCCTGCGATACAATAAAACACCCTGTCGCAAGCTTCGGCGACCTGCTGATTTACCCAACCTGCCAGATCCCTGTATTCGCGGGCCATCTGGTTATCAGGAACAATGCCGCTGCCGACTTCGTTAGTAACAAACACCACTAATTTTCCGGTTGCTTTGGCAGCTGCCAGTAATTTGGCAATTTCATTTTTGACAAAAGCGACTTTTTTTTCAAAAGTACCTTCGATAGCGACTTTGCCGTACATTAAATTGCTCATGTATAAAGTCAGACAGTCAAATAAAATCACATCTACTTCATTTCCGGCTTCTGCCAGCGTTTTTTCAGCACCATAAGGAGCCTCGTAATTATTCCATCTTTGGGGAGAACGACGTTCCTGATGGATACGGACACGTTCAGCCATCTCGTCGTCAAAGATTTCAGCCGTAGCTATATAAGCGCATTTACGCCCATAATGCAGTACCAGGCGTTCGGCAAATTCACTTTTACCGCTGCGTGCGCCGCCGGTCACTAAAATCATTTCTTTATTCATTATTAAACCTCCCTTCAAAATAAAAATACCCTCTGCGAGAGAGGGCATAAATAAACAGACTATGCAAGCATCCACCTATCTCCCGTAGGCGTAAGATACCTGTAACAGGCAGGTCTCCTGGCTCAGGGTCAATGTTGAACTGCGCCTTCCCAGTTTCCCAGTGGCATCTTGCAGTTAACTCACCTTTACAGTAGCGGGACTGCGCCGGATTTACACCGGTCTTCCCTATTAAGCGCCGACCGCAGTCGGCACACCTGTTGATTTTTTCCAATGATATATATTCTACATTCTTTTTCAAAGTCCTGCTGACCTGCAAAGCATTTTTTCATACTCATCATCTAAATATTCATGGGCATCATTAACGTTTCTCACCGTTATCAGCACCCTGCTACGGCCAAACCAGTAATACACCCGTATCTCATACCATTGAGCAACGCCGGCGGCGCCAACAAACCGGCACTCGCAACCGGAATATTCCGGTGTAGTATTGTAATTTGCACACAGTACGTCAAA
Organism: uncultured Phascolarctobacterium sp.; assembly: GCA_900544795.1. Taxonomy (GTDB): domain Bacteria; phylum Bacillota; class Negativicutes; order Acidaminococcales; family Acidaminococcaceae; genus Phascolarctobacterium. Next base: position 49,483 of record UQWM01000004.1, on the reverse strand, counting down.
CTCCAGATGCGCAGTGAATTTTTCAATATCTTCAGGATACAGCAGCTCCTGCACGATGTTCTTAAAATCATTTTTATAATCGCCGGTATAAGGGATAAAAACATTGCCGGTCGGATTGAACGCCATGCGGGAATAGCGACCGTCTTTTAAATTCAATTCTATCGCAAAATCATACATCTGCGGGAACAGATCTCCCAGATCACGATAAGACGGCAATTTTACAGTGCGGCCATAACCGTTGATGCTGCGGCGCTCTGTATTGACGATCTCGATCTTACTTAAATTCAAAAGGTTTTCAAACTGGGTTTTGCGCAGCGGCTGGCAGTAATAGAAGCCCTGGGCAATGTTGCAGGCTACGCTTTTCATAATCGCAACCTGTGCTTCTGTTTCCACGCCCTCGCAGATAATAGCTATATCCAATTCTTTAGCAATAGAGGCCATACCCTTGATGATTTTAATATCCTTATCATTATCACAGGCGGCCAGCAGCCTTTTATCAATTTTTAAAATATCTATATTGATATCGCTCAGTATACGCATTGATAAATAGCCGGCGCCAAAATTATCAACAGCTATTTTAAAGCCCTGATTCTTCAACTCGTCGACCTGCATAGTAGCAAAATCCATATCATCGGCCAACATACGTTCTGCCAATTCTACTATTAAAAGCTTATGCGGTACATTATGCTTATCAGCCGCATATTTTAAGGAATCAATGAAGTTTTCGTCTTTAAAATGATTGAAAGAGAAATTGCAGGAGATAGGAAAGGCCTGTAAGCCCAGCGCTAAACGCAGCGCCAGGAAGTGGCAAACTTCCTCAAAAACAAAATTCTCAAATTTTGATAATTGGTTGCTGTCTTCTAAAATAGGGATCAAAACTTCGGGCAGGATGATGCCACGGGTAGGATGCTCCCAACGCAGCAGTGCTTCCGCACCAACGATCTCGTTAGTATAGATATTATATTGCGGTTGGAAATACACGGTAAATTCTTTATTAACGAAACCGTTATCTACCTCGTCTGCCAAAGCATTATAGGTGTTATTCACTTCCATATCATTAATAAAAAAGAAAGTACGCCGTCCTTTAGAGAACACTTTTTTGTTAAGCTGCGTTACTGTTTTTACCATCGCATCGTCCAGCGAATCATCCTTGCGGCAGACATACAACGCTCCACGCAGTTTGATGCTGATATTGCAAATGCGTTTCACTTCGCTTTCTACCACGCTGGCCAAACCGTCGAAGCAATTAGTGTGAGCCTCTTCATCGACAAAGGGAATAAGGCAAAAGAACTTATCACCCGCCTGTCGGGTAGCAAGATAGCCCTTAACTACGCGGCGGTTCAATTCCGTTCCTACGATGCGCAGAATATTATCGGCTGTTTCACGGCCATAGATATCCACGATATCGTGGTAAGGCTCAATATCAAAATGTATCAGCGCCAAAAACTTTTTTCTATGTTTCAGCAATTCATCCGCATTTCCCTTAAACTTATCAAAGCCTAACGTACCGCTGACTTTATCCCTTATATGTCTTTGGGAGTACAGCATCCTTTGATGTTCTGAGGATTTAAGATAGAGAATCGCGACAAACACGCAAAAAGCTATGATCGACAACAGGTAAAAATTCATAGCAATCTCCCATTATTGTTTTATAATTAGAGTAAGTATATATCCTGCTAACAAAAAATACTATATTTCTAATTACTTCAAAACGTTTTGAAAGTAATTTAACCTAAAAGAAAATGACCATAGCACTCTTGATGAAGCTATGGTCATTTTGTTTCAGGCTTCTACTTCTACTTCAACTCTGGACAAAATAAAGCACAAATCAGAAAGGCGGTTCAGGCAAATAAGTACTTGCGGGTTGACCTCTTCTGTTTCGGCCAGACGGAGCAGACAGCGCTCGGCACGGCGCGTAGTTGTACGCGCTATATCCAGAGCAGCTGATCCGGGGGTGCCTCCGGGGATGATAAAATGGCTCAAAGGCTGAAGCATAGCGTCGAATTTGTCGATAGTATCTTCAAATGTTTTTACGTTTTCAGCTTTGATGTACGGCTCAGGCAAGTTCAAGCTTGCGATATCAGCCATCAGCGACATTAACAGCTGCTGGACTTTATAGATAGTTTCTCTAACGTCTTCACGTCTGACCGTAGCTCGCGCCAGGCCAAGTGCAGAGCTGATCTCATCAACAGTACCATAAGCTTCCACTCTCATGCTTTGCTTGGGTACGCGTTCACCTGTATAAAGTCCGGTCGTGCCTTTGTCACCGGTTCTGGTATATACTGCTGCTTTCATGTTGCCACCATCCTTCCGGAAAAAATTTTACAAATTAATAAAGTTCGTCTGCTTTGAAGAAGTTTTTGATTTCGCGGGCAGCGGATTCTTCGCTGTCGCTGCCATGAACGATGTTTTCGCCGATAGTCAGCGCGTAATCGCCACGGATAGAACCGGGAACGGAATCCAAAGGATTAGTAGCGCCCATTTGACCGCGAACTGCTTTAATAGCGTTTTCGCCGGAAATTACCATTGCGGCAACAGGGCCGGAAGTGATAAATTCTACTAATTCGCCGAAGAAAGGTTTTTCAGCATGCTCAGCATAATGGTATTTAGCTTGTTCTTCGGTAATTTTTACTAATTTCAAAGCCGAAACTTTCAGACCACGGCGTTCAAAACGAGCGATGATTTCGCCAATCAGATTTTTTTTGACTCCATCGGGTTTTACAAGTACGAGTGTTTGTTGCATTGGAATCTCTCCTATTCTAGTCTAATTAATTTATACTAAATCGCAGAACGATTTTAGCCCTTGAGTAATTGCTGGTATTTCTTTTTGTCTAATTTTTCTATCATAGCCGTTATCAGCTTTACCGCGCCTTCATAATCATCCATATGGATAATGGATTGATGGCTGTGGATATAACGGGTAGGAATGCTGAAGGTCAGGGTCAGCACACCGGCATCATGCAGATGGATACGGCCGCCGTCGGTAGCTCCGCCTTCGGAAATGCTGATCTGAGTCGGTAGCTCCAATTCCTTGGCCACTTCTTTAGCGAAGTCGCGCAGCGCTGTATTTGGTATCATGCCAGCATCGAAAATAGTAATGGCGATGCCTTTACCAAGCTTGGCGGGCGCAACGTCGTCGCTTACACCGGGCGTTCCACCGGCGACACAGGTATCAATAACGAATGCGACATCAGGGCTGAGCAGATTTACGCTGGTTTGAGCGCCGCGCAGTCCTACTTCTTCCTGCACTGTCGCAACACCGTAAACCGTGTTCGGATGCTTGCCTGCGTTGATATTTTCCATAACGTCAGCCATTACTGCACAGCCAATGCGGTTATCCCAGGCTTTGCCAAGCAAAGTTTTACCGTCGCCCATTACTGCAAACTCAGCATATGGGGTCACCGGGCAGCCTTCAAATACACCCAGTTCGCGGGCCATTACTTCGTCGGCAGCGCCGATATCGATATACATATCACGTTTAGCAACAACTTTAGTACGCTCTTCCGGCGTTAAGATGTGCGGCGGCTTGCTGCCAATAACGCCAACAAGGTCGCCTTTGCTGCCATGTACCGTAACGCGCTGGCTAAGCATTACCTGCTCCCACCAGCCGCCCAGACAAGTGAATTTCAAAAAGCCTTCTTTAGTAATGTGTTTGACCATAAAACCAATCTCATCCATATGGCTGGCCAGCATGATTTTGGGCAAATCCTTGCCTTTACCTGCATCAGTAAAAACTACGCTGCCCAGTTTATCATAGGAAACCTTGGCTTTGCCCTGCAACCGTTTTTGCAGAAGCTCTTTCATTTGCGTTTCAAAACCGGAAACGCCACAGGTTTCGGAAAACTGCTTTAACCAATTTAATTTTTTATCCAATTATCTTGCACCTCCACTGCTGCGCATAGCCTTGGCTTGTGCGCGTAACCGTGCTACACGGTCAGCGGTGCTGGGATGGGTACTAAAAAGCTGCTGCATATCTTTAGCGCTGAAAGGACAGATGATAAACATATGGGCAGTATTTTCGGTTGCTCCCGGCATCGTTCTGTTTTTTGCATAAGATTCTATTTTCAGCAAAGCGTCTGCCAAAGCATCAGGATTGCCGCTCAATTCTCCGCCGGATTCGTCAGCCATATACTCGCGCGAGCGGGACACTGCCATTTGGATGATACCTGCTGCCAAAGGCGCAAGGATCATCATTGCCAAACCGACAATGGCGCTGCTGTTATTACGGTCACGGTCACCGCCGCCAAAAAACATTCCCCAATGGGAAAGCGTGGTAATGATACCGGCCATGGAAGCCGCTATCGTACCGATCAAAATATCGCCATGCTTGACATGGCTCAGCTCATGGGCCAACACGCCTTCGATCTCGTCTTTATCGAGAGCGTTAGCTAAAGCAGTAGTCACTGCCACTGCTGCGTGTTCGGGGTTACGTCCGGTTGCAAAGGCATTCGGTACAGGGCTGTCGATAATATAAACCTTCGGCATCGGCAGATTACCGCGTTCAGTCAGGCGCTGCACCATCTTGTATAAAGCGGGCGCACTTTTTTCATCAACCTGTTTGGCCTTATATTGGGCTAAAACCAATTTATCGCTGTTCCAGTACGAAAATAGATTCATGCCGAGAGAGATGATAAGCATCATCATCATACCGCGGGCACCGCCGAAATAATCGCCGACTAATACCAAAAGCACGGTAAGAACCGTCATTAAAAAAGCTGTTCTCATACTTTTTTGTTCCTCCTAAAATAAAAACTCTAAACAATATTCTCAAGACTCTTTTGAGCCTTATAGAATATTATACCAATTACTGTATTATTTTTCAATTTGTGCTTTAACTGCCGTCAACATATTTTCACTGTTTTCACGAATTTTTTTCTTTAAGATCGGGTTTAACAGCCCGGCGATCATCGGAATACCAAATTCAAAGTCTACTAAAAGCGATACCTCAGTCCCGGCTGCAACAGGAACCAGCCGCCACTCGCCTTCCATTTTCTTTAAATCGCCCTCTGTCTGGCAGTAGGTGATGCGCATTTCTTCCGGAAAAAACGTATCGCGCTCGGTCCAAACTATCTTACGTCCGTCAACATTGGATACCCAATGGGACAAAGTCGTGTTGTCTCCCCGCTCTAAAACCTCTACACTTATCAGGTCGTGCATGAACGTGGGATAGGCTTCCATATTTTTTATGATCTCAAAAATGGCATTGCTGTCACCTTTGATAACTATTTTTGTTTCTACACACGGCATAGTTCACTTACTCCTTTTATAAATCTTCGATCACAGCGGCAGTCGTTTTTACTGCCTCTCTAAAAATAGTCAGAACCTGATCAATGACCTCTGTCGGCATGATCAAAGGAGGCTCGATACGAATGACTTTAGGATTATTCAGGGTATAGGCGATAATGACGCATTTGTCGATCATCAGCGACATCAGCATCCCGCCGGCACCTTCTTTTGTAAGCTCGATACCGATCATCATACCGCGCCCACGCACTTCTTTGATCACTGACGGATATTCTTTTTGGATAGCTTCCAGGCCTTTTTTGAAATATGCTCCGGCAGCGGCACCGCGGGCCAACACATCGTTGGTTTCGATATAATTTAAGGTTGCATTAGCGGCGGCACAGGCCAGTTGGTTACCGCCAAAGGTCGAAGTATGCAAAAACGGGGCTTCGATCAGCCCGGCCCAGGCATCGGCAGTAGCGGTGATAGCGCCGATAGGCATTACACCACCACCCAAAGCTTTAGCTGTCGCCATCAGATCCGGAGCTACGTTTTCATGCTCAACGCCAAACCAGGTACCCGTCCTACCGATGCCGGTCTGTACTTCATCGGCAATCAGCAAAGCACCCTTTTGATCGCATAAGGTCCTTACCGCCTGCAGGTAACCTTCCGGCGGCAGAATGATTCCGCCTTCGCCCTGGATAGGTTCTAAAATTACCGCAGCAGTATCTTCGTCAATAACTTTTGCCAGTGCGTCGATATCACCATATTCCACATGGGTAAAATTATCCAATAAAGGTTTGAACGGGTCGCGAAACATATCTCTGCCAGTAGCCGTTAGTGAGCCGAAGGTTTTGCCGTGAAAAGCATTTTTAGCAGCAATAAACTTTTTACGTTTAGTTGCCAAACGTGCCACTTTCAAGCACCCTTCTACGGCTTCGGTGCCGCTGTTTACAAAAAAACTGTACTGCAAGGCTCCAGGAGTGATAGCAGCCAGCTTCTCAGCCAGGTCAGCCATCGGCCTGTTAAAAAGCACTTTACCGCACATCGGCATTTTGTGCAGCTCCTGCTCTACCGCAGCAACTACCTCCGGGTTGCGGTGACCCACTGCAAACATACCATAACCGCCCAGGCAGTCAATAAACTCTTTGCCTTCGCTGTCAGTTATCGTCCAGCCTTCCGCATGCCCTTCCACACTGGCTAGGCCCATAAACCGGAATAGTTTAGCCTGGGCAGGATTTATATATTTCTCGTATTTGCTGATAGTTTCTTCAACATACATTTTTCTCAAAGCCTCCGCTTATTTTAACAAATTACCAACCGGTACTAACTGAATACCAGATGCCTGAACTTCGCCGATAACCTTGCTCCAGGCGTCGGCAGTATTAGGACGGGCGTGACAGATAGCAATAGCGCTGCCGTTCCTGTCGGCCATTTCCACAGCCTGCCAGATCTTAGCGATAATATCGTTCTCGTCAGAGCTGTTGTCTAAGAAAATGTTATTGCGGGCAGTGGGGATCCCCATACTACGGGCAGTCTGATCACCGATAGATTTAGAATAGGTGCTGCTGTCAACAAAGAACAATTTCTTCTCTTTCAACACTTTGAGCACAGCTTTCATCGTTGCTTCGTTACTGGTAGCTTTAGAGCCCTGGTGGTTATTTACACCTTCGATACCCGGCAGACTGTCTACCGCTTTACGGGTCAGATTCTGCACCTGCTCGGCCGTCATATCGGTCAGTACGGTGTTTTTACCTTCCGACATGGCGCTTCTATCCATAGGTTCCATAGGCAAATGCAGCATCGCCGTCTGCCCACCGCTTTTGATAACATGCAAAGCGTCGCTGCTGAAATCCTTATAAGGAAGGATAGCGTAACTGAACGGAGCATTTAAATTGACTAATTTTCGCACCGGCGCCAAATCATAGCCGCAGTCATCAATAATTACCGCCAGCTTGCCATGATATTTTTGGGCTGGTTTCTTTTCTTCTTTTTTCTTCTCTTTTTCTTCCTTGATGTCCTTATCTTCTTTGGTAAGGTTCAGGTTATGGTAAAAATATACCGTATCCGTAACAAAATTCATTTTTCCATCGCCGGCCTTAGCCACAATAGCGATCTCCATCCGTACGGAATCCCAACCATTATAGGTAGCTTCGCGCTGATTGACCACAACCATCTTCGCGCCTGCTATTTTTTCGCCCAACCAGGAGGCCGCACCTTCTAAACCGGTGCTTGGCGGCACGCCTATCGCCAGTTGGCGTTTGTTCCAGGCCACTTCCCCGCCTGTTTCCTTCATACGTTCGTGCTGATCTTCGCGCCCATTATCCTTCAGTTGCCAGTTGTCTTTTGAAAGCAGGATATCGTCTACAGCCCGTTGAGCTGCTTTCGATTCTTCTCTTAAATCAACGGTAGCAGCGCCACCGGTCAGCCCTTTATCTAAAACATCCTTCTCACCGCCTCTGCTAGCCGCATAATAAATACCGCCGGCAACAGCTATAGCTAATAATACTAAGATCAATGTCAGGACGAACCCACCGCCTGAACCTTTCTTTTTGGTCGTTCTTCTTGCCATAGTAGCCTCCTCTATGCCCGCGGATGCGCTTTTTCATAAATGTCGCGCAGGCGTTTATTAGTCAGATGAGTGTATATCTGCGTCGTCGAAATATCAGAATGCCCTAAAAGCTCCTGTACCGAACGCAGATCGGCGCCATTATCAAGTAAATGCGTAGCAAAAGAATGGCGCAGCATATGCGGTGTAAGCTTTTTAGTTAAACCTGCCTGCTCACCATAGCCGCGAATGATCTGCCAAAAGCGCTGCCTCGTCATTTCATGGCCGTTCATGCTTAAAAACAGATTTTTAACGTTAGCATTTTGCTCGCGCAGCAGCTTGGGCCTTACTACATTGAGGTATTTGCTCAAATACTCTACAGCTATACCACCCAATGGTATCAGACGTTCTTTCGAACCTTTGCCAAAAGCGATAATATATTTCATCTGCAGGTTGACGCCGCTCACCGGCAGTGTCAATAATTCAGAAACACGCATCCCCGTAGCATAAAGCACTTCCAGCATCGCTCTGTCACGATAACCTTCGTCCGTTGCCAAATTTGGCTGCTGCAACAGCTGCAATACTTCGTTCTGATTTAAAACCTTAGGCAGTTTTATACCCTTAGTACCGGCTTCGACGACCTCTGCCGGGTCTATATCCAAATATCCTTCCGCTGTCATAAAGCGATAAAACGACTTGATAGCGGCCAGCTTACGGGCAATAGTCGCCGCTGCCAGCCCACGATTTTTTAAACCTGTCATATAGCGAATGACCTGCTCGCGGGAAACACCAGCCAGAGCATCGTTATCAGGCAAAGCCAGCGCTTCTTTAAACAAACGTAAATCGCGCTCGTAGGCCAGCCTGGTATTTGCGGCCAAACCCAGTTCAACCGTTAGATATTCAAAAAACAACTCCATTTTATCGTTCATAATCTACCCTCAAAAAAGAAAAACAACGCTCAAGCGCTGTTTTTCAAAAAAACATTATTGTTCGCGCTTCTCTGGCTGCATAATAGTAATGTTAGCAGCCGGCGAAATAGTCGATATAGCATGTTTATAAACAAGTTGTTGTTTACCTTCGTTTTCGATGATAACGGTAAAATTATCGAAGCCTCTTACCAAGCCTCTGATTTGAAAGCCATTGATCAGGTAAATGATCACGCTGAGATTTTCTTTGCGTACATGGTTCAAAAAACTGTCCTGCAAATTCATGGTCGGTTTTGTGCCGCTATTATTCATTAGGTCCCCCTCCAAAATAATTTCTATCTCTTGTTATAATTTTACCGCAGTTTAAACTTTTCCACAAGCATTTGCTGCATATCGTCAATAATCTTTTCGTAGTCAGGCCTTTGGTCCAGATCGAACCATTTGATATAGGGCATTTGCCTGTACCAGGTAAACTGGCGCTTGGCAAAATTGCGGGTAGACTGCTTCAGTTTGTCTACAGCGGCGTCCCTAGCCATTGCTCCCTGTAAATACCATGTCATCTGTCGATAACCAATACTGCGCATGGATAAAGCATCGGCAGCTAAGCCGCCGTCAAGCAGTGCTTTAGTTTCTTCAACTAAACCGTCTGCCAGCATTTTATCCACCCGGTCATTGATGCGGGCATACAAAACATCACGTTCCATCCTCAGGCCAAAAACAACAGCGTCATACGGCCATTTCCCGGCTTTCTGATGCGTGATTTTCTCGCCGCCCTCCGCCGCTTCTATCGCTCTGATCACCCGTCTGACATCGTTACTATGCAGACGTTCGGCTGCAGCCGGGTCGATTTGCCGTAGCTTCGCGTGCAGGGCAGCATTGCCACTGCTTTTGGCAAACTCTTCCAGTTCCTGACGCAACTCACTGCATTCTTCAACCGTATTAAACTCATAATTTTCCAGCAAAGCCTTAATATAAAATCCGGTGCCGCCAACGATGATCGGCAGCTTGCCGCGATTATTGATATCGGCTATCAACGGCTCTGCCAGGGCTTTAAAATCCACCACGCTGAATTCCGCCTCCGGCGGCAAAATATCTATTAAATGATGCGGCACCGAAGCCAATTCTTCTACCGTCGGCTTAGCGGTACCGATATTCATTTTCTTGTACACCAGCATAGAATCGCCGGAAATTATTTCGCCATTAAGACGTTTGGCCAACTCTATCCCGCAATGGCTTTTACCTGTCGCGGTAGGCCCTAAAATAACGGCTACTTTCGGTTTCACGCCGTTACCTCCTTCGGATACCATATTTTACGCGGCTATAGCGGCCGCCTTGTATTTCTGTGCAGCCCAAAGCTTCCAGCAATTTTTGTCCGCGCTCTTTGATAACCACCAGCGGCGCTACCTTGAGTGCGGCCTCGACAGTCGCTAGTGCTAAAGGCTGCTCAAAAGCAACGGGGCGCAACGGTTCCATATTAGAAGAACCGCCTACCGGCCTTTTAAACATCGGGTCGAAATAAACAGCGTCAAAGCTGTCAGCAGGCAAAGTGCGCAAATACGCATCAGCTTCGCTGCAAACAGTTTCGATGCGGCGCATAGCAGCGTTCAAATCATCATCTTCCGCCTGGTAATCCTGCAAGCCTTTGCTCACTACAAAATGCACTAGCGGCGACGCTTCGACAGCGCAGACCTTACCAGTCGCACCGACGAGAAAGCTGGCTACAGCATCGTCACTGCCCAGCCCCATGGTGCAATCCAGCACCTTCATGCCAGGTTTAAGCTCCAGGGCAGCCGCAAAATGATCATTTTCGTTATTTTTAAGCCGTTGCAGACGCAGCACCGCCATACTGGGATGGAAGAAAAAGGTACCGGCAACATTATAAATCTGCGGCCCCGTCTTCGTTGCAACCAACAAGGCTTCGACTTGCTCCTGCTGGCGCAAAAATTCTAAAGACCCTTTACTGCCGCGCTGCAAATATTTTACGCCGAATTGATTGGCCCAGCTTTTAGCCTGACTTTCCAGGCCGCTATTTTCGCTGCGGCCAACAGTAACGGCAAAAGTTAATTGATCCTGCATTTTAAGTTCTCTTAAACATCTTATACAACTCGGCCGAATTTATTTCGACCATACAAGGCCTGCCATGAGGGCAGGTAAACGGATGCTCTGTATTGCAAAGATCGATGATCAGCTGACGCATTTGCCGCATATTTAAAACTTCACCTGCTTTGATAGCTGCTTTACAAGCCGTCATATGCAGGATATTCTGCCGCAGATCGCTGGCGTTGATAGTTCTAAGCTCGCTGAGCATCTTTGTGATCTCACGCACGAAATCTTCAGCGTCGTCAGCCTTGATGTCTGACGGCAAGCTGGATACCCGCAGCATGGTTTCCCCAGCCGCTTCAATATCCACACCCAAGCGCAGGAATTCCTCGCGATGCTCTTCGATCATATTCACATCCTGAGCTGTAACATCAATATATAAGGGGATCAGCATCTGCTGAGCCGGAATATCGTTGTGAGCCGCCACAAGCTTATCATACAAAATGCGCTCATGGGCCGCATGCTGGTCGATCAAAAAAAGCGAGTCTTCCGACTGGGCTACGATAAAAGTCCTGTCGACCTGTCCCAGCGGCCAAATCGTATCGACACCACTATCGGTATCAGTGAAGTCGATAATATTAGAAGCAATGTTATCCTGCTTGTCAAAAACATCACGAGTTTCACTGATCGTATAAACAGGCTCCGTTTTTAGAGGCCTGTATGTGTATTCAGGTTCTTTCCAAACTCTTTGCTGTTGTGGCTTGTAAGCCGAGTAAACCTCAGCCTTTGCTGTACTGATATTTGTCTCAGTTGTTTTTAAGGCCGTCAACTCTGTCTCAGGCACTTTAGTTTCAGCGGCTGGTGTTTCAACAACTATCGATGGTTCTGTTGCTGCCACAACTGCTTCAGCAGACTTGAATACCTGTAGTTCAGAATCCTCCAGCAGGCTCAAGTCCTGGGGTTTAGCGCTCATAGGGCGTGTCAAAGCATCGGTCAGTGCCTTATACATGGCCTTATAGACCGTGCTGTCGTCGCTAAATTTGATCTCGCTTTTCTGCGGATGTACATTAACATCAATGCTTTCCGTATCGACAGTGATATTCAAGACGGCAAAAGGAAAACCGCTCTTAGGTATCTGCGACTGGTAAGCGTGGTCGATAGCTTTCGCAATCATTCTGTTAGTAATGATGCGGCCATTGACCAGCAGCGTCTGCCATTGACGGGTGCCCTTTAGCAAGGTCGGTTTACCGATAAAACCGCGTACTTTAACTTCACCATCGGCAAAATCAACGGTTAAAAGTTTTTCGCTGACATTCTTACCATACAAAGCCTTGATTGTATCTACTAAGTCGCCGTTACCCGGCGTGCTCAAAATTTCTTTATCATTGCTAACCAGCTTAAAGCGCACATCAGGGCGCGACAAAGCCAATTTAGTGATCAGCTCACTGATATAACGTCCTTCCGTTTGCAGCGTCCGCAAAAATTTACGTCGGGCCGGCACGTTAAAGAATAAATTCTCAACAATGATCGTCGTCCCCGTATGACCGCCGGTAGCAATACACTCGGCCTGGTCACCGCCGGCAATTTTTATGGAAGTAGCAAATTCTTCGGTAACCGGGCGCGTCAACAGCTGGAAGTTGCTGACAGAAGCGATACTCGGCAAAGCCTCACCACGGAAGCCCAGCGTATTTAAGTGCAGCAAATCTTCCGCTGCTCTGATCTTACTTGTAGCATGGCGCAAAACAGCCAGCTTGGCATTTTCTTCCGACATACCGCTGCCGTTATCGACAACGCGGATGTATTCCGTACCACCGCCAAAAATAGTAATCTCGACATTATCGGCACCGGCGTCCAGCGAATTTTCTACAAGCTCCTTCACCACGGAAGCAGGCTTTTCTACAACTTCACCGGCCGCGATCTGATTAGCTGTATTTTGATCTAACAGCTGCACTTTTTGTTCGTTCATAATTCACCGCCTTCCCGTTTAGCCTCGTCCTGCAATTTGTATAAAGCGTTCAGCGCCTCGATAGGCGTCATCGCCATCACGTCCATTTTCAAAAGCTGCTGCTGCAAACCGCTGGCAAACAGCGATCCCATCGTAGCAGGATTCTGCTCGGTTTTCGGCGTTATCGAAACAGTACAGGCAGTTTCGCAATTATCATACTCCTGCAAAATATCCTGCGCTCTGTCAATAACCTTTTTCGGCAGTCCTGCCAGCCTGGCAACATGTACGCCATAGCTGCGGTCAGTGCCGCCGGGTACTATCCGGCGCAAAAAAACGATGTCGTTACCGCGTTCTTTAACGGCGACCGAATAATTCTTTACGCCTGTCATAATATCTTCCAGTGCAATCAGTTGGTGATAATGGGTCGCAAACAAGGTTTTTGCCTTGATTTTCTCATGGATATATTCCATTACGGCACGGGCAATGCTCATACCGTCAAAAGTACTGGTACCACGCCCCACCTCATCCAAAATGATCAGGCTGTCTTTCGTGGCATAACGCAGTATCTGCGCTACTTCATTCATTTCTACCATAAAGGTACTTTGCCCTGTGGCCAGATCGTCGCTGGCGCCAACGCGGGTAAAAATCTTATCTACCGGGTAAATCGTCGCTTGACGGGCCGGTATAAAACTGCCCATCTGCGTCATCAGTACCAATAAAGCAACCTGCCTCATATAGGTAGATTTACCAGCCATATTCGGGCCGGTGATGATTATCATCCGTTCGTCATTATTGTTAAGCGTCGTATTGTTAGGCACAAAAATCTCTCGCTCTAACAAACGTTCGACAACAGGATGACGTCCGTCGTAAATCTTTATCTCACTGCGGTTGTTCAGCTCCGGGCAAACATAATTATACTTGAAGGCCACTTCCGCTAAAGATACAAGCACGTCGATATTAGCCAAAGCACGGGCTGTTTCCTGCATTTGTGCGATCTGGGAGCGGATTTTTTCACGCAGCTGCGTAAAGATGTAATATTCCAGCTGTTCAATCTTTTCTTTAGCGCTTAAGATCTTGTTTTCAAAATCCTTCAGTTCCGGTACAATATAACGCTCGGCATTGACCAGCGTCTGTTTGCGCACAAAATAATCAGGAACATTGGCGCTTTGCCCTTTGGATACTTCAATATAATAACCAAAAACCTTATTATAACCAACCTTTAAGGTTTTAATGCCGGTTTCTTCTTTGATTTTCAGTTCAAAGTTCTGCATCCAGGTCCTATTGTCACTGGCAATAGAATGCAGCTCATCCAGTTCTAAATCGAAGCCGCTGCGGATCATCCCGCCTTCGCGCACAGAAAAGGGCGGTTCATCAACAATGGCTGCCATCAATGTAGTGAATATCTCCTGATGCAAATGCACATCTTCGCATAACTGCTGCAGAAGCTTGCTGTTGCAGTTACGCAGCAAACTTTTGATTTCCGGCAGCACTGCCAAAGACACGCGTAACGAAACAAGATCGCGCGCATTCGCACTGCCCACCTCGATCCGCGAAACGATACGTTCCAAGTCAAAAATAGCCTTAAGCTGCTCCTGCAAATTACCGCGCAGCTGCACGTTAGCCAGCAGTTCGCCTACTGCTTCCTGTCTGCCTCTGATCTGCGACAGGTCCAGCAAAGGACACTCGATCCAATTGCGCAGTTTGCGAGCACCCATCGACGTCGACGTAAAATCAAGCACATCTAATAAGGTGCCGCGTTTAGAGCCGTCACGCATATTTTTTATAAGTTCCAAATTTCTGATCGCCGTGGCGTCTAAATTCATAAACAGCTCTTTGGCGATTCGCGAAAGCCTGTTGATATGTGATAGATCAGCCTTAACAGTTACGTGTAAATAACGCAGCAAATGCTCTACCGTATCATGCACTAAGGCATCGGCCACATCGTCGCTGCCAAAATGCTGCGCAAAATACTGCGGCGAGCCTTCCTCTTCCTGATAGATAGAAATAGCGCATTCCGGAACCTTGCTTTTGATCCATGCAGCTAAATTTTCCCAATTAGTGATGCCGCTGTAGGCAACCAGCTCGGCAGGCTGGATACGGAACAATTGTTCCTGGATCGCCATCAACCGTTCTTCGCCAGCAGCAATAAACCACTGACATTCCCCTGTGGAAATATCAGCAGCAGCTAAACAAAGCTCATTCCCATCTTCCTGCAGAAAAACCAGATAACGGTTATGCTTATCGTCCAAAAGCTGTTCGCTCAAAACAGTGCCGGGAGTAATGATCTTTACTACCTTACGCTCGACAATGCCCTTGGCTTCTTTAGGATTCTCCACCTGCTCGCAGATAGCAATCCTATAACCTTTTTTGATCAACTTGGCGATATAGTTATCGACAGAATGATACGGAACGCCGCACATGGGGATACGTTCTTCCATCCCGCCGGAGCGCCCTGTTAAAGTAATATTCAGTTCTCTGGATGCGGTTAAGGCATCCTCAAAAAACATTTCGTAAAAATCGCCTAGACGGAAAAACAGCAGCTCATCCTCATGCTGGCGTTTCACTTCAAGATACTGCTGTACCATCGGCGTATAAGCAGTTGTCATTCTAACGCCTTCCCTTTCAAAAGCCAGGTTTGCGCAGTTTCGATCTCTACCTGCACTTTATCGCCCAGCTTAAACTCACGCCCTTCAAGCGGCCATAAAACCAGTTTATTCGTGCGTGTCCTGCCGCTCCATACTTTGTCATTATTATTGCTCGGCCCTTCTGCCAAAACCTCTAAAGTCTTGCCTACCAGCGCTTCGTTACACCGCAGGCTCGAAACATTCTGCGCTTCCATCAGTAAATTCAGTCTGGCTTTTTTTACATCAAGCGGCACCTGTTCTTCCATTGCTGCAGCAGGCGTACCCGAGCGTTTGGAATAAATAAAAGTAAAGGCGGCGTCAAAGCCAACTTCTTTCACCAAGTTCAAGGTATCGTTAAAATCAGCTTCGCTTTCACCCGGAAACCCTACTATAATATCCGTAGTGATTGCAGCCTCCGGCACATAACGACGAATCATTGCCACCAACTCCAGATATTTTGCACGGGTATAGCCACGATTCATTGCTTTTAAAATTTTATCGCTGCCAGACTGGAACGGGATATGGAAATTCTCACAAATATGCTCGCATTCAGCAACAGCTTTAATAACATCTTCATGCATATCGCGCGGATGACTGGTCATATAGCGGATACGTTCAACGCCAGGTATCTCGTTCACCCGGAGCAATAATTGTGCAAACTGGTCCTTAGCACCAAAATCCTTGCCATAAGAATTAACGTTCTGCCCCAAAAGAGTAAATTCTTTATAGCCTTTGGCAACAGCCTGCTTAACTTCTTCTACAATATTTTCGATACTGCGGCTACGTTCACGTCCACGTACATAAGGCACAATACAATAAGTACAGAAATTATTGCAACCGTACATAATGGGGATCCAGGCCGAAAAACCGCTTTGGCGGATACGCTTGCCCTCGAATTCGCTTTCTTTGACCTCTAAACTGTTATAAACGCGTTCGCCTTTATCAGTTAAATACTCAACCAGGATTTCCTTGAAACCGTTGACATGCGCCGTGCCGATCAGTAAATCGATCTGCGGATGCTTTTTGATCAGCTTTTCCCCATCCTTCTGGGCCATACAGCCGGCAACGCAGACGATTTGCCCTGGATGGTTTGCTTTAACATTCTTCAATTCACCGATCTTACCTAAAATGCGCTTTTCAGCACTCTCACGCACGCAGCAGGTGTTAACCACTACTACGTCCGCATTATGAAAATCTTCGGCTGCACTATAGCCAAGTTCCTGCAGCTGGCCGGCATAGTGCTCGGCGTCGCTTTCATTCATCTGGCAGCCGTAGTTTAAAATAGTATAAGTTTTTGCAGTCACTGAATACACCTCATATTAAAATTGAAACTGCATATGGGCAGCCTCTCAAAATTATCTATATTATACCTTTTTCGGTTAGCAGTGGCAAATTTTAACTATTAAAATTTTAACCAAAAAAGCAGAGCATATGCTCTGCTTTACAACATTCTACTTCTATACCAGGCCACAGTTTCATCCAACGCTTCTTTAAAAGCATATTGCGGAGTCCAGTCCAATTCATTTTTTATTTTTTCACAATCCATAGGATATCTTAAATCATGCCCTGCTCTATCTTCTGTAAATTCAATTGCATTTTCATCTTTGGCTAAAATTTTCAGTACTAATTTTATAAAGGTCAGATTAGACATCTCAGTACCGGCCGCAACATTATAAATATGACCTGCTTTTCCATGTCTGATGATTTTATCAACAGCAACACAATGATCCAGCACATATAACCAGTCACGTTTATTTAGTCCAGAACCATAAACAGGTACCTTTTGACCATGCTCTGCTAAAGATATGATTTTAGGCAAAAGTTTTTCGGTGTGTTGCCACTTGCCGTAATTATTACTACTGCGACTAACAGTAACATTTAAATTATACGTTCTGGCATATGCCAAGCATAACAAATCTGCTGATGCCTTTGAGGCTGCATAAGGACTGGAAGGCTGTAATGGAGACGCTTCTGTAAACCCACGCCAGTCATAATCAAGCGGTTTATCCCCATATACTTCATCTGTCGATATCTGATGGAATCTTTCTACTGCAAATTTAACACAGGCATCTAACAACACACCTGTACCTTCGACATTAGTTTTAGTAAAAATAGCTGGAGAAATAATAGAAGTATCGACATGGCTCTCTGCAGCAAAATTTATCACTGCATCGAACTTATACTGCGCAAAACAACTTTCAACAAATTGCTCATCACAAATATCGCCCTGAATGAAAGTGAAATTATTTAATTTAACGACATCTGCCAGCGCCGCCATATTAGCAGCATAGGTCAGCTTATCCAGGCAAACAATTTCATCTGCCGGATACTTTCCTAAATGCCAATTTATATAATTACTGCCAATAAACCCGGCACCACCGGTAATCAATAAACTCATAGTTACCTCTTTATTTTTTATATCTACTACCGATCTATTATATAGCAAAACACCGCACTGGAAAAGTGCGGTGTTAATTATCACTTTA
Source organism: uncultured Phascolarctobacterium sp. (assembly GCA_900544795.1). Classification (GTDB taxonomy): domain Bacteria; phylum Bacillota; class Negativicutes; order Acidaminococcales; family Acidaminococcaceae; genus Phascolarctobacterium. The sequence goes on along the minus strand of UQWM01000004.1, from coordinate 31,691 downwards.
TAAACTCTATAATTTTTTTTGCCAAAAATTTATAATCATGATTTTTTATTACATATTCTCTGCCATTATTACCTAACTTTTGACGCTCCTCTTGCGTCAGCGCCAGCATTTTATTAATAGCTTCAAATACTGCTCCTGCATCTTCCGCTGGTACAGAAATGCCACAGTTCGCATCCCGCACTAAATTGTTACCAGCTGTGACAGCATGAATTACAGGCTTCCCAGACATCATATAATCCATTAATTTGTTAGGACTTATTCCATATTGATACAATTGTTTTCTCTGCCAACCAATATACAGGCAATCCATTTCCTTACAAAAAGTATGAACCTGTTTCTTAGGAATACTGTCAAGAAAAACTACATTACTTAATTTAAGCTTTCGTTGAAGTAATATTAACTTTTCTTTTTCCTGACCATGTCCTACCAATAAAAATCTTATAGGCAAATTAGCTATTTGGCACTTACTCGCCGCATAAAGTAGTGTATGAAGTGCATTGGCTATTCCATGAGCTCCAGTATATCCCAATAAAAAGAATCCTTGTTTATGCAATTTATCACATAATTCTTGATATTCTACACTTAACGGTTCCACTATATCATAGTCTTCTACAACTATTGGATCTATATTATAAAAGTGGACACGAAAAGTAATTACCTATTATAATTAAGTAGACACAAAAAGGAGGTATCTACTCATGTCCACAAATAAAACTGGAAATCGATACGAAGAGGACTTTAAACGTACCCTCGTTAACCTTTATCAATCCGGCGGCAAAACCCAGTCCACACTTTGTAAAGAATACGGAGTATCACTTACAGCTCTTACACGCTGGATCAAACAATATTCAACCGTTAAAACGGATGATGGCGAAATTCTTACTGCCAAACAGGTTAAGGATCTTCAAAGACGTAATGCCCAACTTGAAGAAGAACTCTTAATACTAAAAAAAGCGATTGCCATCTTCACGCCACACTCAAACAACGACTAGAAGCTGTTCATAAGCTATGTTTTCAGCATAATATCAAAATCCTATGCAAGGTATTAGGTGTTAACAGAAGCACCTATTACAAGCATTACAATTCAAAACCAGCTGACCGCATCAAGGAAAATCAGGATATTGCAAAAGCAATTCTTCAGATTGCGGAATAAATAAGTACGACGCGAGAATAATCGAACTGACGAAAGAAAAATGTCATCGCCATAGCCATGATATAAATATTGGTTACGGCCACCAGTAAATTAAGAAAAATATCTACCAGCTTTTTTCTAATCAAACTGAAAAGACCGTAGACATTGAACATAAAAAACATCATGATAACCAGAATAGGCAAAAATTCTAAATGAAAAGCGATTTTATCTGTTTGATTTTTGCCAAGCTCCAAGAGCATAGCCATACTGGTAGCCAGATACAAACAAATAACATCTCCAATTATTAATACTACTTTTCGCATTAATGAACTATATCCCAAGTAAATTCACCTATATTTCGATATTTTTTATTTAATATTACAATTGAATTTTTACTTAATTGCACATAACGCAACCACGTTTTATTGTAATAAATTCTATTGATTTATTTTACAGTGAATTATATTTAATTTTACCACTTTTATTATAAAAAATCCACTCTTTCGCTACCCGCCCCTGTAGTATATGCTTTTTTTGTTTACTAAACTATTTAATTTTTCTTTATCAGGCCTTACTTAAACTCTACTTTTAAATGCTGGCGTTCAACTAATCTTTGGAATTTATATTTCGGATAGCCAACCATCAAGGTTCCTACGATTTTTTGCTTGGCAGGCACTTCTACCAAATCAAGCAGCGGCTGATAGCCAACGATGCCACAGGTTTGGATAAAGCCGGCAATAGTTGTGCCCAGCCCTATAGTTGGCGCGTAAAGTTCTGCGTACGCCCAAGCCTGTTCTGCGTTGCTAATGCCTGTTGTATTTAGTCTACGTGCCAAAGCAAAAATCAGCATGGGGCTGTTTCGGGCTATAATATCCTGCCCACGGTCACGGTAAGCCCGTAAAACCGTAGTAAAGTATCTGCTGTTAGCTGTTTTTTCTTCTATTTCTTTTTCCATCCACTGAGCCGTTGCTTCAGCGATAGCTCTGATTTTTTCTTTATCACTGATAACTATATAATATAAACCCTGCGAGTTGCCTGCAGTCGGCGCATATCGGCAAACTTCCAGCAATTTACGAACATCGGCTTCAGTTGGCGGCTGTGGTTTAAATATCCGCACCGATCTACGCATTCGTAAAAAGTTGTAAGCTGCAGTTTCTTCTAAAACAGGCATCGGTATAGGCAGCTGCTCTTCAAGTGGAACATACTTGTTATCCATTGCCGCCGTAGGGCAAATGGCGACACAATGGCCACAGCTCATACAGCCTCTGTCAAAATTGCATTCCGGTCCCTGTTCACCCATAGACAAAATACACGAAGGGCATGCTTCTACGCAAATGCCACATTTTATACATTTATCATAATCAACTTTCAGTAAGTCCATCCTCTAACACCTCAATCTTCGAAATGAATAAATTCTAACCCGCTGAAATCTGTATAGAACTGAGCGTTTTTAAATGCTTTAGCGCATAACTCTTTATCCTTGACGACAACGCCGTCTGCATTAGCTATCCCCAGATAGGCGCAGGCAGATTGGGCATTAAATGCTTGGGCATGCTCCAGCAATGCCTGTTTCTCGGCATCTGTGATAGCACCTTTATGAGGATAAACATCAGTAGCTGCTAAAATAAAAATCAACTGCTCACCCTGCTTCGCTACTACATGCGGTATCTCATTTTTACTGGGCTGGGCAAAATCTACTTCATACCCTTTCTCTGTAAGATGCTGCAGCAGCATCTGCAAACCAAATTCATGAATTTCCTGAGTATTCATCAACTCTGAAGACATGGATCATTCTCCTTCATTCTTTTATAAACTTATTATATCATAAAAAATCAAGCAAACTCTAGCAAAATTACCAGAATATTATGTATAAAGATAGTATCCACACATAAAAAAGCCTGCTCAGAGAGCAGGCTTATATTTTTTGGCTCCCCGAGTAGGACTCGAACCTACAACAACTCGGTTAACAGCCGAGTGCTCTACCGATTGAGCTATCGGGGAATAAATCTTTCAACGAAGAGTATTATATTACGATACAATGGCCTTGTCAACGCTTTTCTTTAGCGGGTCAGCTTATAAATAAGCGCGTTACAGATAGCCGCAGCAACATTACTGCCGCCTTTACGTCCACGAGCCACGATATAAGGAACACCAGTCTTCATAATGATCTCTTTCGATTCCACAACATTAACAAATCCAACAGGCACACCGATAACCAACTCCGGTTTGATTTTACCTTCTTTAACCAGTTCATCAAGTCGCACCAATGCCGTAGGTGCATTGCCTACAGCGATAATAACGGGACCTTCTACTTCACAGGCCTTTTCCATACAGGCGGCAGCACGGGTAGAACCAGCCTCTTTAGCCCTTGCCGCTACATCAGCATCAGCCATAAAGCATAGTGCTTTACCACCTAATTTATTCAAACCAGGTTTATTGATACCCACACAGGCCATGTTCGTGTCGGTAATGATAGTTGCTCCTTTTTGCAATGCGGCTAAAGCTTTTTCAACTGCACCATCCGAAAAATGCAAAGTTCTGGCATAATCAAAGTCAGCAGAGGTATGAATAACCCTTTTTACAATACTAACTTTCTCTGGATCAAGCTGGATCTCCCCCAATTCTTCAGCAATAATCTCCATACTGCGTTTTTCAATATCAGCCGGTAACACATTTTGTAATTCCATATTTTCTACCACCTTTCTTCAATTTATTTTTCAATTCCTACTCTTGCCGCTATACCATTATCAAAAGGATGTTTACGTTTACATATCTCCGACACATAATCAGCCAGTTCCAGCAATTCTGGTGACGGATCACGCCCAGATAAAACTACTTCTAATCTCTGTGGCTTAGTTTTAAGAAAATCCAATAATTGATTTTCATTAAAAACGCCTGTGTTGCAGGCGCCTATGATTTCATCCAATACCAGCAGCTGTACATTTTCCCCTGTCAGCTTCGTTTGTATCTTAGCAAATAACTGCTCATGCTCGCGCAGCACTTCCTGTTTTTCTTCCGCCGTCATCTGGAAAGTAAATTTTTTTGTTTCCTTACCACGTAAAACCTCTATATTAGGCAGAAGTTCCAAAGAGTTTAATTCTCCCGTAGGACGGCTTTTTAAAAATTGTACAAACAGCACCTTATTACCATGACCAGCACAGCGGATAGTTAAACCCAGGCAAGCTGTAGTTTTTCCTTTGCCATTGCCGCAGTAGATATGGATTAAGCCTTGCTCCATTTTACACACCAGCTTCCAAAATCTCGTAGATTTTTTTCAAATCTATATTTTGGCGCACACTGTCAGCTAAAATATCATACTGTTGTTTTTTATAATCATTAAAATTGATCGTTTTAATATCGTCGAACTTCATACCTTTTTTAGCCAGCAAAGCTTCTACAACGGCTTTGGCAATGCCTTCACCATCAAACACACCATGTACATAGGTGCCGTAAACATTCATCGTTGCGCTGATGTTCTGTGCTCCTTCGGGACTGATCTCACCATGCTCATGGATCGGCTTCATCTGAGTCAAAGCTTTGTCGGCACCAAAATTAGTTATACCGGAATGGATCTCATAGCCATAAAAAGGCTGTCCGCTCAAAGCACTGAAAATACCTTGGACCTCGCCGAAATATCCGTCTACCTGAATGGTGCGTTTTTTCTCTGCAAAGATAGTCTCCACGTCTAAAAGGCCTAAACCTGCCGTATCGCCGCCTTCTTCAACGCCATAAGGGTCGGCAAGATTGGTTCCTAACATTTGATAACCACCACAGACGCCAAAAATCACTGTTCCTGCGTGTGCTCTTTTTAATATTTCAGCTTCCAGACCGTTTTGACGCATCCATTTCAAATCACCGATAGTATTTTTAGTTCCGGGAATAATAATCATATCGGGATTTTTTAATTCGCCTACCGACTGTACATAGCGCAGTGAGACGCCTGGAATAAGTTCAAAAACGTTAAAATCTGTATAGTTAGACATTCTGGGAATGCGAATAACGGCAATATCTACCGCCTGCACCTCAGTATGCGTAGTCAGGCGTTCCGACAGGCTGTCTTCGTCTTCGATATCTACGTGCAGCATCGGCAAGACACCAACTACCGGCACTCCGGTTTTTTCTTCAATCATTTCCAAGCCGGGGCGCAGTATTTCCACGTCGCCGCGGAATTTATTAACAATGATACCCTTGACCATAGCTCTTTCGTCTGCTTCTAAAAGCATCAACGTGCCATAAATAGAGGCAAAGACACCGCCGCGATCAATATCGGCCACTAAAAGTACCGGCGACTGCGCCATTTTTGCCATGCCCATGTTAACTATATCCTGTGATTTTAAATTGATCTCGGCCGGGCTGCCAGCGCCTTCGATAACGATCACATCGTTGCTGTCAGCAAGCTGGTTATAGGCTTTCATAATATCAGGGATCAGCTTAGTTTTAAACTTAAAATATTCTGCTGCCGTCATCGTTCCAATAGCCTCGCCGTTAACGATAACCTGCGAACCGCAGTCGCTGGTGGGTTTCAACAAAATGGGATTCATCAGCGCACTAGGTTCGATATTAGCGGCTTCTGCCTGCACTACCTGTGCCCTGCCCATTTCGGCCCCATTACGAGTAATAAAAGAATTTAGAGCCATATTCTGTGATTTAAAAGGCGCTACCTTGTAACCGTCTTGATTAAAAACACGGCATAACCCGGCAGTCACCAAACTTTTACCAGCATTGGACATAGTCCCCTGCACCATTATTGCTTTAGCCACGCTTATCACTCGCTTTCATTAAAAATGTCAGGATATCTTGATAATTAATTATCTCTACAGGTATTTTAACGCTGTTTACTTGTGCAGCTATTACTGGAACTGCGTTTTTGTTATGCTTACCGCTGACAGAACTGGTAACATGATCGCCGCTGACAACGATGCGAAGCGGTTCTTTCACAGTTTTCAAAACAGGACCCAAAAACTCTTTATCGATAGCGCTGATAAAATTGGCCTTACCTTGATAGTCGTAGCGATGAGCCGCCTCATCGGCACCATTAAAATGTGTCAGCACAAATTCATTCTGCTTCAGCAATTCTAAAGTAGCCTGCGTTTTAGCCGCAATGTCAGTATCTATATCCGCTGTAGCGCCTTTTATCTTTGGCGCTTCCAACTGCAAGCCTTTAGCTATACCACGAACTATTTCAGCTTCACATACGGCAGCTCCTTGCAATCCATGCAAAGCAGCAAAAGCAGGCAAAGCTTTACGTTCCGACGGCCCCCAGGGATACAGCATATAACGAATCCCGTCACGGCTGAACCGTTCCAGCTTTTTAGCAGTGCCTTCAATAAAATGCTTTAATAGCAGCGATTTTTCTTTGAGCTCACTTAAAAGCGCGTTAATATTTTCACCCATACTTTCATGCGGCGGCTGAATATCACAAGCATCTAAGATGCGTCTGTCTTTATCCAAAATCAGCAGATTGCGATACATTGATAAATGCATAAATTCTATCCCCTGCCAAAATTCGTTGCAGGCAGCAGCAGCTTCTGCCATATCCTGCGGCGTTAACCCCTGCCCGTTAAAGGATATCAGTGTATCGTTTTCATCTACTGAAACCAGATTGCAGCGCAGCACCATTTCATATTCAGAAATGTCACGTTCATGCGCCAGCAATTCTAAATAGGCCCTGTTCATAGGGAAATCACACTGCTGCACTCCCAGAAGCCGCAAAATGCAGCTTAGGCTCTCGGGTACGAAATCATTTTCGCAAATGCTGACATTGCTGCAAGTACCCAGGCTGATCAGCTGATCCATATTTTTATGTTCGGCATGGTCAAAAGGCGTCAGCCCCTTCCATTCTGGAACGGGGTCGTCACCTAAACCGTCAATAATTACCAATAACGAACGCATTACGTCTTACTTCCTTTATTGCTTTGATCAAGGCTCTGTTAGTATAGCGCGTCTTGACCGCTATTCTATAATAAGCCGAATCAAGATTATGATAATTTGCGCATTCACGAATCAAAAAACCCTGTTTATGTAAAAGCTCTGCTAAGTTAGCAGGTTTTTCTAATTTGAAAAAAATATAATTGGCTTCCGAACCAAAAGTTTTAGCCCCTAAGGCTTCCAGCTGCGCCGTAAGATATTGGCGTTCTGTGCGAATAAGCTCTTTGCTGGCAAACAAATAACTAGCCTCGTCCAAAGCAGCTATTCCCGCAGCCTGCGCCAACACAGAAACATTCCAGTCCTGTCCATTTTCATGCAAAGCACGGATCAGGCCCGCATCCGAGGTTATACAGTACCCCAAACGCATACCAGGCATGGCATAGGTTTTTGTAAAAGCCTTTAAAATAATAAGATTAGGATATTTGTTTAACTTCGGCCGCAAGGAATATGCTTTTTCATCATCAACAAAATCCATAAAGCATTCATCAACTAATAGCTTGGTTCCAGTGCGAGAGCATTTTTCCAACAGCTCTTCCAGCAAGGCCTTATCCATCAGTTTTCCTGTGGGGTTATTAGGATTACAAATTACCACCATATCGACCCTGCTATTAATTTTTTTCAGCAGGTCAGGACCGATGACAAAATTATCACCTTCCCGCAGATCGTAATAAGTAAACTTGCAGCCAACTGTCTGCAAAGCTTTTTCATAGTCTGCAAAGGTAGGCGCTAATAAGACCGCCCGCTTAGGTTTGGCAGCCAGTGCCAGTTTAAACAGTACATCTGCCGCGCCATTACTAATAAAAAGATAGTCTTTACGGACTTTTAAATGGTGAGCAAGCTTTTCTGCCAGTTCCCGACAAAGCGGGTCGGGATAATTGACACAGTTCTTGATCGCATTTTTTACCGCGTCTTTAACAGAAGCAGGCAAGCCTAGAGGATTGACATTTGCCGAATAATCAACAAGGTTACTCCCCAGCGCTTTGTTCTGTTCACTATAAATATCTCCGCCATGCACAGATTTATACATAATTACCCATCCTTCAGCTTCTAACAAAAAGCTCCAGTAAATAAATGAGTGCCAAAACTAAAATACTCAGCACTGCCGTCATATACATCAAATTATTCGTTTGCACGATGTCTTCTGCTTCTACCGGCCTTAAATCGTCACCGATAGTGTCTTTGGGCACCCATTTGCCAAAATAAAAATGTCCTCCACCTAATTGGATATTCAGCGCTCCGGCAGTTACAGATTCCGTCATGGCCGAGTTAGGACTCAAATGGTTATAGCGGTCACGTTTAAAAGTGCGCCAAGCCCTTTTAGCGTCTAAGCTTAAAAGATACGCCGCCACGATCATACACAAAGCGGCAATACGAGCCGGTATGTAATTGGCAAGATCGTCCAGTTTAGCCGCACAGCGGCCAAAGTATAAATATTTCTCGTTTTTATAGCCAACCATGGAGTCCATGGTATTGATTCCTTTGTAAAGAAACGCCAGCGGCGCACCGCCAATAAACATATATAACATCGGTGCAATAATACCGTCAGCGGTATTTTCAGCAACAGTTTCGACAGCGCCTTTAGTTACTTCTGCTGCCGAGAGCTCCTTAGTATCGCGACCTACAATCCAGGAAAGCTTGACTCTGGCATCAGCCAAATCGCCCTGTTTAAGCGCGGTATATACCTTCATACTTTCTTCCCGCAGGCAGCGCGTCGCAAAAATCTGATAACACATAAAAGTTTCTAATGCAAAAGCCAGCCAAGGGTAAACATCTTCTGCCCAAACCAAAAGTAAAAAAGGAACACAGAAAGAGAAGGTAAGCACCAATACAACCAGCACGGTACCGCCAATCAATAAACCCCTGTCACTTTTTCCAAAAATACTGCGCAGCAGCTTTTCCAAAAAGCTGATCAGATTCCCAATCAGACATATTGGATGAGGTAGCCAACGCGGATCGCCAATCAGCAGATCCAAAACAAAGCCTGCTATAATGGCAAATAAAAGCATCATAATTTAAATCCCCTTACCCATTACAAACACATCACATCTAAATTTACTGATTACGTTTTTCAGCAAATTCGGCACAGGCACGAACAAAATTCCGTGCAAAATCCACATTTCCCCATAAATGAATGTGCGGATACCCCGCATACAAAGCTTTTTCGGCATGGCAACAGGCCCACTCAGAAATGCCAGACGCTTTCACCGCCAAAAAATCATGTCCGTTATTGCTGCTGTCAGAATAATGGAACTCGTGCCCATTAATTTGACCGCCAGCAGCACAAAACAGATTGTCGCGCTCAGCCGTTAATGTTATATAACCAAAACGGTTAAGCTTAGACGTCATAAAAGTATCGCCGCTTATCGCCCCTGTCCATTCATATACAGTTCCATCCTCGGCTTTAAAGTGCTCAAGCAGGTACATAAAACCGCCGCACTCTGCAAAGCAGGGCTTTTTAAGTTTTACAGCGCTACGGATACTCGTGCGCATGGAGTGATTAGCAGCCAGCTGCTCCGCATAAAGCTCTGGATAGCCGCCGCCTAAAACAATACCGTCACAATCCGGCAATTCCACATCTGTCAGCGGGCTGAAGGGTATAATTTCCGCACCCAGCTCCTGCAGTAGATCAAGCGCGTCCTGATAATAAAAGCAGAATGCTTTATCCTGCGCCACGGCAATCTTTACTTTGGCAACAGCTACCAGCTTCTGCTCTTCGTACACAAGCTGTTCGGCATTATTGGCAATCTTCAAAAGTTCATCAAAATCAATGGTTTTCGAAGCCTGCTCGGCTAAACGTTCCACGATCTGCTGCAAATCGCCTATTTCTTCGGCTGTTACCAGTCCAAGATGCCTGCTTTCGAAATTACAGTCTTGCATATATGGCAAATAACCAACCAGCTTAACACCCGTTTCCTGCTCAATAACTTCCTTATAAAACTTATAGCTCATAGCCGTTACATTATTTAAAATCGCGCCTCGCACATCAGCGTCCGGGCGAAAATTTTTGAAACCTTTGATTGTGGCTGCTAAAGATAAGGCCGCACCCTTGCCATTTACGACTAATATCACTGGTGTTTTAGTTGTGCGAGCCAAGTCATAAGCGCTGTATTGCTCGGTTTGGCCCATGCCATCATAAAAACCCATCGCGCCTTCTAAAACTGCAACGTCACAGTCAGAAGCATTCTTAGCCAAAAGATATTTAGCGGTTTCCTTACCTAACATAAACAAATCCAAATTCCGTGATTTAGCGCCGATAACGCGTGAATGGAACATAGGATCGATATAATCGGGGCCGGATTTAAAAGCCGCCACCTTATATTCCTGATTAAGCAGCGCTTTCAGCAAAGCACAAGTTATAGTCGTTTTGCCACTGCCGCTGTTAGGGGCAGCGATCATAAAACGGGGCGCAAACATTTCAGCCATTTTATTCACCCTTTTTCAAAGCAGTCATAACATATACAGGGTTTTGAGCCATCATCAAATTGTAAGCTCCAAGTTTTTTGCCACGAGCGGCAAAAACATTTACTATTTCCAAATCGTACTCAGTACGTGTTTTGTAATATTCAACAACTTCAATCAAAGTCTCCACCGTAATGGCGTTAACAACGATGCGGCATTCAGGATTTTTCGCATAGATAGTATCCAGCATTTTACACAGGTTACCGCCGCTGCCGCCGATAAAAACGCAATCGGGCGCAGGCATCTCCTGTATCTGCTCCGAAGCTTCACCCGCTACGATGTCCAGATTATCTACATTGAACAGTTCCTTATTTTTTCCAAGCAACTCTACCGCCACCGGATTACGCTCAAACGCCCAAACATGGCCGGCTTGCGCCTGTAAAGCCAATTCTATCGAGCACGAGCCTGTACCGGCGCCGATATCATAAATATTATCGGTAGCTTTCGGCATCAGTTTGGAAATAGATACCGCCCTTACCTCCTGTTTCGTCATCGGCACTTTACTGCGCATGAACAGGTCGTCATGCAGGCCATGTACCGTATGTTCAAAACCATTAGCATTTTTATTTAAGATCATCATCACCGACAACGAAGGAAATTCCAGCTTGCTGATTTCTTCGGCCGTACCATGCGTGATTTTTTCTTCGGGATAAGAAAGATTTTCGCCCACATAAACATCTACAGTTTCCAGGCCATGCTCGCAAAGCTGCCTGCATAAAGCATTGGGCGAATGTTCGCCGCCTGTTAGCGAAAAAACTTTATTATTCTGCGCTATAGCAGCAATTAAATTTTGTTTACGGCCATGCATGCTGACGATTTTCGCATCGTCCCATGACATTTCCAGCTGCTGGGCAAAATAAACCAAACTGCTGATACCACAATATCTATGACAATCACAGTCGGGTAATTTACCGGCAATGGTTTTTGCCAAACTGAAAAAGCCTACATCACCGGAGACTAATACAGCTACCGTGTCTTTTTCCTCATCGGCATCCTGGCATACAGCCGCTATTTCTGATGTTTTTATGGTGTCAAAAAGACGCTTGCCCGCACCAAAGGCCGCCAGCATCCGTTTATCACCAATCAAAATATTACTGTCGGCAATAGCTTGACGGGCCTGACCCGTTAAAAGCTCCGGATTGCCGGGACCGATGCCAATGATATTTACACGCAACATATTTGATCTCCTTTATTTCCGCTTAATCATTTTTACTATAACGCTTTTTCAGCAAATTTATTATCTCACTATAGCCGGCTCCGCATTCCTCACCAGCACGGGCGATAACTACCAGCTTAGCTCCTGCTTTAGCTGCTGCCGCCGCTTTCTCTTCAAATCCGCCAACGCTGCCCGAATCCTTCGTTACCAAATATCTGGTCTGATAGCGTTTCATCATTTCGATGTTTAAAGCTTCGGAAAAAGGCCCCTGCATACAAATGATATTAGCAGGTTTATAACCAAGCTCTAACGCTTTACTTAAAGAATCCAGCATAGGCAAAACTCTTAGCGCAATACGCTCTTTATAATCAGGAACAGAAGTAAACTCCTGCAATGTTTTACTGCCTGTAGTCAGAAAGATATTACCTTCCGTATGGCTCAATAACTCAACAGCTTCATTAAAATCTTGGACTATAATACAGTTTTTATGTTCTTCAGCAGCAGGTCTTACCAATCTCAAATATTCACAGCCAGTTTCTTTACAGGCCTTTTGTACTGTTGACGTAACTATCGTAGCATATGGATGAGTTGCATCAATCACACAATCCGGTTTATTTACTGTAATAAAATTCCGCATTGCAGCCAAATCCATACGCTCTACCATTACATGAAGATTAGTTTGTGATTCAATCAGACTTGCACCATAATCAGTTGCCACAGAAACATAAAGGATTATATCAAGTTCAGCCATAAACTTAATCAGATTACGACTTTCACTGGTTCCGCCAATCAGCCAAACTACCGGTTTCATTACAGTTTATAACCTCTAGGAGTTACTAATTTACCATTAATAACTTCTGTTTGCGAATTGCCGATGATAACAGTAGAAAACATATCTACTTCTTTATCACGTAATTCCTGTAAAGTAGTGATTTCATAATTTTCACCATCACGCCCAATGTTGCGTACAATGCCTGCCGGAACATCAGGACGTTGATTTTTCAGCATGATATCACAAGCTTTCTGTAGATAATCATGACGTTTAAAACTGGATGGATTGTATAAACAAATACAGAAATCTGCCTGTGAAGCACAATCTAAGCGCTTTTCAATTTTTTCCCATGGAGTAAGCAGATCGCTTAAAGAAATCAGGCAAAAATCACTGATAAGCGGAGCTCCTAAAACAGCAGCGCCTGAACAAGCAGCTGTAATACCGGGAACAACTTCAATTTCCAATTCTGGATGTTCTGCTGCTACTTGATACATAATCCCTGCCATGCCATAAACCCCGGCATCACCACTGGAAATCATCGCTACGGTTTTGCCTTTTAACGCTTCTTCTATAGCAAGCTTGCAACGGTCTACCTCTTTACGCATACCAGTAGTTAAAAATTCTTTATCAGCAAAGTCCTCTTTAATAAGATCGATATAAACGTGATAACCAGCGATAACATCGCAGCTTGCCAGAGCAGCTTTAGCCCTTTGGGTCATTTGTTCGATACCGCCGGGACCAAGACCGACAACGTAAACTTTCTGAGTCATGTTGATTCTCCTTCAAAATATATTTCAAGTTAAATTATCAAAATCAAGTACAATATCAGCTTCGGCAACAGCCAAAGTGACACCGTTCAAACTGCATTTAGGTAAAACCAGTCTACCGCCGCTGGCAGCAAGCACCGCCGAGCGTTCGCAAACATTGCTGACGCCTACGACAGATCTAACAAACTCTGAACTGCTGAACTCTCCGGGAGTTTCCAGCAGTTGGTCAGCTGTATAAAACTTTACCTGCCAACCGTATTTGGCGGCAAAAGCAAGCAAACCTGCTTCGTCTTTTTTTAAATCGACAGAAGCTATACCGGCAACCGTTCTTAGATCCAGACCCAGTGCATCGAGCTGCGGCAGTACCAAAGCTTCGATAGCCTTCAATTCTGTTCCCCGCCTGCAACCAATACCCAAATATAAATTCTGCGGCCACAGCTGCACTGTAACTGCGAAAGGCTGCTTGCGCCTGTCTTTAGTAACAGCCATACCTACATCACCGTCGTCCTTTAAAGCTATATTCTTAGGCAAAGCGCTGATAATAGGATAATCTGCAATCAGGCCGACCTGCTGTCCATCAACTAAAGCCGCTGCAAAAGTTTTGGCCGCCTGCATATCGGCAATAACCATTTTATTGCGAGCAGCCCATTCATCAACAGCAAACAAGCTATTGACATCAGTAGCCGTAGTAACTATTGGCACAGCCTTTATATCTGCCGCTAAAGCACGCGCAAAGCCGTTGGCACCGCCAATATGGCCTGCTAAAAGCGGCACTACAAATCCGCCGCCTTCATCCACAGACAACACAGCAGGATCAACTGTTTTGTTTTTTATATACGGAGCAATAGTGCGTACCGCAATGCCAACGGCACCAACAAATACAATCAGCTGACACTCCTTAAACGCTTCGGCGCAGGCTTTGTTATGATCTGTCATTGCTTCTAAAGCATCTGCTTCATCGGCAAATTTAGCCATAGTTAAACAGCGAACCGCAAAGTTTAACCTTTGCAGTGCTTCGCAAATATGCACACTTAATTTAGCTCCGCGTCTGGTAAAAGAGTATACTACTGCCTGCATTTTATTTTACCTCTGGTTTCAATTCCAATTTAGTAGGATCTGCCGCACGGTAACCGTGGGCAAAAGTAGGATTATAAAGCTCGCTTCGGTCGTAAATATTGCCTAAGAAGTTGCCGACCGTGATCAAAGCAGTTTTAGTAATGTTATGCTCTTTAGCAGTTTCCGCCAAAGTACCTACCGTACAGCGAAAAACTTTTTCATCCGGCCAGGAAGCTTTATAAACGATAGCAGCCGGAGTATCGGCAGTATAACCGCCGGAAATCAATTCCTTCTGCAATTTTTCAAGCATACCGCTGGAAAGGAAAATTACCATAGTCGCTTTGTGGGCGGCATAGTCAGCGATCTTCTGTTTATTAGGCACCGGCGTACGGCCTTCCATACGGGTGATTATTACGGATTGGCTGACGTTAGGCAAAGTATATTCCGCATCCAGGCAGGCTGCAGCCGCACAGAAAGAGCTTACGCCGGGAACGATTTTAAAATCAAGATTATAGCTGCGCAGCAAGTCGATCTGCTCGCGATGAGCGCCATAAACACTGGGGTCACCAGTATGCAGACGCACGACAAGTTTACCAGCCTGAGCAGCCGGTACCATAGCAGCAATAACTTCTTCCAAAGTCATTTTAGCGCTGTCCATAATAACACATTCAGGCTTGGCATACTTTAACAAATCAGGATTGACCAGCGAACCGGCATAAATGATAAGATCGGCTTTTTCCAAAAGTTCTTTACCTTTTACGGTAATCAAATCAGCGGCGCCAGGGCCTGCACCAATAAAATAAATCATTATTTGTCAAACTCCTTTTCTTTAACTAGGATTACAGAAAAATAGCTGCTGTTAGGATCGATCTCGTTAAGATCACGATATACTTTTTCGCCGGGCAAGCCACAGCGTTCAACCATAGCCGCATTTTTGATCAGGCCGCGTTCTTTAAGCTCGTCACGCACACGGGCGATTTCGCTGGCAGATTTCATCAGCACTTTATTACCGGGGCCGTCTAAGAATTTAGCCGCTTCCTTATAGCTGCCTGGCAGTACGATCAAAGGTTCTGCACGTTCACACAAAGATACGTTCAATTTTGCCGCAACAGCGCAGATAGAAGTTACGCCAGCCACCAGCTCGGCTTCATAACCGGCTTGTAAAACCAGTTTGTGCACATAAATACAGGTTGCATATACTGTAGGACAGCCAAGGGTGATGAAAACTACATTCTTGCCTTCATCCAGCAATTTGGTAACAGCATCGGCACCCTCCTGATGAGCTTTATCCATAGCTGCCATATCTTTCGTCATCGGCATATAAATGATCAGCTGTTCCTTTTTATCAAGCTCAACTACCTGGTTGACGATATTTTTAGCAGTCATGACATCGGTATCGCCTTTAGGCAAAGCAACAACGTCGCATTCTTTCAGCAGACGCACTGCTTTTAAAGTCAATAATTCCGGGTCTCCCGGTCCGATACCTACACTGTACAATTTACCTCTCATGTTGTTCATCCTTCCTGTTTGTCCTTTAAATGTAATTTTACTAATTCATCGGCAACTGCCGTTTTTCCCAAAATGCCATATACATTTGAGAACATCAGCGCAGCCGTTTTTATTTTGCCATGCACGCGATGCTGCATGTAAAAATCAATGCGTTCAGTGATCTTTCCAACCACCTCTTCAAAAATGCCTTCCCGCTGCAAAACCTTTACGGCTTCATCGGTCGTCAAGCTGCCTGCTATTTCTTTGCCAACTTCGGTCCCAGCCCCTGCAAACATTGCATGCAGCGCCAGTAGTTCAGTGCGGCAATCAGCATATTTAGAATGGGTGTTCATCACGCCCTGTGCCAACTTGACCAGTTTACCGGAATGTCCTATCAAAAGCAGGGTTTCAAAACCCTTGTAAACTGCATAATCTAAAAGTTCGCCTACAAAATTACTGCAGGTAACGGCATCGGCTATGTCCAGCCCCAGCACGTCACGGGTAAAATCTTCACCGTAGTTGCCAAAAAAGACCAGCAGATTTTTATTACCAGCTGCAGCCTGAGCGTCAATCTCTACATACATTGTTTCCACAAGGGCTTTTTCACTCATCGGCTCTACAATGCCGCTGGTACCCAAAATAGAAATACCACCTAAAATACCCAGCCGGGGATTAAAAGTTTTTTTTGCAATTTCAACACCTGCCGGAGCAGCTATTGTTACCTTCAGTCCCGCCTGGTAATCGGCTGACGTCATAACTTTAGTCAATTCGTCGATAATCATTCGCCGCGGTGTAGGGTTGATGGCCGGTCCGCCTACCGCGCAGGCTAAGCCCGGCTTGGTAACCTGACCGATACCATTACCACCGCATAGCTCGATATCGTGGCCACCTGTTTTTTCCACAGTAGCATAAATCAAAATACCATTGGTGTCATCGGGGTCGTCGCCGCTGTCTTTGCGAATTGCACAAGTTACTTTATCAGCAGTAACCTCAACTTCCTCCGGCTCCAGATTAAGCACGATGCCTTTAGGGGTATCTATCTGCACACAGTCGATACGCTCTCTGGTCAAAAGCATTACCGCCGCAGCTTTAGCCGCTGCCGTAGCACAGCTTCCCGTAGTATAACCGCAGCGCAACCGTTTGCCCTGCGAAATTTGATATTCTTCCATGCGTCAACCCCTTTCTGAACAAACATCTTGCTAAACACATTCTGTCATCTAGTAGATTTTACTAATAATTAGAAAAGACTTCTGCCGTTTCCGACAGAAGTCATAAAGATACAAGCGCATACTTAACCCTTTACGAGTAAGTCACTTGCTATCTCCATCACTCGTGGATACAGCTTCTACACATAGGCAGGCATCTGACTTAAACGCATCGGCGTTTTCACAGTGGCGGGACCGTGTCGGATTTGCACCGTTCTTGCCATTTATACCCTCACGGGTACCTAATAATATCAAATTACCGTATCATTATAGCATAGAATCCATAAAAAACCAATGGAGATTTCGCTTTAGTTTTAAATTATCGTAACCGAAAGGTTATAGGTACATATGTGTAGCAGCGGATCTTTTGACCGATACCATTTTTAGCCCCGCTGAAACGCCAGCCATAACAGGCTTCAACAGCAGCAGCATCTAAGGCGGCGTTACCAGAAGATTCGGCCACGACGACAGACTCTACTTCACCTTCGTAACCTACTAATATCCGTACAGTCGTAGTTCCTTCAATACTGGCACTGCGGGCACTACCGGGATAATTGGGCTGCCTGCTTCTGACCAGACGCGGCGGGATAGCGGGATTTGCAGAAGGATCGCCGCCAGCATAGCCGCCGCCTTCACCAGTACCAATACCGGCACCTGTGCCATCACCAATACCGCTACCTGTTCCTGCCCCATGACCGCCACCGCTGCCGCTGCCGCTACCAGCACCTGTTCCACTGCCGTAGCCTGTGCCCTGTCCGCTGCCATAACCGCCGCCGGAACCTGTGTTCTCATTAACATCGGCACCGGCGATATTTTTACTTTGCTGCTGTGCTTGTTCAGCAGGCACTTCATTTACTGTTGCAGATTGCTGCTGCGCTGCCGACTGCTCCCGGCGCGTTGTTTTTTCAACTATGTCATCTGCTTTAATTGTTTCCGCTGATTTAGGACTTTGCTGCATGGCACTGCGCTGCTGCGCTGCTGGCTGCTGTTTATTTTGTAAAGCAGCAGCTTTCGCCGCTGCAACATCAGCCTCTGTCGGGTCGGCAGGTTTTGCACCGCCGCCTCCGCCACCGCCGCCTCCGCCACCACCGCCGAAGACAGCGATCTCGACCACTTTATCGTCGACATGCGAAGCAGCGAAAAGTCCGGCAAAAGCAATGACTAAAAAAACGAATAAATGAAATCCCAACGAACCGAGCAGACCTATTTGGAATCTCTTCTTCGAGTCATCCATCATTCACCAGCTCCTATATCCGTCGCCAAACCAAAACGCTGCACACCAGCGCCTTTCAGCTTATCCAGCAACGTGATCACCTTGCCGTAATCTGCATCTTTATCAGCGCGAATAACGATCGCAAAATTGGGATTACTTTTTTGTTCCATTTTTGCCTGCATCGTCAAGCTCATAATATCGGTCTGTTTATCACCAAGCCAAATAGTACCGTCTTTTTTTACCGAAACAGCAAACGTCGTCTTGGTATCGATAGCTGCATTATCGGCTTTCGGCAGTTTGATGGGAATAGTTTTTAAATCCACCATATACATTGTACTGAGCATAAAAAACACCAATAAAAAGAACATGATATCGATCATTGGAATGATCATCAGCTCAGGCTGTTTCAAATTTCTGCTGTCACGCAGTTTCATTAGTTATCCCCCCTGCTTTCAGCCTCCAGAACAGCAGAGAAGCATTGTTCCATTTCCGTAATCGAATTATCCAACCGCTGCGCAAAATAAGAATGTGCACACAAAGCCAAAATTGCAACACATAAACCGCTGGCCGTAGCTATCAGCGCTTCACCAATACCACCGGTAATCGCCAGCGGCTGCCCTTCCTGAAGATTAAAAATACTAAAAGAACCTATCATACCGATAATAGTTCCCAACAAACCTAAAAGCGGTGACATTGTTACGATAACGCCCAGATAGTGTAATTTGCTACGCAACCTGGCAATAACCAGCCCTGCCTGAGATTCCATATAAGCAGAATGTCTGGCCGCAGTTCCCGGCATTGACATTGTTTCGCTAACTATACGCGCACACTCGCCGCCACTGCTTGCCGCCAGCTGTGCAGCTCCAGTTACGTCGCCCTGCCCCATTAAAGTACAGAATTCCTGCGTAAATACAGAACCAGAATCAGCCGTTTTATAATACATATACCGTTCGATAGCTATGGTGACTACCATTATCGAACACAGCAGCAACGGCCACATTACTAAACCACCCTTATGAAAATACTCAATAGCTTCCTTAATCGCTTCCATCAACAAATGCCTCCTAAAAATTTTATATTTAATACTAATAATACCAAATCCAATCGAATTTGCTAATGCTAACTCGATAAATAAATAGAAATTTATTTTAAGTTTTACAAAATAAAAAAACCTTCTGCACCCAAAAGTATACAGAAAGGTTCCGCTAAAATTAGCTACCTATTCCTGTCACTCGCCGGATACAGTAGAAAAATCTAGGCAGTTCTTCTGACTCTGCTTCATCGCTTACCTCGCCTTCCCAGTTTCCCAGTGGCATTAAATGAGGCTTGCTCGGCATTACAGCGGCGTGACCGTATTGGCTTTAAACCAATTTATCTATTAAGTGTGCACACCTAGACTTTCGCTTATTAAGTTTTGTTACTGATTGATATTATATCACGTCAGGTTGAGGTCTGCAATAAAAACTCTTACATATCACCTCACAAATTGTAAAGAAGTTTACCTATTCTTCCCGCTTCTTTTCCAGAAGATAATATGCATAGCCAAAAAATGCCGCGAAATAAACTAACATAATAACTGGCCAATACCATTCCAAAGGCATTTTATTCGCGGCGGCTCTTAACGCACTACTTGCAGGCGTCAGCGGCAAAACACCTAAAATCCCTTTGATAACAGGTGGAAATCCGTCGGCTTTAAAAAAGGTACCACACAAAAACGACATTGGTACCAGTACATAGGTACTGAAGCTGCTCATTTCTTCGTGGCTGTTGATAGTCATGGCAGCAACTACCGCCAACGACGAAAAAATAAAACAATTTAAAATCAAGACGGGAAAAAACCAGCTTCCTAAATATAAATGCACGCCTAATAGCTCGGCAATAAGCACAATGATCGCAGAAGAAATTAAACCGCGCACCGTACCGGACAGCACTTTGCCAAAAACAAAGGCTGCACTGGAAATAGGCGAAATAAGATAAGTTTCCAGTGTATGATGATAGATGCGAGCCATATTGAGCGGTGCCGCTATCGTGTTAAATGAAATGTTCATAGAGTTAAGAGCGATCATACCTGGTATCAAAAATGACAGGTAGCTGCCGCCGTCAACCGATACATTACGCCCCAAACCGATACCAAAAGCAAAAATATATAAAAAGGGTGTTATCATTCGCGAAAATAAAAATTTGAAAAACATCTTTTTAAATACTACCCAATCGCGCCAAAAAACGGTATAGACGTCATAGAAAAAATTATTAATCATTGACTCGCCTCCCAGTCAGCTCAATGAAAACGTCTTCCAAATTGGCTTCGCGTATCACAGCATTCGTATCCAGTCCTGCCGCATAACCAGCGGCCAAGTCTCTGTTATCAAAAAATTTACTGGTCATCCCTTCAGCTTCCATATGCTCTACTACTACCCTGCCAACCTTCTCCTTCAAGCGCTGCGGCGTATCGGTAGCAACCAAACGTCCCTTATTCATAATTGCTACACGGCTGCAAAGCTGGTCAGCCTCTTCGATATAATGCGTAGTTAAAAGCACGGTCATCCCGTCTTCATTCATCCTCCGGATCAAATCCCACATTTTACGGCGCACCTGTGGATCCAAGCCTACAGTAGGCTCGTCTAAAAACAAAACCTTCGGTTTATGCAAAAGTGCCATCCCAATCATCAAACGCCGTTTCATACCGCCGGAATATTTACGGGATTTGTCGTCGGCTCTGTCAGCAAGCTCTACAAAGTCTAAAATTTCATCAATGCGCCGACGCATAACTTCTTTATCCTTAAGATGGTGCAGCCGCGCCTGTAAAATCAGGTTTTCCCTACCGGTCAAGTCCTGATCCAGGCTCATATGCTGTGGCACCACGCCAATGATGTCTTTGATTTTTTCGCTGTTTTTTTCAATATCAAAACCTGCTATCTTCACTGTTCCCGAATTTTTCTGCGAAAGCAGCGTCAATATCCTGACAGTAGTCGTCTTGCCGGCGCCATTTGGCCCCAGCAGGCCAAAAATCTCACTGTCTTTGATCTCCAAATCTATTCCCGCTACGGCAATCCTGTCACCAAAACGTTTTGTTAAGTTTTCTATACTGATCATCAAATCACCTATCTATCATCAATCTGTTTTTGGGCATTATATAGATTATAATACAGACCATGTCTTAACATCAAGGTGTCATGTGTACCAACTTCGGCAACTTCGCCATTATCCAGCACTATTATTTGATCAGCATTTTTTATTGTTGACATTCTATGTGCGATAATAAGAGTCGTTCTATTTTCGGCAAGTCTATCCAAAGATTCTTGAATCAACTTTTCCGTTTTATTGTCTAAAGATGATGTTGCTTCATCCAAAATAACAATCGGAGGATTTTTTAGAAAAACCCGGGCGATAGCAAGACGTTGTTTTTGTCCTCCCGACAGCTTCACGCCACGTTCGCCAATCTCTGTTGCATATTTATCTGGAAGGTTTTGAATAAATCTATCTGCCGCGGCCAATTCAGCGGCCTTTTTTATTTCTTCCTGACTTGCTTCCGGCCTGCCATAAGCAATATTATGAGTTACCGAATCCGAAAACAAAAATACATCCTGTTGTACAATACCTATATTGCGGCGCAGGTCCTGCTGCTTATAGCGGCGGATATCGATGCCATCAATCAGGATCCGTCCGCTAAGCGGTTCATAAAACCTTAATAACAAACTGGCTATAGTAGTTTTACCCGCACCGGTTTCACCAACAAATGCTACCGTCTGCCCAGGTTTTATTTTAAGCTTAAAGCCTTTAATGACTTGATTGTTATCAGAATAACCAAATACTAAATTATCGAACTCTATAGCGCCACTTATCTTGGGGCAGGTAATAGCATCTTCCTGATCAATGATTTCCGGCTGTAATTCCATGATTTCATAAAACCGCTGAAAGCCAGCCATACCACGCTGATACATTTCCGTAAAGACCGTAAGACGCAGCAGTGGCTTCATAAATAAGTTCACATATAATAAAAAAGCAATAAAATCACTTAGCGATAATTGATCCTTTGCGATCAAAAGACCCCCACAGGCCAGTATAAGTAAGTTAGTAACATTAGTAAAAAAATTTACGCTGCCCGAAAAATAGGCCAAAATCTTATATGAACGACGTCGTGTTTCTAAAAAATCCTGACTTTTTTCCATAAACCGCGACAGTTCATAATCTTCCTGCGCAAATGCTTTTACTAATCTTATTCCTCCCAGGCTTTCCTCCGCCCTGGCAGTGATCTCACCGCTTTTTACCCTGTTAGCTCTAAACGCTGCCTTCATCTTCCGATTAACATAAACAGTGTGTAATGTTTTCGCCAGCAACAACATGGCAATCAAAATCCCCAAATAAACATTCATCCAAAACAATATCCCGATCGTGCCAACCATTGTAATGCCACAAACTATCACATCATTAGGCCCGCGAAAAGATAGCTCGCCTATTTCAGCTATATCGCTGGTCAATCTTGCCAGTAACTGTCCGGTCTTGGCGTTATCAAAATATTTGAAGGACATTTTCTGTAAGTGTTCAAACAGATCTCGCCGCATATCATTTTCTATTTTGGCACTCATTAAATGACCCTGATAGTTAATAATATACAGCAGTCCATAATTGCCTAAATACAAAGCAAATAATAATCCTGTATCCTGCAGCAATTTATCTATGTTGTTCTGCGGTAAAACTTCATTTAATATCTGCCTGACGATCATTGGAAACACCAGATCCAGCAACGCTGCAATCAATGATCCAATAATCACACCACAAAGTATTTTTTTATAGGGCTTGTAATAATGCAAAAAATTATAAATCATAAATTACCTCTTAAGTTTCAGCGCTGCCAAATATGCAGCTTATATGCACCAATAATTTTCCCTTCCGGAGTCACTGCCGGTGCTTCTATTCCTGCCAAGCTTGTCCCGTCATTGCTTATAGCTACTGCCTGCAGCGGCCCTTCAGTATGGAAAAAGTTTAACTCTTTACCGCTTTGCAAATCAATAATAACCGCTCCATGGGCAGCATAATTATGTGTGCGCACATTGCGCCCTACGGCGCAAGCGGCCAAATCTCCAGCAAAAACTATTTGCTCCATTGTTCCCAACGCTTTGTATTTGTACTTAAAGGTGCCGTCATAATTAAAAACATAAAAACTATTATTACTGGGATGTTCTACCGGCGTTGGCAACTGCCAGTTTTCTCTGTTAAATGTATTGATAGTAGTAAAAATAACGCCTTCTTTAACTGCAAAACCATCACGGCCGGAAGCATTTATCCACGCCTCATCTACCTGTGTTGGTTTGGATAATTCACGCTGCCACAGTATCTTGCCATTACTGTAAAAAAGTAATCCTCTGCCGTCGCTGCATGCGGCAGCTAAAAAAGTACCATCCGCAGAAAAATTAGGGCTGCCCCGCATTACGGTATTTTCAAATGGAGGCACCGGCGGAACATCTACAGAATTAAGCAATCTGCCAGTGCCTTTATCAATAAGATACATTGTATCACGATATTTCATATCCGGTCTAATTTCGTATGCAGAAGTAGACAAAACTACTTTACCGTTGTTGTCGTTTACGTCACACCAATTTATCCAGCTGTCGATATTTTCGTTATGTGGGAATTGCCACAACGGCTCACCCTTTTTGGTAAATGCAACAGCTTTGCCATTGTAGCCGCGGCTGCCATCTTTTGCCGTCACAAACCTGTATGCATTGGCATAAACATTATCCTCTTTATCGACACAGATATGCACAATACTCGGATAAGAGCGTTTAGCCGGTTCTACACCAACAACAGTTTCCGCAGCAAATTTCCACAATATATCGCCGCCATAAAGATCAACGGCATACAAATTACCAGCCGGGCTCTGCTCGCCCACAAATGCGATTTTTTCATCATGTGATACGCACAGAGAAACCAGTTTACCAATACCAAGGGAACGCTTCCAAACCTGTTTGCCGTCATTATCAAATAAAAATAATTCGCCTCTGTCCGTACCAACCAGCCACGAATTTTCACTGGCAATATATTCCACTAAGCCCTTAGTAAAACCCATTCGATCATAATTTTCACTTGGAATATCGCCTAAATAAACACTTATACCCTCACCTTTATCGGTTGTCGAAAAAATCTGCCAGGGCGTACGGCTGCCCGTAAGCCACAGCATTGCAAACCAGGAAATTATTAAAATAACAATTGCGATAGTTCCTTTTACTTTACTCATAAATATAATTTCGTCCAATCATAAACTATTCTTAAATCACCAAAATAAAGTCCCTGTTCCGAAAGCAGGTAGGCAACTTTACTGAACGCTACGCTGATAGTAAAAACAGCAAGCAGGCAGCAAACAACTTTTTCATTTTGATGCCAAAATTCATTTTTTCTGGCAGTCGCCAAAAAAAAGCCTCTGCTCACAACAGATAAAGCTAAAGTCTGAGCCCGGCGCAAACACCTGGCCAATAATGGTTTAGCTATATAAGGCAAATGCCTGATCACACTTTTACGACCAACCTTGGTATCCGACCGCAGGCGCAGTGCTACAATAACTTCTCCTGCTTCGGCCGCCAAGACCGGTAAAAACCGTATGGCCGTTACAAGCATAAAAGCAATCTGCGGTGAAAGGCGCCAGGCAATCAGTGCCTTTAAAAGCTGTCTTGGGTCCGACGTCCAGCAAACAAACAAGCCCAGCGTCAGCATTATGGCCGACCGCAGCCCCTGCACAGCGCCATAAATAACGCCTTCGCGATAAACATACAGCCCACCTGTAATTTGTCCCAAAACAGGCATCGTCGGTTCTATTAAAACAAACAGCGGCGTTCGCGGCGTTTGTGCAAAAAACAAAGCCTGGCTGAACATAGATCCCCATAACCCCAGCAGCAGCAACACAGCCAATACCTGCCACTTGTAAACAGATGTACGGGCAGTTAAATGCAGCAGTAAAGCCGCAGTAAACAGTAAAAATAAAGTGCGGGGATTATCAACAACAATTGCCAGTACCGCTACTAAAAACAAAATAAGCAGCTTGGTCCTGCCATCCAGCTTTTGTGCCCAAACAGCTGCATCACAGCCTTCCCATAACTGACGGACTGACATAACGACCTACCCCCTCCACTGTAATACATTTAGGTAATAACAAAGCCTCGGCAACATTTAGTAGAGGCGGTACTGTAAGACCGCCTGCTGCTAATATAGTCCTGTCAGCCAAAACTATTTCAGGCTCACCATCTGCGATGATCCTCCCATCAGCCATAATGATTACCCGATCTGCTATTTCCGATGCCAACTCAATATCATGTGTACAAAATAAAATGCAGCCTGCCTGCTTTGCAAAATCAGCGATCAATTTTTTTATTTCTTCCAGGCTTTGCTGATCCTGCCCTGTAGTTGGTTCATCCAAAAGCAATAATTTGGGTTTTCTGGCCAGCAAGGCTCCCAAAACTACCCTCAAGCGCTGCCCTTTACTCAAAGCCAAGGGAAAATCCTCAACGTTATCTGTCAATTTTAGTTTTGCCAGCAGTTGCCATAAATATTCAGCGCCTGCGTTTTTATTTTTCCAGGTAAGTTCTTCCCACACACTGTCTGCCAGCAGCATCAAATCCGGCTCCTGACGCAAGTAACCAATTTCGTGCGCATGTTCTGTAGCAGAACCCTGTAAAATTTCTAATTTTCCTGCTGTTAAGTCTGTAAGTCCCCCCAGTAAATTTATCAAAGTACTTTTACCGGCTCCGTTAAAGCCCATCAAGGCTACAGTCTCGCCTTTGTGAAGTTCAAAGTCCAAGCCTTGCAGCGTATCAGTTTTTGCTCCGGGATAGCGATATTTTACTGCTTCACCTTTGACAATAAGTTCTCCGGTTTGTTTTTGCCCACTGCTAAATTTTTTCTTTTTACCTATTATGCACTCACTTTTAACTAAATTTACTATTTCCTGTGTATCGTCAACAAGCTTCGTTAAGTGCAAATATCGGCATAACTTCACCTTCTGAGGCTCCCGTAAACCCAGTTTTTCTGCAGAGCCTATTTTTGCCCAGGCCAATTCCATCGCGCCATCATAAATAAACTCGCCGTCAAACATTACTGCTAACCGCGGAAAATACTTCGCCAATTCATGCACCCGGTGCTCAACCACAATAATAGTTATGCCATCTTCACGATTAAGCGATGCAAGCAGTTTTAAAAAATCCTCTACACCCTGAGGGTTCATCTGACTTACAGGCTCATCCAAAACTAAAAGCTTGGGTTTGGTGACAAGCACAGAAGCTAAAGCCAATCTTTGTCTTTGTCCGCCTGATAAAGTATGGATGCTGTTTTGCTCAAACCCCGCCAAACCGACCCTCTGCAAAACATTTTTTACTGCTTCAGCTATTATATGTTCATCAAGTCCCTGGTTCTCCAATGCAAAACCAACTTCGTCGGCAACAGTCATTGCGAAAAGCTGATCATCAGGCGATTGATAAACTGTGCCTACCATAACGCCTATTTCTTCCGGCGTCATTACCGCAGTATCCCTGCCATCCAGATATATTTTGCCATGCAGCTCCCCTGCACCAGCCGTATTCACCAGCCCGCTCACTGCTTTGATAAGTGTCGATTTACCACAGCCGCTGCGGCCTGCTAAAAGCAGCATCTCACCTTTTTTTACATGCAGGTGCAGATGTTTTAACGTTGGCAGCTCACGCGTCTTATAACGGTATGAAACATTGTCTATAACCAGCATATCATTCACCCATCACCTGTTGTAATTTAGTACCCACCTTGTAGCCAAGCCACGAACCAATGCTGCTATATAACAAACCATTGATAAGCATATAAAGACCTATATACCAATCGGCATAATACAGCCTGTAAAAAAACATTCTCTGTTCTAAATTGATCATGGTTATAAAGGCATCAGCCACACCTATAAGTACAGATACTAATAAAATGTAGCCCGCTGTAAGCTCTTTTTTTGTATAAAAGCCGCTTAAATATAAAGTGCTTTCCAAAACAACGATATAAACCATATAACTAAGCACGCCCAGCGGAGTAAAACGGCCAAACATCAATCCCGCCAGCATCCATTTTAATAAAAACATCAAAGCTACTATACCGGGCTTACGATAAATAACAAGTAAAGACATAACTAACAAATACAGCAGTACTCCATTTAAAATACCTGTAACTAAACCAGAAAAAGGACCTAAAACAACTTGCAGCAAATCGCCTAGTAAAGTTGTTGGAACAACAATACTGCCAAACGCTACAGCGGCAAATAAAGCGATAGTAATAGCTCCCTTAGCGCCAATATTAAAAATACATTTTTTCAATTTACCAATAGTCAGGCACACCAAAAGCAAGCAGCAGAACGAAAATCCTACAGCAAATAATCCCATGCTGCGTTTCTTGGCAATCGTTATTGGTACTTCCTGAATTTTTTCCTGACCGTTGCCGAAAACAGTTACCTTAAGATTGTATTCACCTTCCACTGCCCTAAAATAATCAACATACAAAGGTAAAATAAACGATTGACTTTTTTTACCGTCCAGTGAAATCATCGCTGTAGATGCGTCATCACTACCAGCCAGACCGCCCCAGCCCTGCTCTGTTTCATTGTCGCTCTGACTGGCTGTACACAGACCAATAGCAGGTTCTCCAGTATATTTGTCCACCAGTTCTGCCCTGAACTTCAATATCCTGATATCCTGCTGCGGATTGCGCATTTCTAAAAGTAAATGTGCTGCAGGATGATTAAATACAGCGGCCCAATTAGTAGCTCCGTCACCGGTCATTCTATTGCGAAAAGATTCTAAAGCAGTATCCTTTATATAAATCGTTCCAGCTTTGATTCTGTCATCTTTATTGCCTAAATTATCTACTGGCAAGGTAATAGATTGAATATACCAATTAAATTTCGACTTATCTAGAACAACATCTTCACCATTACCAATAGCTGTTATTATATTACTTTCATCTGACTCATGTTCAAAGCTGATTAATTTATGCTCTTCCCAGTCCTTGCCACTAACCTTTATCGCGATTTTATAACTGCCATCCCTTAAGCCTGTATCCGCACGCAAATAAAGCAAATCAAAATTCTGCCCATAATCAGCAGGCAGCAGCCATTCACGCTGGATAATGCTGCCAGAAGCAGTTTTTATTTCCTGCCAATCCTTATCGGCGTTAAACAGCATACCCGCTGGCAAGGTAATTTCTACCTTTACCTTTTGCGGATTTGGATCATCAAAGCTCTCAATATTTAAATATAGTGGGTTGGTAGAGCCGCCCATAGTTTTATGGATATCTTTATGTTCCAAACTATAAGGATAGACTGCCTCTAAATTGACACCACCTGCAAACACGGTCGGGCAAGTCAAAACCAAGCAAAGCATCAACCACAAAAAAATTCTTCTCTGCATAATCACCCCTGGCAGCAAATAAGTTCCAGCAACTCTCTGTCACGCTGACATCTGCTACAATCCTCTTTCGTACTTATCTCTATTATCTCATTGGTATTATGACTGCGGATAACTCTGACCGGGGCATTATAAGCTCTGCTTAAAATCGCCTCTGTCAGAACCTCCTCTGGCTTACCATCGGCAATAACAGTACCTTCGCCCAGTAAGATGATCCTGCTGCAATATTTAGCAGCTAAATTTAGTTCATGCACTACCATCAAAATAGTCTTTCCCATTTCAGCCAAGGCCTTACTAAAGCGAAAAATCTCTTCCTGATAAACCATATCCAACCCAGTTGTTGGTTCATCTAAAAACAAAATCGGCGTTTGCTGTGCTAAAACCTTCGCCAATAGAATGCGCTGTTTTTGCCCGCCGGAAACCTCGTTCACCGGCCTGTCAGCCAACTCTTTCGTTCCTGTGTACTCCATGCACTTTAATGACAGTTCTTCATCATAACCGCTTTCGCCTTCCCACCATTTCATATATGGATATCGGCCTGCAAGCACGATATCTTTACCTGTATAACCAAAACCAACTTCCACATTCTGCTGTAAATAGGCAACTTCTCGAGCCAGTTCTTTTTCAGCAAAACTTTCTAATGCTTTATCGAAATACAAAACTTCGCCGCTTTGGCGCGGCAGTAAACCGCGAATCGTTTTGAGCAGTGTACTTTTGCCGGCACCGTTACAGCCAATAATGCCCACGATCTCGCCTTTATTGATCTTTGCATTCACATCTTGCAAAACTTTTTTATTTCCATAACCGATTGATAAATTTTTCAGTTCGATAATAGTATTTGCCATAATTACCTCCCGATAAATCACATATCTATTTTGCAGTAAATTTATTTAAAAAGCAACTTGCTTTGTATTTGCAAAGTTAAAAATAAGGGATATAGGCGGCACTATGTGCCGCCTAATAATTAGAATTTATAGTTGTAACTTAGTAAGAAATTAAAAGGTGTTGCATAATATGCTGATCCACCAGAATGACTTAGATTGTCTTTACGATTTAAAATATTATCCATAGTTAAAGTAATATCACTGTGTTTATCCATTTGATATGTTGTGCTTAAAGAAGTAAGCAAATACGGTTTAATTTTTTCAGAGTGAGACGAACTAGGTGTGCCAACGCGATCAGCTAAATAGCTAGCAGTTAAACTACTTCTCCATTTATCCTTACTATAGGTAATACCACCATTTAATTGCACTCTGCCAAATTTTCTGTCCCAATAAGGTTTCTTCGTTCCTTTTACTTTGGGATCACCATAATTAATTCCCCAATTGTAAGAAAGACCATCTTTACCAACAATATCACAGGTCAATTCAACTCCTGTGTTCTTAAAATCCTCATTAGCATAAGTGTATTCATCTTTGTCCTTTGCCCATGTAGCTGAAATATTATCCGTAATATCTATATGATAAAGTGCAGCTTTCCAGCTATGATTCTCCGAAACCTTTTTCCAACCGATTTCATAATTTGTCCCTGTCTGCGGTTTCAAATTAGGATTAGGAATAGCGATATCACTAGCTCCATACATTTGTGCATAGGTCGGCATGATAAAAGATTGCGTTACTGCGGCATATAAACTTTGATCTTGATCCAGTTTATGTATGTATTGCCCTGCAGCACTGAAATTATTGTAATTCTGTCCTCCTGGTGCTCCTGTTGTCCAGGTTTCACGAGCTCCTACGATAACAGTATTTTTATCATCAAGTGCCTGTTCCCACTGCCCATAAACAGCCCAATTATTACGCGAATAATCATCATTTTCAGCAAAAACTGATTTATCATAAAACTCTCTTTGGTAAGTCATGCCGAAAATTGCTTTTGATTTTTCTCCTATAGTCCAATTTTTTTGAACATCGGTTCCGTAAGTGCGATTTCGTTCTTTGGTATTATATTGTGAAAAACTCTTTTTCCATTTAGATGTAATATAAGTAGGACCATTGGCAGAAATATCAGCTTGGTTAAAATACATACTCGCTTTTATATTATTGTCGTTATAGTTTAATTGTGTTGTATGTTGTTTAGAAGTATAAGTTCTGCCATTGAACTGATCGCCAACTACAATACCCGATGACGTAGCCGTAACAGAATCCACAAATCTATTATAATCTACTTTTGTTTCAAAATAATTATAGGAGAAATTAAGATTGTCTGTAATATTGTAACCAAGTGAAAAATTGTTTTTTTCTACATTGTCGGCATCTGTTCTTGTTGAACCTTCAAAATTATCATAATCTATATCACTTTCAGATATACCCGTTACTTTACCAAATTTTTCAAGGTTATATCCTATTGTAAACTTTTCATTGCCTACGGATGCATTATAATTTTGCTGACCTCTGTTACCAAAACCAACACCAACTGCATTAGAGCCTTTTTTCTTTAAAATTATATTAACAACGCCACCCATAGCCTCACTGCCATAAAGAACAGAGCCACCGCTCTTAACTATTTCTACTCGTTCGATATTATCAACAGCTATAGAATCAAGATTATATTTTCCACGCCATGACACAGGATTTCCATTTACCATAACCAATGTGCCATTACTAATACCGCGGATATTGACTTCATTAATCATTGTTCCCATAGACGCACCAGCTGGACCAAATTGCTTATATGCGACTCCCGAAACCTTAGCTAAAGCAACACCTAAGTTACTGGCACCGGTATCTTGTAATTCCTGCCCTGTCAAAATAGTTGTACTTGCTGGGACATCAATATCTCTTTTTTCATATCTTGTTGCCGTTACGACCATCGGGTCTAGCGTAAAAGCCTGGCTCGGCTCTTCAGCGTGTACTGCAGTGCCCCCCCAGATGACACTGTTAGTTAAAAGGGCTACCATCAATGCACTTTTGCTCAAAATTCTTTTCATCACGTTTCAGCTCCTTAAAAGTTTCATATTAAATCAGCAATGATTTAACAGTATATTAAGTAACTCAGTAGAAATCCTCAAAATTTAGTATAAGCAGCATTATATGCCGCCCATACTAAAAGGTTCTAGTATAAGTTATTTTCCAGTTGTATGGTAAATCAAGGTTACCATATCTGTTAGAATAGTTAT
>UQWM01000003.1 GCA_900544795.1 uncultured Phascolarctobacterium sp. | reverse complement strand
TCGAAAGTACTTGGCTGGAAGCGGCCTGGGAGGATAGAAAGTTGCCGGTTAGAAAAGAACCATACCATTCGGTATGGTTCTTTTTTATTGTTAACTTTCTTTCTATCCGAGCTGAGCGCCAATTGATTACAAGTGATAACGCAGTAATCCTTAAGTAATCAAGAGCGTGCGCGTGTGATAGAAAGTTGCCACTATATTCAATATGGAAGTTGCTAGGCCTTGGCCTGGGCATATTTTTTATTTAATTTTTCAATCTGTCCTTGACGTTAGCCACAGCTAATAGTATACTATATGAAGAACGACGATAGTGTTCTTAAAAAGGAACAATCGGAAAGATTTTTATAACTGTATTGTTTGACTTATTTTTGCTATAATATATGATAAGTATGAATTCACTAGGAGGATAGTACTATGAAAATGGAATTTACGAAAATGCACGGTGCAGGTAACGATTATGTATATGTTAATTGTATGGAACAGGAATTGCCTAACCCGGGCGCTATTTCCGAATATGTAAGCCATAGACGTTTTGGTATTGGCAGCGATGGTTTGATCATGATCTGCAAATCTGACGTTGCTGATTTTAAAATGCGTATATTTAATGCCGATGCTTCCGAAGCGAAGATGTGCGGCAATGGTACAAGATGTATCGCTAAATATGTTTATGATAAAGGCCTGACTGATAAAACCACCTTTACTTTAGACACACTTTCCGGCATTAAAACTATCGAGGTATTTTTAGGTGCGGATGGCAAAGTAGAGGAAGCAAGTGTAGATATGGGCGAGCCTATTTTTAAATGTGCTGATATTCCTATGATTAGCGACCATTTTATGTTTGTCGACCAGGGACTGGTACTTGAAGAAGACGTAGTATATAATGGTACTGCTCTTTCTGTTGGTAATCCTCATTATGTAACCTTTGTTGAAGATGTAGATGCTTTAGATTTGGAAAAATTAGGCCCTAAATTTGAAAAGCATAAGTTATTCCCAGAAGGTGTTAATACTGAATTCGTACAGGTAATTGATAAAAATACTGTTAAATTCCGCGTTTGGGAACGTGGTAGTGGCGAAACCTGGGCCTGCGGCACTGGTGCTACAGCAGTTTGCGTAGCTACTATCATGCTGGGGCATGCCGGTAAAAAAGGCGAAGAATTGACTGTTATCGCTAAAGGCGGTACGCTTAAACTTACGCACCTGCCTAATAACCACGTTATTTTGAGAGGCCCTGCTGTAACTGTATTTGAGGGCGTTATCGATATTCCCGAAGCTATCATCAATAAATAAAAATATATTTTAGTAAAATGGGGGACCTGAAATGGCATTTGTAAATGAAAATTATTGCAATTTAAAAGACAGCTACTTATTTTCGCAGATCGCACAGAAAGTGAATGCGTATGTAGCTGAACATCCCGAGAAAAAAGTTATTCGTATGGGTATCGGCGACGTTACCTTACCGTTGGCACCGGCAGTAGTAGAAGCTATGCAGAAGGCTGTTGCCGAAATGGGCGCTAAGGAAACTTTTCGCGGTTATGGTCCGGAGCAGGGCTATGACTTTTTACATGCGGCTATCGTAAAATATTATGCCAGCTTTGGCGTAGAGTTGGACAGCGACGAGATTTTTATCAGTGACGGCGCTAAAAGTGACTGCGGTAATATTACCGATATTTTTAGCAATGCGAATACGATCTTGATCCCGGATCCGGTTTACCCGGTTTATTTGGATACTAATATCATGTGCGGCCGCAAGATCATTTATATGGACGGCAAGCCGGAAAACAATTTCTTGCCGATGCCGGATGACAGCGTGAAGGCTGATATTATTTATCTGTGCTCGCCGAACAACCCTACCGGTTCTGTTTATACTAAAGAACAGCTGGAAGCCTGGGTTGCTTATGCCATCAAAAACGACGCTGTTATTTTATACGATGCGGCGTATGAAGCTTTTGTTGCTGACCCGTCCATTCCGCGTAGTATTTTTGCGGTTGCCGACGCTAAAAAGTGCGCTATCGAATTGTGCTCACTCTCTAAAACTGCTGGCTTTACCGGTACCCGTTGCGGTTATACCGTAGTTCCTAAAGCTTTGGTGCGTAAAACTGCAGACGGTAAAGAGATGGAGATCAATAAAATGTGGTTGCGCCGTCAAACTACTAAATTTAACGGTGTGCCTTATATCATTCAGCGTGGTGCTGAAGCTGTGTTCAGTGAACAGGGCCAAAAAGAATGCCATGAGATGCTGGCTTTCTATAAAGAAAATGCCCGCATTATGGCCGAAGGCTTTAAAAAGAAAGGTATCCAGTTCTACGGCGGCACTCATTCGCCTTATATCTGGCTCCAATGCCCTGAAGGTATGACCTCGTGGGAGTTCTTTGACTTCCTGCTGGAAAAACTGGCTGTTGTTGGCACCCCCGGTGCCGGGTTTGGTAAAATGGGCGAAGGTTATTTCCGCCTGACTGCTTTTGGCAGTCGCGAAAATACTATCGAAGCCATGGAACGTATCGAAAAAGGTCTGTAAAACAAAAAAATAAAACGTCTGGTAGCTACCGTTGTAACGGTATTTATCAGGCGTTTTTTATTTTTTTGCAATCATAGCTTAACTGCTTGGACGCAGAACATGGGCATAGGGATATAAAAAATGTCTTCCTGCCGGTAAAGCCGCTGCCCAACGGATTGATCAACACTGCAGTTGCAGTTGCCCAAGCTGCGTAGCAGCTCCAGATCCCAATGCGGCCGTTCGTAAATGCTGATGGGCAGCATATGGTAGATATTATGGCATTCCTCCAGCAAGGTTTGGGAAAGATTAGCGTGAGCATTGAGTGTCGGTAGTTTTTGTTGGTGATGGTCTTTGGCGTACTCAGCATCGTAATTAAGCAGCATTCCGCCGGGAGCAAGCACCCTCATCCAGTCACGGTAGGCTTGGGTAGGGTCTGGCAGGTTCCACGTCAGGTTCCTGGCAATAACTACGTCAAAGCTGCCCTCGGCAAAGGGCAGCTGTTCGGCATCGGCTGTCATAAAAGTACAGTTTACCGCTTCCAGTTCTGCCAGTTCACGAGCCTGTGCGATCATGGCCGGGGTCAAATCGATGCCTGTAAGCTGGTGACCGCTGTGGGCCAGCAAAATAGAAAAGAAACCGGCGCCGCAACCAACGTCTAAAATCCGCAGCTTTTTAGCAGTTGGCAATTTACTGGTAAGCTCCTGCTGCCACAGCTGGTATTTTTCGCTGTGTAGTTCCTGGCGGCGGAGTTCGGCAAAAGAATCGGCCCGTTTGCTCCAATAATTTTCGATATAATTTTTAGCATCTTTATTTTGGCTAAGTGTTTTAGCTGATAGATCTGTCATATACTGCTCCTATTTAACTGCCGCGATCATAAACATGGGCGTGGAAGCGTAATTTATTTTTTCAACAGGTGACCAGACTCGCTGCCAGACGGAATTGTCGCTGGTGACCGAGCGCATTTTAATTTTGTTGAGAGCATGCAGATCCCACTCAGGGCGCTGGACACCGGTAAGCGGCACACGGAGGGCAATGGCTTCCATAGCGTCGATGTCGGTGCCCAAATAATGGTCGTCTATCTGCTGAATGGACACATTGCGGCGGTCCTGCTCATAGCACTGTTTTAAAGCATCATCGTGCAGATAATTATACCAATTAGCATCAAAATTTAAAAGCAGGCCACCGGGGCGCAAAACCTTTTGCCAGTTCAGATAAGTCTGTTCCGGTTTTTCCAGGACCCAGGTAAGATTGCGCGAAAGTACCACGTCAAAGCTACTGTCTTCAAAGGTCAGTTCCTGGGCATCCATCAGCCGAAAGTCGATTGTTTCGGACAGGGCGCCGGAGTTGCGCTTGGCTTCTGCTAGCATTGAGGCCGTCGCGTCTACAGCTGTCACCTGATAACCGGCTTCTGCTAAAATAATGGCAAAAAAACCGGGGCCGGTACCGACGTCTAAAATGTTTAGCTCCTCTGGTTTCTGCTGGGGATAAACGGCGGCTATCTGCCGCGTTATCTCCCGGAGCCAGTTGGCTTTTTGCAGGCCAGTCAGCTCTTCCTGATTGACCTGGGAATAACCTTGAGCCCGGTTGCTCCAATATTTTTTGTTTGCTTCAAATAATTCTGATTGCATAAGTTTCACCTGTTTATTGTAAGATTGAGAGCTGCGCCGATCAGGTTTTTAGTATATTCCTGCTGTGGCGCGGTAATGATCTCGTGTGCTGTACCGCTTTCGATGATAGCGCCTGATCGCATTATCAGCAGACGCTGGCACAGCTCCTGCACAAGAACGATATCGTGGCTGATAAAGAACATGCTCATTTTTGTTTCGGCCTGTAAATTAAGCAGCAGCTGCACGATCTCCGCCTGGATCTGCATATCCAGAGCACTGGTTATTTCGTCGCAGATAAGCAGCTTGGGCTCGATGCTTATTGCCCGGGCAATAGCGGCCCGCTGGCATTCCCCGCCGCTTAACTGATGGGGAAATTTAGCGGCGTGCTGCTGCGTCAAGCCAACCTCTGTTAGCAGTTGGGCCAGTTTTTCTGTGGCCTCAGGCTGCGTATAGCCGTAATTCAGTAAGGGCAGCATGATAGCTGTGCCGATAGTTTTGCGGGGATGGAAAGAAACGAGGGGATTTTGAAAAACCATTTGCACGTTGCGGTAATAATTTTTACGGGTGTCAGTATCGTTAAAATCTATTGCCTGTTCGTCAAAAAGTACGGTGCCGCTGTCGGCTTCAGTGATACCCATAAGTATCTGTGCTAAAGTGCTTTTGCCGCAGCCGCTGGTGCCTACCAGTCCCAAACATTCGCCGGGGGCGATAGTGAAGCTGATATTTTTAACGGCCTCTACAGAAGCATTGTCGGGCCGAAAGCTTTTGGTTATGTTAAGCGTTTCTAATAAAGCCGGTAAAGTTGTCATCAAAGAAATTCCTTTCTAAAACGGGGGCGTGACTGGAGCAGTTTTTGCGTGTAAGCTTGCTGTGGTGCTTCCAGCAGAGTAGCAGCAGGACCTGATTCAATGATCTGACCTGCTTCCAGCACTGCTATTTTATCGGCGATCTGGGCTAACGCGCAGATATTGTGGGAAACAATGAGCAGGGCAGTGCCAAAGTCTTGCGTCAGCAGTGCCAATTGCTTCAAGATAGTTTGCTGGGTGAGCACGTCCAAACCGGAAGTTGGCTCGTCTGCTAATAGCAGTGTCGGTTGTAACAACAACGCCAAAGCGATACAGACGCGCTGGTTCATACCGCCGGAAAGCTGGCAGGGATAACTGTCTAAAACAGACTGGGGGCTGGTGAAATCCAGCTTTGCCAGCACCTGTAACGCTGCCTGAAAAACAACCGCAGCGTTTTTGTGGCCCCGCGCCCGCTGCATGGTATAGATTTGCGCACCGATGGTCTGCCCGGGATACAGCGACGCCGCAGGGTCTTGAAATATCATGGATATTTCCTGTCCCAGCAGGCTGCCGCGTTTGGAACCGTCTGCTAAAAGATCGTGCCCACGCCAAAGCAGCTGGTCTCCGGAGATGGTTGCATTGGCAGGAAGCAGGCCGGTAATGGCCTTTAATAAAGTGCTTTTGCCGCCACCGGAGCTGCCCACTATTCCCAAAATTTCACCTGGGTAAAGCTCAAGCGACAAGTCGCGCAGAACTTTTTTATGGCCGTAGCCTAAATTAAGATTTTTTATTTGCAGCAAAGGTTGGTTCTTCATACAATTTCCTGCTCAGTTCTCATATCTCAAGGTCGGCTGTGATTTCGTAATAATCGGAAGGGTGGGCTGTGAAGCCTTTGACGTTATTTTTCATAACAAATGACATTTTTAGATGGGAGGCATAAATAAAAGCGTTATCGTCCAAAAGCTGCTGGGCGATCTGCACAGCTAAAAGGTTGCGCTGAGCCGGGTCAAATTCTCCTCGCAGCTGTTGGGTAAGCTGTTCTACCCGGTCATTATGGTAGTGCCCGGAGTTGTACGAGGAACTGTCCAGCACATGGGTCGTAAAATAATACTGAGGATCGCCGGTAGGAGCTGCCACGAATGCTTTAGCATAAATATCCCAGTCGCCGCGTTTTAAGAAATCGTTATAATTATCGGTTGCGTTGACCTCGGCTTTGATACCTACATCTTTCAAAAAAGCCTGCGCCGATTCTGCCAGTAAGGGCAGTTCTTGCCGTGAGGTATAGGTCAGCCATCTGACCGTCAGGTTTTGACCATTTTTATCAACATAACCGTCGCCGTCAGAATCCTGCCAGCCGGCATCGTGCAGCAGTTGGCGTGCCTTTTGGACATTATAGTCATCTGTGTGGACTGCGTCACCGCCGCAGGGCATATTGACAGGGAAAGGGCCGATAGCAGGGGTACCGTTACCGTTTAAAAGTACCTGGGCGAATTTTTCTTTGTCGATAGCCATGGCGATGGCTTTTCTAACATTGGCATCCTGCAGCACCGGTGTGGTAAAGTTCATGCAGGCCTGAAAGACACGGGAGGTGTTGGCAGTTTTGATAACGAATTTTTCGTTATTGGCAAATAAAGGCAGGCTGGCATAAGGCAGCCCCTGGGTCGCGTCGATCTCGCCGCTTTGCATGGCCATGGTCAGGGTGTCGCCGTCGGTAATGCTGCGAACGATAACCTTATCGGTTTTGACTGGGCCGCCCCAGTATTTAGTGTTTTTTGTCAAAACTATTTCCGTCGGTGTCAAGCTTTGGACGATGTAGGGGCCGGTACCAGATATTTTAACATCGTCGCCGGTACCCTGCTGCATATCAATGATGCAGCCGTAAGGGTCGCACAGGTAATTGATTAGTGCGGGTGCCTTTTCAGTGGAAGTGATCGTGACAGTTTGACCGTCGGCTGTGATGGAAGCCAGCTTTAAGTCGTCGGCCGCCCGTTTGTGGTTGGCTACCAGATCTTCCAGACAGGCCTTAACGGCTGCGCCGGTCAGTTTATTGCCGCTGCTGAAATTAACATCGTCATGCAGAGTGATCTTTACAGTTTGGTCGTCGATAAATTCGTAGCCAGTCGCCAGCCAGGGCTGAGGCTGCATAGCATCATTAAAACGGAATAATGTCTCGCCGACGCCATAACGCAGGGTTGACCAGCCTTTGTAGGATTCGTGCGGGTTCATACCGGCGTTTTCCATAGCAGTGCCATATGCAGTGGTGCCGTAGCGGAACACTGAGCCTGCGTCAGTGTTTTTTGCGGGCGGCGTGGAGCCGCAGCCATTCAGTAAAAATGCCGAAAGCAGCAGAGCGCTGCCAAGTAAAGAAAGTTTCATCATTATCGTTCCCTTCCGCAAAGTTATTTGGGGTTATGTTTGGGATCCAGCTGATCGCGTAAGCTGTCGCCTAAAAGATTAAAGCAGCTGACTGTCAGGAAAATAGCCGCGCCGGGAGCTAATATCACCCAGGGCGCTGTTTGTAGCATACTGCGGCCGCTGTTCATCATAGAGCCCCATTCGGCGGCAGGTGGCTGTGCTCCCAGTCCTAAAAAAGACAGGCCGGCCAGCTCAATGAGCATCGTGCCAAGATCCAGTGCTGCCATTACCAGCAGGGGACTGAAAACAGATGGCAGGATATGGTTGATGATGATCTGGCGATCGCTGCAGCCGCTGAAACGGGCTGCGGCAATATAGGGCTGCTGTTTAACCAGCAGTACCTGACTGCGTACCAGCCGGGCGTATTTGGGCCATGAAATAACTGCCAGCGCCACGATGGCGTTAGTAATGCCGCCCCCCAGTACACTGGCTACGGCGATAGCGAACACCAGCCCGGGAAAAGCCAGAAAAATATCAGCAAAACGCATAAACAGGCTATCAAGCCTGCCTCCATAGTAGCCGCTCCATAAGCCTGCCAATGTACCCGTGCTGCAAATGATGGCTACTAAAGCCAAGGTAGAAAAAATAGAAGTCTGCCCGCCTATCAGCACCCGCGAAAAGACGCAGCGGCCATAACGGTCGGTAC
This sequence comes from uncultured Phascolarctobacterium sp., assembly GCA_900544795.1. Classification (GTDB taxonomy): domain Bacteria; phylum Bacillota; class Negativicutes; order Acidaminococcales; family Acidaminococcaceae; genus Phascolarctobacterium. Next base: position 114,521 of record UQWM01000003.1, on the reverse strand, counting down.
CTAAGGGATACGCGCCGGAGGGCGCTTGCAGGGCGTTATCCAGATTTTGCAGATAAGGGTCGTGGGGCACCAGATAAGGCGCTCCCAGCGCCAGCAGTAGTAAAAGCAACGTCAAGAAAAGATAGACGTGCAGCCTGCTGGTGGGAAGGTTTTTAGGCAGCATCAAAAATCACCGCCTTTATCCAGTAGGCCTACCTGCGGATCAAGATAATGGTATAAAAGGTCACAGCAAAGGTTAACGCAGGTAAAAATCAGCGTCGTCCAGATAACATAAGCCTGGATCAGCGGATAATCGCGCATCAAAATAGCATCTACCGCCATTTTGCCGATACCGTCAACCATAAAGATAGTTTCGACGATAGCCGTGCCGCCCAGCAAAGAACCAATGGACAGTGAAAATAAAGTCAGCAGTGTGACGCCGGAAGCCGGCAGGATAAATTGGCGCAGGACAACCTTTTGGGGGATACCGCGAACCAGCGCACCGGCCACATAATCCTTGTGCAGTTCTTCAAGAATACTGCTGCGGATATGGCGGATGTATTTGGCCGTCATTGGCAGCGCCAGGGTCAGTGACGGCAGCAGAAAGCTTTGCAGGCCGCCGTTGCTAAGTACGGGCAGCCAGCCCAGCTTGAGGGAAAACAGGTAAATAAGCAGCAAGGCGACAAAAAAGCCCGGCAGGGAGTTGCCCAAAAAAGTTAGCGTGCGGATCAGCAGATCGCAGCCGCGTCCCTGTTTGAGGGCCGCCAAAATACCCAGTGGCACGGCGGCAATAATAGTCAAGGCCAGCGACAGCGCCGTCAGCAGCAAAGTGTTGGGTAGCTTGGACAGCAAAAGCGTGGCTACCGGCAGGCCCGAAAGATACGAGTGGCCCAAGTCACCGGTGACAATGCCGCACAGCCACTCCCAGTAGCGTAGCAGCAGCGGCTGGTTCAGTCCCAGTTCGGCCCTGGTCTGCGCTTTAACGGCTTCAGACACAGCGCCGGAAGCTCGGTACATCATATCTACAGGGTCATCGGCGGACAGCTGCATCAGTAAAAAGGTGCAGAAGGTAATGCCCAGCAGCACCGGCAGTAATAGTAGTAAACGTCGGCGGATATAAGCGTCCATCTTGGTAAGCTTTCCTTCCTGATAAAAATAAAAAAGCTATGAAAAATAACCGCTCTTTCAGGAGCAGGTCAAGCCTTCATAGCCATATCGACAGTATTTGTTTTTGTGGTAAACGGATGCAGTTTCGACTGCGTGTGGCCGCTTCAGCGGTACACTATTATTTTACCATATTTTAACACTTAAAGTTCACTCCAAGTCAAGTAACTGGCATAAAAATTTGCGTGCAAGCTGAGCGCTTTGTGAGATTTTTGTAGAATAACAAAACTTTTCTTGAAGCAATAGCGCCGGAGATGTATAATAGTAAAGAATTACAATCCCCTTAATATTCAGAGAGAGCCGGAGGTAAATGGTTATGAAAAAAATTCTTTTAATGGTGACTATGGTCTTAGTGCTTGGTTTTAGCGCTATCTGCAGCGCCAGCAACGGTAAAGTGCTTGACGCGGAAGAAACGATGGTCAATAAGTTTTTAAATGCTTCCAATTATGCTGCTGTGACTTCTATCATGACTGATGACATGAAAAAAGATTTTACAGAAGAGGTTTTTAAAAACTTTAAAGAGCAAATGAATAAAAACTTCGGCGCTGTCAGCGAAAAACGTTTAGTCGTTATTGAAAAAGGTGCAGATGCTGATATTTTAAGATACAGCATGAAATTTGCTAAACAGCCTGAAGCAATGATGAGCTTTTTATTCGCAGTAAAAAACGAAAAACCTTTGTTAGGTGATTTCGGCATCGCATTGCCGCAAAAAGAAGAAAATAAAGAAGCTGCCAAATAAGCAGTAGTAAAAAAGCTTCCTCATTATGAGGAAGCTTTTTTGTTTTATTACCAGGTAAAATAGGTATAAATACTGAAAACGGTCAGTAGCATGACCTCTAAAAGGATCATGGGTTTTAAGGTTTTAAAGAAATCGGCTTTAAAATAATCCAGCGTTACGATAAAGCACATATGGGTAGGTGTTAGCATTTGTCCGGCTACGCCGAAAGCCATGGCTACACCAGCCAGGTTGATGTCGCCGGGTGACAGCGCTGCCACGATAGGCATAACTATGGCCACGTGGCCCTGTGAAAGACCTGTCAGCACGCCGATGATAAAAGAGATGGCGGCAATGATGACTGGGATCGGCAACGGCGAAGCTTTAAAATCTTCCACTATAGTGTGCAGAACATTGGTATCGGTAAGAATCTGGATAAAATACAGGATGCAAAGCACGTTCATCAGCATTTTCCAGTCGCAGGCACCGGTAAAAATTTCTTTTATATTGATAACGCGGTTCGACAGGCGCAGGACGGGTATCATGGCGACAGTGACCAGCGCCATGGATGTTGAAGCGTTGAGATCACAGAACACTACTAACAGAAAGTTGACTATGACGGGGGCCAGCGACAGGGTCAGGTCCATAATATCCTTACGGCGTTCAGCAGGGTCGACGTCCAGATTGCTGTTGGAGGGCATATCCAGCGGGCGTATCAGCACTAGCCAGCCCAGGCCAAAGGATAGGAGCGTGAGCCAGCAAAGATGAGCTATAAAGTCGCTGAAGGCGACACCGGCAATGCTGCAGGCCATGATCATACCGGGGATGATGGGACTGGAAAACTCAAAAATATGACGAAACCAGAAGTTTATAGCCGCCTTGTGATCTTGGGTCAGCTGTGTGCCACGGCTGGCTGCTTCGACGATGGGTGCTGAAAAACGAGCGCCGCCCAGTGAGGGCAAAAGCCCTAAAAAGGCTGGCATAATTGCCAGTGTGAATTTTTCGCTGGCGAATAAACGCTGTAAAGCGTGGATCATACCGTCTAAAGCGCCGCTGGTACGCAGTTCTATTTCCAGGCACATAACAAAATACAGGGCCAGGATCAGGTCAAAAGTACGTGGCATAGTCAGCGTTGTGGTAAATGCGCTGGTCAGATAGTGGAATTCCGGCGCTACAATGGCCCAGATCAGGAGCCCGCCTGCTAAGATAGCGGGGCCGATGGGTATATGTTTGCGCAGTAAAACAATGATCAAAAGCATCGCTAAAGCGATAACAAGGAAAATATTCATTTCTACAGCCCTTTCCACATCGAATAATATATCTATTATACAGAGAATAACAAAAAAATTCCATAATTTAGTGAAAAAAGGTATAATGGAAGAAAAATATGTCTCTGGAGGTGCACTATGTACATTAGCCGTTTGTGTTTGCAGAATTACCGTTGCTATGATGATTTTGAAATAGATTTCAATCGGGAACTGACAGTTATCGTAGCCGAAAACGGTAAAGGCAAAACTGCTATCTTAGATGCTATTGCCGTGGCTCTGGGACCATATCTGGCCTGCTTTGATGGTGTCAGGCCCAACCAGATAAGCGATACAGATGTGCGTCAGACCAAGGATACGGTGGGACACACGCTGGAGCATGTGCTGCGGATGAAAAGTCAGTACCCGGTAGTGATAGGCGTTGAAGGTTACATAGATGGGGAACGGATCGAGTGGCAGCGTGAGCTGAAAGCGGCCAAAGGCCGAACGACGATCCAAAACGCCAAGGCTTTAAGCGAGTATGGCAAACGGATGGTACAGGCACTGCGGGAAACCAATGATTCGCAGATCGTTTTGCCGGTAATGGCTTATTATGGCACCAGCAGGATGTGGAACGACAGCAAGCTGCTGACTTTGCGTAAGGGCATTAGCCTGGAACGCAGCAGCGGCTATGTGGATTGTATGGAGCCGTCTTCTTCTTATAACACATTTGGGCAGTGGTTCAAATATGCTTCTATGAGTGCGATGGAGTTTGACCGTTACCTGGCCGAGAGTGGGCAGAAGGACGAAAAAAACCCTTATACCGAGGTTTTAAAAGCAGTAAAGCAGGCTATCATTACCTGTATCGGCAGTATGGGCTGGAAGGATATTGATTACAGCTTTGCATATCAAAATTTGATCATTATGCACGAAACTATGGGCGTGCTGCCTGTGGAGGCACTGAGCGATGGCACCCGCAGTGTGATCAGTATGGCTGCCGATCTGGCTTACCGCATGGTGAGGCTGAACCCGGATCTGGGTAGAAAGGCGGCTTTGGAAACACCGGGCATCGTTTTGATCGACGAGGTGGATATGCATCTGCATCCTTCCTGGCAGCAGGCGGTGGTGTATGATGTGCGTAGGGCGTTCCCTAAAGTACAGTTTGTCGTAACTACGCACAGCCCGCAGGTATTGAGCACCGTACCGGCTGAATCTATCCGTATCCTGCGCTGGGACAACGACCTGATCAATATTGATAAACCGGCATTTTCGCTGGGGGCAGAAAGCTTCCAGCTGCTTAAGGATATCCAGAACGTGGATACCCGCCCGCAGTCTTTACCGATAGTGAAGGATCTTTCCCGCTATTTGCTGCTGGTAAGCGAGGATAAATGGGATACCGATGAAGCCAAAGCGCTGCGCCAACGTTTGGATGAATGGTCGAAGGGATGCGAACCGGCGTTAGTGCGTGCCGATACGGAGATCAGGATGAAAGCCTTCAGGAGGAAGAAAAAATGAAGCGGGTGTATAAATCTCCGGCTACACCCGAACGTCTGCGTAATTATGTCAAAGCCTTCCCGCAGGAAACCTGGGAGCATTTTCGCAGGCGCAACCGCAGGGGCTACCGTGAGGTCAAGCAGCAGCTTTTGCAGGATCAGCATGGTCTGTGCGCTTACTGTGAGATTAGGATCAAGCTGGCGGAATTTGAAGAGAACGTGGATGACTTCCGCGTCGAGCATTTTTTTCCAAAAGTTGAGACTAAATTTGAGAAGCACAATTATCATTTAGACTGGCACAATCTGTTAGGTGTCTGCCACGGTGGCAGTCAGCCGTATGTTATGGACCCGGACTGGCGTTATTCCAGCAAAAAGAACGACCGCAGCTGCGACGTGCCCAAGGGAGGCAAGCCTATTGCTGAGTGGATACTGAATCCGCTGAAAATACCGGCATCGGTCAGGATGTTCCGCTATCAGGGGCATACGGGCAAAATGCTGGTAGACGAAGAGAGCTGCCCTAAAAAATTACAGGCTAAAGCCCGCAACACCATTCGTGAGCTGAATTTAAACGCACCGCGTTTGCGGCGGATGCGGCTGGCGCTGATACGGGTGTTGGAGGACGAAGTGAATGCGGCTTTGTCCAGTGGGTCGGAACTGGAAGAGTTTTTGCCGCTGCTGGCTGAAAGCATCCTGCTGCCGGACGAAGAGGGCTGCTATCAGGCGTTCTTTTCGGTTGCCCGCTGGTATTTGGGAGAAGTGGCCGAAGATATTCTGCGCGAAAATGAATATAAGATGTAGGGCAACTCCTGCTTAAAAAGTGATTTTTAAGCAGGAGTTTTGTTGTTAAGGTAGAAAATAAATAGGTAATGTATTATCAGACAATTGCAGGAAGATAGGGGAGCGGGATAAAATATGGAACTGACTAAAAAAGCGTTTAAAGCTTACGATGTACGTGGCGTCGTACCGACTGAGGTCAATGTGGAAATGGCTTATCGGTTAGGCCGCGTTTTTGCGGCGATGTTTGCTGCCGAAAAAGTTATTGTGGGGCACGACATCCGCCTGAGTGGCCGTGAACTGGTAGACGCGCTGACGGAAGGACTGCGCCATGGCGGCAGCGACGTTATCGATATTGGCCAGTGCGGCACGGAAATGATTTATTTTGCTACGGCCCATCTTGATGCCGACGGCGGCATCATGGTAACAGCCAGCCATAATCCAGCCGAATATAACGGTATGAAGCTGGTACGTCGCGGCGCCCGCCCTATCTCGGCCGATACGGGGCTGATGGAGATCGCTGATATGGTGGTAGATAGTAAGGATTTTCCGCATTTGCAGGTGCCGGGTAAAACGGAAGGTACAGTGAAGCAATACGATATCATGCCGGAATACATCGAGCATTTGCTGGGTTATATCGACGTAAAGGCGTTGAAACCGCTGAAGATAGTTGCTAACCCCGGTAATGGCGGTGCCGGACCTGTTTTAAACGAATTAGCGAAATATTTGCCCTTTGAATTTATAAAACTTAATGAGAATCCGGATGGTAATTTCCCTAACGGTGTGCCCAACCCGCTGTTGGTGCCTAATCGTGAAGCTACGGCCAAGCTGGTGCGTGAGCATCAGGCCGATTTGGGCGTGGCCTGGGACGGTGACTTTGACCGTTGCTTCTTATTTGATGAAAAAGCCGAATTTATTGAAGGCTATTATATAGTTGGACTGCTGGCAGAAGTATTTTTGCGCAAACAGCCCGGCGCTAAGATTATGTACGATCCGCGTCTGACCTGGAATACCCAGGAAGTGGTAGACGCGGCTGGCGGCACAGCCGTGCGCTGCAAAAGCGGACATGCCTTTATGAAAGAATGTATGCGCGTTAACGAAGTGCTATACGGCGGCGAAATGTCGGCGCATCATTATTTTAAAGATTTTTCTTACTGTGACAGCGGTATGATACCCTGGCTGCTGGTGGCTGAGCTGTTGTGTACTACGGGCAAAACCCTGTCCAAATTAGTGAGCGAGCGCATGGAAAAATTCCCTTGTAGCGGCGAGATCAACCGTAAGGTTGATGATTCGGCAGCAGTGCTGGCGGCTATCGAGGCTAAATATGCCGCGGGCGGTCAGGTAGATAAGCTGGACGGCTTGAGCATCGACTACGATAACTGGCGTTTTAATGTACGTGTTTCCAATACGGAGCCGGTGATGCGACTGAACGTGGAGACCAGAGGCGACAAAGCGCTTTTGGCAGCCAAAACTGCCGAATTATTGACGATGATCGGCGGCGAGGAAGCATAGAAAGAAGCTTGAATAAAGCTTGAATAAAGCTGGCGCAGAGCAAAGAAAACACCCTGTTCTACAACAGCAGGCTAAATATCCGGGCGGCCTTTGGGGCCGAAGAAAGAGTGATAAAGATGACCGTGATCAAACAAGTACGCAAAGCCGTTATTCCGGCCGCCGGTTTAGGCACGCGTTTTTTACCGGCGACTAAAGCTACGCCGAAGGAAATGCTGCCCATTGTCGATAAACCGACGATCCAATATATTATTGAGGAAGCATTGGCTTCCGGTATCGAAGATATTTTGATCATTACCGGGCGCAGCAAACGCGCTATCGAAGACCATTTTGACCGCAGCGTCGAGCTGGAGCTGAACCTGCAGGCCGGCGGCAAAACTAAAGAACTGGAGATGGTGCAGGAGATTTCCGGCATCAGGATCCATTATATCCGTCAAAAAGAACCGCGTGGTTTGGGACACGCTATTTTGTGCGCCAAACAGTTTATCGGCGATGAGCCGTTTGCCGTACTTTTAGGCGACGACGTGGTCGACAGTGAAGTTCCGGCGCTGAAACAGCTGATGGATGTTTATGACAAAACAGGCGCCAGCGTTTTAGGCGTGCAGGAAGTGCCTATGGAAAAGGTTTCCTCTTACGGTATCGTTGCTTCGCAGCCAACGGCAGAGCCCCGTACCTTTACGGTCAGCGATATGGTAGAAAAACCAAAGGTAGAAGAAGCGCCTTCCCGTTTGGCAGTTTTGGGACGATATATCATCAATCCCGAGATATTCCCGATTTTGGAAGAAACCAAACCGGGACGCGGCAACGAGATACAGCTGACTGACGCTTTGCAGGAGCTGGCCAAACAGCAGGCCATGTATGCGTATAATTTCGCCGGACGCCGTTATGACGTTGGCGATAAGCAGGGCTTTTTGGAAGCGACTGTGGAAATGGCACTGAAACGACCTGATTTAAAAGATAAGTTTTTAGAATATTTAAAAGAAGTTATCAGAAAAAACTAAGGAGAAGAGCAAATGAATGTGCTTGTTACCGGCGGTGCCGGCTATATTGGTTCCCATGTAGTGGAAGAATTGCAGAAAAACGGCTTTACGCCTGTGGTTTACGATAATCTGTCGACCGGTCATGCCGCCGCTGTGCCAGATGATGTACAGCTGGTGGAGGGCGATATCCACGACGTTACCTTTTTGAAGCATATTATGGGTCAGTTCGAGATCGATGCGGTCATCCATTTTGCTGCCAGCAGTCTGGTGGGCGAATCTATGGAAAATCCGTCTAAATATTATTTCAATAATGTGGAAGGTTCGCTGCACCTTTTAGAGGCAATGAAGGGTGCCGGGGTCGACTATATCGTTTTTTCGTCGACGGCAGCAGTTTATGGCGAGCCGGAAGCGGTTCCGATAAAAGAAGACAGCAAGCTGCAGCCGACCAATGTGTATGGCCGCACTAAGCTGATGATAGAAAAGATGCTGGCTGATTATGATATGGCTTATGACCTGCGCTATGTGACGCTGCGTTATTTTAACGCTGCCGGTGCTTCCCCCAGCCGCGATATCGGGGAAGACCATGATCCGGAATCCCATTTGATCCCGCTGGTTTTAAAAACAGCTCAGGGAGTACGCAAACAGGTCGCTATTTACGGTACTGACTATGCTACGGCAGACGGTACCTGCGTGCGTGACTATGTGCATGTCTGCGATTTGGCGACGGCCCATGTGCTGGCGTTAAAACATTTGCTGGCAGGTGGGGGAAGCCGTGTGTATAATTTGGGCAGCGAAAACGGTTTCAGTGTGCGCCAGATCATCGACGCCGCCAAAAAAATCACCGAGATCGATTTTGCGGTATCCGAAGAAGAACGCCGCAGCGGCGATCCGGCAGTTTTGATCGCCTCGTCGGAAAAGATCCGTGCCGAGCTGGGCTGGGTGCCGCAGTGCAGCACTGTGGACGAAGTTATTACTACCGCTTGGCAATGGCATAAAGGCCATCCGTACGGCTACGAAGGGTAAATTTAAAGGACTGGTTGCCTTCTGGCAGCCGGTCCTTTTGCTTTAGCGGCAGTTTTTTGTTAAAATAATAGTTTAGGAAGCATAGAAAATAGAGGATGAAAAAATGCAGCTTGTAGTTGATAAGATCGCCAAAAGTTTTGGCATCAATGAAATATTTAAAAATATCAGTTTTATGATCGATAAAGGCGAGAAAATCGGGCTGGTGGGCGTCAACGGCAGCGGTAAAACGACTTTGCTGCGCTGCCTTTTGGCACCGTCTACGGTAGATGGCGGTGTAGTGCGCTTTGAACCCGGTTTAAAAATAGGCTATGTGGAGCAGGGTTTCCAAAACATCGGCGCAGGCAGCTTGTGGCAGTTCATGCTGCGGTCCTGTCCCGAGATCATCGCTATGCGCGAGCAGCTTGCTGACTTGGAAGAGCGCTCGGCTAAACTGCCGCCGGGTGCGGAGCTGGACGGTGTTTTAGAGGAATACGCCCGTGTGACCAAGCACTATGAACACGCCGATGGTTATAATTACGAAGCCTTTATCAAAAGAGTACTGATAGGACTGGGGTTTGAGGAAGCAGTTTGGGATAAGACTGCCGAGCATTTTTCGGGCGGTCAGAAGACCAGAATGATGCTGGCCGCAGCTTTAGTGCGCCAGCCTGATTTTTTGATTTTGGACGAACCTACCAACCATTTGGACATCGTGATGACTGAATGGCTGGAAAAATATTTGCAGGAATTTAAAGGCGGGCTGTTGGTAGTCAGCCATGACCGTGCGTTTTTAGATAATATAGCTACGCGGATACTGGAAATGGAAGGCGGACAGCTTACTTCCTTCAAAGGTAATTACAGCAAATATCTGGTGCAGAAAGAGATCCAAATCGCTACGCTGGAAGCTGCCTATGCCTCCCAGCAGGATCATATCGCTCGAACGGAGGCCTATATCCGCCGTTTTAAGGCTGGTATCAAAAGTAAAATGGCCCGTGGCCGTCAGTCACAGCTGGATAGGCTGGAGCGGATGGACGCACCTGTACAACATGAGGAATTTGCCCTGCGGCTGCCTCCGGCGCCCGAATCGGCAGAAAGGGTTTTGATTTTAGAGAACCTTGCCGTGGGCTATGGTGACAATGTGCTGCTGCAAGACATCAATCTGGTGCTGCGCAAGGGCGAAAAGATAGGGCTGCTGGGGCCTAACGGCACCGGCAAAACGACGCTGCTGAAAACTATTTTAGGCGAGCTGCCGCCGCTTAAGGGCACGGCCCAGATCGGCAACCGTGTTAAGGTAGGTTATTTTTCGCAAAGCTACGAGCGGTTGTCGCCCCAACAAACTTTACTGGATAATTTTTTAGTGGAGTATGGTTTTACAGAAGAACGCACCCGTTCGCTGTTAGGCGGGATGCTGTTTCACGGCGACGATGTTTTTAAAGAGATCGGCACCTTGTCAGGCGGGCAGAAGGCCAGGCTTGTGCTGCTGAAGCTGGTGCTGGACGGCGCTAATTGCCTGGTGCTGGACGAACCGACCAATCATCTTGACATTATGGCCCGCGAAACTGTGGAAGCTGCGCTGACGGCTTTTGACGGCACTGTACTGGTAGTCAGCCATGACCGCTATTTTATCAACGAGATCTCGGATAGGATCTGGGAACTGGAAGACCACCGGGTCTATGACTATAAAGGCGATTATGATTTTTATTTGGAAGCAAAGGCTAAGCGGCAAACGCAGGCGGCGGAGCAGAGCGGTAAGCAGGCTGTAAGCAAAAGCAGTGCGGCTGCTGCCGAGCAGGCTAATGCCGTTGCCAAACCGGCGTCTGGTAAAAATAAACGTACCTACAGCCCGCAGGAGGCAGAAAAGCTGTTAGCCAAGGTGGAACTGAGCATCAGAGAGCAGGAAGCTTTGCTGGGAGTTTTAGAAAAACGACTGGCCGACCCTGACAGCCACAGTGACCCGGCTGCCAGCGAAGCTTTGGCGGCAGAGCACTTGGCATTGCAAAGTGAGATCGAAATACTGATGGCGCGCTGGGAAGAATTGATGGAAGCAGCGCAGGCGTAAGGCAAAGCCTGGAGTAAACAGAAATGAGGTGCACGATGACGGACGAAGAGTATATGCAGCTGGCCTTGCAGGAAGCCCGTGCGGCGGCAGAACTGGGAGAGATACCTATCGGAGCGGTTTTGGTAGTTGACGGCGTGGTAGTGGCTCGGGCCCATAATATGCGTGAGACCTGGAACGATGCTACGGCGCACGCCGAGGTCATCGTTATTCAGGAGGCCTGTAAAAAATTAGGCCGCTGGCGTTTGAGCAATTCAGCGTTATACGTTACGGTCGAGCCCTGTCCCATGTGCTCCGGCGCTATCGTCAATAGCCGTATCGACAGGGTGGTTTACGGTTGCCCCGATGCTAAGGCCGGCGGTGCGGAATCTATTTTTAATATCATCAGCAACCCCAATCTCAATCATACGGCTAAAGTAAGCAGTGGTGTTTGCGAAGCGGAGTGCGCCCAGGTGATGAAGGACTTTTTTAAACGTCGGCGTGCGGAAAACAAATTAGCGAAAACTGCTCAGCCTGAAGCCGAAAGCTGAGAAAAAGGCTTTGCAAAATACAGATTTGTGATATAATAGATAAAGTTAGTTTACACGGAGAGGTGTCCGAGTGGTCGAAGGTGTTTGACTCGAAATCAAATGTACGGCAACGTACCGTGGGTTCGAATCCCACCCTCTCCGCCAAGAATTTATGCGGTTCTTCATTATTTGAAGGACCGTTTATTTTTTGCCCCATTATATGGCAGGCAGTTGCAATGGCTTCATTAACAGCGTGAGCAATACGAGGAAGATTTTACTTGACAATAGTTAGATGTCTAACTATAATGAAACTATGATGAAACAGATGCAAACGATTTCCTTAATCAGCAAAATAAGAGCAAACGCCAATAAATTCATCTTGGCAGATTTGTCCCGTCACGGTATCAAAAAGCTTTCTCCATCTCATGGAGATATTTTGGCGTGTTTATACCAAAAGGAGCAGGTGACCATGAAGGAAATTGCCGACGCTATACACCGCAGCAAGCCTACGGTGACGGTGTTGGTCAATAAGCTGGTCGAACTGAATTTGGTAAAGAAAAAACAAGCCAGTGATGATTCCCGGGTGGTTTATGTGGAATTGACCAGTCAGGGCAAAGAACTGCGGAAAGTTTTCGAAGAGGTTTCCGTAAATCTGGCGCAAAAGGTATTCCAAAATCTGGAACCGGCAGAAATAAAAAACATGGAAGCCAGCTTAAAAAAGATTTTGGCTAATTTAGAGTAAAATTTTTATAAATTACTTAGAAGTCGAACTAATTTGCTGTTTATGCAAGCTGTTTCAAACATGGAAGAAAGTAGGTAGATCAGTTATGAACAAAGAAGTATTAAACTATGTTATTGAAAAAACACATGAATTAATGAATGCGCCTTCTTGCAGCAGTGAGGCCAAAGCTGCTGCCCAAAATTGGCTGGACGCTGTTGGCACTGCCAATGAAGCCGGTGAAACTAAAAAATATCTTGCCGAACTGGAAGCCGATATCATGCCTATCGACAATTTGATCGGCTTTGCAGGTTCTGCTGCCGGTGCAGAATATTTTGGTGCGGAACTGGCCGGTAATATTACAACGCATGCCAAAGAAATCAAACTTGGCGGCGCAGAATATTGCGACTGCCCGGCTTGCGCAGCCGTAGCGGCGATACTGGTAAAGAAAGCGGAACTGCTGTAACAGGTAAAAAAGTAAACAGCCTTCGATAAGACGCCATCGGCACTTGTCGGAGGCTGTTTTTTGCCGTTAAGGCAGGGGTGTTTTTTTAATATTTAGAGAGCATTTATTTTTATAATAACTATTGACGCCGGATTTTTAATTTTAGTCAGGCTGATGACGCTGTACGGCAGAAGAAAAGTTTGTTATCATAATAATATTAAGTAAACAATCACAGCGGAGGCAGACAAGTGAATAATTCAGTAGTTATAGATAAAAAATTTTACTGGGAACTGTTCAAATCCACGTTTTTGATCAGTGCCTTTACCGTCGGCGGTGGGTTCGTCATTATCCCGCTACTGAAGGCTAAATATGTAGACCATTACAAGTGGATGAGTGATAAGGAAGCTCTTGATCTGGTATCGGTCGCCCAATCGGCTCCGGGCGTGGTAGCAGTCAATGCAGCCATTATCATCGGCTACAGGCTGGCCGGTTATACCGGCGCGGCTTTAACTTTGCTGGCGACAGTGCTGCCGCCGCTGGTGACGTTGACGGTGATCTCGTATTTTTATGATGCTTTTGCCCATAATCATTATGTGCAGATACTGCTGCGGGGCATGCAGTGTGGTGCTACCGCACTGATCATTGACGTGGGGCTCAATCTGCTGCAAAAGGAACTGAAGAAAAAGCTTTTGCTGCCCTGTTTGATAATATTTGGTACTTTTATCGCTAATTATTTCTTTCAGGTCAATATCATGTATCTTATTTTGATCGACGCGGTCATCGGTTATTTGTGGCTGCAAGATGAAAAATACAGTTAAGGAGGTGCGGCAATGATATATTTTGATCTCTTCTGGAGTTTCTGCATGGTTGGCGCCTTCTGTGTCGGCGGCGGGTATGCTTCAATACCGCTGATACAAACACAGGTCATTGACATCCACCACTGGATCGGCTTCAGCGAATTTATGGATGTGGTCGCTATTTCCCAGATGACGCCGGGACCTATCGGCATCAATGCCGCCACATTTGTCGGTACCAAGGTGGCTGGGATAGGCGGTGCCGTGGCGGCGACGGCTGGTTTTGTTACTCCTTCGCTGATAATTATGATAACTTTGGCCAAGCTGCTGGCTAAATATGGGGAGATGGGTGCGATCAGAGGCGTTTTAAACGGCCTGCGCCCAGCTGTCGTGGCCCTTATTGCTTCGGCAGGCGTCATGTTTCTCACCTTATCCTTATGGAATTTGGAAAGAATACCGGCGGTATGGACCGATCCAGACCTTGTAAGCACTATTGTCCTGCTGGCAGCGCTGGTACTAATCAAAAAGAAGGTTTGCGGTGTTATCCAGACATTGCTGGGATCGGGACTTTTGAGTCTGGCCTTGCACCTGCTACTGCAATAACAACTGCAAATAATAAAAACATCCTGACTGCATGGCGGTCGGGATGTTTTTATTGTCTTTAAAGAATATTTTTAAAAAATATGCGTTATTTTTATTGTTTTTTAATAGTTTGTTATAATATAATTAAATAACAGAATGAGCTTAAAATGGAGGAATTTAGTATGACCCTTGCCGAAGAAGCAAAACCCGTTGTCGAAGTGGAAGCGGCCGTAAACGAACAAAGCTTTGAACTGCTTAGCCGCAGCATTCCCGGAGGTATTTTGGGCGGTTATGTAGAACCGGGGTTTCCGCTGTACTATGTCAACGACAGGATGCTGGCGTATTTGGGCTATACCTATGAGGAATTTGTTGCCGATATTGATGGACTGGTCATGAACGGCATTCATCCGGACGATGTGGAGATGGTAAGTCGCATCGCCGGGCAGGCGATGGAACAGGATAGCGAGTATGAAGTAAAATATAGGATGAAAAAGAAGGACGGCAGCTATATCTGGGTCAACGACGTTGGCAAAAAAATAATGGCTGTCGATGGCCGGGCTGCCTGCATCAGCGTAGTTCGGGATATTTCGGGTGAGATAGAAGCTAAAGAGAAGCTTTATCAGGAAATAGTTGACAGCAGGCAGCAGAAGGATGTTTTGCAGAATATTCTCGATACGATGCCAAGCGGCCTGTTGCAATGTACATTTGAGCGTATCCCCAAAGTTACGCTGATCAATAAAACTTGCGCGAATATTTTGGGCTTTGCCGATGAAAACGCGTTTTTTGCCCAAAAGGAAATCAGGGATAACGTACTGCGTTGTATCCCTCCGGCTGACAGGGAACTTGTGATGGATGAGATATTTGGCGTTACGGAAGAAGGCATTGTAAAAAGTGTCAGCCACAGGATCGTTACCGGCGACGGCCAAGAAAAATGGGTGCGGGCGGCATCCTGCGTTATTCAAAACATGCAGGGCAAAAAAATCTACCAGGTAATTTTTTACGATGTGACAGAAATAAAGACGCTACGGCGTAAAAACGATCAGTGGGATATGATGGAGCGCAGCGCCTTGTATACTGCTATTACATCGGCTTATCCGATGATCATTTTTGGAAATCTGACGCAGAATACCTGCAGCGTTTTAGATCAGGATCGAGATTCGCTGCACACTTTGGATTGCAGTAGCTATGACGCCATGGTTACAGGCGTACTGGGAACGGTGGACCCGGCGTACCGGGAAGAATTTGTTAAGAAGTTTGAACGTCAGAACCAGCTGGAGGAATACAGAAGCGGTTGCAGGGAAACCTATATGGAACACCGCCAGAAGTTGGACGATGGCCAGTATCATTGGGTATCGGCCCATAAGATCAAGGTCGAAAACCCGGTCAATGACGATGTGCTGACGGTATCGCTGATCCGCTGCATTGACGAGCAGAAGAACAGTGAAGCCGAGCAGAACCAGATACTGAGGACTGCTTTAGGTTCGGCCGAAGCCGCTAATAATGCGAAAACAGAATTTTTGTCGCGCATGAGCCATGAGATCCGCACGCCGATGAACGCTATTATCGGTATGACGGCGATCGCGCTGACGGCAATCGATAATAAGGAGCGCATCAGCGACTGTCTGGCGAAAATCGGTATTTCGGCCAGATTTTTGCTGAGCCTGATCAACGATATTTTAGATATGTCGCGTATCGAAAGCGGCAGAATGATCCTGGCCCACGAAGAATTTGATTTCATATAAATGATCAACGGTTTAAATTCGCTTGTTTATCCGCAGGCCGAAGCCAAACGGATCGACTTCAATTCCGTGATCGAGGGACTGACAGAAGAAACCTACATCGGCGATTCGCTGCGTTTGCGACAGATTTTATTGAACATTTTGTCCAATGCACTGAAATTTACTCCTGCAGGCGGCAGGGTCCAGTTCTCCATCAAGCAGCTCAGCAGGGTGGATCAGGAGACCTGGCTGAAATTTACAGTCAGCGATACTGGCATCGGCATGAGCAAAAACTTTCAAAACAGGTTGTTTGATGCCTTTGAACAGGAAAACCCAAATATTTCTCTTAAATATGGCGGCACAGGCTTAGGCCTGGCTATTTGTAAAAATCTGGTCAACCTGATGGGCGGTATCATCAACGTCCACAGTATTGAGGGAGTAGGCAGTGAGTTCAGCGTCGAAGTGAAGCTGGGATTAACAGAAAAAAGCTATCAGCGAAAGCTGCTGGATCAGGTAAAATTCCAAAACCTGAAAACATTGATCATTGACGACGATGTCGTTACCTGTGAACATGCCAGCCTGATTATGCAGGATTTGGGTATGGAAGCTGAATATGTCACCTCGGGGCCGCTGGCCGTGGCCGAAGTACGAAGCGGCATTGAAGCAGGCCAGCCTTATGATATCGTGCTGGTAGATTTGAAAATGCCGGATATGGACGGCATTGAAACCACCAGAGCCCTGCGCCGTCTGGTGGGGGCCAATACGCTGATCATCGTGATGACGGCCTATGAATGGCAGAGCGTGGAAGAAGAAGCGCGCCGGGCCGGTGTCGATTTCTTTATTGCCAAGCCGCTGTTCCGGTCGGAGCTGGTGCAGCTGTTTGAAAAAATAACCAACAGTGCCGATATTGGCCGCGAGCAGGTAATTGCCAAACGAGACGCGCAATTTACCGGCGAGCGGATACTTTTGGTAGAAGATAATGATTTGAATCTGGAGGTCGCCACCAGCCTCTTGGAAATGCGCGGCTTGGCTGTAGAGAGCGCCGTCAATGGCTTACAGGCTTTAGAAAAGTTCGGTGCCGCGCCTATCGGATATTATGACGCGATCCTGATGGATATCAGGATGCCGGTGATGGATGGTTTGGAAGCAACGAGGAATATCAGGCTGTTTGATAAGGCCGACGCTAAAACTATACCTATCATTGCGATGACGGCCAATGCTTTTGATGAAGACGTGGAAAAGTCAAAGTCGGCCGGAATGAACGCGCATTTGGCAAAACCGATCGATCCGCAGCGTTTGTTTGCTGTGTTACAGGAATTTATTTGAGCGTTTGCTAAGAGTAAATAAGGTATGGGCAAGCCCATACCTTATTTTTATCAGTGTGGGGCACCGTAGTGCTTTTTTGTAACATCTGTAGCGAAACATGAGCGGTTAAACAAGCGTGGTAAATAATATTTGCGTTTTCTTGCATTTTTGTTTAGAATTATGAGAAATGCGTATTAAGAAAATGGGGTAGCTGCTGATGAAAATAATTAATTTATTAAAAAATGAGAAGGTCTGTATCTCCTGCGAACTGTTCCCGCCTAAGGCCGGTACGGAATTGCAGAATGCCTTAAATATAGTCAGCGATATTGCTGAAATCGGGCCGCACTTTATGAGCGTTACTTATGGTGCCGGCGGTACATCGGTAGGGCAGACACTGGCCATTGCCCGGGCAATAGAAGGCAGCAACCGTCCGGCGCTGGCGCACTTGACCTGTATCGATGCGGATGAAGTCAAGATAGATGATGTTTTAGGGCAGCTGCATACCAGCGGCGTCCAAAATATACTTGCTTTGCGTGGTGACGCTGTTAATGGCAACAGCGGCGCTTTTGCCCATGCCAGCGATTTGATGGCGAAGATCAAATCCAGCGGTGATTTCTGCGTCGGCGGTGCCTGTTATCCTGAAGGGCATCCCGAGGCCGGTTCGCTGGATAAGGATATTGCTAATACTAAGCGCAAGATAGACAGCGGCTGCGATTTTTTAGTGACGCAGATGGTGTTTGATAACAATATCATCTATAACTATATGTACCGTTTGCTGCGTCATGGCATCGACGTGCCCGTAGTGGCAGGCATCATGCCGGTGACCAACGCTAGGCAGATCAACCGCATCTGCGAATTGAGCGGCACCAAGCTGCCGCCTAACTACCGTGCTATCGTCGAAAAATTTGCCGACGACCCGGAAGCGTTGAAACAGGCCGGTATCGCTTATGCTACTGGGCAGATCGTGGACCTGATCGCCAACGGGCTGAAAAATATCCATGTTTATACCATGAATCGTCCCGAGATCATTGGCGGTATCATGAAAAATTTATCGGAGATAGTAAAATGAAATATGCAAGAGACGAAGCTGTAAGGTATATGGGGGCACGCAAAGGCGACCATGACGCGCAAATGCTGGCGGACATGGCCTATTTACAGCTGCGTAACGAAGTGCGCGCCAAAAGCTGCTGGCAGTTGTTCGAGTGCAGCGTCGATGCGGCTGGCGTTACTTTGACTGCGGGTAAGATGCGTTTTACCAGCAGGCAGCTGGGGCAGCATTTGCAAGGCTGTGGGCAGATCGCGGTTATGGCAGCCACCCTGGGCAGTGGTGCCGACAGTGCTTTGCGTCGTCTGGCGCTGACCAATGTAGCTCAGGCTGCGGCAGCTCAGGCCGTGTGCGCTGCCCTGATCGAAAGCTACTGCGACGAAGTGCAGCGCGAGATCGCTCAAGCGGTGCCGGGGCTGTATCTGAAGCCGCGCTTTTCGCCCGGCTATGGCGATTGGCAGCTGGAGGATCAGCAGAAAATATTACAGCTTTTAAATTGCGAAAAGAAGATTGGGCTGACCTTGACGGACGGCTATATGCTGACACCTGTCAAATCAGTGACGGCGGTCATCGGCCTTAGCGTGGACGCGGCTGCCTGCCATACTAATAAATGCCGGGAGTGCACCAATAGCGGCTGCGAATTTAGAAAGGAATGAAAGCATGAGTTTTAGAGAACTATTAGGAAAAGAATTATTGTTTTTTGACGGAGCTACAGGCACCATGCTGCAGGCTTTGGGCTTACAGCCGGGTGAACTGCCGGAGCTGTGGAATTTTACTCATGCCGAAAAGGTACAGTCAGTACATGAAGCCTATTTGAATAATGGCTCGAATATAATTAAAAGCAACACCTTTGGCGCTAACCGCCTTAAATTTAAAGGTACGGACGTTACTGTGGATGCTGTAGTCGGCGCCGCCTTAAAAATTGGTAAAGCGGCCTGTGCCGGACGCGAAAAAGCTTTTGTGGCGCTGAACCTGGGGCCTACGGGCAAACTGTTGGCACCCTACGGCGACCTGCCCTTTGAGGAAGCGGTGGATATTTACGGCGAAATGGTTCGCAGCGGCGCTAAACATGGCGCAGACCTGATTTTGATCGAGACGATGAGCGATACCTATGAGATCAAGGCGGCGATTTTGGCGGCTAAGGAAAACAGTGATCTGCCTATTATCGTTACCCTGACCTTTGACGAGGACGGCAAGCTGCTGACCGGCGCCGACGTGCTGAGCGCCGTGGCCATGGTCGAAGGATTGGGCGTTGATGCTGTGGGCTTTAACTGCGGCCTGGGGCCCAAGCAGATGGGCAAGCTGCTGCCGCAGCTTTTGGCTGCCTGCTCGCTGCCTGTCGTACTCAACCCTAATGCGGGGCTGCCCGTCCAGCGCGACGGCCAAACTGTTTTTGACGTGGGTGCGGACGACTTTGCCGATATGATGCGGGATCTGGTTCCGCTGGGTATATCTGTCGTCGGTGGCTGCTGCGGCACAACGCCTGCCCATATCAAAGCGCTGATAGAAAAATGCCGCGGGCTGCAGCCCGGCGGCAAGCGTGACTGTCAGCTGACCGTAGTATCTTCCTATGGCAGGGCTGTCGTTATTGACCGTGACCCGGTGATCATCGGCGAGCGCATCAATCCTACGGGCAAGCCGCGCCTGAAGCAGGCTATTTTGGACGGCGACCTGGATTATATTTGCCGTCTGGGACTGGAGCAGCTTGACAATGACGCCCATATCCTGGACGTTAACGTAGGCGTGCCCGGTATCGATGAAGCAGCTACAGCGGCTAAAACCGTGCTGGCTTTGCAGGCTATCACCTCGGCGCCGCTGCAAATAGATACCTCTGACTACGAAACGATGGAGTGCGCCCTGCGCCTATATAATGGTAAACCGCTATTGAATTCTGTAAGCGGCAAGGATGAAGCTCTGGAAAAAGTTTTGCCGTTGGCCAAAAAATATGGCGCCGTCGTCGTAGGTCTGGCCTTAGATGACACAGGTATTCCTGAGACTGCTGCTGGCCGTCTGGCCGTGGCTGCTAAAATTATTGACCGTGCGGCTGCTTACGGCATCGAAAAACGCAATATTATCATCGACCCACTGGCGCTGACCATCAGCACCGGCCCCGATAACGCTTCTGTTGACCTGGAGGTCATCTGTGCTTTGGCGGCGCAGAACGTCAAGACCATCATGGGCGTTTCCAATATCTCTTTTGGGCTGCCCGCCCGCGACGCTGCCAACAGCACCTTCTTTGCTTTGGCTTTGGAAGCAGGGCTGTCCTGCGCCATCATCAATCCGCAGAGCAAGCCCATGCTGGATGCCTATTATGCTTTCCGCGCCCTGAAAGGCCTTGACGAAGGCTGTAAGGCCTATGTCAAACGCTTCGCCGATGGAGGAGTTAAAACTCAGCCCCCGGCTGTCAGCGAATATACGCTGTACGACGCTATCACTAAAGGCCTGCAGGAGCAAAGCCGCCAGGCAGTCACCAAGCTGCTGGCAAGTGAAAAGCCTTTGGACATTATTAACAGCCACATGATCCCGGCACTTGACTTTGTGGGTAACGGCTTTGAAAAGAAAAGCTTGTTCCTGCCCCAGCTGCTGATGAGCGCCGATGCGGCCAAGGCAGCCTTCGACGTGATCCGCGACCGCATGGCAGAGGGCGGCGCTGTCGAAAAGGGGGCAGCTGTCATTATTGCCACAGTTAAAGGCGATATCCACGATATAGGCAAAAACATTGTTAAGGTGCTGCTGGAAAATTACGGCTATAATGTCATCGACCTGGGTAAAGATGTACCGGTAGAAGCCGTCGTGGAAGCGGTGGCTGCCCACCAAGCGCATATCGTAGGCCTGTCGGCTTTGATGACGACTACCGTAGGCGCTATGGAAGCTACCATCAAGGCTCTGCGCGATACCTGCAGGGACTGCGACTGTAAAATCGTTGTTGGCGGCGCTGTACTGACACAGGACTATGCCGATAGCATCGGTGCAGACCACTATGCGCCTAACGCAGTGAGTGCCGTGGCCTATGTGAACGGTATTTTAGAAAAATAAGCAGCCAGAGGTTTGAGGCAAGCATTGCTGCCGGACTGTATATACAAAAAAATATACAAAGTATATTGTATACAAAGACGCACGACAAGAAAATTTTTCTCGCGGCTGTACGCGAGAGGTGGACTTGGCGTGCGTTTGTTTTAGCTAAAGTCTTTTTTATGAGGACTAAAAAGCCAGAAAGCCGCAATTACTTGTGACAGTCTTCTTACAAAAATGCCAAATAAAGCTGAATGGTATTGCGAAAGTGTAATTGTTTTTTATAAAGTTCCCAATATTGTCACAAATTGCCTTTAATGTTATAATCATTTACAGTTAGGGAGAAAAAACTGTACAAACAGTAAAGAAGGGACAGATCAACAGTGAAAATGAAAAAAATATTATCAGTGCTGCTGGCTTCTGCCGTAGCAATGAGTTTAGTCGCAGGCTGCGGCGGCGAGAAAAAAGACGCTGCTAAATCCGACGTCATCAAAGTAGGTGTTTTCCTGCCGTTGACCGGTGATAATGCTGCCGGCGGCGAATTGGAACTCCGCGGTATCAAACTTGCTAACAAACTTCATCCCGAAGTTTTGGGCAAAAAAGTCGAGCTGGTAGTAGCCGACAACAAATCCGATAAAGCTGAAGCCGCTTCCGTAGCAGCCCGCCTTATCGAAAAAGACAAAGTAAGCGTTATCGTAGGTTCCTATGGTTCTTCCCTGTCCATGGCGGCAGGCAATATCGTTAAAGACAGCAAGGTCCCCGCAGTTGGCACCAGCTGTACTAATCCGCAGGTAACTGCTAACAACGATTACTATTTCCGCGCTTGCTTCATCGATCCGTTCCAGGGTACCGTTATGGCTAACTATGCTTTCAATAAAGGCGCTAAAAAAGTTGCCATCGTACAGGAAGTATCCAACGACTATGCAGTTGGCCTGGCAAAATTCTTTAAAGAAGCTTTTGTTAAACTGACTGGTGACGAAAACAGCATCGTCGAGATCGCTAACTATCAAACCGGCGATAAAGATTTCAGTGCTATTCTGACCAATATCAAAGCTAAAAACCCTGACGCTATTTTTGCGCCTGGTAACTTTACCGAATCCGCACTGCTCGTTAAACAGGCTCGTCAGCTTGGCATTGAAGCTCCCTTCATGGGCGGCGATACCTGGGAAACTCAGGAATTCATCGATGTTGGCGGCAAAGACGTTGAAGGCGTAGCTCTTTCTACTGCTTTTGACCGTGAAAAAGCAACTACTCCGGAAGCTAAAAAATTCCTGGATGAATACGTAAAAGAGTATAAAGGCGAACCTTCTGCATTGACTGCTATGGCTTATGACGCGTACCTGATCGCTATTGACGGCATCAAACGCGCAGGCTCCACCGATACCGTTAAGATCCGCGACGCTATCGCAGCTACCAAAGATCTGGAATGTGTAACCGGTATGACTACTCTTGATAAAAACGGCGATCCCATCAAAGGCGCTGTTATCAAAACCGTTAAAGATGGCAAATTTACCTTCATCGATTTCGTAGAAGCTAAATAAATTCATCATAACCCCTTTGTTTTAAGTTGCTTTTTGTTCGTGCTCCCTTCTCCTTAAGGGAAGGGAGCCATTCTTTTTTGTCACGAGGTGTTTTTAATGGAATTTTTCCAAGCGATCGCGAATATGTCCGGTGCCAGCCTTGCTCAGCATCTGGTCAACGGCGTATCTCTCGGCAGTCTTTATGCCCTGATCGCCATCGGCTACACGATGGTTTACGGCATTTTATTGATGATAAACTTTGCACACGGCGATATCGTAATGATGGCATGTTATTTTGCCTTTTTCGGTATTACCGTTTTTCACATTCCCTGGTATATTACTTTTGTCGGCGTTATTATCGCCACTGCCATTTTGGGCGTGGTCATTGAACGAACAGCGTACCGCCCTCTGCGTGACGCTCCCAAAAATTCCGTACTTATTTCTGCTATCGGCGCTTCCTTTTTGTTAGAGAATCTGGCTAACTACCTGTTCAGCGGACGTCCGATGCGCTTTCCCGAAATCGAACTTTTATCGCAGAACATTTCTGTCGGCGGCGTGCAGATCCAGGCCATTTGTCTGGTCATACCCGTCATCACAATCATCAGCCTGGTAGTGCTGCTGCACATCGTCAACCATACCAAAACCGGTATGGCCATGCGTGCAGTTTCCAAAGACTATGAGATCGCGCGCGTTATGGGCGTCGATATCGATAAAATCATTTCCATCACTTTTATTATCGGTTCCTCGCTGGCAGCCATCGGTGCGATCATGTGGGGCATCCGCTATCCTGGTATCACGCCTATGATGGGTGTTATGCCGGGCTTAAAGTGCTTTATCGCCGCAGTTATAGGCGGTATCGGCAACATCAAGGGCGCAGTGCTGGGCGGCTTTATTCTGGGCCTGGGCGAGATTTTGATCGTCGCCTTCTTCCCGCAGCTTTCTGGCTATCGTGACGCGTTTGCCTTTATCGTGCTGATTATTATTTTGTTCTATAAACCTACCGGCCTTTTGGGCGAGAAAACAACGGAGAAGGTGTGACGAAGATGAAAAAGAAAGACATTTTCCTTACTTTGATCGCCGTTGCCGCACTCTTTGGCGTTGCCTGCTTCGTCCAAACCGAAATGGACTCCTACATCCGCAGGATCGCCAATCTGTGCCTGGTTTATGCGATCATCGGCTTATCTATGAACCTTACCAACGGCTTTGTTGGGCAGTTTTCACTGGGTCAGGCCGGGTTTATGGCTATCGGAGCCTATGTGGTCGGTATCTTTACCGTACCTGTTGAGCTGCGTGCCAATGTTTTTTATGCGGCACCCATGAATCCCATGATTGCCGATATCCATATGCCCCTGTGGCTGGCGCTCATTGTCGGCGGCCTCTTGGCGGCTTTAGTGGCCTTTGTCATCGGTACGCCGGTGTTGCGTCTGCGCGGCGACTATCTGGCCGTAGCGACCCTGGGCTTTTCCGAGATCATCCGTATCTGGATAACTAACGCGCAAACCATTACTAACGGCGCGCTGGGTATCAAAGATATCCCACCCCTTAACGATGTGCGTTATATCTTTTTGGCAACGGCAGTGACCTTTATCTTTATGGCCCTGCTTATCAACTCTTCCTACGGCCGTGCCTTCAAGGCTATCCGTGAGGATGAGATCGCGGCAGAAGCTATGGGCGTCAGCCTGTTCTGGCACAAAAACCTGGCTTTTATGATCAGTGCCTTTTTTGCCGGTGTGGGCGGTGGCTTGTACGGCGCTTTGCTGGGTACCGTCGATCCCAAAAACTTCCTTTTCACTTTGACCTATAACTTCCTTTTAATCATCGTTTTAGGCGGTATGGGCAGTATCACCGGCAGTATGCTGGGTGCGGTCATCGTTACGGCAGGGCTCGAATTCCTGCGCGTTTTCGACGAACCGTTGATGCTTTTCGGCATGAATATTCCTTTGTTCCGTCCCGGCTTCCGCATGGTAATTTTCTCGGTGCTTCTGATGGCCTGCGTGCTCTTCTGGCGGCATGGCATTATGGGGACGCGCGAGTTTACCTGGCAGGCCGTTCGCGACTTCTGTAAAAATCCTCTCAGCCTGTTTGGGCGGAAAGGAGCAGAAAGATGATTTTAAAAACTGATAATATCACTATGCAGTTCGGCGGTGTTACTGCCGTCAACCTGCTCAATATCGAGATCAACGAGCATGAGATCGTGGCTTTGATCGGCCCTAACGGTGCTGGCAAGACGACAGCCTTTAATATGATCACCGGCGTTTATACGCCTACCAGCGGCGACGTAGTATATACCGATGCCAAAGGCGAGCAGCAGACCATTACCGGCAAACGCCCCAGCGAGATCGCTAAAATGGGTGTGGCCCGTACTTTCCAGAATATCCGCCTGTTCAAAAACTTATCCGTATACGAAAACGTTATGATCGCCAAGCATCTGCACCTTAAATCCGACTTTATGTCGGCTGCGCTGCACCTGCCCTGGTACAATAAAGAGCAGCGCGAGATGGAAGCTTCCGTCGAAGAATTACTGCGCAAGGTTGATCTGTGGGAGCTGCGCCACGAAAAATCTTCCAGCCTGCCTTACGGCCAGCAACGCCGTCTGGAGATCGTCCGTGCTTTGGCTACAGGCCCGCGCCTGCTGCTGCTGGACGAACCGGCCGCAGGTATGAACCCCAAAGAAACCGAAGAACTGACGGACTTTATCCGTCAGATCCGTGACGAATACAAGCTGACCGTCTTTATGATCGAGCATCATATGGATCTGGTCATGGAAATCTCTGACCGTATTTACGTTTTAGATTTTGGTATGACCATTGCCGAAGGTACGCCGGAAGAGATCCAAAATAACAAATGCGTTATCGACGCTTACCTGGGGGTGGATGAAGATGCTTAGAGTAGAAGACTTATTTGTAGCTTACGGCGGCATCGAAGCACTCAAAGGTATTTCGCTGGAAGTACCTGAAGGCAAGATCGTAACGCTGATCGGAGCTAACGGTGCCGGCAAAAGCACCCTGCTGCGCACTATCGTTGGTTTGGTGAAGCCTAAAAGCGGTATCATCACCTACAACGAGCAGAACATCACCGGGCTCAATTCCCAGAAAATAGTTAAAACAGGTATCACGCTGGTGCCGGAAGGCCGCCGCGTGTTCCCAAACCTTACCGTACTGGAGAACTTGCAGATCGGCGCTTATATGCGCAATGATAAAGAAGAGATAGCCAAAGACATCAAATGGGTGTACGAGTTGTTCCCACGCTTGCAGGAACGCAGCTGGCAAATGGCGGGTACTCTGTCCGGTGGCGAGCAGCAAATGCTGGCGGTAGGCCGGGCCCTTTTGTCGCGGCCGCAGCTGATGATGATGGACGAACCTTCCTTAGGCCTGGCGCCGCTGATCATCAAAGATATTTTTAATATCATTCAGGAGATCAACAGCCGTGGCATGACCATCCTGCTGATCGAGCAGAACGCCAATATGGCGTTGAAGATCGCCCACCATGCTTATGTACTGGAAACCGGCAAGATCACTCTGACCGGTACAGGTCAGGAACTGCTGGAAAATCCCGATATCAAAGCCGCTTATCTGGGCAAAAAACGCAACCAAAAATAAACACAGCAGCCGGCAGTTATCTGCCGGCTATTTTTGCGTTTGCAGCATTATCTTGCGAAAATAGTCAGAACAGGCTATCATATAAGCAGAGAATGGTGGTAAATAATGATAGAAAATTTTTTGAATTGGGTCAGGCGTCACCGTGAACTGCTGCGCTTTGCCGCTTTGGCGGTGCTGATCCTATGTGCTTTGTGGCAGCTGCACAGCTCGCCCTATATATTTCATCCCTCGTCAGTCGAGGACGTGCGCCGCTGGGTAGCATCTTATGGTACGTTAGGGCCGCTGGTCTATATCGCTTTATATACGGTACGGCCGCTGCTGTTTTTTCCAAGTTTGTTTTTGAACCTCAGCGCCAGTATTTTATTCGGCCCTTTGCTGGGCGTCGTTTATTTGCTGCTGGGCGGTCTGGGCAGTGCGGTTTTGTGCTACTTTTTAGGCCATTCCGGCGGTGGCAGGCGTCTACTCGACCGCTATGGCGGCCGCTGGGGTGAAAGGCTGACCAATTATTTGGGCGGCAGCGGCGGTTTCGGTAAAATGCTGTGGCTGCGCACTGTGCCTATTTTTCCTTATGACCCGGTCAGCATCATTGCCGGTTGCTGTAATATGCGTTTGCAGCTTTATGCGGCGGCAACGGTGCTGGGCATGCTGCCCGGCGCTATCGCCTACAACCTGCTGGCCGACTCGCTTTTAGGCGGGCAGGGGCTGTACTTGTCTATCACCGTAGTGATAGCCGCTTTTGGTATTCCCCTGGCCTGGTGGGCCCTTGGCGGTGAACATAAAAAGTTAAAGGAGTAGATAGTGATGAAGGTTTACGTTTGGCGACACAATAAAACTTATCACAGCCACAGTATGATCAATGAACCCTGCGTGCAAAGCCACTTTTATCTGGATGCGCTGGCCATAGTGGCAGCCGACAGTCTGGAAGAAGCGCTGGCGAAGCTGGAAGCACAGAATGCGGGCTGGCGTATTGAAGACTTGCGCCAACTGACTCCTAAGGTATATGCTTTAGACGAAGCCCAGGTTATTTTTACAGAAGTCCGCGGTTCCATCGCGGAATAGGAAGGCGATAACATGGATAAAACAGTAGAAATGGAAATGAAGTTGACGATTGCCCATAAGGATTTAAAAAAACTTTTGGCCTCCGATCTGATCGTCGGTAAAACAGTCAAAGGCAGCTTTGCCAAACAAGAGTTGGTAACCACCTATTACGATACGGACGCCTATAAGCTGACCGAGGCGGGGATGGCCTACCGTATCCGCAGGAACGGCAAGAAATACGAAGCTACTATCAAAACAGAACAGGCTTCCGGCGGTGGCCTTTCGGCGCGCCGCGAGTTTAATATCCCCCTTAAAAAGCAGGAACCAGTACTTACAGGCTTTGCCGAGCTGGGACTGGAAGCCGACCTGGAAGCGCTGCTGGCAGGCGACGAGCTGCACATGCTGTTTACCGTAGAAGTAAAGCGGGAAGTACGGCTTTTGCAGGTGACGCCGGGCACGGTTTTGGAAATGGCTATCGACCAGGGCCGCATCACGGCAGGTAAGCAAAAAGAAAAAATAGACGAAGTAGAGTTGGAGATCAAGGATGGCACTAAAGCCGATCTGCTGGAATTTACTGCCCAGCTGGCTGCCAAAGTACCCGTTTTCATCGAACCCCGCAGCAAATTCGCCCGTGGGCTGCATTTGCTGGGTAACGGCAAAGAACATGAGCTGCCCAAAGGCCGGCTCAAGATCGACCGCGGCGGTATGGTGCAGGACGAACTGAGCAAATTACTGGAATATTACAGCGACCGTATCTTACAGCTGCAAAACAAGCTGCGTGACGACAGCAACCTGCTTGTACAGGCCGATAAGCTGCTGCTGCCCCAATTTAAGCATCTGCAGGCGCTGCTGGCGCTCATCAAACCGCTACTGGCCGACGGTGAATACGATAAGATGCGTAAGCTCCTGGGCGAACCGGCAGGTACATTGGACGTGTTGTTCCGCTACAAACGGCTGCTGCTGCAATGGCAGGCGCTGCACGGGACTGCAGGCAGCAACTGGCTGCAAAGGCCGCTGCTGGCCGAAAAGCTGACGGAAGCCATGGAAAGCATTTTAGCCGAGATAAACAAACAGATAGAGCAGGGCGTTTACAGCCGCTGTATCTTCAGGCTTTTGGCCTGGACAGAACAATCGCTGTGGCAGAACAGCTACTATGTGGAAGTGGAGCAGCTGGCAGGCTGCCGCATCGAAGACTGGTATAACCTGCTGAAGGAGCTGGAGATCAAGGGCGAAAAAATCGACGAAGCGCAGGCCAAAAGTATCCTGCGTATCTGCGAGGCCATGTATTACTCCCGCCGTAGCCTCAAAATAGACAGGATCAGCAAAACGGCATGGAAGGATATCCAAGAGCTGTATAAACGCATTCAGGTGCTGGTTTACGATGTATACAGCAGCAAATGCCTGCTTAACTGCATCAAAGGCAACAACAGCCGCGCCCTTTACCGCGACAGCGGCCTTTTGATAGGCTGGCGGTTGCAGTCTATGCAGGCGACCAACGTTAAAGCCTTTAAAGCTTACAGCAAAGTGCTGGAAGACTTAAAAAAATAAAATAGCATATCAAAGTAAAACCTCTAAATAGGGCAAATTATTTGTGCTTTGGGCAACTTAAAGCAGACGTTCAGAAAAAAGAATGTCTGCTTTTTTGTGTTGAAAAATAAAAAAATCAGAAGTGGCTAAGCAGATGCTGTTGCGCTGACAACACTTTTAAATTTTTTATAGGTCGGCAATAAAAATACAAGAAAAAGCACACGAAAATAAAATTGAAAAAGTATTTGTAATTCCTAAAAAATGCACAGGCAACAGAGGCCTTAACGCTAGCTGTAGTGCGGAGTAAGGATGCCTGTGGCTACGGCAACGAAAAGTTAAATAATTATTTAACTTAATTAAATAATTGGCGACAATAATGTAAAGGTTTGGGTAAGAGTAAACATCAACTAAAAAAATTTAAAGGGTTACAATGTAGTTAAGGAATCTAAGGTTCCCCAAAACTCCATGGAGAAGTTTTAGGCAGGGTATTTAAAGAAGTGAGGTGAGCTATATGACACCGGCAGTAAAATGTTTGATCGTTCTGGCAATCGTGGCTCTATTATTTATTACTGAACTTATTCCTCTGGCCATCACCGCTATGAGCGGCGCTATCGCTTGCGGGCTCTTGGGTTTTATCCCCGCAAAACAGGTTTTCTCAGGTCTTTCTGATTCCACGGTAGTACTTTTTGCAGGTATGTTCGTTGTTGGCGCGGCCATGTTCCATACAGGTTTAGCGCAAAAAATAGGTATTTCCATCGTCAGGTTTTCCGGTACCAGCGAAAATAGCCTGATGTTTGGTATCATGATCGTCGGCGCGGGTCTTTCCTCCGTCCTGTCTAACACAGGTACGGCAGCCTGTCTGATGCCTGTCGTTTTAGGTATCTGCGCCGCAGCTAAGATCCCGGCATCTCGTCAGCTGATGCCCTTGGCCTATGCGGCCGGCGTTGGCGGCATCATTACATTGGTCGGCACACCGCCTAACATCATTGTTTCTGGTGCGTTGAAATCCTTTGGTTATGAACCGTTTTCTTTCTTTGAATTTGCCTGGATCGGTATCCCGATCACCGTTGTAGCAATCATTTATATGATGTTCCTTGGCAAGTATCTACTGCCAAAGGCCGAGCTTGACGCAGACCAGGAGATCGAACAGGAAATAGAAGCTACAGTACATGACGGTAAAAAGCAGATCATTTCCGGCTTGATCCTGATTGTTGTAGTTTTAGTTATGGCCCTGGATATCAAAGGTATCTCATTGGAAATGGCAGCGATCATTGGTGCGTTGGTTTGCGTACTCTCGGGCTGCCTGACTGAAAAACAGGCCTATTCTTCTATCGACTGGGTAACTATTTTTCTGTTCGCAGGTATGATGCCTGTTTCACAGGCCATGGATAAAACCGGTGCAGGCAAATTGATTGCCGAGTGGGCAGTAAGCCTGATGGGCGGCGCGCCTACTCCGATCATTATGACCGCGGTACTGTTTATCATCTCCTGCGGCTTGACCCAGTTTATGTCTAACACGGCCGCCGCCGCATTGCTGGCACCTGTTGGCGTAGCCATCTCCCAACAGTTGGGCGCATCCCCGAAAGCCGTTTTGATGGCGATCGGCGTAGCAGCCTCCTGTGCCTTCGCAACTCCGGTCGGCACGCCTCCCTGTACGCTGGTACTTGGCCCCGGCAACTACAAGTTTATGGACTATGTAAAAGTCGGTGTACCGCTTGTAATTCTGTGCTTCATCGTTTCCATCATCGTTATCCCGATGGTTTGGCCTTTCTTCCCCGGTTAATGGGACGACTGAGGAAGGATTGTATATAAATTTCTCCTTTTAAAACAGTCAGGCGCCCGCAAGGGCGCCTGAGCTGTGACTTTACCAGGTGATTCATTTTGATGTATAAGAAAGAAGGTGCGTTAGAATGGGTGCAGAATTTATTGCAAGTAGTATCTTGGTTACTATTGTTGCTGTTTGTACGTGGTTGGTAAAAAGCTGACCGTTACGAAGCATAACCATCTTTATAAAACTCAAGCCCGCTCCTGTTTACAGGAGCGGGCTTGAGTTTTTGGTAAATAATTAAAGCTTTATTCAAAACAAATTAGCCAGCAGGGGCATCAGTAACGGCGCTAAAATAGAAGTAGCGATACCGGTAAGGCCAATAGCAACGCCGCCGATAGCAAGCTGCAGGGCACTTTTATTGACACAGGCACTTGTGCCGAGACCGTGGCTGGAAGCGCCGATAGCCAAACCGATAGCGATGTCGTTTTTAAAGCCCAGCAAAGCCAAAATCTTGTGGTTGAAGGTGGAGCCGAACATACCTGTAAAAATAACGCAGGCTGCTGTTAAAGAGGGTATACCGCCGATAACGCTGGAAATATCCATCGCGATAGGGGTAGTTACCGATTTGGGGACCAGTGAGAGCAGTACCTGATCGCTGGCGCCGAACAGCTTGCCACAGACGAAGATGGAAACGATGCCGACGACGGTAGCGACGATAACGCCGCTGACGATAACGGCAAGGTTATCTTTAAGCGTTTGGCGGTTGCGGTACAGTGGCAGTGCCAAAGCTACCGTGGCAGGACCCAGCAAAAAGTTGATGAAGCTGGCGCCGGCTTCGTAGTGCTGGTAGGTGACGTGGGGAGCCTGAAAGTAGATGATGCCCATGATTATGGGGCAGGCCAGCACGAAGGGCGGGATAATATTAAGCTCGAAGCGGTTGACGACCAGCTCGCAGAAAACATAGACGATGATGGTGAGCCCGATACCGAACATGGGTGAGTTAAGTAAAGTGTCAGGAAAAAGCATTAGTTTTTGCCCCCTTTGCTATGTTTGGAAACCAGCTCGACAAAGGCCGTAGTGGTGACCAGAATGATGAGGCTGCTGACGATGATGGTAATAAAGATAGCCACGCTTTCGGCCTTGATGATGTCTAAATACAGCAGCATGCTGATACCGGCCGGTAAAAAAAGCATACCCATTTTTTCGATCAAAATGGTGCAGGCGTCTTCTACGCTTGCTTCACGGATCACTCCGGTCAAAAGCAGTACAGCCAGCAGGATCATACCCAGCAGCGCCGGTGGAAAAGCGATGTGCAGGGCTTGTAAAAGCAAAACACTGACCCATTGCAGAGTCAGCAAAATAGCGATGCCGCGTAGGATGGAACCAGGTGTCATAATAAATCCCCTCGATTTTTGTATGGAATAACTCTTATTGTACTATTGCCTGTTTATTTGTCAAGATTTTGCTGAATTAAAATAATAATAAAACTATTTGACTTTTTGACCTTTGGTGTTTATAATAAAAAATAAGGAAGCCGGCAATGCCTGCTTCCTTGCAAATTAGCTTATTTAAAGGCGATGTAGATATTGGTTAAAAGTATGAGGCCCAAAAGCCCCATGGCAAAAAGCCCCAGCAGCTCGAAGCGGTACATGGAAACTTCTTCGTTGAGCAGCGTGTAGCTACGCTGGATGACGTGGATCTTGTTTTCGATGTTGTCTTTCCAGACGGAGGCACGCAAAAGCGCCAGATAACGGGTGTAGATGCGGGCGTAGAAAATATCTTCTGTGACCTGCAAGGCATTGTTGATATTGCTGGTCAGGCTGCTGACATCGGCCATCAGTTCCATCAGGTTGCCGCGGATTTGGCGGTAACTTTCAAGACGGGTGGCTTTGCTGGTCATATTGGCCTCTTCCAGTTCATCGTAGGTTTGGTCGATGGCGTTGTTTAAAGCGTTGTCGTAGTAGCGCAGCTCCAGGAACTGGGCATTGGCAAATTCCAGCAGGTCGGGTACGTCAAGGCTGCCGCTTTGGTCGTATACCACGGCTGAATCCCAGGCCAGGTATGTAACGTCGTCGGCGTATGAGAAGCTGTTTTCCAAGGTTTCCCGGCGGGTCTGCTGGCTGACCGGTGCACGGTCTTTAAGCAGTAGCGGTACCAGGTCCCATTCGGGCATTTTTTCTTTGAAGTAGTACACGACGAAGTCCTCGTCGAAATCCGAAACGCGCTCGTTGGAGCAAGCGGGACGGATGGTTTCGAGAACGGCGTCCAGATATTGGCGGATCTCTTCTTCTGGCATATTTTCACTGATGATGGCCATGTCGAGATATTCGTCGTAGGTAACATTGTCTTCAAAGGGAATGCGGATGATAAGGCTGATAACGCCCAGGTCAAAAATACGGGCTTTGATCTCAGCCAGATAGGTTTGGCCGCCAAGCTCCATTTCGTGGGAGCCCAGTTCTACTAAAACCGGCGGGTCTTTAAAGGTGATGGATTTTGTAGATATTCTGTCCAGACGTAAACGGGACGCGATCTTGTTGCGGCTGGTCCACAGGGCCTGTACAAGATCCAGATTGATTTCGTCGGCGACGTCGAACAATCGGTAAACGATCATGGATGTATTCATACTTGCCTCCATTATATTACTTGATGTTTGCTAAGACCGGCACGTTGGCAGCAGCTTTGGTGCTGCGGTAAAACGGCAGGTGCCTAAATGGTGTATTCGCCGCAGAGTTTAGTTTCCCTGCGTGACGATAAAAAATTTCTGTAAAAATAAGTGAACAAACCCTAAATTTGATGATAGTCAGGAGGTGTAGCGCTATGCAAGAACGCTACAGTGAAGAAGTAAAAAGTATTTTGGAAGCCGCACAGCAGCAGGCTGTAATGAATTATCAGCAGGAACTGGGCTGCGCGCATCTTTTGGTGGCCTTGGGCAGCAGCGAAGGCTTTTTTAGATTTTTGCTGGCCAATGTCAAGGCCGACGAAAAGACTTTTTTGCAGGAAGCTAAGGCTTTGATGCAGCGTATCCCTTCGGTGAAGGGTCAGGACCGGCAGCTGATGATGAGCACTGCTTTGGCGCGGGTGATCGGACTGGCGTCGCAGGCAGCCGGTGAGGGCGAAGTCAATATCGGCCATGTGGTCGCTGCTTTGGCCAGCGACGGTGACAGCGATGCTGTTTCGCTGCTGAAAAAATATGGTATCGATAAGAAAAAAGCAGAGGGCTTATATATGGCTTATACCAGCGGCCAGGCTGACGAGGAAAGTAAGCAGACCCTGGAAAAATACGGCCAGGACTTGACCGCTAAGGCTATGGCCGGCAAGCTCGACCCGGTGATCGGCCGTGATGAGGAGATACGCCGCGTGATCGAGATTTTGTCGCGCCGCAAAAAGAACAATCCGGTGCTGATAGGCGAGCCGGGCGTTGGTAAAACCGCCATCGCCGAAGGCTTGGCAAGGCGTATCGTTGCCGGTGACGTGCCGGAAAACTTGAAGAACAAAACCCTGTATGCTTTGGATCTGGCGTCTTTGGTCGCCGGTGCTAAATACCGTGGTGAGTTTGAAGAGCGGCTGAAAAAAGTGCTGAAGGTCATTTCCGACTCTGCCGGGCAGATAATTATGTTTATCGACGAGCTGCACACTGTTGTGGGTGCGGGCGCTGCCGAAGGGGCGATGAATGCCGGTAATATTTTAAAACCGCTGCTGGCCCGTGGTGAGCTGCGCTGCATTGGCGCCACTACCTTAAACGAGTACCGTAAGTATATCGAAAAGGACAGTGCCTTAGAGCGCCGGTTCCAACCGGTAATGGTAAAACAGCCGGGGGTCGAGGATACTATTTCGATCCTGCGTGGTTTGAAGGAGCGGTACGAGGTGCATCACGGTGTGCGGATCAAGGATGCGGCTTTAGTAGCGGCTGCTGTTTTGAGCAACCGTTATATCAACGACAGGTTTTTGCCTGATAAGGCTATCGACCTGGTGGACGAGGCTGCGGCCCGTTTGCGTACAGAGATAGATTCGCTGCCGGCAGCTTTGGACGAGAGCAAGCGCCGTATTTTGCAATTGGAGATCGAAGCGCAGGCTTTGGGCAAAGAGCAGGACGAGCAGTCTAAAGAACGCCTGGCAAAAATAGAAGAAGAACTGGCCGAGCTGCGCAAGGAAAACGAGGAGCTGGTAAAACGCTGGGACAGCGAAAAGGCTTCTATAGCCCGTGTGCGCGAAGTAAAAAAAGAGATCGACGCCGTGAAACAGGAAATGGAAGGCGCAGAGCGCAGCTATGACCTGAATAAGCTGGCTGAATTGAAATACGGCCGTTTGCCTGCTTTGGAAAAAGAATTGTCCGAAGTGGAGGCCCACAATAAAAACGAGCAGGATAACGTGCTGCTGAAGGAAGAAGTGGACGAAGAGGATATTGCCAAGGTTGTCAGCACCTGGACCGGTATCCCAGTCACACGGCTGAACGGCGGCGAGCGCGAGAAGCTGGTGCATTTGGAGGATATCCTGCATCAGCGGGTAGTTGGTCAGGATGATGCTGTTAAGGCCGTCAGCGAAGCTGTTGTTCGTGCCCGTGCCGGCATTAAGGATCCCAGCCGACCTATTGGCTCCTTTATTTTCCTGGGGCCTACCGGTGTAGGTAAAACTGAGCTGGCCAAAGCGCTGGCCGAGATTTTGTTCGACGACGAGCGTAATATGATCCGTATCGACATGAGCGAATATATGGAGAAGCATACTGTTTCCCGTTTGATCGGCGCGCCTCCGGGTTATGTTGGTTACGACGAGGGTGGTCAGCTGACCGAGGCGGTACGCCGCCATCCTTATTCGGTAATTTTGCTGGATGAGATCGAAAAGGCACACGCCGATGTGTTCAACGTACTGCTGCAAGTGCTGGACGATGGCCGTTTGACCGATGGACAGGGCCGTAACGTGGACTTTAAAAACACGCTGATCATTATGACCAGCAATCTGGGCTCGGCCGAAATCATGAAGAAACAGGGGCAGGTCACCCGTGACGATATCCAGGGGCTGCTGATGCAGTTCTTCCGTCCCGAGTTCCTGAACCGTGTGGACGATATCGTGGTTTTTAAAGCTTTGGAAAGAGAGCAGATCAACGACATCGTGAAGATGATTTTGCAAGAGTTGGATGAAAGACTGGAAAAACAGCTGGATCTGACTTTGACCTGGAGCGATGAGGCGGTGGCCTATCTGGCAGATGCCGGGTTCGATCCTGCCTTTGGCGCCCGTCCGCTGAAACGCTTGATTGTACATACAGTAGAAAACCTGCTGGGTAAAAAAATCGTCAGCGGCGAGATCAAGAGCGGCGAAACTGTGCGCGTAGTGCTGAAAGACGGTGCTATCGACCTGGAGAAGTCGGCCTGAGCATTAAATAACTAAAGATTTTTTCAAAACAGGGCTGTGTTCATTGAACGCGGCCCTGTTTGCGTATATAATGAAGATATAAGAAGTATTCTATTTTGGAAGGAGTGATCAGAATGTCGAAAAAGGTATTGATCATCGGTGGTGTTGCTGCCGGTATGAAAACGGCCTCGCGCCTGCGCCGCAGAGATAAGGACGTACAGATAACTGTGTTGGAGCGTGGCCCGCAGGTAAGCTACGGCGCATGCGGGTTCCCTTATTACATCGGTGGCGACGTGAAGGATTTTACCAGCTTTACCCATACGCCGCAGGGCTTTGCCCGTGATGCGGAGTTCTTTAAAAATGTGAAGGGCTTTGATGTGCTGACCGGACATGAAGCGCTGAAAATAGACCGAACGAAAAAAATGGTGACGGTGCTGGATAAGGCCAGTGGCACCCAGAAGGAAATGGCTTACGATGTATTGGTACTGGGGACAGGCTCAACGCCCGTGCGACTGCCTGTTCCGGGTGCAGAGTTGGGCGGTATCCATAACTTCTGGTTCCCCTGGGAGACACTGATGGTGAAAGAGGAAATGGAAGCCTATAAGGTGACCGATGTAGTTATCGTTGGTGCCGGGCTGATCGGCATGGAGCTGGCCGAGGCTTTCCATAAGCAGGGCCTGACGGTGAACATCGTCGAGATGCAGGATCGCATTTTGCCACAGATGCTGGATCTGGAAATAGCAGACCTGGTGAAGAAGCCGGTAGAAAAAGCTGGCATTAAGCTGTATTTGGGCGAAAAAACCATGGGCTTTGAGGGCAAGGACGGACGTGTAACAGCCGTTAAGACTGATAAGCGGACGATACCGGCGCAGCTGGTGATCGTAGCCGTAGGAGTGCGCCCCAATACGGAGCTGGCTAAGGACGCAGGGCTGGATATTGGCCCCAGCGGCGCTATTGCCGTCAACGAATATTTGCAGACCAGCGACCCGGCGATCTATGCCGGTGGCGACTGTGCAGAAAATACTAATATTTTGACCAAAGGCAAAATGTTCGCGCCGATGGGTTCGACGGCTAATAAGCATGGCCGTGTCATCGCTGATAATATCTGCGGCGACGGCGTTAAATATCCCGGCGTTTTGGGTACGGGCATTTGCCAGATACTGAACTGGCAGGCTGGCAGCACTGGCTTGAACGAGCGTACAGCTACAGCGGCAGGCATCGAATTTGCATCGGTAGTAGTGCCGGGATTCGACCGACTGGGTTATATGCCGGGCGCGCAGCGGGTGATCGTTAAGCTGTTGGCAGATGTTAAGACCCAGAAGGTCATCGGCGCACAGGTAGTTGGCACCGACGGCGTGGATAAACGGGTTGATGCTTTGGCAACGGCGCTGACCTTTGGCGCTACGCTGGAGGATTTAAGCAATATTGATTTTGCCTATGCACCGCCCTTTAACGGGCCGATAGACAATATCGCTACGGCGGCCAACGTGTTGATGAATAAAATAGAAGGACGTTTGCGCAGCATCAATCCCAAGGATTTTAAAGAACTGCGTAAAAACGACGAATATACTTTGGTCGATGTGCGTTCGCCCGGCGAGTTTAAAGCTAACCGTATCGCGGGCTGCACTAATATGATCAATCTGCCGCTGGGTACTATCCGCGGCGGGGCTGAGACTGCCCTGCCTGATAAGGATGCCAAGCTGGTCTGCTCGTGCCAGATCAATCTGCGTGGTTATGAAGCGGAAACCATGCTGCGGGCTTTGGGGTATAAAAATGTACAGAGCCTGGAAGGCAGTATGAGCGGCTGGCCGTATGAAACCGAAAGCGGCGAGAAAAAATAGAAGAATAGTTTGATTTTGATAGCCCTGACTGTTTTTAAAGCAGCCAGGGCTTATTTATTGCTTTGTAAAAACTAACTCCTTGCTTGATAAATTATTTGTGAGGGTGTATAGTATAACGATGTTATGGAAAGGGGTCTTGAAATGATTATCAAGCCGTCGACGGTGATGCGCAACAACTACAAGCTGATTTCAGAATATGCGCACCGCGGAGGAGAAATTATTTACCTTACCAAACGTGGTGTGGGGGATTTAGTGGTAATGAGCATCAGCACGTTTGAAAAACGTGAGGAGCAGCTTATGCTTTATAACACAGTCATGCAGGCCGAAACAGGCAGGCAGAAGGACGTTGAAGAAGCAGTAGATGGGGACGAGTCTATCGCCAGATTGAAGGCGAAATTTGTTGAGTGAATATTCCGGGCGGCCGGCGCTGAAGTTATTACCGCGGGCCTGGTATGATTTATTGGAAATAGGATATGGTTACAGCCGGCAGGGTTCACGGATGGCTGCGTATACGATTACTTGTGAGATCATCCGGCGCTTGAAGGAGTTGCAGGGGTTTTCGATGTTGGGGAAGGCAACGCCGCTGCGCAGATTGAATGAGCAAAAATATTTGCTGTTGGAAGTGGGTAAATATGATTGTATTTATCGTCGGATAGAAAATACTATTTACGTTTATCATATCGTCGACTTGCGGCAAGCATATCCCAAATTGATGAAGTAATATTAAGGCAGCTTTTACTTAAGGTAGAGGCTGTTTTTTATTATTCCGCGCAATGATTTTTTACGGTTGTTTCACATAAGGCAGGTACAAATATGGTATAATATTTAAATATGAGCAGAATAATTGGAACGTTTGAGGAAAGTGGTGAAAAAATGGCTGATAAATTTTTAGTTATTGACGGTAGCAGCCTGATCCATAGGGCTTTTTTTGCTTTGCCGCCATTAACTACCAAACAGGGTGTGAATACGGGGGCTGTCTACGGTTTTTGTAATATGCTGGCGAAGCTTTTAGGCGATGTTAAGCCGAAATGGCTGGCGGTAGCTTTTGACAAATCGCGCAAGACTTTCCGCACGGAGCTGTTTGCCGATTATAAAGGTCAGCGCAAGCCAACACCCAGCGAACTGAGCGAGCAGTTTCCACTGGCACGCCGTTTGTTAGAGGCCATGAACATCACGGTTTTAGAAACTGACGGTTATGAAGCCGACGATATTATCGGCACCTTTGCCGTACATGCACCCAAGGAAGCCGAAATCATTATTGTGACTGGCGATAAGGATGAACTGCAGCTTTTGGATGAGCGGGTAAAGGTTTATTTTACCAAGCGCGGCATCTCGGATATTAAGACTTATGATGTAGCGGCCTTTGCCGAAGATTATGAGGGCCTGGAGCCGAAGCAGCTGATCGACCTGAAAGGCCTGATGGGTGACAGCTCCGACAATATTCCCGGTGTGCCGGGAGTTGGCCCCAAAACTGCTTTAAAGCTGATTGGCGAATATGGCAGTGTGGAGAATGTTTTAGAAAATATCGACCAGATCAGCGGTAAAAGCTTAAAAGAAAAGCTGGCGGACAACAAAGAGGCTGCGCTGCTTTCTAAAAAGCTGGCAACTATTTTTACGGAAGTTCCCGTTGAGCTTGAACTTGATAAATATGAATTAAAATCGATGTCTGACGCGGCGCGTCCTTTGATGCAGGAGCTGGAATTCAGGAATCTGCACGAGCGTTTCCAGACGATTTTGGGCGGCAGCGACGGCACCTTTGACCTTTTTGGTGAGAGTGTGAGTGTGGAAGCTGTCAGCGTGGCGACAGAGGTGCTGGAAACTGCGGAGCAGGGCGAAGCTTTTTTTGCAAGCCTGCGTCAAAATCAGGCAGTGATACCTTTTATGGCAACATGCGGCGGCGAACTGCCCCAACTGCATTTTACGGCGGTTGAGATTTTTTTTGATGAAAAGATTCATGAGTTGCGTGAAGGCAGCGGCGCCTGGAACCTGTTTTACGAGTGGCTGGCCGACGCAAGTCAGCTTAAAGCTACCTGCGACAGCAAGGAGATTTATAAGACCTGCCTGTGCCTGGGTAAAAAAGCTGCCGGTATCGTGGAAGATATCAGTATTGCCGCCTATTTAATAGAGCCTGGGCGTAGCTCATATAATTTAAAAGCGGTGACGGAGCGTTATCTGGTTGCTAATAGCGGCGGTAACGTGGCCGACCTGCAAGCCTTGCTGCCGATAATAGAACAGAAACTGCAGGAGTATGAACTGGTAAAGCTGTATCAGGAAATGGAGCTGCCGCTGTCCGAGGTGTTGGCGAAAATGGAGCTGGCTGGCATCAAACCCGATGTCAAGCTGCTGCAAAGCATCACTACGGAAATGGCTGTCCAGATCAAAGCGTTGGAGATTTTGGCAGAGGAACAGGCAGGCGAAAGCTTTAACCTGAAGTCGCCGAAGCAATTAGGCGTTCTGTTGTTTGAAAAACTGGGACTGCCGGTCATTAAAAAGACTAAGACAGGTTATTCTACCGACGTTTCTGTTTTGGAACAGCTGGAAGGTGAGCACCCGCTGATAAAAACTATCCTGGAGCACCGCAAGCTGACCAAGCTGCACTCTACCTATTTGGAAGGGCTGCGCCCGCTGATCAATCCGGTGACGGGCCGTATACATACTCATTTTCAGCAGACAGTTACAGCAACAGGACGGTTATCAAGCACCGACCCAAATTTGCAGAATATCCCGGTGCGGACCGAGATAGGCAAACGTATCCGCGAGATATTTATTCCCGGCGAAGGCTACGACTGGCTGATGGCCTGTGATTATTCGCAGGTAGAACTGAGGGTATTGGCGCACATGGCGCAGGACAAGCTGCTGCTGGAATCCTTCCTGCATGGTCAGGATGTACACGCCCGCACTGCCGCCGAGGTATTCGGTGTA
This sequence comes from uncultured Phascolarctobacterium sp., assembly GCA_900544795.1. Classification (GTDB taxonomy): domain Bacteria; phylum Bacillota; class Negativicutes; order Acidaminococcales; family Acidaminococcaceae; genus Phascolarctobacterium. The sequence continues at coordinate 73,919 of UQWM01000003.1, read as the reverse complement.
CCGCTGGCAGAGGTCGATTCGATGATGCGTACCCGGGCGAAGGCTGTTAATTTCGGTATCGTTTATGGCATCAGCGATTTTGGGCTGGCCAAGCAGCTGGATATCAGCCGCGGTGAGGCTGCCGATTACATCAAAAGTTATTTTGCCCGCTATACCGGGGTCAAACAATATATGGACGACACAGTCAAACACGCCCGGCAGCAGGGTTATGTAGCGACGATGTTTGGGCGCAGACGTTATCTGCCTGATATCAGGCACAGCAATTTCAATCTGCGCAGCTTTGCGGAGCGCACAGCTATCAATACGCCAATCCAGGGCACTGCCGCCGATATTATCAAAATAGCGATGCTGAATGTGGAACAGGCACTGGCGGAAGCCGGAGTCAAGAGCCGCATTTTGCTGCAGGTACACGATGAATTGGTGCTGGAAGTGGTGGAAGCAGAGCGGGAACTTGTGGCCGGGCTGGTAAAGAAAGCTATGGAAGCTGCCGCTGTGCTGAGCGTTCCGCTGACTGCTGACGTTGCCTGGGGCAAAAACTGGGCGCAGACCAAATAGGAGGGATTGCCATGCCGGAATTACCGGAGGTGGAGCAGGTCAGAAAAACCTTGCTGCCACATATCAAAGGGAAAAAAATCACTAAAGTTGAAATATATTTAGACAGGCTTATCAAGCATCCGACGCCGGAGCAGTTTATTAAAGGGCTGACCGGGCGGACGATAGAAGACGTTTGCCGCCGTGGTAAATATCTGGTGCTACAAACCGGCAGCGACCAGAAGCTGATCGTGCATCTGCGCATGACCGGTTCTCTTGTGGCGCAAAGCAGTAAGTTGGAGCCGCCGGCTTATGCCAAGATAAAATTTGAGTTGACTGACGGCGTAACGATGTGGTTTTGCGATATCAGGACTTTTGGCACCCTGTATTTAGTGACCGATGCCGACTGTTATATCGCAGGCTACGAGACACTAGGGCCGGAACCGCTGACCGTGGGCTTTAATCCTGAATATCTGGCTCCTGTTGCGGCAAAGAGCCGGAAACCGATCAAAACCTTGATCCTTGACCAGACCGTTATTGCAGGATTAGGCAATATTTATGCCGACGAATGCCTGGCGCTGGCGGGAATTTTACCGACGCGCATCGCCAACACGTTGACCCGTGAGGAAATAGAGGCGCTGCACGAAGCTGCCAATAAAGTTATCGCTCAGGGCATTGCTAACCGTGGCACCACCTTCCGCGATTATAAAGACGGCGAAGGTAATAAAGGCGACAATCAAAATCATTTGCTGGTATATGGCCGCGGCGGCGAAGCCTGCAAAACCTGCGGCGAAGCTTTGGTTACAACTAAGGTTGGCGGCAGAGGCACTACCTACTGCGCTAACTGCCAGCATTAAGTGAGGCTGAAATGAAGATCATTGGCTTAACAGGTGGCATTGCCTCGGGAAAAAGCACCGTAGCAGACATTTTGCGCCGTTTGGGCGCTGAAATATTTGACGCCGATGCTGTGAGCAGGGAGGCTGTTGCTAAAGGATCACAGGGCCTGCGGCAGGTGATTGCTGCATTTGGTGCAGAGTATCTGACGGCCGGCGGCGAATTGGACCGGGCCAAACTTTCACGGCTGGTGTTTGAGGACAAAGCTGCTTTAAAAAAATTGGAAAGTATCGTCCACGCTTATGTGCGTCAGGAAGCAAAGGTGTTTTTGGAGCAGGCCAGCCAAAAAGGGTTGGCGGCAGTAGTTTTAGATGTGCCTCTGCTGATCGAAGGCGGCTGGTATCGAGAAGTGGATCTGCTCTGGCTGGTAGCAGTCGATGAAAAAACACAGATCGAGCGTGCAATGGCTCGCAGCGGGATGACGGAGCAGGAAGTAAAGGCACGTATCGCGTCGCAGATGACCTTGGCAGATAAGAAACCTTATGCAGACCTGATCCTTGATAACAGCGGCAGTCTGGAAGTAATCGAGCTGGCCGTGAAAAACGCGTGGAAAAAAGTATTACAGATGGAGGATTAAGCTTGGGCAGACGTCGAAAAAAGAAAAACAACAGCCGCAAAATTTGGTTCGTGCTGATTTTGTTGTGCGCAGTTTCGTTGTTGGGCTGGAAAATCTGGACGTCTGACGAAGTACAAATGCGGTTTGTTTATATGTGGCCCTATCAGGGCGAGATTTTAGAATACAGCGGCAAAAATAAAATCGACCCATTTTTGGTGGCGGCAGTTATCAAAAACGAAAGTAATTTTGACCGTAAAGCCGTCTCCAAGGTCGGCGCGATTGGTTTGATGCAGATCATGCCCGATACAGGCGAGTGGATCGCTGAGCAGATGGGCATCAAAAATTTTGCGCCTGACGATTTATACCGTACCGACGCCAACATTCGCTTAGGCTGCTGGTATCTGGGTGAGTTGGAATATGAATTCCAGCGCAACTGGGTGTTGATGATGATCGCCTACAATGCTGGCCGGGGCAATACTAAGGCCTGGATGCAGGAGAACGGCTGGGATTATGATTTCAATCGGATCGAGGATATTCCGTACAGCGACACACGTGAATATGTAAAAAAAGTGTTGTATGACCGCGATGAATATTACAAATTATATAAAAATAGATTAAAAAACTATTGACGGAGTTGTGATAGTGTGCTATCATATCAATGTTGCTGATTTAGGCAATTGAAATGCGGTAGTGGCGGAACGGCAGACGCGCTAGCCTCAGGAGCTAGTGGGGGCAACCCCGTGGAGGTTCAAGTCCTCTCTACCGCACCATTTTTATTTTTAGCACTAAATCACTTACCCCAACGCGGTTGTGGCGGAACGGCAGACGCACCATCTTGAGGGGGTGGCGGGGAGACCCGTGTGGGTTCAAATCCCACCAACCGCACCAAACAAAGACTTTAAGCCTTGCGAATTATCGTAAGGCTTTTTTTATTTTAAAGAAAGCGAAAAACTTGCCCGAATTTTTAAAATCTTAAAAAATTATCTTCGTTGATTAAGTAAGATTATATAACGGCGTGTTGCGGCAGAAAGTCCTATAATTAAATACGTAAGCAGAAATGCAAAAAATATTTAAGGAAGTGGACTTTATGAAATTCAAGAATCTTTTGTTAACATTAGGCGCATTGATGATGCTGGCTTTTACATCTATCGCATCAGCTGCGGCTCCTACCCAGGTAAATCAAAGTATGGCGGCTATCAATGCGGCTAAGGCCGAGATACCGGCAGCTTGCGAGTTGCTTGGCTATAATGTAGATGGAGGTAACAGTATCATTACGTTTAAAGATCCGAACACCTTAGAGCGTTACGTTGTCGAAGTAAACACCGCAACTTCTAAAGTTGATGAGATCGAAGTCAAAGGTGCTACCTTCGTTATGGGCAGCACTATGGTAACTAAAACACCTGAAGATATCGAACAGATCGTTCTGCAAAATTATCCTGGCGCTTATGAGATCATCATCAGCCAGGGCAAAGACGGCAACAATATTTATTATGAAGCTGATTTCCTGACTGACAGATTTGACGGCGAATTGAAATTAGACCCGGTCACCGGCGCTATCTGCGAACGCGAACTTGATTATTTCTAAGTTGAAAAGTAAAAGGAGTACATCGAAAGATGTACTCCTTTTTGTATGCTCAAAAAAGCTTTAAAATGTCGTCGTTGTTAAAAGCTGTGATTGGTTTGAGGGGCTGGGGTAAGTCGCTTGCCTGTGGCAACTGTTTATCCATCCAGACGATATCCAGCCATTGGTCGAACTTATAGCCGGCCCGCGGATGCGCCCCCAGATCACGGAAACCCAGCGACTTGTGGAAATCGATACTGCGCTGATTGGTGGCTGTGATGCAGGCGTAAACATTGTAAAAGCCCTGTTTTTGCAGCAGGTCTAAAAGGCAGGTGTACAGCTTGCGGCCGATACCACCCTTTTGAGCTTCAGGTGCCAGATAAACAGAAAGGTCGGCGTCGAAGTTGTAAGCGATACGTTCCTGATAGGGTGAACCATAGGCGAAACCTAAAATAACGCTGTCGCGTTCGTAGACCAGATAAGGATATTTACTGCTGGTGGTTTGAACGCGGGCTGTAAATTCTTCCAGGCTGGGTGGTTCGTATTCAAAAGAGATGGTCGTATCGGTAATATAAGGTGTATAAATTTCTAAAATCCGAGGAATGTCATTAAAGGTGACGAAACGGATCTGTTCCTGCATGATAATAACTCCTTTAATAAAACTTACTGACGTTCGCTCAAAATGCGTTTGAAGATAGCGAACATAACTTCCGCCACATCATCATTGAATTTGATGGCCATAACGGAACCGTCCTTTTGGTAAAAGTAGATGATGTTAACGGAGAGATCGGCTGCTTCCAGTTCGTTCAGATCAATGATCTTCGCCAGCTTATTACTGAGGTAAATGACCCGCTGGTTAGTGAAAAAAAGGTAGCCAACGTCGACGACGGCCGTTACTTCTTCGGTAAAGCGGGGATATTCGATTTTTTCGCCTTTGAAAGAGATGGTTTCGTCGATCTCTAATTTGCGTGTCAGTTCAAAATAATTGTCTTCTTTTTCAACGGTTTTGTGTTCGCAATAACCGGCCTGCTGTGCAGCCGCATGGCAGATCTCGCCTTCGTTCAGAGGAAAGTCGACCTGGATATCACCCAAAGGTGAATTTTCGGCAGACCATAAATAACGGTATTTATCGAGTGCGTTTTGGATATTGGGTTTAAATTCGTAAGGGATATCCAGCTTGGTACAGATGTCGCGCAGTGCCTGTTCATCATCGGGGCTGAAACGCTTGGCTTCGGCGATGTCGTCGAATTTTTTATTGAAGTAGTCGTGGAAAACCTGCGTGCGGATATCGTAGCCGTCTTCGTAATCGTAGCCAAAGACAGTGTTGATCTCGCCGATGCTTAAAGGTTCTTCGCCACTGATGAGTTTGCGGCAGCGGGCAAAGTACGCAACCTTTTTGGCACCCTTGTCAGCCAGCCGTTGTAAATTTTCGGGCAATTCCAAAACAGAGGCCAAATGTTGTGCTTCGTTAAAGACGGCATCGTCTTTGCTTTGGGCCGACAGATAAACATGATCGGCAACCTTGCGGTACATACTGCTGCGGTTTTCAATGTTACTGCTGTCAAACTTTGCGCCCCAGGCTTTAATAAAGCCCTGGACCAGTTCTGCTGTAAGGTCAGTAGCCTTAGCATTATCGGCTAAAAAATTGTTTATTTCAATTAAGGCGTTAGTGCTGGGCTTACTGCCGAAGAGCTTGCTCATCATGCCCTGAGTTTCCAGCTCCTGTTTTTCAAATCCGTTCACTGACGTACTCCCTTTCTTAGGTAAAGTAAATGATTTTGTAAATAATATATACAATATTATACAAGAAAAAGGCTGAAAAGTCATTGCCCGGATTAGTGGCGGTGAAAAAAAATACAAGCTGCTGATGAATAGCGCCTGGGCAGCCAAAAGCAGCAAATGAGTTTTTTTTATGTAAAGCCTATGTTATAATCAAGTTATAATAGTTGATTTGGAGATGAGTAGATGTCCTTGTTAGATGAAAGAGGCTCAGGGGCGATAAGCTGGCAGCGCAATCTGGCTGTCTTATGGGGCGGTGTGTTTTTTGCCTGCGCCAGCTATACGATGGTAGTGCCGTTTTTACCTGTTTTTTTGCTGCAGGAATTACACGTCGATAGTAACGACGTTAATTTTTGGAGCGGGTTGGTCTATGCGATAACCTTTCTGGGCGCGGCTATCATGGCGCCTTATTGGGGCGCGAGGGCTGATAAGGTCGGGCAGCGTCGGATGGCGATCAGAGCCGGCTTTGGTTTGGCTATGACTTATTGGCTGGCCGGTGTTTCACAAACTCCGGAACAGCTTTTAGCTGTGCGTGCCTTGACCGGGTTTATCAGCGGCTTTGTGCCTGCTTCTATGTCACTGGTATCGTCTACCTTGCCGGAAAGCAGTATGGGCTGGGGCATGGGTTTGATGCAGACTGCGGTGGCTAGCGGTACGATTTTAGGGCCAATGATGGGCGGCTATTTAAGTGCCTGGTTCGGGATGCGCATGTCGTTTTTTGTTGCCAGCCTGTGTTTGGCTTTTGCGACGCTGATGGTAGTGTTTTATGTTCGCGATATCCCTCATGCGCCTGAATTGGCTAAGGTCAAGATCAATCTGTGGCAGGATCTGAAGGACTCGCTGCAAAATAAAGGCCTGATCTACGTGATGTCGTTGTTCTTTCTGGTGCAGGTTTGCACTATGCTCATTCAGCCGCTGGTAACGCTGTATGTTTCACATTTGATGGGCCGGATGGATGAATCGGTCATCAAGGCGGCGGGCATCATTTTCTCGCTGGCTGGTATCGCCGGTATCATTGCGGCACCGTTTTGGGGCAATCAGGGCCAAAAGCGCGGTTATACCAGGATTTTAAGCTTTGTTCTGGTCTGTGCCGGCACGATCAATCTTTTTCAAATCTTTATCCGGGATATCTGGCAGTTTGCCGGGATCCAGTTTATTTATGGCCTGTTCCTGTCTGGAGCAGTGCCGAATATCAATGCCAAGCTGGTCGAAGTCACTCATCCGTCGATGCGCGGTAAGGCCTTTGGCCTGGTCACTTCGGCGCAGCAGTTTGGCGGAGTGGTAGGGCCGCTGCTGGGCGGCGCTTTGGGTGAATTTATGCTGACGCGCCATATTTTGGTGCTGACCGGCATTATTCTGCTGAGTACGGGTTTCTATACTTATCAGACCAAGGTCAAGAATACTTCTGAAGCCTGATTTAAAAACTTACATTATGAAACTTTAGTTAATTTACAGTTGCCTGCTCTTGACTAAAAATTAGTTTGGATAAATAATAAAGGTATAGTAACTGGTATCGATTATCACATGAAAGTGAGTGAGTTATATGTTAAAAGAATTTGAAGGGCAAATGCCCAAAATCGACAAAAAAGCGCATGCTTTTGAAAGTGCCGATATTATCGGTAAAGTAGAAATGAAAGAATACAGCAGTGCCTGGTTCAATGTTACCATCCGCGGCGACGTCAATCGTATCGAAGTTGGCCGTTACAGTAATATTCAAGACAACTGCTGCCTGCATGTAGCTGATGATTATGCCTGCATCGTTGGTGACTTTGTTACCGTCGGTCATGGCGCTATCCTGCATGCCTGTACCGTTGAAGACCATTGCCTGATCGGCATGGGTTCTACCGTACTTGACGGTAGCGTTATTGGCCACGGCTCTATCGTCGCTGCTGGTGCCGTAGTTACCAAAGGTACTAAAGTACCGCCGTTTTCGCTGGTAGCAGGTATCCCTGCTAAAATTATCAAAAACCTTGATGAAAGCAACCTGGAAAACATCCATGCCCAGGCAGTCAAATACAAAGATTTGTGGAGCAAACGCCATCAAATCATGCCGGATATCGACGGTGAAACCTATCATGGTGAAAAAATCGTTTGATCGTTCTTAAAAAGAGTCTATTACTTGGGGAGCTGCATTGGCGGCTCCCTTTTTAATTTGCCCCGCGGCAGGAAAAAACACAGTATTCGGCGAATATAAAAGCTATCTGAATTCTTGAAAGGAGTTTAACCATGAAAGAAAAAATCAAGACTTATCTGGCGCGTCAATATGACGCTTATGTCAAAGATCTGGAAACTCTGACTAATATCGATTCCGGTAACGGTGATCGTGAAGGCACGGAAGCTGCCAATAAATTTGTAGCAGCTAAAATGGAAGCGCTGGGCGCGACGACCGAATTTCGTTATAATGACCGGGCCTGCCATCTCATCTCGCGCTTGCAGGGAACTGGCAAGCTGCGCATTTTGCTGGTAGCCCATGTGGACACGGTCTTTAACCGCGGCGAAGCGGCCAAACGTCCGTTTAAAGTTGATGCCAACGGTTTCGCATGGGGTTCCGGCGTTGGTGACGACAAGGCGACTGTGGTAGAAGTTATCTACGGCTTACAGGCCTTAAAGGAAGCGGGTTTTACCGATTTTAAAGAAATAATTTACTATACCAACGGCGAAGAAGAAGGCGGCTCGCCCATGGCGGAAGATATTGTAGCCGAGCTCTCGCAGCAGGCTGATTTTGCGGTTATCATGGATGTAGCACGTCCTAACTGGGGTATCGTGACCCAGCGTAAGGGCAATGCCAAATATATAGTCAAGGTCACCGGTATCGGCGGGCATCACGGCAATGCTTCCCAGCATTGTGCCAACGCCATTCACCAGCTGGCTTACACCATTACCGAGCTGCATAAATTGGCCAGCCCCATGCCTGGAGCCCCGGCCGATTTTACGGCTAAAGCTTTGGCTGAACGCGGCATCGTTGATTCGGGGCAGTTCATTCCCGAAAACACTGTCAACGTAGGTGTTATCGGCTCTACTAACGATAAGATCAGCGTTATTCCCGGCGACGCTTACTGCGAAGTCAATGTCCGCTGTTTCTCGGTCGCCGAGCAGCAACGGCTGGACGGCGAGATCAAGGCGCTGGCAGATAAGACAGTTATCGCAGGTACTAAAGTCGAGATCACTGGCGGCATCGTTACCGGCCCCATGGAAAAAACAGCTCAGGTACAAAAAATGATCGACGTTTACAGCAGCATCGTCAGCGAAGAATTTGGCGGCAAGGTCACCGAATGGGTAGCAGGCGGATTGACTGACGGAAACAGGACGGCGAAATATATTCCTACCTTAGATGCTTTAGGCGTTGAAAACTATGACGAACATACAGATCACGAATCTGTTGATTTAAAAACGGCGGTTCCCAGAACTACTGCTTTTGCTTTGACCCTGGCAGAATTGACAAAAATATTTTAAAAAAATTTCGCAGGCAGTCGCAGACTGCCTGCAGTTATGTTAAACTAATAAAGATATAATAAAATCTGTAAGGTAAGGGATGAAAGCATGGGAAAAAAAGACAATAAATATTCTAACGCGACGACCTCGCTGACGGAAGGTGGGGTTTTCGGTCTTGGCCGCCCGATCGACTTCAGCGACGGCATAACCAGGATCGCACTTATCTGTACTATTTTGACTTCGGTAGCGGCAACTGTTTGGAAAACAATGGGTGGAGCTGATACTGAAGCTGCCGTTTATTTTGGTATCAATACGGCCGCAGCCTTTTTCTTTTCCTGGCTGATAGCGCAGGAACTTGACCCTGACCGTAAGCTGGGCGGTATCATCGGCGGTGGCTTAAGCATTGTGGCAGTGCTGACTTTGGGTGAAGGTAACGTGCTGGTTTTACTGTGGCTGCTGTTCATCCTGCGGCTGCTCAACCGCACTTCCGGTTCGCGGCATAAGCTCGGCGATAATGTGCTGTTGATAGTTATTGCCTATTGGCTGGGCAAAGACGGCTACTGGCTCTATCCTGTGCTGACAGGTACTGCCTATATCATCGAAAGCCAGATCAAAGGCGGCTATTACCGCAGCCTGTATCTGGGAGGCCTGGCCTTTGCTGTAACGGCGATGGCTGATACTACTGCGAAAGCCCATAGCCTGTCGATGATCTATATTTATCTGATGGCGATCTGTTTTATTTTGTTCCTGCCCGATATCCGCATGGCGTCCATAACCGAAGCTAAAGGTGATAAGGACGGCAAGCGCATCATCCCGCAGCGTTTGCAGGTCGCGCAGGGCGTTTTTCTGATGATCGGCTTTGCGGTGCCGTGGGTGCACGGCGATTCGCAGGCTGCCGCACTTACCCCGGCCTGGATGGCGGGTATCGGCGTAGGTGTTTATTTGCTGGTTGACGCTATCCAAAAAGCGTTGTTTGCTAAAAATAATTTATAATTCAGGAGGTTTTCAGGATGAGTGAAAACAGAAAAATCAAATTTACAACCAATAAAGGTGTTTTTGTAGCCGAGATGTTTGAGGACAAGGCACCTAAAACTACTAAAAACTTTATTGATTTGACTGAAAAAGGCTATTATGACGGTATTATTTTCCACCGCGTTATCGACGGCTTTATGATTCAGGGCGGCGATCCGACCGGCACAGGTATGGGCGGCCCCGGCTACAAAATTGATGATGAATTCGGCGAAGGCTTGAAGCATGATGATGAAGGCATTTTTTCTATGGCCAATGCTGGCCCCAATACTGGCGGCAGCCAGTTCTTCATCACCCTGGCGCCAACTCCGCATCTTAATGGCAAACATGCTATTTTTGGCTGCGTTGTCGAAGGTATGGACGTTGTACGTTTGATCGGCGCTACTGATACTGATTTCCGCGACCGTCCGAAGGAAGCTGTCGTTATGGAAAAAGTAGAGGTCGTAAAATAACTTGTCGGCCTATGTCTACATCCTCCGCTGTAAGGATGATTCGCTGTACACGGGTTGGACTAATGATTTGGAAAAACGGTTGGCTGCCCATAACAGCGGTAAAGGTGCTAAGTACACCCGAGGCCGCGGGCCTGTAAAGCTGGTGTACAGCGAACAACTGACGACGAAGGAAGACGCTTTGCAGCGCGAATGTGAAATCAAAAAGATGACCAGAAGTGTTAAACTAGCCTTGATTGAGCAAAAGTTAAATAAATAACTGCAAAAATATTAAAAAAATTACAAAAAGTTGCCAAAGAGAGTTGCTTTATTGTAAATAATAGGCTATAATGGGCTGGTGAGCGAGATGTTCTAGCTCCTCATTAAAGTAATTTTTAGGAGGCCCAGAAAATGACTGGCAAAGTAAAATGGTTTAACGCAGAAAAAGGTTATGGTTTCATCGAACGCGAAGATGGTGGCGACGTATTCGTTCATTTCTCCGCTATTCAAACTGACGGTTTCAAAACTCTTGAAGAAGGCCAAGAAGTAGAATTCGAAGTTGTTCAAGGTAACCGTGGTGAACAAGCGGCTAATGTTGTTCGTGTATAATAAATATAGCAATTAAAGTTTTTTAATTATATATTGATTCGTGAACAAAAAAGCAAGGCGCTACCTGATGGTAGCGCCTTTTTCAATTTCTGTGCAGCCAGCAGCTGTGCAGTGCCATAAAAAAATACCGCACCTGGTTTTATACCAGTGGCGGTATTTTTTGTTTTTGATGAACTGCTTTTACAAAGTGCCATCTAAAATTTTTTCTGCCAATATTTTACGTTCCGATTCGCACACCTCTACATTGCCTGTTTCGATGGCGTTTTTATAAAAGTCGCATTTATAGTTTATGGTAGCCAGTATTTTCTGCATTTGCGCTATCTGTTCTTCTACGATGGCTTTACGTTCTAAAAACAGCTCGTAACGCTGGGGAACGGTCGGCATGCCTTCAATACACCAGTCGATATACTGCTTGATTTCTTTGAGTGGCATACCTGTAGATTTTAAACACTCGATAGTGTTAAGGAAAATCAAATCGCGTTGGGTAAAGAGACGCTGGCCATTATCCTTGCGCTGGACAAAAGGCAGCAGCCCTTCGTTATCATAATATCGCAGAGTATGGATAGAAACGTTCATTTTTTTAGCAAGCTCGCCAATGGTATAAGTATTGTTCATGTTGGGCCTCCTTTATTCACCTGGACATAAATATAAAAGTTTTCAAAAAAGTTACAAAGCTGATGCTTGACCTCGAGCTAACACGAGGTCTTATGCTTATTTTAACAAAGGAATTTGGCAAAGTAAATAAATTATTTAAAGAGGTGAGGCAATGTTAACAGGTACAAAGAAAATGTTTTTGGCAGCTGCAGTTATCACTGCTGCGATTATGCCGCTGGGACTGATGGTACAGGCGGCTGAGCAGGGGCAGACCATAACGAAAAATGGCACTTACGCGACGGTGCAGGCGAATGCTGCCAACTTCACAGGCAGGGCCTGGGTAGAAAACCTGTTCCGGCCCCATGGTACATCTAAAGTGTATGCGGCGTCGGTAAGTTTTGAGCCAGGTGCGAGAACGCATTGGCACAGCCATGCGACGGGTCAGTCGCTGATCGTGACTGCCGGTTACGGCTACACGCAGGAATGGGGCAAGCCGGTGACTGTTTTGCAGCCGGGCGACGTAGTGTGGTGCCCGCCGGGTGTCAAGCATTGGCATGGTGCCGGGCCTGATACCTCAATGACCCATATTGCTGTTTCTGAAGCCAGTAGCGCAGGTGTTACCTGGATGGAAGCAGTCGATGCTGATCAGTACCCCCGATAAAAAGAGGTGGTGAGAAAATGTTAAAAAAATATTTATTGATTCTTACTTTGGCAATCAGTGCTGTGGGCATTACTCTTGGGGCAGAAGCTGCCCCTAAAAAAACATTGAACGACAGACAGGCCAGTATCGTTACCGTGGCGGCGCTCACTGCGCAAGGCGACCTTGTGCAGTTAAAAACGGCGCTGAATACGGCTTTGGACAGAGGTATGAGTATTAATGAACTGAAAGAAGTTTTAGTGCAGATGTATGCTTATGCCGGTTTTCCCAGAAGTTTAAATGGGTTAAATACCCTGATCACTGTTGTCGATGAACGCCAAGCTGCAGACATCAGCGACGAAGTAGGTAAAGAGGCTACGCCTGTAGACCCCGGGCGTGACCGCCGAGCTATCGGTACTAAAATTCAAACAGAACTTGTTGGTCGCCCCGTTGCCGGGAGGACTTACGATTTTGCACCGATCATCGACACATTTTTAAAAGAACATCTTTTTGGCGATATTTTTGAACGTGATATCTTGAACTATCAGGAAAGAGAACTGGCGACCGTTGGTGCGTTGGCCGGTATCGGCAACGTCAATGCCCAGCTGGCTTCCCATATGCGCGTCAGCATGAACGTGGGGCTAACCCCCAAGCAACTGCGTGCGGCAGTGCAGGTGCTACACAATGAAGTAGGCAGTGTGACAGGCACTAATGCACAGAAGGTTCTACAGGAAGTTCTGCAAAAATAGAAGTAAAGAAAAGTGAGGAGCAGAAAAATGAAAAGATTTAAAATGACGGCTTTAGCCGCCGCCGTAGTATTGATGGCCTGTGGCTTTGCACCGGTCGGGATGGCAGAGGCCGAAGCCGCCTCGGAGAATCGTTATGGACTGGTTTATCAAAATGCTATTACAAGAAATGTCAGCGGTAAGGTAAATATCCGCCCTGTCAATTATAAGCTGCATGGCTTGAAGATAGCTGCCAACGTTTACACACCGGCAAACTATAGCGTCGACAAAAAGTATGCCGCAATAGTGGTGGCGCATCCTAACGGCGGCGTTAAAGAGCAGGTAGCCGGCCTTTATGCCCAGCGCCTGGCCGAACTTGGCTATATCACCATTACCGCTGACGCCGCTTATCAGGGCGCAAGTGAAGGAACTCCCCGCAATGTGGACGTGCCTTACTTTCGTACGGAAGACCTGCATGGCATGGCTGATTTCATTACTAAATATCCCGGTGTCGACCAGGAGAGTTTAGGTATACTTGGAATTTGCGGCGGCGGTGGCTATACCTTAAATGCGGCAAAATCTGATAAACGCTTTAAAGCTGTTGCGACTTTAAGTATGTTCAATACTGGTGAGGTAAGAAGAAACGGTTATATGAACAGCATGCTGGATACGGTACAGGAACGTCTGCATCAGGCTGCTGACGCTAGGGTAGAAGAGGTTGCCACCGGTAAAATTACTTATTCCGGTACGGTCGATTTTGATGCCCTGACCGAAGCGGGTATTCAACAAATTACCAATGACCTTTATCGTGAAGGGATGATGTATTACGGTAAGACCCATAGGCATCCCAACTCGACCTTTGCCTATACAACAAGCAGTCTGATGGAACTTATGACCTGGGACGCTACTGACCAGATCGAGCTTATCGACCAGCCGCTGCTGATGATGGCAGGCAAGCAGGCCGATTCGCTGTATATGTCGGAAGAAGCCTTTGCCAAAGCTATCGGGACTAAGGATAAAGAATTGTTTTTAGTCGAAGGCGCTACCCATATCCAAACTTATTTTGTACCGGAATACGTAAACCAGTTTGTTGATAAATTGGCTGACTTTTATGGCAGCCGCTTATAAAATGTTGATGCGTAACCGAAAAGAGAGGTGAGGACGTGCGTTTTTCTGTATTAAGAAAGTTATCATTGCTGCTGGTGGCAATGAGTTTTACCTCTATAGGCTTTGCTTTTGCAAAGCCGGTAAAGCTGGCGCAGCAGGGCAGTTTTGCAGCAGGGGGAACGGTTGTGCAGAGTGCCGGTACTTTTGATTACAGCAAGCCTGCCGTTGTTGCTGGGCAAACCCTGCATGGTGATCATGCTTATGTTTTTTATCAAAAACCTGTTCGCGCCAAAAAGTATTCACTGGTGTTTTTACATGGTGCCGGTCAGTCTGCCAAAACATGGGAAACCACGCCGGATGGCAGGGCAGGCTTCCAAAATATATTTTTAAGCCGCGGTTACAGCACCTATTTGATCGATCAGCCCCGGCGCGGTAAGGCTGGGCAGGCGACTGTGCCAGAGCAGCTCTCTGCAGCAACGGCAGATCAATTATGGTTCAGTAATTTCCGCCTTGGCAACTGGCCCAACTTTTTTGAAGGCGTGCAGTTTGCCCAAAACCAGGAGGCGTTGGAGCAATTTTTTCGCCAGATGACGCCTAACACCGGGGCTTTTGATGAAATAGTCGTTAGCGATGCAGTAGCTGCTGTTTTTGACAAAGCGGGAGACGGTGTTTTAGTTACCCGTTCCCAGGGTGGCGGCCCAGGCTGGTTGACGGCTATAAAAAGTCCTAAGGTACGTGCCGTTGTGGCCTATGAACCAGGCAGTGGTTTTATTTTCTCAACAGGTGAAGTACCTGCACCACTGGCTACATCCAGTCCTTTTGGCAGCCTGGCGGCTACAGAAGTAGCCTTGGAGGATTTTGAAAAGTTGACGCAGATCCCTATAGTTATCTATTACGGCGACTATATCCCTGACCAGCCAACAAATGAATGGAACAAAGATAATTGGCGGATACGGTTAGAGATGGCACGGTTGTGGGCAGCGGCAGTCAATCGCCACGGCGGCGATGCGACGGTGGTTCATTTGCCGGAAATAGGGATCAAGGGTAATACCCATTTTCCTTTTGCTGATTTGAATAATAAGCAAATAGCAGATTTACTAGAACAGTGGCTTAAAGAAAAAGGCCTGGCTAAATAAATGTAGCAGTTTGCTTTTAGTAAAAAGGCATACAAAATATTACTTTCAGCAAAACAGACTGTAGACTTACAGTCTGTTTTTGTTATGAGAAATTTGTGTTTGTGACATTTGGTTAAACATATTGTGCAGAAGTCAGCTTGTTGATATAATAGAACTGGAGTTCGGATAAATAGAAATGTCGGTGGAAGGAGGGCCAAGCAGTGGAAGATATTTTGCAGGGACTTAACGAGGCGCAGCGAGAAGCCGTTACGGCAACCGAAGGCTTTATTAGAGTTATAGCCGGTGCTGGTTCCGGTAAAACGCGTGCATTATCACGACGTTTTGCTTATTTGGTGAATGAGATCGGTATCCTGCCGGGCAATATACTCTGTGTTACCTTTACCAATAAATCGGCTAACGAAATGCGCCAGCGCATCCACAATCTGACCGGCGATAATGATACCGGCTATATCATTACCTTTCATGGTTTCTGTGTGTCTATCCTGCAGGAAGACAGCTATGCTTTGCAGTATCCTAAAAGTTTTTTAGTTTTAGATAACAGCGACATTGATGCCATGCTGAAAATAATTTACGAAGAGCGCGGCCTGACCCTCAGGAATATGACCTTCAGCAAAGCACGGGACATGATCGAGATACGGAAGATATTCAAAGAGCCGGAATATTATTTAGATATGCTTACCATGTCTTTAGATACGCTGCGGCAAAAATACCTGCAGGCAGTCGACCCGTCCGACATTATTTTTTATGGTTATTTATATCAGGAAAAGAAATGCTTTGGCCTTGATTATAACGACCTGATAAAATTTTCTTTATACATTTTTGAGCAGAATGAAGAGATCAGGCTAAAATGGCAGCAGCGGCTGGAATATATTATGATAGACGAATTTCAGGATATCGACGAGCTGCAATACAAGCTGATGTCCGTTTTGTGTGCTTACCATAAAAATTTGTTTATCGTCGGTGACCCCGATCAGACTATCTATACCTGGCGCGGGGCCAATGTTAAATACCTGCTGGATTTTGACAAGGTTTTTCCTGCTGTCAAAACAATTATGATGATGCAGAATTATCGTTCGACGCCGCAGATCATTGGCGTGGTCAATTCGCTGATAGCTAAAAACAAACACCGCATCAAAAAAGAACTGGTGCCGACCCTGGCCGCTGGTGAGCAGGTGCTGTGCCACCATGCGTCTACATCTGAAGCCGAAGCGGTGTGGATAGCGCAGCAGATACAGAAGCTACATAACAGCGGCATTGCTTACCGGGCGATAACGGTCTTGTATCGTGCCCATTACGTCACAAGGACCGTAGAAGAGGTTTTTCTGCGTGAAAAAATACCTTATAATATTTACAGTGGCGTACAGTTTTTCAGCAGGATGGAGATCAAGGATGCCTTATCCTATCTGCGGATGATAGCGTATAAAGATGATTTGGCTTTTATGCGGATCGTTAATGTACCAAAGCGTAATCTGGGTGAGCGGCGAATGAGTTTCCTGCAGGAATATGCGGGAAGGCAGCAATGCAGCCTGTACACGGCGCTGCAAAAAAATATCGACGATGATATTTTTAAAGGCACGAAAGCGGCTCAGTTCATCAGCCTGATAGAAGGGTTTGCAGGCCATTATGCCGACAGGCCGATATCGGAAGTTTTAGCGGCGCTTTTAAATGAGAGCGGCTACGAAAAAATGCTGCGTACCGCGGGCAGCCAGGAACGGCTGGACAATCTGGCCGAGCTCAAGCAGTCGGTGTATGAATATGAAACCTCTTGTGGTGAGGAAAGCACATTAGAGCATTATTTGTCGCATATCGCCCTGTTTACCAACAGCGATGCTGCTGACGACCGTGATAAAGTGAAGCTGATGACTGTCCATTCGGCTAAGGGGCTGGAGTTTCCCTATGTTTTTCTGTGTGCCATGAATGAAGGTGTTTTTCCCTCAAAAAGGACTGACACTATCCAGGGGATGGAGGAAGAACGAAGGCTGGCCTTTGTAGCCATGACGCGTGCTGAAAAAGTATTGTATCTTTCTGAAGCGGAAGGCAGGAATTTTGACGGCTCGCCGCGCTATCCTTCACGCTTTCTGCTGGATATCGATCAGGACCTGCTGGCTTATACTCAGGAGCCGCAGGAAGGGTTGATTGCCGAGACCCGTGATTATGTGGCGCTGAGCGAACGCTATCTTACTGATGCTGACAACCAAAAAACCTTTGTGGTGGGCCAGCGGGTAAGCCACAGTATTTTCGGATGCGGTACGGTGGTGGATGTCGACCTGATCAAAGCGGCGCATCTTGTGCAGTTCGATACTATAGATACGCCCCGAAAGATCTCTTTTAAGGCTAAGCTGGAAAAAGCCTGAAGCCAAGATAGTTAAACGCATTTCTTCTAAAAGAAATGCGTTTTCTTTGTATTTTTCACCGGATTCATTTATAATTATTATAAATGGTATCGGTAAAATTGAAGGAGAGGAGGCCTGGCATGCACTTTTTAAGAAGATTTTTAGTCTATACTCTGTTGGCTGTATTTGTACTTATGCCGGCTGGTAGAAGCTGGGCGCAGGAATATACGCCCGAGGAAAAAAGCGCTATTGACGCTGCTTACAGACAGGCCCATTGGACGACGGTAGCAGCAGGCGCCTGTATCGGAGCATATTCTCCGGAAGATGCTCCTGAATTCGGTTATCTGCGCGATTACGGCTGGAAGATAGTGCCGCATAATGTACAGAAGGGCAAGCTGGAAGCAAATTTCATCGTAGCCAAAAATAAAAGTCGTCGCGGCGGTGATGTCTATATCGTAGCTTTTCGCGGCAGCGCCAGTAAAAGCGACTGGATCGTTAATCTGAATACGGACAAAGTGCCTTACGGAGGTACTAATTTGGCCGAATTCATCGAATATGCTAATCGGACGGAGAAAGATAAAACTGTGCCGATGGTGCATAAAGGCTTCAACGATTATGTAAATACAGTGCTGGAAACAATGGTTGACGTCGACGGCGATGGTATCGATGAAGTATTATTCAATGAAATTTTGGAAAATAAAGATTCCCGTGTCATTCTGACCGGACACAGCCTGGGCGGTGCTGTAGCAACGCTGCTGGCAGAGCGTCTGGTAAGTATGGGCGTCGAGAAAAGGCGCGTGCCTGTAACTACCTTTGGCGCTCCTGCTATCGGTAACGCGGCTTTTGCCGAAGCTTACGGAGATAAAATATCGCTGCGCCGCATTGCCAATAATGCCGACCCGGTGCCGGGCAGTCTGCAAACATTTTTTGGCGGCTATAAACAGTTCGGCGATTTCCATAGATATAACCTTTCCCGAAAATTGAGTGATTTTCAGCATGATATGGGCATGTATTTTGATTACAGCATGCGCGAATATTACACGGCATTGGATAAAGCTGAAGCTGCCGGCGTGCGCGAAAAATTACCTATGAAGAAGCTGGAAGGCAATGAGCCTTTGGTGGCTGTGTGGATAGGCAGCAGCCGTGAAGTGGACAAGCGTGATTATGTGCCGGATATCAAGCGCTTTATTATGAGCGAATACCAGATGATGTTGCCTAGATATATTATTGTCGATACGGAAACAAAGCTTTATGATGACGATGTTTTTTCCATGGAAAAATTTTACCAGAAAGCCCAGGCTTTGGGGGCGGACTATATTTTGATAGCCGAGATCGACGGCAGGGTACTCAACGACAGAGAAAAATGGTATATCAATATGAACCAGAGCGTCTTTACGGCTACTGGCGGACTGGTTACCATGAACAGCTTTGCCCGTTTCGTTTCGCCTGTTTCCGGCAATATCCAGGCCGCTACCTTTGTGCTTGAACAAAGCCGCGAGGAACTCAAAAAGCACCTGCCCTTTATCAGGATCGATCTGCACACATCGCCGCGGCGGCTGTGATTTAAAATCTATAATTTAGGTGTGATGGACAATGAAAGAAGAAGCTTTGAAAAACCTGGCGCACGAATTAGAAGTTTGCAGCCAGTGCCAGCTGCGCGAAGCAGCTCAGGGCCCTGTAGGCTGGTTTGGCGCTGCCGATAGCCCGATAGTTTTTGTAGGCGAGGGCCCCGGCGTGGTGGAGGATGATTTTGGCTGTCCCCTGATAGGGCCGTCGGGACAACTGCTGGATAAAGCTTTGTGGGCCGCTAAAATGACCCGCGACAGGGTTTTGACAACTAACGTCATCAAATGCCGCCCTAAAGGCAACCGCACTCCCAATATCGCCGAAGCTGATTTTTGCGCCCAACGCTGGCTGGATAAAGAACTGGAGATATTGCAGCCGAAGGTAGTAGTCGCTTTAGGCGGCGTGGCTCTGCACTATTTGGGTAATCCCGATATGCGTATTACCAGAGATCGTGGCAAATGGTTCAAAACAAAGCATGGTTTTGACTGCATAGCGACCTTTCATCCGGCCTACCTGTTGCGCATCAGCAATGTTAAAGCCCTCAACGCCGCCAAATGGGATGTGTTCCATGATCTGGAAGCAGCCCGGGATAAAGCACTGGAGCTGGCTCCTGATTATGCCCTGATGTCAGAAGAAAAAACAGACCTGTTCAAATTATTTAGGCGTCGTAAGTAGCCTTCAGAACTGTTACAAAAATAAAAAGCAGAAAATTTTACATAAAAAATCCGAGTTAGGTATTGCTAACTTGGATTTTTTGTGCTATACTCAAAATCAAGTTAGACGGGGCTAACCAAGCGGTGTGATTTCGACCCTTCTTTCTTTTATCACTTTTTGAAAAACACCGGAGCCTTGCCGGTAGCTACGTTTGGTTAGCTAAACTAACTTTATGAAGGAGTTATTATGCAGTTTGAATTACATGGATTCACAAGCTTTGACGAATTGCTGGCTTTTCATTGTGCACCGGCATTAGCCGGTATCAAACCTGCTAATCTTGTAAGCTGCCCTACGGCGTCGATGCCGGTGGTGTCTCCGCTTTTAGCGGAATATACTCGACGGTTCGCCGATCGCGGTATAGCTTTTGAGGTGTTGTGCCATTGCGCTGCAAGGACTTTGATTTTAGTCTATCAGCCCCAGCAGCTTGAAGCACTGCTTGCTGAACAGGAAGCCAGTGAATATTTACAGGAGATCGGTTACAAAGCAGGTTCGGCACGGTCGCTGCTGCGTCAGCTTGGTGCGAAAGTTTCCTGCAGCCGCGATTTCCCCCACGAGATAGGTATCTTTTTAGGATACCCGTTGGCTGATATCAAAGGCTTTATTGCCAACAAAGGCCGTAACTGCAAGTGCAGCGGCTATTGGAAAGTATATGATGATGTCGAACGAGCGCAAAGCCTGTTTGACGCATATAATAAATGCCGGGACAGATTATTGCAGGCTGTAGCCGAAGGCGTGCCTCTGCATCTGGCGGCGGCTTCTTTTTAAGGAGGATTTACTATGGAAAAGATTCCTGTTATTTATTGGTCCGGTACCGGTAATACTAAATTGATGGCTGAGGCCGTCGCTGAAGGCATCGGTGCCGCCGCAGAACTTAAAAATGTAGGCGATATCACCGCCGAAGCGGCTGGTGCTTATCCGGCTTTAGCGCTGGGGTGCAGTGCAATGGGTGCCGAGGTACTGGAAGAATATGAATTTGAACCGTTCTTCACTGCCTTAGAACCGTTGCTGCAAGGCAAAAAACTGGTGCTTTTTGGTTCTTATGGTTGGGGTGGCAGTTATATGACCGACTGGGAACAGCGCGTGCAAGCTGCCGGTGCTGAGCTTGTAGCTCCGGGCCTTTTGGCCTTTGGCGCACCTGACGAACTGGCTATTGAAAGCTGCCGCGAATTGGGCGCCGTTTTAGCTAAAGCGTAAATTTACTTCTCCGACATGACTATGGTAAGAGCAGACCATGGTTATGCCCTTTAATATTCCATTTCTCCAAACACAAATAACCGGGTCCCGACAGGGATATCGGTTATTTGTGTTTTCTGCTTAATCGTGCGTTTAATAAACAACATAAATGACTACAAAATTTAGATAATAATTCTTTATCTTGAAAGTATATCGGAAGTAGCTTATAATAAAGACAAGGATAGGAGTTGTTTCGATGGACACATTGATGAAGATCAACGATCCGATCGTGCTTGCACTGATCGCGACTGGCTTCACCTGGTTTATGACGGCGCTGGGCGCCGCAATGGTATTCTTTTTTAAAGAGATCAATAAAAGGGTCTTAAATATGATGCTGGGCTTTGCGGCAGGCATCATGGTGGCGGCGTCCTTCTGGTCGCTTCTGGCCCCTGCTATAGAAATGGCCGAGCAAAGCAGCTTGCCTCCCTGGCTGGTAGCTGCTATCGGTTTTTTGTCGGGTGCGGCTTTTTTGTGGCTGGCCGACCGTATTTTGCCTCATGCGCATTTTTTTGCTAAAGACGGCGAGGTTGAAGGTATTCCGACCAACTGGCGGCGCAGTATCCTGCTGGTTTTTTCTATCACCTTGCATAATATCCCGGAAGGACTGGCTGTAGGCGTTGCTTTCGGTGCTGCCGCCAATAATATGAGCGATACCGGTTTGCTGGCAGCTGTGGCTGTGGCCCTTGGTATTGGTATCCAAAACTTTCCCGAAGGCGCGGCAGTATCCATACCGCTGCGGCGCGAGGGTGTTTCCCGGATGAAAAGCTTTATGTACGGTCAGGCGTCAGGCCTGGTCGAACCTATCGCAGGCGTTATAGGCGCGGCGATGGTCACTTCGATGGAAGCCATTTTACCTTATGCGCTGGCTTTTGCAGCAGGTGCGATGTTGTATGTAGTAGTCGAAGAGCTGATACCTGAATCACAGAGCGGCGGCGAGCATGAAAGTGCCGACCTTTCCACCATCGGCTTTATTATCGGTTTTGCCATTATGATGGTTTTAGACGTAGCTTTAGGTTAAGTGCGGCAGCGACCGCAGCTATAAATAAGTGAAAAATATTAAGGAGTGAATGACCATGGGCGAAAAGAAATTTTACATCTGTAAACATTGCGGAAATATGATCGGGATGATCAAAAGCAGCGGCGTTAACGTTGTCTGCTGTGGCGATCCGATGACGGAGCTGAAACCTAATACCGTTGACGCTGCACAGGAAAAACATTTGCCGGTAGTCACCATCGAAGGCAACATTGTCAAAGTAAAAGTTGGCAGCGTAGAGCATCCGATGACCGAAGAGCATCATATTGCCTGGATCTATCTGGAAACCACACAAGGCGGGCAGCGTAAAAAACTTGCTATTGGCGCAAAACCGGAAGCGGAATTCGCACTGGCTGGCGACGATAAAGTTTTAGGTGTTTACGAATATTGCAACCTGCATGGTTTGTGGCTTACTAAAGTCTAATAGAGCTTGCCCCTGACAGGACGGAAAAACCGTCCTGTTTTTTTATGTCAATTTCAGAAAATAAGCCGACTGCAAAAAGCTTTTTTGCAGGACTTTAGGGAACGCTGGTAGAATTAAGTAAAACGAGTGATAAATTAAGGAGGGACGAGTAATGAGTGAATTCAGTGAAAAAATGGGTATGGAAGTCGGCAACGCTTTTAAAAGCGGCTATAACTGTAGTGAAGCGATCGTCGAGGCCTTTCGCAAACACGCAGGCGTAAATATCGATGACAACGCTTTTCGCCTGGCCTCCGGTTTTGGCGGCGGTATCGGTCACGCACGTAATCTCTGTGGTGCGTTGGTCGGCTGCACGATGGTAATCAGTACACTGATAGGACGCAACACACCTGAAGAAAAACCTTTAAAAGAGATCTATCCAGTGACTAAAGAATTCCATGATCGGTTTGAAAAAGAGTTTGGCTCAACGATGTGTAAGGATTTGATGCCTTATGAATTCAACACTCGTGACCATTTGAAAAATTGTTTAAAGCTCACTAACCGCATCGGTAAGTTTTTAGCAGAATTTTTAGAGGAAAAAGGCCTGCTTACAGTCTGATAAAAAATGACTCAGCGTCCGTTAAGGGCGTTGAGTTTTTTTATTTGGCAAAATAGCAGGAAAAGACAGGATGGACGTATAATATAAGCATATCAGGTATAGTTTGACTATTTATTTCCCGGGCAAGTTTTTTGGAAAAGAGGCGAAACTATGATCATCGGGATCGGTTGCGACCTGGCGGAAGTACAGCGGGTAAAAAAGGCGCTGACGCTGGAAAAATTCGCGGACAGAGTGTTTACAAAAACCGAACAGGAATACTGCGAGGCTCGCGGTATGCAGAAGTTTGCCAGCTATGCGGCCCGTTTCGCCGCTAAGGAAGCGGTGCTGAAAGCGTTTGGCACAGGGCTGCGGGGCGGCAAGCTGATAGATATCGAAGTTTATAATGACTGTATGGGTAAGCCGTGTTTGCGTTTAAGCGGTTATTTTAGCGCATTGGCCGAAGAACGCGGCGTTGCCGTGCTGCATCTTTCTCTAAGCCATACCAAAGAGCTGGCTATGGCACAGGTAGTATTGGAGGGATAAATATGAAACTGGTTTTCGCTAAAGAAATGCATACTTTAGATCAGCAGGCGTCTGAGCAGATTGGTTTGCCTACGATGGTGTTGATGGAAAATGCCGGTAAGGCAGTCGCAGGTGCCGCTGCCGATTTTTTAGAAGATTGTTTTGGTAAAAACATTGTTATTTTTACAGGTAAAGGCAATAACGGCGGCGATGGCTTTGTAGCTGCCCGCTGGCTGGTCAATCAGGGCGCGCGGGTAAAAGTGTTTTTAGTATCGCCGTGGCAGGAGCTGGTGGGCGATGCCGCCGCCCAGCTGCGCATTTGCCGCAAATGCGGTATCGAGCTGTTGCCCCTTAAAGATGACCGTGGCAGCTGGGACGTGGCAGAAGTAAGCTGCCGTCAGGCCGATCTGCTGATCGATGGTATTTTAGGTACGGGCTTTAAAGGTGTTTTGAACGGTGATCAGCAGCGTGCCTGCCGTTTGATCAACAGTGTGGCTGTGCCCGTGCTGGCTATAGATATACCCAGTGGTGTTGATGCCGACAGCGGCTTGGCCGATGAGGACGCAGTACAGGCAGAACTTACGGTAACGATGGCACTGGCTAAGCCGGGGCTGTTTCTCTATCCGGGTGCGGAATTAGCCGGAGAGCTTATTGTTGCCGATATTGGTATGCCGGATACTCTTTTAGAACAGGCAGAAGGCAAAAAGTTTTTGCTGACGCCGGAGATCGTGCGCGATCTGCTGCCGCTGCGCGGCGGCAACTGCCATAAAGGCGAGGCAGGTAGAGTGGTCGTTGCAGCCGGTTCGCCCGGATTTACAGGTGCGGCAGCTTTATGTGCTAATGCGGCAGTTAAGGCCGGTGCCGGGTTAGTAAGCCTGCTGACGCCACTTTGCAGCCGCGAAGTGCTGGCAGTAAAGCTGACCGAAGTCATGGTCGAAGGGCTGATCGAACGGATGCCGGGCGTTTTGGGCGGCGGTGCTGCTGGAGCCGTGCTGGATAAAGCGGGACGTGCCGACGTTTTCGCTATTGGGCCGGGTTTAGGTACCTCTGGCAGTACGGCGGAAGTGATACGGGAAATTTTGCAGGCGATGGAAGTGCCGGTGGTGATTGACGCCGATGCGTTGACTGCTTTGCAGGGCTACACCGGTATTTTAAATACCATGCAGGCACCTAAGGTTTTAACGCCGCATCCGGGTGAACTGGGACGACTGCTGGATCTGGACCCTGACGATGTGGATGCCCGGCGGTTGGAACTGGCTGCGCAATATGCGGTTGAGTGGAATGCCGTACTGGTGCTGAAAGGCGCTCCCACAGTCATCGGCTGCCCCGACGGCAGCGTGTACGTCAATGCCACCGGCAACAGCGCTATGGCCACCGGCGGCTGTGGTGATGTGCTCACAGGTATCATCGCAGGGCTGGCGGCACAGGGCGTTTCGTTGCAGGAAGCAGCTTTGGCTGGTGTTTACCTGCACGGCGCGGCGGGAGATCTTGCCAGCGGCGGCTCTGTCGGCCTGGCGGCCGGAGAATTGGGCAGCTATCTGCCACAGGCCCGTAAAATGGTTGAACAGGGCGAGTAAATATTTCACCTAAAGTTTGCAGATATAAAATTGTGCATGTTTACAATACTTGTATGAAAATGATAAAATTAAGTATTATAAATGAGTGAGAAAGGGAGATGCCGTTTGCAGAAGAGAATAGTTTTTTTGTTTGCGCTTCTAAGCTGTTTGTTATTTAGTTTAACGGCTTTTGCCTCTGAAATAACAGATGTTCGCTGGGGCGTTGATAAGACCAACGTGCTGCGCTTCGTTATAGACTGCGATAAGCCGACGGGTTATAAAATAACCTTTGATGGCAATACGATGCTGGTAACGATGGACGCCTCTTTAAATGGCAAGGTCGGCCGTGTCCATAAGGTAAAAAGTGATATGGCCAATGAAATGCGGCTGGAAACGGCAGGCGATAAGACCGTGCTGAAAGTACCGCTGCAAAAAGCCATTGGCAGCAAGGACTATAAAGGCTTTGCCTTAAAAAAAGATCCGGGCACCAAAAGGCCGGACAGGATAGTGATCGACGTTATGGCTAATAAACGCCAGGCAGAGGAACCGGCAAAAACAACTCCTGCTGCCGGTAAAACCACTACCACGCCTAAAAAAACCGATACTGCCCCCGTTGTCAGTAAAACTGCCTACCGCACCAGTGGCGGTCTTAAAGACAAACGCATCACTCTGGATGCAGGGCATGGCGGCAGCGATCCGGGAGCCGTAGGCGCTAAAGGCACCAAAGAAAAAGATATCACCTTAAAAATAACACTGAAGGTTGAAGAACTGCTGAAGAAAAAAGGCGCTAAAGTGTCGATGACGCGTGTTAAGGACGTTGACGTCCACAGCGCCAATGCTACCGACGCCCAAGAGCTGCAGGCGCGTGTCGATGTTGCCGAGCAAAGCGAAGCCGACCTTTTCATCAGCCTGCATATCAACGCTTCCGTTAATAAAAATGTCGGTGGCTTCTCGTCCTATTATTACCCAAAAACCAGTCACGACGCCCGGGCAGCCACGGCTATCCAAAAGCGTATGACCAGTAATTTCGGGTTGGACGACCTGGGCATCCGCCAGGCGAACTTCTACGTCAATAAACGCAGCAGTATGCCGTCAACGCTTATCGAAATGGCCTTCGTCACCAACGCCAAAGAAGAAAAATTGCTGAACAGCAATTGGTTCCAGACGAAACTGGCCAAGGCTATCGCTGATGGTATCGAGGACTATTTTAAATGATGTGGGAGGCCAATATGCTGAAGAAATTTGCAGTAGTTTGCACCTTGCTGCTGTGCCTGTTTGTAGCAGGCTGTGGCGACGACTCTATGACTACGGTTAACCCGCAGCCCGAAACCAGGCAGACACAAAGCGAGAATAAAGAAATAACAGTTACAGTCTACAGGGCCCCGGCAAGCGGGGAGGAATACCTGTTGCCTGAAAAGGTGACCCGTAAAGCCGGGAAAATGACTGCGCCGGAAGTGGCTTTAGATGTTTTAGTGAACAGCCGACCGCAGGACAGTGCTAAAATGGTCAGTCTGTTTCCTAAAGGAACAAAAGTTAGAACGATGAAAGTAGAAGACGGCATTGCTTATGTGGATTTCAGCAAAGAAATAACTGACCTGCCGCAGGGCTCGTACACCGAACTGATGCTGACTACTGCTATAGTCAACACACTGACGGAGTTCCCGGAAATAAAAAAAGTACAGATCTTAGTTGATGGTAAGAAGATTGCGTCCCTAAAAGGCCACACCGACATTCTGGACCCCTTAGAGCGTAATACTACTTTATTAAAAAAATAAAACAGGAGCAGTATCGGCACAAGTCGGTACTGCTTTTTTGGAATGGGAGCGAGAATGATGGAATTTTTTTGTGGTAATGTAGAAACTATGGTAGCTTTGGGGCAGTTGTTAGGGCGCTTTGCTAAAAGCGGTGATGTTTTTTGCCTGTGCGGGGATCTTGGCGCCGGCAAAACTACCCTGTGCCGCGAGATAGCTATAGCACAGGGCGTTGCTGCCAGCGATGTCAGCAGTCCTACTTTTTCTATTTTAAATATCTACCAGGGCAATATGGAGATCAGGCATTTTGACCTGTACCGGCTCGAAACAGAAGAAGAACTGGAAGACATCGGCTACGAGGAGTATGTTGGCGGCAAGGGCCTTACCCTTATCGAATGGGCCGATAATTTTTTAGAGCAGATGCCCGAAGAAAGCCTGGACATCAATGTGACCATCGTTCCTGAAGGACGAGTAGTAGAGCTAAGCCCCTGCGGCGAGCGTTACGAAAAACTGTGTGAGGAAGTGGAGCGGCATGCTGACTTTAGCCATTGATACAGCAACCAGCGTCTGCGCCGTAGGCCTGTGCCGCGACGGGCGGATACTGGCAGAATACAGGATCGATATGGGCATGACCCATTCAGAGGGCTTATTGCCTCAGCTGGAGCAGCTTTTGTCGCGCACAAAAGTAGCTAAAAGCGAGATCGATCTTTTGGCAGTCAGCCTGGGCCCCGGTTCTTTTACTGGGCTGCGCATAGGGTTGGCCTCGGTCGAAGCCATGGCCTACAGCTGGAAAAAGCCGGTCTGCGGCGTCAATACCTTAAAAGCACTGGCATATAATCTGCCGGTGGAAGGCTTTGTGTTGTCGCCTGTTTTAGATGCCCAAAAAGGCAATTTCTATCAGGCCATTTACGAATGGCGGGCAGGTAAGCTTATCCAGCATCAGGATGTTAAAGTGGTGGACGGCCAGCAGCTTTTAGAAAACCTGGCGGTTTTAGGCACGCCGGCGCTGCTGCTTGGCGAATGCCGCAAGCTTGACGACGCTGCGTTACCTGGCTGGTGCAAAAAAGCTCCTGCGCATTTATGCCTGCCGCAGGCGGCATCGGTAGCGCTTTTGGCCGAGGCCGAATATGACCCGGAAGCAGCAGGGGATATTTTTGGCTTGGAGCCGTACTATATCAGAAGGTCAGAGGCCGAGGAATTATGGGAAAAACGACAGCAGGGATAAACATCAGAGCTTTGACGGCTGCCGATCTGGCCGCTGTTGGCAAAATAGACGAACAGTCATTTTTCGATGTCTGGAGCCAAAGTATGTGGCTGGACGAGCTGAATAACAGCTTAACTACCTATCTGGTTTTGGAAGAAAACGATAAAGTGCTGGGTTATGCCGGTTTCTGGCTGGTGGCAGGCGAAGCACAGGTCACCCGTGTAGCCATCGAACAGGGCGAGCGTGAGCGTGGGTTGGGAACAAGGCTGACAGCAGCGCTGATTAATAAAGCCTGGGAGCTGGGCGCTGTAGCGGTAACACTGGAAGTGCGCGAAAGCAACACTGCCGCACAAAAAGTTTATCTTACCTGCGGTTTTGCCAGCGAAGGCATTCGTCCAAATTATTATGAAGACAACCATGAAAACGCAGTTATCATGTGGTTATATAAGGAGGGAAGTCCCCATGTCTAAAGATATATATATTTTAGGCATCGAAAGCAGCTGTGATGAAACTGCTGCCGCCGTAGTAAAAAACGGACGTGAAGTGCTTTCTAACATCATCGCTTCCCAAATCGTCATTCACCGCAAATTCGGCGGCGTGGTGCCCGAAATAGCGTCGCGCAAGCATATCGAAAAGGTGCTGCCGGTCATAGACGAAGCGCTGCGACAGGCGCAGGTCACTATGGACGATATCGATGCCGTTGCCGTTACTTATGGGCCGGGGCTGGTCGGTGCGTTGTTAGTAGGCCTGTCGGCTGCCAAGGCTTTGGCCTGGGCTAACGATAAACCGCTGATCGGCGTCAACCATCTGGAAGGCCATGTTTTTGCTAATTTTTTGAACGACAAGGAACTGGAGCCGCCCTTTATGGCCCTGGTCGTCAGCGGGGGCCATACGGCGCTGCTTAAAGTCGTCGATTATAACAGCTTCGAGCTGTTGGGACAGACCCGTGACGATGCGGCAGGCGAAGCCTTTGATAAGATAGCTCGTGTGATGGGCTTGCAGTACCCCGGCGGCCCCGAAATCGAAAAACTGGCGGTTGGAGGCGACCCTCAAGCCATAGATTTCCCCCGGGCACTGCTCAAAGAAGATTACCAATTCAGCTTCAGTGGGCTCAAATCGGCAGTCATCAACTACCTGCACAACGAGCAGCAGTTAGGCCATCAGGTCAATAAAGCCGATGTAGCAGCATCTTTTCAGGAAGCCGTTGTCGATGTGCTGGTACAAAAAAGTGTGCACGCGCTTCAGGCAACAGGCCTCAAAAAAATCGTGCTGGCGGGCGGAGTTTCAGCCAACAAACACCTGCAAACAGAACTGGCCAAGGCTGTAAGCCGCATCGGTGCCAGTTTGGTGCACCCTACTCCGATTTTGTGCACTGATAATGCTGTTATGATAGCCTGTCGAGGTTATTTTATGTATCAAAACAACGAGAAAAGTCCTCTGGATCTGAACGCTGTTCCATCGCTGAAACTGGGTTAAACAGTGTCCACTAAATGAAAAAACTTTGTGAATATTGGGGATAAAGCCCTAAAATAGAGCTAAAAAACCATTTTGACTGTGCATAAGTCTGTGGATAATGTGGACAATGCTGTGAATTTATGGGGATAAACACGATCATTGCAGACAGAGGAGGACGAGGGACATGATAAAAAATCTGACTGTAGAACAAAAAAATATCCTGTCCTCCATGAAGGTCGGCGCTGATTTTGCTGCCGATGTGGCGCACGCCTGTGTAACCATGTATGTTTGGGATGATAATCCCAAATTTTTATACATTTACCACCAGTCGCTGCCCCGCACGCAGTTTTTGGGCGTGCTGCCTGATAAAACCGGGCGCGAGCTGCGCGTCAGCGAAGAGCCGCTGGTGCAGCGTTCTTTACAGCGTGGCGTGCCGCTGGCCGGTAAACGCGAGCTTTCGTTGGGGATCTTTGTTGATCTGCGGGTCTATCCCGTTCACGATAGTAAAGGTAAATGCTTTGCCGTCGTGGCTTTTGATACCAACGAGCCGGAAGATATTTTTATCGCCACTGCACTGGAATTTTTAAAAAATACAGGCCGGCAGATTTTAGGCAGCAGCTATTACGGACGTCTGCTGCCCAGCGACGGCTTGATGATCGTAGATAAAGATAAGGTCATCGTCGCTGTCAACCGTACAGCCCGGCATATTTTTAAAGTACAGGGGCTATCGAACCTGGTAGGCAGGCGCACCAACAGCCTGCAAATCAACTGGCCGCTGGTAGGCATGGTGCTGCAAACAGGTATCGCCGAAGGTAAAGAACTGGATATGCAGGGCCTGCTGCTTTCGATGCGGGTCATACCGGTCACCAACCGTCCGGCTGCAGCCTCGGCCATCGTCATCTTGCAGGACATTACCGAATTGAAGAAAAAAGACACTGAGCTTTTGATAAAATCGGTAGTTATCCGCGAGATCCACCACCGGGTAAAAAACAATTTACAGACCATTACCAGTCTGCTGCGGTTACAGGCACGCCGTGCCCAAAGCGACGAAACAAAACTGGTACTGCGCGACTGCATCAACCGGGTCAACAGCATTGCTGTCGTACACGAATTTCTGTCGCAGCAGGACAGCGGCAAGATCGACGTCGCCGTAGTGGCGCAGGGTATTTACGAAGCCATCATCACCAGTATGGTCGATCCCAACCTTAAACTGCAAACCAGTTTTCGTGCGGCCAATGTTTTACTGCCGTCGGATAAGGCTACCAGCATAGCGCTGGTGCTTAACGAGCTGCTGCAAAACTCGCTCGACCATGCCTTTGCAGGCCGCAGCAGCGGCAGGATCGACGTTGATTTTTACGCGATCACAGGGGGCTATTGTCTAAAGATTTGCGACGATGGGCAGGGACTGCCGCAGGGATTTGTTTTAGGCGAGCCGACCAGTCTGGGGTTAAAAATCATTAAAACGATGGTGGAAGCTGACCTGCACGGTACTTTTACAATGGAATCCAATGGTGAAGGCACCTGTGCTATGGTCACCATACCGCTGGAGATGGAGGGGTTATGATGAAAAACAAGCTAAAGATAGTCCTGGCCGATGACGAAGCCCTTATCCGTCTGGATATCCGCGAGATGCTGACAGATGCCGGGCATGAAGTGGCAGGCGAGGCCGATAACGGCGAAGATGCCGTTGCGCTGGCCCGGGCTGTGCAGCCTGATTTGGTGATAATGGACGTAAAAATGCCGCAGATGGATGGCTTGACGGCATCGAAAATCATTACCGATGAGCATCTGGCGCCGGTACTTTTGCTTACTGCTTATAGCCAACAGGATATCGTAGCACAGGCAAAAAACTCCGGTGTGCTGGGTTATCTGGTCAAACCGGTGCGTGAGGAACAGCTGTTCCCCGCCATGGAGATAGCCATTTCACGTTTTGAAGAGATCAAAGCGCTGGGCGACGAACTGGGCCTTTTAAAAGCAAGCCTGGAAACACGCAAGCTGCTTGACCGTGCCAAAGGTATTTTAATGACGGCGCACGGCTTCAGCGAGCAGGAGGCCTACCGTAAATTGCAGCAATACAGCATGAACAGACGCATCTCCATCAAGGAACTGGCCGAAGCTGTGATCGCCTCAGCCGGAAATAATAAATAACCCAGCAACAGGTTCACGCAACTCTTTTTAAAAGAGCTGCGTGAATTTTTCACTTTTTTGTCAAAATTTTTTGCCGGAATTATCTTGCATTTTTTGGGGAAACGGATATAATAATAATTGTAATTAGCACTCGACAATAATGAGTGCTAACAAAATAAAAACAAAAAATTTATATAAGCATCTGAAAGGGGACTTGAAAATGTTGAAACCATTAGCAGATCACATCGTCGTAGAACTTACAGTAAAAGAGGAAAAAACCTCTAGTGGTATCTTTTTACCCGATACTGCTTCCAAAGAAAAACCGCAGACAGGTAAAGTAGTTGCCGTAGGTAAAGGCAAAGTGCTCGATAACGGCACTCGTGTAGCGCCCGAAGTAAAAGCAGGCGACGAAGTCGTTTTTGCAAAATATTCCGGCACCGAATTCAAATACGAAGGCAAAGATTATTTGATCCTCAGCGAACGCGACGTTCTGGCTGTACTGTAATCAATAATTTTTTACAATAAAGCGAAATCAAAGGAGTGTATTACAAATGGCAAAAGAAATAAAATTCAATGAAGAAGCTCGCCGCAGCCTGGAGCGCGGTGTAAACGCCTTAGCAGACGCAGTAAAAGTTACCCTGGGGCCTAAAGGCCGCAACGTAGTGCTCGAAAAGAAATTCGGCGCTCCTACCATCACTAACGACGGCGTAACTATCGCCCGCGATATCGAACTGGAAGACCCGTTTGAAAATATGGGCGCACAGTTGGTCAAAGAAGTTGCTACCAAAACTAACGACGTGGCTGGCGACGGTACCACTACCGCTACTGTTTTGGCACAGGCCATGGTTCGCGAAGGTATGCGCAACGTAGCTGCCGGTGCTAACCCGATGGTTCTTAAAAAAGGCATCCAAAAAGCAGTCGACGTTTTGGTTGAAGAGCTGAAGGCTGTTTCTAAAAAAGTTGAAACTAAAGAAGCTAAAGCACAAGTTGCAGCTATTTCCGCTGCTGACGAAGAAATCGGCGGCCTGATCGCAGACGCAATGGAAAAAGTAGGCGACGACGGCGTTATCACCGTTGAAGAATCTAAAACCATGGAAACCTGCCTGGAAACAGTTGAAGGCATGCAATTCGACCGTGGTTACATTTCTCCCTATATGGCAACCGATCCCGACAAAATGGAAGCTGTGCTCAACAATCCGTTGGTACTGATTACCGACCGTAAAATCACCATGATCCAGGATCTGATGCCCGTACTCGAAAAAGTTGTTCAAGGTGGCCGTGAACTGCTCATCATAGCTGAAGATATTGAAGGTGAAGCACTGGCAACCTTAGTCGTTAATAAACTGCGCGGCACCTTTAAAGCAGTTGCCGTTAAAGCCCCCGGCTTCGGCGACCGCCGCAAAGCCATGCTGCAAGATATCGCTATCCTTACCGGCGCAACTGTTATCAGTGAAGAAGTTGGCCGTAAGCTTGACAGCGCCAGCATGGAAGACCTTGGCAGCGCCAGCCAGGTTCGCGTTACCAAAGAACTTACCACCATCGTTGATGGCGGCGGCAACAAAGAAGAAATCGTTGCCCGTGTTGCTCAGATCCGTGCCCAGATCCCCGAAACTACTTCCGAATTCGATAAAGAAAAATTACAGGAACGTCTGGCTAAACTGGCTGGCGGCGTAGCCGTTATCAAAGTTGGCGCTGCTACCGAAGTAGAGCTGAAAGACAAAAAACTTCGCATTGAAGATGCTTTGAACGCTACCCGTGCCGCAGTTGCCGAAGGCATCGTAGCAGGTGGCGGCACCGCATTTTTGCAAGTGCAAACTGCGTTGGCTGGCCTTAAAGTTACCGGCGACGAAAAAACCGGTGTGGAAATCGTTAAACGCGCTATCGAAGAGCCTGTACGCCAAATCGCTTATAACGCCGGTTTGGAAGGCGCAGTTATCGTCGATACCATCAAACGCTCCCGCAAAAGCTTTGGCTTCAATGCCCTGACCGAAGAATATGTAGATATGATCGAAGCAGGTATCGTTGACCCGACTAAAGTTACCCGCAGCGCTCTGCAAAATGCAGCCAGCATCGCGGCTATGGTCCTCACTACCGAATCCGTCGTAGCCGATAAACCGGCTAAAGAAGGCGCTGCTCCTATGGGCGGTATGCCAATGGGCGGCGGCATGCCCGGAATGATGTAATCAGCTGCATCTTTTCACCAAAATTTCAAGGCCCCGTACTGCAAGTACGGGGCCTTTTGCATTGCAATTTTACGCCGGTTATTGTATGATAATATATTATATATTATTAGTTGAAATATTTTGAGGAGGCTTACAGCAACATGCAAACAGGAAACCATGAAATGATCTTAGTCATTGATTTCGGCGGCCAATACAATCAGCTGATCGCACGTCGCGTAAGGGAATGCGGCGTTTACTGCGAAATCGTTCCTTACACCTATACCTTAGAACAAATCAAAGCTAAAAACCCTAAGGGCATCATTTTTACCGGCGGCCCCAACAGCGTTTACGGCGACGATACCCCTAAGATCGATCCTGGTGTCTTTGAATTAGGCGTGCCGGTGCTCGGCATCTGCTACGGCCATCAGCTTATGACCCAGACCCTGGGCGGCAAGGTCGAAAGCGCCGACGTGCGTGAATACGGAAAAACTGCTGTAAAACTCAATAAAAATAATATCCTGTTCAAAGATATCGAAGAACATAACATCTCGTGGATGAGCCATACCGATTACGTTTCCGAAGTTCCCGCAGGCTTTGTAGTCACCGCCGATACCAGCGTCTGCCCGGTTGCAGGCATGGCCAATGACCAGCGCAAAATGTACGGCGTACAGTTCCACCCCGAAGTAGAGCACACGCCCTTCGGCCGCAAAATGATCGCCAACTTCCTCTTTGAGATCTGCGGCGTCAAAGGCGACTGGACTATGAGCAGCTTTGCCCAAAGCAAGATCGCCGAGATCAAAGCCGCTGTCGGCGACAGAAAAGTGCTCTGCGCTTTGTCTGGTGGTGTCGATTCTTCTGTAGCCGCAGTTTTAGTACATCAGGCTATCGGCAAACAGCTGACCTGCGTTTTTGTAGACCACGGCCTGCTGCGCAAAGATGAAGGCGACCAGGTCGAAACCGTTTTTAAAGAAAAATTCGATATGAACCTGATCCGCGTCAATGCCGCTGACCGTTTCCTTGGCCGTCTGGCAGGCGTATCCGATCCCGAAACGAAACGTAAGATCATTGGCGAAGAATTCATTCGTGTTTTTGAAGAAGAATCCAACAAACTTGGTAAAGTAGATTTCCTCGTACAGGGCACCATCTATCCCGACGTTGTCGAAAGCGGTACCAGCACCTCTGCTACCATCAAAAGCCATCACAACGTAGGCGGCCTGCCCGAAGATATGCGCCTGGAGCTGATCGAGCCCCTGCGCGAACTGTTTAAAGACGAAGTGCGTGCCGTCGGCGAAGAGCTGGGCATCCCCTCTGCTTTGGTTTGGCGTCAGCCTTTCCCCGGCCCCGGGCTGGCTATCCGCGTCCTCGGCGAAGTTACTCCCGAAAAGCTTGAGATCACCCGCGAAGCCGACGCCATCTTCCGTGAAGAGATAGCCAAAGCCGGTTTGGAACGCACCATCTGGCAATACTTCGCCTGCCTGCCCAATATCCGCTCCGTAGGCGTTATGGGCGATGGCCGCACCTACTCGCATACTGTAGCGCTGCGTGCCGTAACCAGCAGCGATGGTATGACCTCCGACTGGGCACACATTCCTTTCAGCGTGCTGGATGATATTTCCCGCCGCATCGTCAACGAAGTGCAGGGCGTCAACCGCATCGTGTACGACATCACCTCTAAACCCCCTGCAACTATTGAGTGGGAATAAAGGGCAGGCACTAAAAGCCACACAAACCTGGCGTTTGCTAGTTCTTGTGTTTAGCTTTAAAAACTCATAAAAATAAAGCCTGTGATCTACCTTTTGTTTAAGGTAGGTCACAGGCTTTTTGTTCGCATTTTTATGTGCAAACCATATCACAAAACCAACAAAATAGTAAAGTTTTTGCACTCAAATGCAAAAACTTTGATGTTTTGGGCAGAAAATGAAGTGTAGTTCATTTTGCCGCTTGCCGCTGAAGCTAGAGCATAGGCACTAAAAAGCGGCCTTGATTGTTTTTCTGTATATAAAATGCTAAAATTGAAGGCAGAGGCTGTACTGATCGATTGATCGCCACAACCCTACAGGTCATAATAAATTTAGAAATATTCAGAGGATAGATATGAAAATCATATGTGAATGTCAGCACGAAATAGATATTCCCGACAATGCAGACCAGGGCAAGATAGACAGAATGAGCAGTAAGCCCTGCCCTAAGTGTGCTTCTGCCGAAGCAAGGGCTACTTCACAGGGCAAGCAGCTGCCACGCCTCCAAGGTTCGGCCAAGCAAACGGCGTGGGCATATGAGATCAGGGAAAAGGTGCAGGATCAGTTTAGGGAGTTTAGGGCCGAATACAGCCGCAAAAAATTTACCCTCACCCGCAAGCAGCAGGAATTTCACTTGATCGCCGTGATGAAAGGCGTCAGGGCCTTTAGAAAAGAAACCAAAGCCGCCTATTGGATAGAGCATCAGGATCTTAGGGATATAATTATTTAAAATTAAAGGTAATAGATTTATTATTAGCTGGTGCAAGTGTAAAAAGTTGAAAATCAGTACCAAACATGCTAAAATGTAAAAAGAGACAGCCGATGGTGGTACGTCGGCCCTCACTCGAAATTTGGAATTTGAAAGGAAGCCGCGAGCCACTGGTGTCGTGGCTTTCTTTATTCCAGGCGTGGAAAAGATTTAAGTATTAGGAGGGGCCCATGTTAGAATTAAGACCGCTCAATGATAATGATGTACCGTTGGTAGAAGCCTGGCTGAACAAGGAGCATGTAAAACGCTGGTACGAAATACCACATATGCAGGTCACCATCGCTGACTGGATGTATGAGATAGGCGAGCGTAACGGAGAATTTAAGTGGCTGAACTACCTTTTTGTACAGTGGCAAGGCCAACCTATCGGCTTATGCCAATACTATAAATGTGCAGACAGCGACGAAGACTTTGGCACATTGCCGCTGGCAAACGCATACGGTATTGACTACCTGATCGGCGAAGAAGCATATCTTGGACAAGGGCTGGGTAAAGGTATGGTCAGCCTGCTGGCAGACAAAATTTTTGCCTTGCCGGGTGCGCAGCTGGTCACGGCCGACATCGACAAGGCCAACAAAGCCTCTGCCCAAACATTATTAGCCTGCGGCTTTACCTTGCTTGACGAAGTGAGCTGCCGTTATTACAAACAAAAAGCATCGACCTAGGTCGATGCTTTTTTGTTGTCAGTATACAAGTATATTTATAGTAAAAGCTAAATCAGTGTTCCTGGGCAAGCATCTGGCGCAGTTTGGCAAGCCCGTTCAAACGGTGCTTTGATATATTGCGCACACTGCAGTCCAGTATTTGGGCGGCCTCCTGCGGCTTGCGCTGGCGCAGAAACACCAACTCCAGTACCTGCCGCTGCTCGGCCGTCAGCTGTGCCAAAGCCTGCTGCAATTCCAGCGATAACAGCAGCTGTGCCAATTCGTCCAGCCCGGTTTTACGCAAACCGGCAGTTTCTAATAGTTCCGTCACTGCGCTGTTGCCCATGGCCAAAGTTATCTCGTTCTCCCAAACCTCGCCCTGCTTTTCCATGGCGTCAAACAGTGCAAAATGCACTCTGCAGCGGGCGTAGCCCGGCCAGTTTTCAAAATCCTGTCCGTTATATTTAAGCACCAGTTCAATAAAAGCCAGCACGGCAATTCCTTCCGCATCTTGGCCCAGCGATTTGTAAAACATCTCGCGTCGGGACTCGCTTTTTAAAAGCGGGCTAAAATCATCGCACAGCTGCACCAGCGCCTGTTTATCGCCGCCCTGTGCGGCTGCTATCAACAATTTCAAATTATCGGGCTGCGTCGTGGCAGCCGTCTTCGCTCCAGTTTTTATAGTCATCAGTTCTTTCGTTTTTTATGATAGCAGGCTATACTGTAAAACATCACGCGTAACAGGGCTTAGTATGCGCTTTTACGGTGGGCTTGTAAACAACCTTGCAGGTAGGTAAAAATAAAAACAACCTGTGGGGTTGTTTTGCTTTACGGCTTTTGCGGTTAAAATTTTTCTCAATCAAAATTTTTAGCCGGAGGGGTAAAATGAGCAAGCATACCTATAACAATATTGGCAGTAAACTGTATCTGCTGCGCATCGAGCAGGGGCTCACCCAAAACGACGTGGCCGAGCGCTGCAATATGTCGGTCAACTATTATGGGCGCATCGAGCGGGAAGAATGTAATTGCAGCGTCAATCTGCTGGGCGAGATATTGAAAGCGCTGGGTAAAGAAATAGTGTTCAAGTAAAAGGAATAACCTGCCCCGGCAGGTTATTCCTTTTATCTTTTTATTTTGGATTGTGCATGTATATAAGCTGGCTAGTAAAATTACTTTTCGTTTTGTTATACAGCTTTTTTATAAAAAAGCTTGATAAGAAATAGAAACCCAAAATATCAATCTTAAAACCTTCGAGATAAAACAAACCCAAACACGCAAATCAAATAAAAGTAAATAAAAAACATAAAAATTTAGACTGCATAAAATGCCTTTTAGGAATAAAAAAAGATTACCTAAATACAAAACTACACACAAATTTACTTTGCCAAAGGTAAAAAACTGAAAATTTTAAAATTTTTTTTAAAAAATTTTCGCCTCTTGCCAAACCCCATAAAACAAGCCGCCAAGCCGCGTTTGAGCGGCACAGCGGCGCCAATCATATCGCGGCGCTTGCCTAAAATTATACAAAAGGTCCTCGACGCGTCTTGTGGGGGGGCACAACAGTGCTATAATGGCGGAGGTTATAGCTGCTATGAATAATTTTTACCTAATGCTTCAAAATATACAAACGATTACTTTGAAAAATCAACATATCTAACTGCTTTACTGTCGATAGCGAGGTGAGCCATGTACGACGAAAACAGCTTGAACGGTTTGGGTATCAACATCAAAATGTTCCGCAACGTCAACCATATCAGCCAGGGAGAACTGGCTAAAAGTTTGGGCATCAGCCAAACACATATGAGCAATATCGAACATGGCCGGGTGCTGGTAAACCTGCGCCTGCTGATGCGTATAGCCAACATCTTTCAGTGTAAGCTGGACGATTTTTTTGCCCCGCCCGGTTTAGCGGTTAGTAGCGCCGAGCCGCCGCCGCAGGAACAGCACTACAGCGCCGAAGACATCGGTATATTGCTGCAAATAGTGCAGGCAACCAAAAAAACTGTGCGGCAGCAAGGCCTTGCCCCGCAAGTTGCAAGCAAGGCGAAAATCAAGGCTACAAGCAAAAACAAGGGAAGCGAAAGGGAGATGGACAATGAGTAAAAGGGATATGCGGGCCAGGCGTTTGCTGGCAGCAGTATTATTAACCATGAGCGTACAAGTATGCCAAGCTGGCTGATAATTATAACGAGCTGAAGGAAAAGTACAGCCAAGAAAAGCCTGCTGAAAAAGCTGACGATACAGCTGCTGAAAGTGCAGAGGCAAAAGCAAAAAGCGAGTAACCCTGCGGGCAGGGTCGCAGAAATGCAGTGATCACAAGCAGCCGCTGCCTTTGTGGCAGCGGCTGACTAAACTAAACGAGCAAAGGGGAACAAAGGTTGATGAAAAAGTTAGTAGCATTGGTAACAACGATTTTGGTGATGGCAGTGAGCGGTATGTGTTTTGCGGCAGGAGACGGTACTGACTTGAACAAACAACAGCGGGTCGTTGATAAGTTTGTAACGGCTTTAAATACCCCCGATAGCAGCGGCTTTGCTCAGCTGCGAGGCGATATGGTAGCTGATTTGCAGAACAAGATAACGCCAGAGAGTTTTGCCGAGCTGCAAAAACAACTGAAAGAACGTTTTGGCACGCAGAAGGCTATCCATTTTATGGCTTACGAGCGTTTTGATCAGGGCGACCGTCTGACTTATTTGGTGAATTACAGCAGGCAACAGGTGGTACGTGCTATATAT
This sequence comes from uncultured Phascolarctobacterium sp., assembly GCA_900544795.1. Taxonomy (GTDB): domain Bacteria; phylum Bacillota; class Negativicutes; order Acidaminococcales; family Acidaminococcaceae; genus Phascolarctobacterium. Next base: position 34,360 of record UQWM01000003.1, on the reverse strand, counting down.
GGTTTTGACAAAAATGGCAAAATGAACGAGTTTGTGTTTGTACCGCTGGAAGTGCAGCAGGAACAAAAATAATAAGTAAACAAGTATAATAAAATGCCTATCAAGGTTAACTAACCTTGATAGGCATTTTTATGTTTGCAGTTGCCTGTAAACAGTTGGAGCTTTTGCAGGAGGAGTGAAATTTGGTTGAATGTTGCTGTGCAAGTATAAATTAGATGTATATTTATAGGGAAAGAGAAAGCTTTGTGACGACTGTTAGTTGCGGCTGACGAGACTGGGCGTTTACTTGCGAGTTTACAAATTATACAAAAATATAAAAACAGGTACACTTTGAATAAATATTAATAATAGTTAAAATTAATATGCTGTAAAGTACGTAAGCTTCACCAATGATTTTTATTGACGAAGCTTACGTACTTTTTTTAATTACAATAATAGTTAAATATGTGATTAAAACAAATAATTAAGCCAAAAGAGCACTTTAAAGGCCTGGCAGGCAAGAAAAACATTAATTGTAAAAAATTGATTATTATTAAAATGAGTGCGGTGAAAATAGGTGGAAGTTAAAAAACAGTAAGCAAATAAAATCATTATAATGTGAATAAAATATGAACAAAAAGCAAAAATATTCAATAGGATATTGAGAAAGCGATTTTTAACAATTATTATTACATTGCTAAAGTATAATTTTAATAATTTAAAGGAAGTAGATGTTTTAAAGTGTAATAAATAAACTTTAATATATTTAAAATTGTTGGGGAACGGTTTTGAGTATATGAAAATTATAAATTTAAAACTCAATAAAGGAGAGGGTTGCAATGAAAAACAAGAAATCTTTGCAGTTGATGTTGGCAGTGATGTTATCTTGTCCGGCATACACAGTTGATGCTGCCACGCATTACCAAATGATTTGGGGTGGAAATGAATCTCTGGTTCAGACTGGGGATACGATTGACGTTACTGGTAACACTACTTTTCCACAATATCATGGAGTTTATGCAAATGGAGCTAATACTACAGATGTTAGCCACGCGAATAACGTAACTGTTAAAACCGCAGCTGATGCTGCCGATGCTATACGGACAAATCCGGCTAATTCAGGAAGTACGGCCAATATAATCATTGGTAGTGGCTGGACTATTGAAGCATCCGGGGATAGTGCCGATGGTGTAAATTTAAATGGCTATAGCACGTTTACCGCAGGTGATGATTTGACGATCAAAATAACCGGCGCACAAGGCTCGGGCGATCTTTACAATCACGCATACGGATTAAGGACTAACTATGGCAATACTATAGTAGTAGGCAATGGCTTAGATATTTCTACAACTCATAATAGTTCGCATGCTATTTATGTGACGGGAAATTATGGTAATGATGTAACAATAGGTAACGACAGCAAGATTCTGACTAATGGTGACACTGCATACGCCGTAAATATTTCGGGTACTGACAGCCAATTTAAGGCTGGCGACAGAGCTGAGTGGCAAACAGACGGCGCTGAGGCCCATGTGATCAGTTTAACTGCTGGAAATGGTAAGATAGAAGTTGGTAATGGCGGAACTTTTGTTACTAATGGCGACGGGGCCTATGCAGTTTCTATGGCGGCTAATGCAGGTGTGCTACAGATCGGTACTGGTTCTACCATTCAAACTCAAGGTGACGCGTCGCATGGCGTTGCCGCGTATAAAGAGTCGTCTGCTAAAGGCACTGTTGAAAACGGCAGCGTTACGATTGGAGCAGGCAGTAGAATTGAGACAGCTGGTGACGGTTCTTATGTCGCCTTTGTAAACATGACAGGTTCAGTATTGTCTTTGGATGATAATGTTGGTGTTACTACTACGGGTGACGGGTCGCACGGCTTGCTGGCGCAAAACGGTGTTGTTGAGGCTGTTGACGGTATCGATATTTCGGTTGCTGGCAGCGGCTCGCACGGCGCTTATGTTAGTGCGGATACGGGCAGTATTGATTTTGCCGGTGGCGCTACCATCGACACAAATGATAATGATGGCTATGCCGTTTATGCCGATGCAGGTACGATAACCGGTACGGCTGGTAATTCGACCTTTAATATCACGGGTAATATGCTGGCTGATAACGGTGGTTCCATAGATTTGGATATGGCCCAAAATTCGGTGTTTACGGGCAATACGGCGCTTACTAACGGCGGCACTATCAATCTGGCGCTGAAGGATAACAGCTACTGGCATGTTACCAGCAGCTCTGAGGTGAGCAGTTTGCACGTTAGCGGCAACAGTATGGTTAACCTTAGCCATGAGGCGGGTATGAATACTGTAGTGACGGTTGACGATTTGAGCGGTAGCGGTGGTGTGTTCAAGTTCAATACTGAACTGGACAGCGAAGCTAACGGCGATAAGCTGGTGATAAATTCATCGGCGGCAGGCAGCACGCATTATGTGCATGTTTACGACCTGAGCTTGCTTAATGGCGAGGTCACAGGCGAAAAGAAACTGCATTTGATAACTGACAACAGCAGCAATGCCGTGTTTGAAGGCCGTTATATGGATACCGGCGGTTTGTGGGATGTGCTGCCGACGGTGGAACGTGGCGATACCCTGGGGGCAGGTGCCGATGAATGGTATTTGACGAAGATCGAGAAGCAGGACAATGGCAATACGCAAACTATCAACGATGGTTTTGCCAGTGATTACAGCTTATGGCGCGCTACTAACGATACTCTGCGTAAGCGTTTAGGCGATATCCGCAGCGGCGAGCACGGCGATGACGGCGTGTGGGCACGTATGTATCATGGTAAGCTAAAAGGTCAGGGCTATACTGATAAGTACCATACTTATCAATTAGGCTATGATAAGACCCGCGGCCAGCGCACGAATGGTTTGGTGCTGGAGCGCAGCGAGGGCAAGCTGGGGTATACTGCCGGTCAAGGTGAGACTGATTTTACGGCGTTGAACCTGTATACGACATGGTTTGGCGACAAGGGCCATTATACTGATCTGGTATTGCGCGGTGGTCGTTTGGACCATAAGATGCAGACTTACGGCGAATTTGCTGAACGCAGTGATTATAACAGTGCTGCTTACAGCATCAGCTTTGAGTATGGCAGACAGAAAAATTATGAAAAGGGCTGGTTCTTCACGCCGCAGGCGCAACTTACTGTGGGCAGGATCAGCAGTGTTGATTTCACTACTGAACGCGGGACAAAGATTAATGTTGATGGTGTTACCAGCGCCATTGGCCGCATCGGTTTTGAGGTTGGACGTAAGATAAGCCCTGAAAGCAGCTATTACTTTAAGCTGGGCGCTTTCCACGAGTTTGATGGCGATCGCCAATAAGCAGTATGTACTGGCTATGTCTGAAAAAGGCACGCCGCTGTTTTATATGGCCTGGGCCAATTTTGATGCCGCAGCCGAGTCTGATTACCTGACGCGCTATAATTTGGCGCTGACGCCGCAGAACTGGAACTGCGGAGACAGGCCCTGGGTGCTGTTCGTGGTATCGCCGTTGGGTGGCAGGTTACAGGAATGCTCTAACTGGTGCAGGAAAAATCTTTTTAAAGATGAACCGGAAGTGCGTTTTTTGTACCACGAGGGCAAGAAGCGTGGTAAGCGCGTTCTTTGTAAACGCGGTACCAATATTACAGCAGCTGCCAGTTTAAAATGGCATTTGGCTAATCCGCCTTTGGTAGAAGCGCCTATGCAGCTAGAAAAAGATGTGGCAGCGCTGCTGCGCAGCTAAAATAAAAAGCCTCAACCATTATGGTTGAGGCTTTTTGCTGTTTAGATTATTTTTGTAGTCCAGTCTTCGATGTTCCAGACCGAGGTCACCCAGTCCTGATAGAATTCGGGTTCGTGGGAGACGAGCAGGACGCTGCCTTTAAAGGCGATGAGGGCGCGTTTGAGCTCTTCTTTGGCGTCTACGTCCAAATGGTTGGTCGGTTCGTCCAGTACCAGCCAGTTTATGTCGCGCAGCATCAGTTTGCACAGGCGCACTTTGGCGGCTTCGCCGCCGCTCAAAACAAAAACCTTGCTGGTGATATGCTCATTGGTCAGCCCGCAGCCAGCTAAAGCGGCACGCACTTCGTAGTTGGTGAGGCCTGGGTATTCGGCCCAAACGTCTTCTAAGGCGGTTTTGTCGTTTTTCTCGCGTTCTTCCTGTTCAAAGTAGCCGGGCTCTAAGAATTCTCCCAGCGCTACAGAGCCGGAAACGGGCGGTATCAGGCCTAAAATCGTTTTCAGGAGGGTAGTCTTACCCAGTCCGTTAACACCGCGGATAGCGATTTTCTGGCCGCGCTCCAGGTTGAAGGTGACGGGGCGGGTCAGAGGCGTGTCGTATCCTAAAACCAGATCTTTCGCTTCTACGATAAAGCGGCTGGGAGTTCTGGCAGGGCGGAAGTTGAAGGTGGGTTTAAGCTTTTCACGCGGCTTTTCGATGATATCCATTTTATCAAGCTTGCGCTGGCGGCTTTTGGCCATGTTGGTAGTGGCGACGCGGGCTTTGTTGCGGGCCACAAAATCTTCCAGCTTGGCGATCTCCTGCTGCTGACGTTCGTAGGCGCTTTCGCGCTGGGATTTATAAATAGCGTACATTTCCTGGAATTTGTCATAATCGCCTGTGTAGCGGGTCAGTTCGCAATTTTCCAGATGGTAGATGACGTTGACGACCTGGTTGAGGAAGGCGGTATCGTGGGAGATCAAAATAAAGGCGTGCTCGTAGTTTTGCAGGAAGCGGGTCAGCCATTCGATATGCTCGATATCCAGATAGTTGGTGGGCTCGTCTAATAATAAGATAGAAGAGTTTTGCAGCAGCAGCTTGGTAAGCAGTACTTTGCTGCGCTGGCCACCTGAAAGCTCGCTGACGTCGCGGTCGAGGCCGATGCTGCCAAGACCCAGGCCGTTGGCCACTTCTTCGATTTTGGTATCCAGGGAATAGAAACCGCTGTGCTCCAGCTCGGACTGGATCTCGCCGACGGTGTTCATCATTTTGTCCATTTCTTCGGGGGTGGCATCGGCCATTTTGTCGTAAAGCTCCAGCATTTGTTTTTCGGCTTCGTACATTTCGTTAAAGGCGGTGCGCAGCACCTCGCGAATGGTTTGGCCGGCCTCAAGGGTGCTTTGCTGGTCGAGGTAGCCTACGGTAACACGGCCGGGCCATTCCACTTTGCCTTCGTCGGGCAGCAGGTGGCCGGTAACTATATTAAGGAAGGTAGATTTGCCTTCGCCGTTGGCGCCTACCAGACCAACATGTTCTCCGCGCAGTAATTTAAAGGAGACGTTTTCCAGGATCTGGCGGCCGCCAAAGGTGTGGGAAACGTCGGTAACGTTCAAATAGCTCATACTAAACCTCTTTCGTAAGAATATATGTTACAATTTTAACGTAACAGGCGGTAGTTTGTCAAAGCAGAAAACAGGATTTTGCGGGGAAATGTCGAATAAAGCAGTACTGAAATCTAAGGAGGCTGGCGAAATGCTGTGTGGAAATAAACAGGAGATAGAAAAAATATTGCCTTATGTGGCAGACAGGCTGCAAAAAGCGCTGCGGTATATTGCGGTTACCAACTTTGCCGAGGTGGCAAATGGGGAGTATGAGATAGACGGGCGTGACGTATTTGTGAGGGTGAACACTTACAGCACTGAACCAAAAGAGTGCAAGCAGCCGGAAGCGCATAACGAGTATATCGATGTGCAGTATCTGGGTGCGGGGCAAGAGGTGATCTATTTTGCGCCGCGGACGGAGGAGCACGTTGTGACGGAGGATCACGCCGAAGCAAGCGATCTGCTTTTTTTTGAGCAGTTCGATGAAAAGGACTGCGTTGTTTTACACGCCGGTGATTTTGCCGTGTTTTTTCCGTGGGAATTGCACCGACCTGGCTGTAATGCTGGCGGCAAGGCAGGGCAGGTGCAGAAAGTAGTGGTTAAAGTAAGGCATCAGGCATAATAAAGTTTTTGAAAAAAAGTGTTGACAAGATTACAATTTTGCCATATAATACCACTTGTGACGTTGAGAAACGTTGTAACATTCCCCGATAGCTCAATCGGTAGAGCACTCGGCTGTTAACCGAGTTGTTGTAGGTTCGAGTCCTACTCGGGGAGCCAACTGGCCGGTTGGTCAAGCGGTTAAGACACCGCCCTTTCACGGCGGTATCAGGGGTTCGATTCCCCTACCGGTCACCATTTCGGGCGCTTAGCTCAGCTGGGAGAGCGTCTGCCTTACAAGCAGAATGTCGGCGGTTCGATCCCGTCAGCGCCCACCAAAGATCAGGCACTTCTAAGTTACTTAGGAGTGCTTTTTTTATTTGATTTTTAAGAATAATTGCTTTCTTAATGCTTTACAAAACCTACAAACAAGCTGTAGAGCCGCTTGCGGGGCTTTTGTGATAATTTGCATTTCTGCGTTCGTTGTAGTAAAGTAAAGTTAGTAATAAAAGTATGTTCCTGAAGGGGGTTAAATTATGAAAAAGACTTTTCTTTCCAGCGTTCATGAACGCCGCAGTATTTACACTATTACCAATACTTCGCCTATCCCGAAGAACAAAATCGTTGCTTTGATTGAGATGCTGATAGAGGATGTTCCGTCTGCTTTCAACTGCCAAAGCGCGCGGCTTGTAGTATTGTTTGGCCAGGCCAATCAGAACTTTTGGGACATTGTGATGAAGACCTTGCGCGAGCGGGTGCCTGCTGATAAATTTGGCCCGACAGAGACCAAGATCAACTGCTTTGCCGCAGGTTACGGAACGATTTTGTACTTTGATGACGAGAGCGTTACCGAAGCCTTTGCCAATGATTTTCCGTCTTATGCAGCCAATTTTAAGACCTGGGCCGACCAGGCTAATGGGATGCTGCAATTCGCTATCTGGACGGCGTTGGAGGAAGAAGGGCTGGGAGCTAATTTGCAGCACTATAATCCTATTATCGACGACGAGGTGAAGGAGGTATTCAATATCCCCGACCATTATCGTTTGATAGCCCAAATGCCTTTTGGTGCAAGAACTGCGGAGCCAGATGAAAAAGAAGTTATATCAGGTTCCGAACGGATGCGCGTCTTAGAATGATAATACTTAAATTCCCCGCTTAGGCGGGGAATTTTTTTGAAAAAACATTTTTTTGACATTTAATAATGTTATACTAATAATATAACGGATATTGGAGGTGTTTTAATGAAATTGACGCGGAAATTTATAACAGCCGGTGTGGCTGGTATTATGGCTTTAAGTATGACGGCGGCTGTTTGGGCGGCCGAGCCAAAGATCAGCGACCAGAAGGTGCATGCAGGAGGAGTGAAGCTGAATATCCCTGTCGTTACTGGCGCTGTTGGCGGTAAAGAGGTAGATGATAAGGTTAATTTGGCTATCGACTTTAATATTACCAAAAAGCTTTATAATTATTTGCCGGGCGGTGGCCGTGACCCGCGCCTGCAGCAGGATTATTATGCTGAGTTCGATGGCTACGGCGGCGCCAAGGCCAGCCGTGAGTTTGTAACGGATATCGCTGGATTTATCAACCGTCAGCTGCAAAATCAGGCAAAAGCGGCGCATAAGGCAGGTTCGCACGTTAAGCAGTACAGCCTGGACGGTAATTATCAGGTGCGCTTCAACAGTGAGGAGATGCTTTCACTGGAGCAGACCTATATGGATTATTTAGGAGGCGCGCATCCTAATACTTATCTTGACACGCTGAATGTAGATTTGAGGAACGGCAGGCTGCTGACATTGAGCGATATGTTTAAAAGTGGCAGCGATTACCTGACCCGTCTGAATACCATTGTTGCCAGGCAGGTTGCCGAAAGCCAACAGTTGAAGGGTTACTTCAATAAAGTAGAGGTGGACGGAACAGAAAACTTCTATATTACTGATAATGCTGAGCTGGTACTCGTTTATCCTCCGTATGCTATTGCCCCTTATGCGGCAGGAACGATCGAGTTCATTATTCCTGTCAGCCAGGTTGCAGATATTTTTAATTTTAAATTAGAATAGCAGTGTTCGTATTGCTGCTGTAAGGCCCTGCTTCGGCAGGGCCTTTTTGTGTATAAGGTGAAAAGAAAACATTTTATTACATAAATGACAGAGGTTTTTCAAATAATGTTAATGATTGTGGACGCGATAGTATACATACTTGAACTATTATTGAAAACGTAAAATAAAAATGCCAGTTATAATAAAATTAATGTAATGAATATTACAGGAGAAATGAAAGTATAGTTGGTGAGAGTTATGTTTGGCAAAAAATTTAGGCAAATAGGTTTGAAAATAGCCTATTACAGAAAACGTAAGGCGCTGAAACAGATGGAAGTTGCCGAGAGAGCGGGAATTTCCTGTTCCTATCTTTCAAAGATAGAAACAGGAAAAGTGCGCTACAGCCTGGCTGTGCTGATGCAGATAGCCAGAGCATTGGAAATAGACCCCGGCAGGTTGCTGATGGGTTAAAACAGGAAACAAAAATAAAGAGGTGTAAGAAAGTGGAAGAACCAAATTATAAAGTGATAGGCATCAACATAAAGATCAGAAGGATACGCCAGGGCATCAGTCAGGCATGTATGGCTAAAAATTTAGGCGTATCGGCCGCCCATTTATGTAATGTGGAAAACGGCAAGGTCAAGATAAGTTTAAAAATGCTGTATAAGCTGACGGGCTTTTTTAAATGCAGTCTGGACGATTTGCTGGCAGTTTAAGATGCTTGAAGCGATAATAAAAACTTAAATGATCGGCAATAGTCAGCAGAAGATAGTTTATTAGCCGACCGGCAAAGAATATGAAAGAGTATTTCAAAATATGTGTAAAACCTTCATCTTAAGTAGATGAAGGTTTTTTCTTTTTAACATATAAAAACATATAATTTCAAAGAAATGTATTGAATATAAAAATAATGTAAGTAATGAAAAGGAATAATTATAATATTAAAAGCAATTTTGAAAGTTAAACTTAAAGCAAATCCATAGCTATTATGATAATATATAACCAATGCAATAAAAATACAATCGTTAAAAATAAAATTAAATATAAAGAATAATAAGCTATACATAAAAAGCTAAGAATTTTATTACTGATTATTCAGATAATTGTAGGTGCAATATTGCAGATATTATATGAAGGATATTTAAGATAGCTGATTAAAGATTGTAAAATTTTTATTGATATGAATTAATAGAAGGAGAAAAATTAGCAAATAAAATAAAAAAAGATATAATTTATTTATGTTTGTGCACTAAAGAACACATATGCTAACTATTTCTGAACACCTAAATATTAATAAAATGTGATAATAATATTAATAAAGTATAAAGAATAGCAAAGAAGGGATAAATAAGTAATAGCTTGGATTAGTATGGAAATGGAGATTTAAATGTTTTCGACAAAATTTAAACAATTAGGGTTAAAAATCCAATATTACAGACAAATGAAAAATATCAGTCAGGTTGAATTAGCTGATGAGGCTGGAATATCACGGTCGTATTTGTCGAAGATTGAAACCGGCAAGGCTCAATGTAGCGTACCGGTCTTACTGCAAATAGCGCAGGTATTGGATGTTGACGCGGGTATTTTGCTGACAGATAAGGATGTTTGATCTACAGGCTGCGGCAAAGGCCACAGGTTGAGAGAAGCAAGTTGCCGCTTATTTTGAAAAGCTAGCAAACAAATGGCATTATCCGTCTGTTTAGCTTTTATAAAAATATAGTTTCAAAATTTCTGGAATTATATTTCATACACTTCAGGGAGGAGTTGGCGTTCAAGAGCGTAGAACCAAATTTTGTAAAAATCGGACAGAACATTAAGATCATGCGTATCCGCAAGGGAGTTACTCAATCAGAGCTTGCTAAGAAACTTGGTATTTCTCAGACTCATATGAGTAATTTGGAACATGGTCGTGTAAGTGTTAATTTGAAGGTGTTATTAAGGCTTTCGCATTATTTTAGCTGTGGTGTCGATGCACTTTTGGGCTTGACCTTGAATACCGAGGTTAAACACCAGGAAGCAGAAGATAAATATACTGCAGATGAATTACTGGACATTTTGAAAGTATTGAAAAAACAAACTGTTTAAATTTATTTCAGGCTTGCGGGCATTAGAAATAGAGTTTTTCCTAAACTAAAGTGTTGTAGACAACTGCTTTCATTAACTGGAAACAGGGCTTCATTTACATTTCCCAAATAACTCCTAAAGAACAGATAGGCGCGCTGCAAAGTGCGCCTATCTGTTTTTATGTTTTGGTTATAATTTGCATACTGTATACACAAGTGGCGCTGGAATAAGAAGAATACTTGTATACAATCCTTTGATTACTTGAAAAAAACTTTGATTGTGTTACAATAGAAAACGTCGTTGAATGATTTTGGCATTAATTTAATTTGAACGATAGGCCAAAGATAATTTAGATTTAGGGGTTGATTTAAAACAATGATGGATATTTTGAATACGATCAATGGTTTTGTATGGGGTCCGCCGCTGATGATACTGCTTATCGGCACCGGCATTTTATTGACTGTAAGATTAGGATTACTGCAGATATTCAAATTGCCTACAGCTTTAACGCTGATTTTTACGGCCAGAAATTCCGGCAACGGTGACATCAACAGCTTTAGGGCGTTGTGCACAGCGTTGGCGGCTACGGTAGGCACAGGTAATATCGTAGGTGTTGCCACGGCTATCAAGGCTGGCGGCCCGGGCGCTTTGTTTTGGATGTGGATGGCGGCGTTTTTTGGTATGGCGACAAAATATGCCGAAGGTGTGCTGGCCGTAAAATACAGGACTGTAGACGCTAACGGTAATATTTCGGGCGGGCCGATGCACTATATCGAGCAGGGCTTGGGCAAAAAATATAAACCCCTGGCTGTGATGTTCTCGGTTTTTGGTGTTATGGTTGCCTGTTTGGGCAGTGGTACTTTTACTCAGGTCAATGCTATCGTCGAGATAACTAACCTTTCTATGGGTATCCCTGTACTGTATACGGCGGCAATCCTGACTGTTTTAGTGGCTATCGTTACTATCGGCGGCTTAAAATCGATCGCGATGGTAGCCGGTAAAATAGTACCGTTTATGGCGTTGGTTTATATGATAACTACGGCAGCAGTGCTGATCGCTTTTGCAGATCAGGTTCCGGCGGCCTTTAAGCTTATTATCGACAGCGCATTTAACCCTACTGCGGCAGCAGGCGGCTTTTTAGGCGCTTCGGTGATGCTGGCCATGCGCAGCGGTATCGCGCGCGGTATCTTCTCGAACGAGGCTGGTCTTGGCAGTGCGCCTATAGTGGCGGCCGCGGCTAAAACCAAATGGCCTGCAGAGCAAGGCCTGATATCGATGACTGGTACTTTTATTGATACGATCATTATTTGCACTATGACCGGTTTAGTACTGGTAGTTTCTGGCGTTTGGACTGGTGACCTTAACGGTGCGGCAATGACGCAGTCGGCTTTTGCGATGGCTTTTCCGGCAATGGCTAAATATATGCTGCTGGTTGGTTTAGTGCTGTTTGCTTTTACGACTATTTTGGGCTGGAATTACTATGGTGAGCGCTGCATCGAATATCTTTTTGGCACGAAAAGCATTATGCCGTACCGTATGGTATTTATTGCTTTGGTCGCTTCCGGTGCTTTTTTGAAGCTGGAAACGATCTGGGTGCTGGCCGATATTGTAAATGGTTTGATGGCTGTGCCTAACCTGATAGCCCTGCTGGGGCTGAGCGGCGTGGTTGTGGCTGAAACCAGGGCCTACTTTACCTATTGGGAAAAAGTAAAGTCCAGAAAGAAACGGATCGAAGTTACTGGCGAACCTGAATGTGTTGAAGCTGAATAATATAGCAAGTATAAAATCCCACAGTTTTTGCTGTGGGATTTTTTGTTGGGTGCCTTCTGGAAGCAACGTATTTTTTGTGATAAGATGGAACCATAGTAAAGGCCGTAGAAAGCAGCGGCAAAGGAGCGGATTATTATGGAGAAAGCAGAAGTTATTAAGGCTTTTCATTTAATGTGGGATAATTATCCCGAATCGGCGATGCTGGTGGATAAAGCGCGCAATATTGTGGCTGCTAACAAAATAGCGCCCAGTACAGGGCGCATCGCAGGGCAAAAATGCGTTTTAGTAGAACCGCTGGAGCAGCATAAGGGCTGCCGGGCAGAAGAAGCTTGGGCGACGGGTGAAGCCAGCTATCGTAAAAAGGTAGGTAAGTTGGGCGACGTAGTTTCTTTTTGGGTGCCTATCGACGGCTGCCCCGATTATTTAGTGCATTTTTCTGTAGGCTCGATCAAAAAATATGAATATAATGTTTAAGCAAAAACCCTGCCGCAATTTGCGGCAGGGTTTTTGCTATACGGTTAGTTATAAAAAGATTTTTGGACAGGTAGCACGATGTTTTGTTAAAAAGATAGATGGCTTTTGATATTTTGGTATATTGTGATACAATTGTTAAAAAATAGCAGGGGGAATAAATATGAACTTTGTGAATATGCAAAATCTTATCATGCAATCAGAGGCAAGTGATTGGATTTCTCATGATGATTATGGAACTTGGGTTTTTGTGGATGATTTGTTGATTTCTATTAAAAGAGAAGAGTCCGAAGAAGTTGAACTTTGTAATGAAGACTGGATAAGAAAATATTCTAATATAAATACTTTTAAACAAAAATATTTAGTAATGTATGCTGGTAATGTTGTTTGTGTTGTCGATGCAGTCTCTGTTGAATATGGAAGTGCCATAATTCCATGCCCTTTTATGGGGGGAGTAAAAATAGGTTTTTTTGAAAATAAAATAGGTGAAATAGTAAATGATAATTTTGAGAAATATTATGAGTATTTAGGAAAATATGGGTTGAATGTGTTTAAATAAATAATAGCGAGATTGGTTAAGGATTCTAATTTTGATTTAATCAACCAGTGAACGAATTAGAGAAATGGATGGAAACAATAATTTTCATAAACTAAAAAATAAAGCCCACTGCATAATTAATGCTGTGAGCTTTTAATGTAAATATTCTTTTTTTATTGGTGAACGCGAGCAAACTTCGTCACAATCTTTTAACACTTCCAATACATCTGGATCGTAGATGCCAGCGTATTTATCAGCAATTTCTTGATTAAAGTGATAGTCTGTGTCATCATCGCAGATAGTGTTATTATCAAATTCCATAGTGTTTGAAGACTTGTTTCCCGGCCAAATAAAATTTGAGAGTGTATAAGAAACAGTGGAAGCGCATATAATAAAGAAGGATAAATGCCAATATCAATATGATAGCTAAAATAATTGCCATAATCTTTCACTCCTTTTATTTATTATATTATTAGTAGTGGGAATATTATAGTATTGATAGTAGTAGAGTAAAGCGTTTAAAACAATAGTTAGGTAAATACAGATATCTGTGTTATACTATTAATAAGAGATACGCGTTTAGTCGAAGGGCTAGGCATTTAACTTGGGAACTGCCACGAGCATAATTGCAGGGGACAGTGAAAAGCCTTTGCATGATGTATTGGCTGAAAAGCACTTAACTATATGTTAGGTGCTTTTTCTATATAGATGTTAAAAAGCTTGCAAAAAAATAAAATGGTGGTATAATAAAAGTAGATACCAGCCTAGCAAAAAACAAGCGTTATAAAAAGAATGATGTTAGTTTTAATTTGTGTTTTAATCACAATGGTTGAGTATTTTGAAGTTTTATTTGTTAAACCTGATTTTATGAAAAGTGTTTTGTTTTAAAAGCGAAAACAAGTAGAGGTAATATAACTGGAAGATTTTAAATTTGTAAGCTAGGCTGGTATCTAAAATAATTATTAAAACACGCAGATTTGCGTGTTTTTTCTTTTTAAGCACTTTGCGAAAGCAGAGTGCTTTTTTATATGGAGGAATAGTATGTATGAAAAAATCAAAAGTGGGGTATCTAATAATCGTTTTTTGTTGGCTTGGGTATTTGTGCAATTTTTTTCTTGCCTACTATTTGTACAGCAACAGAGCCAACATATCAAATAATGGAACTAACGACACTGGAACAAAACTCAACCAGGCTGTTGGCCAACAGCTGGCAATTAGTAGCGGAATTGTAGACTGCCAGGGAACAATAGAGTATATCGGAGCAAGCCTCAAACGAAGCCATGCTGCAGATAGAACTGCTGCAGATAGAACTGCTGCAGATAGAACTGCTGCAGAAGCAGTTGGCAGATATAAAAGCCTGGCCGAAGAATCGAGAAAGCTAGCATATGGGTGACATACGCATATTGAAAAAATAAAAGCCTACCGGCTACGGTAGGCTTATTTTTTATGCGAAAAATCATATTTGCACCCGCCTGCACCCAAAGACAAACGGTTTTACTGCATCAGAGAAAATAAAAAAGACGCAGAACTAGTCTGCGTCTTGCTTTTTCATTGGTACGCCCGAGTGGAATCGAACCACCGCACACGGCTCCGGAGGCCGATGCTCTATCCACTGAGCTACGGGCGCATAATGTTTGATGCGTAGTGCACCATAGCGAATTATAGCATAACGGCAAGCTTCTTGCAAGTTTTACGAGCGGAAGGCTGCCAGACGAAGCGGCTATGAAAGAAAAGAAATATTTTTGATTTTAGCGTTAAATTTTTCTAAAGGCATTTACTTCGCTGCGGCTTTTATATATAATCAAAGCAGTTAAAGCAGATTGACGGAGGATGGCTTTATGAGCTATTGTAGATTGCTTTTGACGCCGAAGATGACGCTGTTCATCGTGATCGGTTCTTTGATTTATTCTGTAGGTTTGAACCAGTTTATTATGCCTGTCGGGTTGTATAACGGCGGCTTTTTGGGTATCGCCCAGCTGATAAGGCAGTTTATGGAAAGTTTTTTTGGCATTAGCTTTGGCAATACTAACATTGCTGGTACTCTATATTTTATTTTGAACATACCCTTGTTGATGATATCACTGCGGCGGTTTGGTAAAGAGTTTTTAGCGAAAACTATTTACTGCGTTTGCTGGTACAGCCTGTTTTTGACATTTGTGCCGATCGCTGACCATCTGATCGTCGATGAGCACTTGACGGCCTGCATCGCCGGTGGTGTTATCTGCGGTATCGGTGCCGGGATGACGCTTTTGTCGGGCGGCAGTGGCGGTGGTGAAGAGATACTGGGCCTGCTGCTGATGCAGAAGCATTCCAATTTAAGCGTTGGTAAAGTATCGGCTGTTATGAATATTTTTATTTTTGGTACCTGCGCGATTGTTTTCAGTATTTCCCAGGCAATTTATTCGGTTTTGTTTACGGGTATTGTGTATTATGTGCTGGACAAAGTGCATTTGCAAAATATTATGCTGACGATGCTGATTATTACGAAAAAACACGGCTTGGAAAAAATGATTTTTGAAAAGGTGAACCGCGGCGTTACTAAATGGAATGCTTACGGCGCTTACAAGAACGAAGAACGGGAAATTTTGATGACCGTAGTTTCTAAAAGTGAGTTTTTACAGCTGAGGCGGATGCTTTTAGCGGCTGACCCGGAGATTTTTATCATCATTGAAGAAAACGTGTACGTTGTTGGTAATTTTGAAAAACGCTTATAAGCGGCAAAATAAAAGGCTCCTGCATAAGCAGGAGCCTTTGCGTATTAATAACATTTTATTTGGGGACGATGTCGCCGACGCCGTTTAAAATATAGCGGGGACGGTAGGCAAAGACCTGCATATTTTCAAGATCGGTGACGCCTGAAAGTACGAGTACGGTGGTCAGGCCGCTTTCCATACCGGCGACGATGTCGGTGTCCATACGGTCGCCGATCATGGCGGCTTCGTCGGAATGGACGCCCAGCATTCTGACTCCGGTGCGCATCATCAGGGGATTGGGCTTGCCGACAAAGTAGGCCTGTTTGCCAGTAGCCAGTTCGATTGGCGCTACCAGGGCGCGGCAGGCGGGAATGATACCGTTTTCAGAAGGACCGGTCAGGTCGGAGTTGGTGGCGACCAGGCGGGCGCCTTTCTGGAGCAGGCTGACGGCTTTTAAGATCATATCGTAGTTGTAAGCACGGGTCTCGCCTACCACCACATAGTCGGGGTTAGTATCGTTCATCGTGATGCCTGCATCGTAAAGGGCGTTGACGAGCCCGGGCGCGCCGATGACGTAGGCGCTGCATTTTGGCGACTGGTTGGCTAAAAATTTAGCGGTGGCCAAAGCGCTGGTGTAAAAATGGCTTTCGTCTACGTCAAGGCCCATGCGGGCCAGCTTCTGCTGCAATTCTTTAGGCGAACGCTCGCTGGAGTTTGTTAAGAACAAAAATTGCTTATTGGCCTGATACAGCCAGTCTACAAATTCTTTAACACCGGGCAGCAGGCGATTACCATGATAGATAACACCGTCCATATCGCAGATAAAGCCTTTTTTTGCATAAAGTTCCTGTAAAGTATCTATGGTGATCACTTCCTTATTTTAGTAATACTGTCTTATACTATAATTATCGGCTATCTAAGCAAGAATTTCAATGTTTTGCGTCAGGTAAAGTTACATTTGAAGTAAAATTTATGAAAATTTTTCATTAAAGGAATATTTTGTTATAATATTAAGCAAATACACAGGAACAATAAGGAGGATATTATGCGTATAGCTGTGATAGATGGAATGGGCGGTGGACTGGCGGCGCAGGTAGTGAACCAATTAGCGGGACGCTTGCCGCAGCAGGCTGAGCTGATAGGTTTGGGAACTAACGCCCTGGCGACGGCGGCCATGCTCAAAGCAGGGGTCAAACGTGGAGCAACAGGCGAAAATGCGGTTTGTGTTTCGGCGGCGACAGCTGATTTTATTATCGGGCCTATCGGCATTATTATCCCTAACGCCATGATGGGCGAGATAACGCCGCGGATCGCGGAAGCAGTGGGCAGCTCGAATGCAAAGAAAATATTACTGCCGGTAAGCCAGAACCATTTTGAGATCGTAGGTGTGGAGCCCCAATCGCTGGCGGCCCTGGTAAAAGAAGCTGTAACCAGAATTTTGACTTTGGTTGAAGCTGAAGGGCAATAAGTGGTATAATATAAAATAGTTTTGTTTGAAGAAAGTAAGTAAAGGAGAACCAGAGATGATAGCTATTCGTGACCGGGTGCGTTTTGTAGAAACGGATATGATGGGTGTTGTGCATCACGCCAACTACCTGCGGTGGTTTGAAATGGGCCGTGTGGCTTATTTGCGTGCCGCCGGTGTCGAGCTGCTTGACTTGATGGCGCACGGCGTTATTTTTCCGATTACGGAAGTGCATGTGAAATATAAAAATTCCTGCACCTTTGACGATGAATTTGAAGTCAGGACAGTAATGACGGAGTTTAGCCGCGCGAAAATGGATTTTGCTTATAAGGTGGTGCGGCTTGCTGATGAAGCTGTGCTTGTCGAAGGCACTACCCGTAATTTGTTTACCAACCAGCAGGGCAAGATCATTCGTTTAGAGGCCTGCTATTTTGATAAAATCAATGCGCTGTTCCAGCAGGAAACAGCCGAGGAGTGAGAAGATGGAAACAAAATTTGAAATCGTGCCGGTACCGACACGTATCCTGACCCATCACGACGATATCGTAGAAGCCATCGTTGAGTATGGTGGTGATAAGATAGGCCCTGATGATGTAGTTTGTGTTGCTGAGAGCGTTGTCGCCATTACCCAGGGCGGCGCTAAACGCAGCGAGGATTTTAAACCGGGAATTTTAGCCAAGGTGTTATGTCGCTTATTCCCGTCTAAAGGCAGTATTTCAGGCTGGCATAGTATGCAGGCGTTGATCGATGCCGAAGGTGGCACGCGGGTATTGACAGCTGTTATCTGCGGCTTTGCTGCGAAATGTGTGGGTGTTTCCGGCGTGTTTTATCGAATGGCCGGCGAACAGGCACGTTTGATCGATGACGTTACGGGTACGATGCCTCCATATGACAAGCATATTGTTTACGGACCGCATAACCCCAGTAAAGTAGCCGAGGAAATTACCAGCGGCACAGGTGCTTTTGGAGCGGCAGTAGCGGATGTTAACGATTTGAAGCGTTCCTGTGTTCTGGGGGTTTCCAAGGGTGTTAATGCTGATGAAGTGGCACAGATTTTGATTGATAATCCTTTTGGTAATGGCAGTCAGAAAACACCGGTCGTTGTTATAAAAAACTATCGCAGGGCACGCTAAGGAGGCTAAAAAATGCTTTTCATTTTAAAAGTTATTGCAGCACTGATTTTATTGGCAGTTGTTGTAATCGGAATATATATCTTGCTTCAGGGCAAGGAAGAAATGTTTTTTGAAGTTACTCAGCGTACTAAAGCCATACTGATTAAACGCAGCGAAAAGAAGCTGGAGTTTGAAGTTGAGCTGCCGATGCATAACGATGGCAAAGAAGAAGGCATTATCTTGGATGCATTTATCCGTGTGTATCTGCCGCAGGAACAATATGCTGATGCCCAGCTGCGCGGACGCGTCAATTTAAAAGAAGCGCCGCGTGAAGATGACTATTTCGAAGCAATGCTGCTTGGACCTGGTGTAAAGAAGACGATGGTTGTAAAATTTGAGCTGGTGCCGGAACATGGCGTTACTTTGAAGCAGGCTGTCGAAGGCATGCCGGATGTGGACATTGCGCTGTTTCTTGATTGCCGTGGACGAACTGCGCTCTACACTGTCAAAAAAATTATTACTTTGCATAAAGATGAGCTGCAGGCTTTGCTGGCATAATATAAAAATTCAATTAAAACCGCCGGAAGGCGGTTTTTCTTTTTGGAATAATTTTTACTTTTGGCAGGTTTTTTCAGTATGGATATGGAATTATAAAATGTTAAGCATTGTACGGAAAGCGGGGTGAGGAGATGTTACTGGGAATCGATGTAGGCGGTACTTTTACAGATGCCGTGCTGATAGGGAGAGGCCAGATCATAGCACAGGCCAAGCGCAAGACCACGCATGAGGAAGTGCTGCGCGGTATTTTGGCAGCGCTGGATGAGGTTTTGCAGGAGCAGGAAGTTTATAATATTGAACGGGTAGTGATTTCCAGCACAATCGTAACTAACGCTTTAACAGAAGGCCGAACTGATCCGGTATTTTTGGCTGTGATGACAGGACCGGGAATGAATGTTAGTAAGAGCTTTCCTGTAGAGCCTTATTATGTGAGCGGCTATGTCGATCATCGCGGTAAAATAACAGCTCGTATTGACTGGCAGAAGCATCAGGGCTTACTGTCTAAGGCAAAAAACAAAATGGCGGCTGTGTCCGGAAAATTTTCGGTACGTAATCCTGAAAATGAATATGCACTTGCAGGAGAACTGAAAGATTGCGGTTATGAGAAAATTTTTCTCGGTTCGGAACTTTCCGGCGAGTTGAACTTTGTCAGACGCACGAATTCTGCTTATTTTGCAGCAGCGGTATATAAAACTTTTAAATCTTTTTGCTGGCAGGTGCAAAATAGCCTGTATGAACGCAATATCATGGCACCGGTGCATGTGCTGAAGGCTGACGGTGGCACACTGCCACTGGAAGTGGCTTTGAGCCAGCCGGTAGAGGCCATTTTTACAGGGCCGGCGGCCAGCGTGCTGGGCATCGAAGCACTGGGAGCACCACAGGGAAAGAGTATTTCGTTGGATGTGGGCGGCACGACTACGGATATTGCTTTTTGGGAGAACGGCCTGCCGCTATTGGCGAAGCAGGGGGCGAAGGTGGCCGGTTATCCGACGGCTGTGCGTTCGTTCCATATGCGCAGCATCGGTATCGGCGGCGACAGCCGCATCAAACGAAGTGAGGCTGGCTTTATAGTTGGCCCTGAACGGGTTGGGCCGGCTATGGCAGTCGGCGGTAAGGAGCCGACTTTATCCGATGCGTTGATAACTGCGGGCTTGGTAAGCTTTGGCGATGCGGAAGCTGCGAAAAACGCTATGGAGCAGTTCAGGCAGCCTGAAGAAAGTGTGGCTGACGTTGCCGGTGCTATTATCGCTGCGGCAGTGTCTGTTATTGAAGCTACGATTAACGAAATGCTGCATGAATGGAGTATTCAGCCTGTTTACACTGTCAACGATGTTATTAAAGGGACTGAATTTGAGCCGGAGCTGCTTGTAGGCGTCGGCGGTGGCGCAGCAGGTTTGATTATGGCTTTGGGAGAACGGATGGGACTGCCTGTGGAAATACCGGCTGGCGCAACTGTTGCTAATGCAGTCGGAGCGGCACTGGCTCGGCCGACTTTAGCTGCCAGTCTGCGGGCCGATACTACGGAAGGGTATTATCTGATCCCGGAGAGCGGACAGCGTGAACGGCTGCCCAGTGGCTTCAGTATGAAAATGGCGGAAGAACTTTTGGCAGCATGGCTGCATGAGCAGGCTAAAGCCTGGCAGCTGCCGGGGCAGGAAGCTGAAGTGATCAGTAAAGAGTTTTTCAGAACTATCCACGGCTATTACGACAGCGGCGAGATCATTTCGCTGAGGATGCAGCTAAAACCCGGCATCCTGCAAACTGTGACCGGCAGGGAGGTGGCGTTTTGAAACCAAATCTTGGCTTGGTATTTTTTCCGGCGTTTGACTGGATGATCTCACCGACTCACCCGGAACGTCAGGAACGTTTATTATATACCCGTGACCAGTTGCTGGAGGAAGGGTTGTTCGATTTGCCGCAGATCAGGGAATACCGGCCTCGGCTGGCCGAGATCAACGATCTGCAGCGTGCCCATATCGGCGTGCCTTCTATTGCGCGGCTGATAACGCCGGCGCATCTGACTTCGGCAGGCGGTTGCCTGGCGGCAGCTGATGCCGTACTGGCAGGCGAAGTGAAACGTGCTTTCGCACTGGTACGACCACCTGGGCATCATGCAATGCGTGTAGTTCACGGAATCCGCGGTTTTTGCACTGTTAATATTGAAGCGGTGATGGTGGAGTATCTGCGCAGTGTTTATGGAATCAAAAAAATCGCTGTTGTCGATACTGACGTACATCATGGCGATGGTTCGCAGGATATTTTTTATCATGATCCTGATACTTTATATATTTCTTTTCATCAGGACGGCAGGACCTTGTATCCCGGTACGGGTTTTCCTGATGAAGCCGGCAGTCCGGCAGCCTGGGGTACAAATATCAACCTGCCGCTGCTGCCGGGAACAGGTGATGAGGGACTGCACAGATTATATGATGGTCTGATCCAGCATATTCTTGATGATTTTGAGCCGGAGCTGATCATTAATTCAGCAGGTCAGGATAATCATTTCAGTGATCCTCTGGCTTCAATGGCTGTAACAGCGCAGGGATATGCCAAATTAGCCGATAAATTGCAGGCTGATATTGCAGTACTGGAGGGCGGCTATTCTGTAGAGGCTGCGCTGCCCTATGTTAATACAGGTATCATTTTGGCAATGGCGGATATGGACTACAGCAAAGTGGTAGAGCCTGACCAAAGCGATTTGCGGCAGCAGGATGAGCGCTGTAATAAACGTGTCGATCAGCTGATTGCTGAAACAGGTGAATTGTGGCGCAGTCGGTTTAGCACCAGAAAAGAGCTGCTGGCAAAATGCGGTAATAGCTGGAGCAGGAAGAAAAGCATTTATTATGATGAAGAAGGGATCAGAGAAGAACAGATCGAGACCGCTCATTATTGCAGGCAATGCAGCGGTTATCTTACGATCAGGACTGCGGCTGCAGGAACACGCTTCGGAGATCAGAGCGCGTTTATCGTTTCGTTGAAACGCGATACCTGCAGTGAATGCCGGCAAACTGCTTATGACGAAGCACAGCTGGAAAAACGTAATGGCAAATGGCAGTATGTTTTAGTGCAGCACATAGCTGATGGTGAAATAGAAAGTTTGTAATTAAAATAGGCTGATGCCTTCAAAGATTAGGAAACGGAGTAAAGAAAACTAATGAAAGAAATTGTTATTGCAACACGTAATCCCGGGAAACTTGAAGAATTTAAAGTATTGATGAAAGATTTGGAGGTGGAATTACGTTCATTGGAAGAATGGCCGAATGTGCCTGAACCAGAAGAAACAGGGAAAACTTTTATGGCCAATGCCCGACTGAAGGCTGTTTATTATGCTAAAGAAACAGGGCTGCCATGTATCGCCGATGATTCAGGATTAGAAGTACTGGCACTGGAGGGGGCTCCAGGCGTGCGCAGTGCGCGTTATGCCGGCGAGGAAGCTACGGACGAAGAAAACAACAAACTGCTGCTGCAGACGATGAAATTTCAGGTAAAACGTACTTGCCGTTTCCGTTGTGCATTAGCCGTGGCAGCTCCTAACGGAAAAATTTTATTGGAAAGCGACGGCATTTGTGATGGTATGCTGCTGCATGAGCCGTTAGGGACAGAGGGATTTGGTTATGATCCTCTGTTTTGGTCAACAGAACTGCATAAGGGTATGGGCGAAGCTACGATGCAGGAGAAAAATAAAATCAGCCATCGCGGCAAAGCTATTAAAAAACTTGTTGCGAATTGGGGGAAAATGAAGTGAAAATCGGTATTACCGGCGATACTCACGGCAGCAAACAAGCCATCAGGCAGGTTCTGCATGCTGTGCCGCCTGTTGAATATTGGTTTCATACCGGAGATTACAGTCAGGATGGACGTTTTTTAGTTGCCGAAACCAAGCTGCCGTTACTGGCAGTATGCGGCAATACAGATCCCGGCGAAGGGAAAGCAAATGTAGACGAATTTATTACGTTGGCGGGGCAGCGTATCTGGCTGACGCATGGACATCGTTATCTGCATGGGTATCAGGTATCCGAACTGGCCTGGTGGGCACGTAAGCTGGAAGCTGATATTGTGGTTTTCGGACATACGCACGTACCTTTGGTAAAATGGTTCGGTGATGTACTGCTTGTTAATCCCGGCAGCCCTGTTTTACCACGCAGCGAAATGGGAGCTACGTTTGCTGTATTAACTGTTAAAGAAGGAGAACGCCCGGAAGCTGAGCTTTACAAATTATAGTGCCGTCGTGTCAGGCAAGCTTTTAATTTGTAAAAAAACTTAAAATTCTGACGCTTGCTACTTGAAAAAGCAGTATAATTCATTTACAATATTTAGTATATACTAAATTGAAATTACGGGGGTAATAATGTATGACATTACGTGACGATGCTTTGAAACTCCATTTGGAAAACCACGGTAAGCTTGCCGTTGTAAGTAAGGTTCCTATCAAGACCCGCGAAGATTTGGCTTTGGCGTATACCCCAGGTGTCGCTGAACCCTGTAAAGAGATCAAAGAAAACAAAGATATGTCCTTTGAATATACCTGCCGCGGCAATATGGTCGCTATCGTCAGCGACGGCACCCGTGTGCTTGGACTGGGCGACATTGGCCCGGAAGCCGCAATGCCTGTTATGGAAGGCAAGGCCGCATTGTTTAAAACCTTTGGCGATGTAGACGCTGTGCCGATCTGTATCGATACTAAAGACCCGGCCAAAATCATTGAGACGGTACGTATTTTGCAGCCCAGCTTTGCCGGTATCAACTTGGAAGATATTTCGTCTCCTAAATGCTATGATATCGAATGCGAGCTGAAAAAAATCTGCGATATCCCGGTCTTCCACGACGACCAGCACGGTACTGCTATTGCTTGTTTGGCAGCAGTTATCGGTGCTTTGCGCTTCGTTAAGAAAGATATGAAAACTGCTAAATTCGTCGTTAACGGCTGCGGTGCTGCCGGTTCTGCTATCGGCCGCCTGCTTATCAGCATGGGTGCCGAAAATGTGACCATGGTCGACCGTTTTGGCGCTTTGTATGAAGGCATCGATGCTGATTTGGACCGTATCCAGGCTTATCTGGCTACCGTCACCAATAAAGAACATCAAAAAGGCAACCTGGCTGATATCGCTAAGGGCGCCGACGTTTTGATCGGTGTTTCCGCTCCTAACGTTTTCACTAAAGAAATCATTGCCAGCATGGCTGATAAAGCTATTGTTTTTGCACTGGCTAACCCGGTGCCGGAAACATCTTACGACGACGCTATCGCAGCAGGAGCTGCTGTTGCAGGCACTGGCCGCAGCGACAGCCCCAACCAGGTCAACAACGTCACCGTATTCCCGGGCGTTTTCCGCGGCGCTATGGATGTGCGTGCGAAAGCGATCACTGAAGAAATGAAGGTTGCCGCTGTGTATGCTATTTCCGACCTGATCGACGAAAAAGACCTGCGTGCTGATTATGTGGTTCCCGATGCTTTCGACCCGCGTGTAGCTCCGGCTGTTGCCGCTGCCGTGGCTCGTGTAGCTATGGAAATCGGTATTGCCCGCGTTAAAGTCGATCCCGAAGAAGTGCGTGCCAACACTGCTAAACGTGTCGGCAGATAAGGAGGCCATTATGCGCGAGATAAAAGTTCAGGAGATAACTGCTGCTGTCAGCAAGCTTTCTAAAGATTCCTGCTATTACCTGCCGGAAGAGCTGCTGGAAAAATTGAAAGCATCTATCGTCACCGAAGAATCTCCTTTGGGGCAGGAAATATTAACGACTATCGTTGAGAATGCCGAACTGGCGAAAGCCAAAGATGTGCCAATTTGCCAGGACACCGGCCTGACCGTTGTTTTTATGGAGATCGGACAGGAAGTACATTTTGTGGATGGCGACCTGTATGAGGCTATCAATGCCGGTATCGCCGACGGTTATGTAGGCGGCTATCTGCGTAAATCCTCGGTTGACGATCCGTTATTTGTACGCAAAAACACTGGTGATAACACGCCGGCTATCATTCATACAACTATCGTGCCCGGCGACAAGGTAAAGATCACTGTTTCACCGAAAGGCTGTGGCAGCGAAAATATGGGCGCTTTAAAAATGCTCAAACCTTCTGACGGCGTCGAAGGCGTTATCAAATTCGTTGTTGATACCGTGCGCACTGCCGGCCCGAACCCCTGCCCGCCTGTTACTGTAGGCGTAGGCATCGGCGGCAATATGGAAAAAGCGGCGCTGATGGCTAAATATTCCCTCACCCGCAAGGTGGGCGAGCATAACGCCGATCCGCAGTATGCAGAGCTGGAAAAAGAACTGCTCAAACGTGTAAATATGACAGGCGTAGGCCCTTCCGGCCTGGGCGGCAGCACTACTGCCGTAGCCGTTAATATCGAATATGCGCCTACCCATATCGGCGGCCTGCCGATTGCCGTTAATCTGAACTGCCATGCTGCACGCCGTGCAGAAATGGTATTGTAAGGAGGGCTTGGGATGAGTGAAGCTATTATCAAATATATCAATGCTCCTTTAAGCGAAGCTACGATCAAAGACCTGCATGCAGGTGATGTAGTACGTATCAGCGGTTACATCTATACTGCCCGTGATGCGGCACATAAGCGTATGACAGAAGCACTGGCCAAGGGAGAGCAATTACCCTTCGATGTAAGGGATCAGGTGATTTATTACGTAGGTCCAAGCCCTACTAAACCCGGTGAAGTAGTTGGCAGTGCTGGACCGACGACCAGTGGGCGTATGGACAAATATACCCCGACGATGATCGAACAGGGTATGCGTGGGATGATCGGTAAAGGACTGCGGTCGCAGGAAGTTATTGATGCCTGCGTGGAGCATGGCGCTGTTTATTTTGCTGCTATTGGCGGAGCGGCAGCAGTTATTGCAAAATCTATCAAAGGCGAAGAAATGATTGCCTATGAAGATTTAGGGCCTGAAGCTATTCGCCGTTATGAAGTTAAAGATTTTCCTGCTATCGTCTGTATCGACAGCGAAGGCAACGATTTTTATAAAGTTGGCATTGCCAAATACAGTAAAGAGTAACAAATTTAACAAATCTTTAAGGAACTGCAGAAGCAGTTCCTTATTTTTTGCAAAAGTCTTGACAAGCTTATTTAGTTGAGCTATCATAATACCAATCGAATAACACACTCTTATCGAGAGCGGTGGAGGGACAGGCCCTGTGAAACCCGGCAACCAAGCCTAGCTATGGTGCTAAATCCTGCAAGAACATTCTTGATAGATGAGAGGAAAGCAGAAGCAAGCGCTCTTTCCTCGGAAAGAGCTTTTTTGTTAGTCCGACCGAGCTAAGATAGGTACTGTGTTAAATTCATTTTAAAGGAGAGATTGTTTATGAAAAAGTTATTTCTGGCTTTGCTGGCAGTGTTCAGCATTGCATTAGTCGTTGCCGGCTGTGGCGGCGACAGCAAACCAGCCGCTAACAGCGGCGATAAAAAGGTGGTGCTGAAAGTAGGCGCAACGCCTGTACCGCATGCTGAAATTTTGAATCTGATCAAACCGCAACTGGCTAAAGAAGGTGTTGATCTGCAGATCATTGAATTCAGCGATTATGTTAAACCAAATTTGTCTTTGGCTGATAAAGAATTAGACGCCAACTTCTTCCAGCACACTCCGTATCTCGAGAAATTTGCTTCCGAAAGGAATCTGCCTCTGGTTGCTTATACCAAGGTACATATCGAACCAATGGGGGTTTATTCAAAAAAATTAAAAGACTTAAATAATGTTCCAAGCGGAGCCAAAGTTGCAATCCCGAATGATCCTACTAACGGCGGCCGTGCTCTGGCATTGCTGCAAAGCGCCAAGCTGCTCAAGCTGCGTGACGGTGTAGGTATTTCCGGTACGCCTGGCGATATTGTTGATAATCCTAAAAATCTGCAGATCGTGGAAATAGAAGCAGCTTTGCTGCCTCGTTCCATGGATGATGTTGATCTGTCTGTTATCAATTCCAATTTTGCTATGGAAGCACAGCTGAATCCAGTCAAAGATTCTCTCTTTACTGAACCGAAGGATTCGCCGTATGCCAATATCTTAGCAATACGTAAAGGCGACGATAAGCGTCCGGAACTGCAAAAACTGGACAAAGCTTTGACCAGTCCTGAAGTAAAAAAATTCATTGAAGAAAAGTATAAAGGCGCGGTTGTACCCGCATTTTAATGAAAGTTTTGTTTGATTTAAGCAGATAATGATTGTAAGATAGAAGATAAAAAATATTCCCCTCTCAGCGGAAGTTGAGAGGGGAATATTTTTTTGCCTGGCTCTATGGGAATAGAGTCAGGCTTTTTGTTGTTGTAGATCAGGTGCTGGCAAGTGAGATTGTAAATATTGCCGCACAGGTACGATGAAAATATAAGTAAGAGCAAAAATGAGACTGAAATATAAAATAAAACGTGCTTATGTCTTGATGGGGGGTACAACCGTGGTACAATAATTATGAATTATAGGTGAAATATTTTAGCATAAACAAAAAATACAAAAGTATTGATTATAGGTGAATTTTAGTGGGATATAATTCTTTGCTGCGCAAGATAATTTTGATCATAGGTGACATAATTTGTTTGTATCTGGCTACCAGCATCGCTATGGTACTGGAACTTGGTAATAAACAAACGGATAAGATAGCTTTCCATCTGGAATTTTTGCCGATCCTGGTCATCATGATGTTCTTTATGTTCAACGTTTATGGCTTGTTAAGTCTGATCCGCAAAAAGCTGGTAGATATTTTTCTTAATCTATTGGTAGCGGTAACCAATATTTACATCATAGCGATGGCGATGACCTTCTTCTTTCGTCAGTTCGATTATTCGCGTATCGTACTCATTTATTCTGCCATATTTTCATTCATCCTTTTAGCAGTATGGCAATATATCTGTCACCAGTGGGAATGGAAGCATTTTCCGCAGCAGACCGGGGTTTTGTTTGCTGATGGCGAAGAAGCAGCCCGTATCCAGAATAAACTTGCCAAAACTTATGGTCTGGAGCAGGCGCTGCAGTCTGTTTGTGACAGCTGTCAACAGACCAATTGGAAGCAGCTTATCGACGCTAACTACTATGTTTTTATTGGCGCGGAACTGCCGATAGCAGACAAAGAAAAAATACTGCGTTATGCGCGAAGCACGAAGAAACAAATATTTTTTGTACCGACACTGTATGAACTGGCATGCAAGAATACAGGCTTTTTATTGGTTGATGATATACCGATGCAGCGTGTAACACGTATGTTGCTGACAGCAGAACAGAGAGTACTGAAACGGATCTTAGATATTGCCGTAGCGGTAACTGCTTTGATTATACTATCGCCAGTCATACTGATAACAGCAGTTATGATAAAACTGGACAGTAAAGGGCCGGTGCTTTATTCACAGGAGCGCGTGGGGCTATACGGTAAGACATTTTTTGTACATAAATTCCGCAGCATGAAGCAGGATGCGGAAGCAAAATGCGGGCCGGTACTGGCTGCGGAAGGGGACCCAAGGATCACAAAATTCGGCAGATTTATGAGGGCTACCAGACTTGATGAGCTACCGCAGCTGTTCAATGTGCTGAAAGGCGAAATGAGCATCGTCGGCCCCAGGCCGGAACGACCATTCTTCGTCAAGCAGTTTATTGCCCAAAAACCTGAATATGACTATCGCCACAACGTAAAACCAGGCATCACGGGCCTGGCACAGATAGCAGGTAAATACAACACCAGTGCCTATGACAAGATGATATACGACTTGCTTTATATACAGGACGTCAGCGTCAAAACAGACCTGATGATCATGCTGCAGACATTCAAAGTTCTGCTGACAAAAAGCAGTACCGAAGGAGTTAAATAAAAGTGGAATTTTCCGTGTTGATGTCGGTTTACTATAAAGAAAACCCGGAATACCTGAAGCGAGCATTAGACAGTATACTAAACCAAACTATAACTGCAGATGAAATTGTATTGATTAAAGACGGACCATTAACTAAAGAATTAGATGATGCGATTGCTAATTACGAAGAAAAGTACATTGCAATATTAAGAGTTTTATCCTTAGAAAATAACGTTGGGTTGGGTGAAGCTCTTAATTATGGTGTAAGGCATTGCAAATATGATTTGATAGCAAGGATGGATACTGATGATATAGCTCTGCCAACAAGATTTGAATTACAAATGAAGGAGTTTATTGAAAACAAGGAACTTGCATTATGTGGTGGGCAGATAGCAGAATTTGAAAATGATCCTCAGATTATTAGTGGTTACAGAAAGGTTCCTTTAACACAAGCAGCAATATTAAAATTTGCTAAAAAGCGTAATCCTTTTAATCATGTGACGGTAATGTTTAGAAAACAAGCTATTTTAGAAAGTGGCAACTATCAGGATATGCCGTATTTTGAAGATTACTGGCTATGGGTACGTATGTTGCAAAAAGGGTATATAGTAAAAAATATAGAGAATATATTAGTAAATGTATGTGCTGGTGAAAAAATGCTTAGTAGAAGACATGGGAAAGTATATTTGAATTTTATTTATAAATTTTGTGCCAATATGTATAAGATAAAATTTTGCAGTCTAACTAATATCGCTTTTATATTTTGCATAAGGGGAATTTTATCAGTGACACCAAGAAAAATTTTAGAACAAACGTATAAATATTTTTGTAGAAGGAGTAGTTTATAGATGAGTAACATTACTATAATTATAAAGACTTTTCAACGACTAAAAAGTCTAGAGTGTTTATTAAAATCTATAGAAGACCAAAAATTGAACAATATTCCTATCATAATATTAGACGACAGTAGAGAAAATTATAAAGATGCAATATTGGAAAAATTTTCAAAACTAAATATAAATTACATAGTTACTGAATTTGATATAGGTTTATCAAAGGGAAGAAATATACTGCTTGAACATGTAAAAACTGATTATATTATATTATGTGATGATGATTTTGAATTTGATAGTCGTACTAATATAAGTAAGGGATTATTACTTCTAAAAGAATATAATTTGGATATTTTGGGTGGATCAGTTTATGAAAGAGTAGAATTAAACAGTATATTTAGTGTTTTGCATTTATTGAAACATCCTAAATATTTTATTGATTTACTAAATGGTAAAGAAACTAATAAAGTATATAATGGATTTATTGAAATAACTTCGCATAAAGTTCTGGTTAAAAGTGAGAGCAACGGTAACCTTTTTTTAGAAAAAGATATTTATCAATGTGATTTTGTAAATAACTTTTTTATAGCTAAAACTGATAGTATAAAAAAGTTAAATGGATGGCAACCTGAATATATAAAACTTGCTGAACATATGTTGTTTTTTATTCGATGTAAACAACATTTCCTATCAGTTGCTTATACTCATCATTTGGGCGTAAAACATCATCCTTATAAAAGTTTAGAATATAGCAAATATAGATTAAGAGCTTTATGGATGCGTGAATTAGCATTTAAATTTCTGAATTTGAATATTTTTGAACATTATGATATGAATAAAAACTTATTATATAAATACGAAAGCAAGGAATAAATGTGAATTTAAAAAAAATCATCAAAAATAATACTTTGATAAAATGGATCATAATAATTTTAGGCTATTTATATTTTGGATTTTTACATATTATTTGTAGTTTTTGTAAGATTAAAAATAATAAAATTGTAGTTTGTAGTTTTTATGGAAAGGATAGTGTCAAATAAAGTTCGCAAAAACCATAATACTCCGATAAAAGCTTATATATTCAGCGCTTGCAAAAATCTGCTGGATTTATTCTAGTAATAATAAATATAGGATAAGGTATAAAGAATTGAAAAAAATTGTATCAAACAGACTTCTGAAAAATATGTTTAATATGAAAATCCAGGGATCTACTAAAATAAAAATGTTATTATGTATGCTGCCAGTAGATTCTTTGAAAATTGTTTATGGAAAACTTCCTGTCAACTTTAATTTTTTTACAAGAGGCAAATGAGTTTAAGGAGAGTGCTTATGAAAGCTTTGATTTTAGCTGCAGGGCTTGGAACAAGATTGGCCCCCATTACAGATGAACATCCAAAATGTATGACTGAAGTAATAGATGGTAAGACTATAATACAAAAGCAAATAGAAAATTTATTGGAAAATAATATAAAAGAAATAACTGTCATTACAGGTTACAAATCTGATTTATTGATTAATTACATCAATTCATTTTGTGATGGAGTTAATTTTGTCGAAAGTACTGATTATAGTAAGACTAATAATATGTATTCTGCTTTCTTAGGTAAAGCTGCCATGGCGGATAGTAATTTTATAATGATGAACGCAGATGTTTTTTTTGATTCGTCGGTATTAAAAACCTTATTAGAAGTTAATGCTGGAGATGCAATTGTAACTGATATCGGTAATTGGTTGGAAGAATCAATGAAGGTAGTTGCCAAGGCTGGGAAATTAATTAAAATCTCAAAAAATATTGATGTTAATGAGGCCTTGGGGTCGTCTATTGATGTCTATAAATTTTCTAAAGAAGCAGGAAAAATTTTTTTCGCTAAATGTGATGAATATATTAATAAAAGAGAGGAAGTAAAATTATGGAGTGAAGTTGCCATAAATGATATTTTGGAAGAATGTTGTTTTGTTGCATGTCCTTTGAATGGAAGATGGTATGAAATTGATACACATGATGATTTAGAAAAGGCCATTAAAACATTTAAAGAGTAAAATTCCCACACTGTTTAAGTAACCAAATAATGGAGTAATTTATGATGAGCATAGAAAACTTGGTAATAAAAAGAATGTTATATAGTAGTGTATTCCGGTTATTATCTATAATTAATCAGAGAATACGAAAAGATAAAAAAATAATTTTGTTTTATTGTAATAGTACTGGTGGTTTTAGGGATAATTTTACACAAGATTTTGGACTTGACTATCAGTTTATGAAAGAGTAGAATTAAACAGTATATTTAGTGTTTTGCATTTATTGAAACATCCTAAATATTTTATTGATTTACTAAATGGTAAAGAAACTAATAAAGTATATAATGGATTTATTGAAATAACTTCGCATAAAGTTCTGGTTAAAAGTGAGAGCAACGGTAACCTTTTTTTAGAAAAAGATATTTATCAATGTGATTTTGTAAATAACTTTTTTATAGCTAAAACTGATAGTATAAAAAAGTTAAATGGATGGCAACCTGAATATATAAAACTTGCTGAACATATGTTGTTTTTTATTCGATGTAAACAACATTTCCTATCAGTTGCTTATACTCATCATTTGGGCGTAAAACATCATCCTTATAAAAGTTTAGAATATAGCAAATATAGATTAAGAGCTTTATGGATGCGTGAATTAGCATTTAAATTTCTGAATTTGAATATTTTTGAACATTATGATATGAATAAAAACTTATTATATAAATACGAAAGCAAGGAATAAATGTGAATTTAAAAAAAATCATCAAAAATAATACTTTGATAAAATGGATCATAATAATTTTAGGCTATTTATATTTTGGATTTTTACATATTATTTGTAGTTTTTGTAAGATTAAAAATAATAAAATTGTAGTTTGTAGTTTTTATGGAAAGGGATATAGTGATAATCCGAAATATATTGTAGAAGAATTATTAAATAGAAATTTAAATGTGGACATTGTGTGGTTATTAGATAATCCATCAATGTATATATTGCCTAATAAGATCAGAAAAATCAGAATTTTTTCAATTAAATCCGTTTATGAATTATTAACAGCTAAAGTTTGGATTGATAATTGCAGAAAATATTTTTTTTATAATATATTTAAGCCAAATGGTACTATTTATATTCAAACTTGGCATGGGGGAATTGGGCTAAAAAGAGTAGAAAAAGAAGTTGAAAATCATCTTGCTAAGAGCTATATATATTCGGCTAAACATGATTCTAAAATGATTGACTATTTTTTATCAGGCAGTAAATTACAATCTAAAGATATAAAAGAAAATTTTTGGTATAAAGGGAAAATTGAAGAGTTCGGGTTGCCACGTAATGATCAGTTGATAAATAAACAAAATTGGTTAAAAGAAAAAGTGTATAGTTTCTATAAGTTAAATTCTTATACTAAGATATGCTTAATTGCACCGACATTTAGAAAAGGGAATGTTCAAGCTGGATTTGTAGATTTTGGTAGTTTGAAGAAGACTTTAAAAGAAAAATTTGATGGAGAATGGATCATATTTTTAAGATTGCATCCTAATATTAGAGATACAGAGATAGAGTTACCAGATTATGTAGTGAATGCAAGTTTTTATGAAGATAGCCAAGAACTTTTGTGTGCTGCAGATATTTTAATTACAGATTATTCATCAATTATGTTTGATATGATGTTATGCAATAAGCCAGTATTTATTTATGCTGATGATATTAATGAATACCGCAAAGACAGAAATTTTAAATTTCGGTTTGAAGAGTTGCCGTTTGTATGTGCAGAAAGTAATGAGGAACTTATCAAAAATATAGAAAGGTTTAATCGAGAAATTTATTTGCAAAACTTGTCTAAATTTAGAAGAAAAGTAGTACTGTATGAAAATGGTAATGCTTCCGATAAAATTGTGACTAAAA
This sequence comes from uncultured Phascolarctobacterium sp., assembly GCA_900544795.1. GTDB lineage: Bacteria > Bacillota > Negativicutes > Acidaminococcales > Acidaminococcaceae > Phascolarctobacterium. The sequence goes on along the minus strand of UQWM01000003.1, from coordinate 1,219 downwards.
TATCAGAAATAATAAATGAAAAAATATCGCCAATGGAATAGAAAGATGTTATTAAAGTATTAAGATGTTAATTATTCCAGTAGGAAATTTGGCTGCAAAAGGCGTGAAATAAATGGATGATTTGATAAGCGTAATAGTGCCGGTTTATAATGCAGAATTTTATTTGAGGCAGTGTATTGATTCAATAATAAAGCAAACATATACAAATTTAGAAATAGTTTTAGTTAATGATGGCAGTACAGATAACAGCGGTAAAATTTGTGATGAATATAAAGAAATTGATAGCAGGATTAAAGTGATACATAAAATGAATGGTGGGGTAAGTTCTGCAAGAAACGCTGGCCTGGACGTTTGCATATCTGGGGGGGACTATATTGCGTTTGTAGATAGCGATGACTGGATAGAATCCGATATGTTTGAAAAACTGTATAATGAGATAAAGAGAGTCAACGGTGATATTGTAGTTTGTGGCTACTACATCGATAAACAAGATCAGACCTACATTAGGAAGCTTGAGAAGGGAATTTTTGTTGGTAATGATAATGTTTTAAAGAAGTGTTTTTATAATAAGAATTTCCCAAATGCAGTATGGTGTAAACTATATAATAAAAATATTTTTAATGAAGTAAGATTTCCTGAAGGTAAGTTGTATGAAGATATGCTGATTATATTAGATGTGCTAGAAAAGACTTCGGTTGTATCGATAATTCCTGAAGCGTTTTATCATTATAGTCAACGATTAAATAGTATTATGAATGAGAAAACATATCATAAAAGTTTTGAAAAAATTTTGGCCTGTGAGAATATTTTAGAAAAAGTAAAAGTGAGAAAGCCTGATTTAATGAATTTGGCATATAGTCAGTTATATAAGCATTATATGTATTTTTTAGATGATATTATTTTTGGTAGAATTAACGTTCCTACAAATGGTGTCACTTCAGAAATGATAAAAAAGTATTTTCAAAAAAATATATTAGAAATATTAAAGAATCTAAATGTAAAATCAAAAAATAAATTAATGTATATTATAATTTCTTTAAATTTAACATTTTATAAAATGTTTGTAGAATTTGTAGAAAAAGTAAGAAAATAAAATTTATAAAAGGTGTGTATATGAAAAAACATGCATATTTAATAATTGCACATAATGATTTTGAGATATTGGAGATAGTGTCAAATAAAGTTCGCAAAAACCATAATACTCCGATAAAAGCTTATG
>UQWM01000002.1 GCA_900544795.1 uncultured Phascolarctobacterium sp. | reverse complement strand
ACTCGCGACCCCCTCCTTGGCAAGGAGGTGCTCTACCACTGAGCTATTTCCGCATCGATTAGCGACAAGATGTATTTTAAAACAGAACGTCATCTTTGTCAACATTTTTTTGAAAAAAATTCTATATTTTTTCACTTTTAAAAAATTCCCAGCACCAACTGGCTGATATTTTTTGAATGATCGGAAACGCGTTTCATATTGATCAGCAGCTCCAGCATGACGAAACCTGCCACCGGGTCGCAGCGTCTTTCGTTCAGCCGCACGATATGGTTTTTGCGGATCTCTTTTTGATATTGTTTGACCTGACGGCAAAGCCCCCAGGCTTCTTCCGCGATCTTCTTATCGTCTTTTTCGAGGGCTTCCAGCGCTTTGCCGCTGGCTTCCAGCACCATTTGTCCTAAGGTGCGCAGCTCCTCTTTAGCTTCATCCGAGAACTTGACGTCGTCCTCGTAGATCATCCGTACTTTTTTCGCCAAGGTCTCGCCGTGATCGCCGATACGCTCGATATCGTTGCAGGCATGCAGAAGGCCGGTATGACGTGCCGACAGTTCCCTGCTCATCTGCGTTTCGCTCATCTGCGTTAAGTATTTAGTCACTTCTTCTTCCAACGCGTCGATAACGGGTTCGTGCTCCAGTACATAGGCGATCTTGCGGCTGTCCATATCTTCCATGGCAGCGATGCTTAGCTCTACGTTATGGCGGGCCATAGCGCCCATACGCAATACTTCTTTACTGGCCAGGGTCATGGCGATGGAAGGTGTTTGCAGCATATTCACATCAAGATACAGGGGTTTGCGTGAAACCACGCCGTCATTGCCAGGCATCAGACGTTCCACAAGTTTGATAAACGGCGTCGCGATAGGCAGGAAGATCAGCGTGTTGATGATATTAAAGGCTGTATGGGCGTTAGCAATCTGCCGCGCGATATCGTGCGCTGGCGATACGGCCAATACAAGTTTGACAAACAAGCCCATAAAGGTGACGAAAATAATGCTGCCAATAAGGTTGAACAGCACATGGGCCAGAGCGACCCGTTTTGCCGTGGCGTTAGCCCGCCAGGCTGCCATGATAGCAGTGATACAGGTGCCGATGTTATCGCCCAGCAGAACCGGGATAGCGCCCTCCAGAGGGATAAGCCCCTGGCTGGCCATCGCTATCAGGATACCGATAGTGGCAGAGCTGGATTGAATGAGCACCGTCATCACGATACCGACGCCGATACCTAAGATGGGATTATGCGAAAACTTGCCGATAAAATCGACAAAGCCCTGATATTCACGCAGGGGCAATACGGATTGACCCATCATGCTCATACCCAGCATCAGGATACCAAAACCCAGCAGGACCTGCCCAAAATATTTGCCGCGGCGGCGTTTGGCCAGCATCTGCATGGCAAAGCCAATTGCCAAAATCAGGGTTACGTAATCAGTGAGTTTAAAAGCGATCAGCTGCGCCGTGATCGTAGTACCGATATTGGCGCCCATAACGATGCCGAAAGCCTGTTTCAGCGTCATCAGCCCGGCATTGACCAGACCGACGGTCATAACAGTCGTCGCACTGCTCGATTGCAGCACAGCCGTTACCACAGCGCCCAAAGCCACGCCTACAACCAGAACTCCGGTCAACGCTTCAAGTATTTTCTCCAGCTTCTCACCAGCAGCACGCTGCAAGCCTTCGCCCATCAGCTGCATGCCGTATAAGAATAAGGCCAGACCACCTAAAAACCCAAAGAAATATATCATAATTTCCCCCAGTTCACACTGTTTTATTTTGTTCCTAATCTTTATTATACTAGATTTTACAAGGGCCTTACAAGAAAAAAACGTTTTCTTAACATCTTATTTTCGCGTCCCACCGGGACTTTTGCTCCCAATAAAAAAATCCCCATATCTTTCGATATGGGGTAAATAAGCATTATAACATTTGTATACTCAAGCGTCTTATATCAACAATTTAAATGTTTGATGATCTCCATTATTTCTTCCACCGGCAACACACTGCCGCCTGCAACGACCTTTTCGTCAATAACTAAGGCTGGCAAGGCCATAACTCCGTATGCTACCACGCGCCGCAAATCGTTGACACGTTCAAATTCGGCATGGCATTTGAGCTTTTTAGCCGCGATGGCTGCATTCTGCAACAACAATTCACATTGCTTGGTCATAGGCCCTAAAACCTTTATGTGCATTCGTATCACCTTCGCTTTTTCCTGTTCTTTCTCTATGCTTATAGCATAGCAAAAGCTTTTGTCTTAAGTTAGGCTAAACAGTGAACTTTATGTGAATTGTCAGAAAACTTTCTCAAAAGTAACTTTTATAAAAAAACAGACCGGCTCCCCGGTCTGTAAAATAATATTCTAAGCTAATGCCAATACTTTGTCCACTTGTGCCAAAATCTTAATTTCCAGCTCTGCCGCTTCCCGCTCCAGTTCCTCGAGCCTGGCCGTAGTAACGGAACGATAGGCTTCATTTTTGATCAGCTGCAAATTGATCCTGACGTTATAAATGGCGCTGCGCACAGCTGCCCTCCCCGTCAGGGCGGCGACAGCCGCATCCGTAATGACGGCAGGATTGCCTAATTCGGCAGCTTCTGCCGCCAGCAGCAAAACCGACAAACTCTTTTCGCCTATTCGTAGCGGAATGGAAGCAGCCATTTCAGCGGCTTCCTGAATTTTAGCGGCACGCAGCTCTTTTTCTGTTTCGGTATTTTTTGGCATTTTATAACAGTTCATAAAGGCGTCAAAAACTCTGGCATCTTCCTGCGCCAGTACCAGCAGCTCACGCCGCAGATATTCGCCGGCAGCCAGCAGCCGTAGCATTTCGCCTTCCACTGCCATAAATTTCTCTTTGCCAACAGTCAGATTGGCGACCATGGATGTCAAAGCAGCGCCAACAGCACCGCTTAAAGCAGCGGCACCACCACCGCCTGGGACTGCGTCTTTCGACGCCAGTTTTGCTAAAAATTCTTCACAACTGAGCTGCATCAAGTTATCCATTTTTTTCTCCTCTGCCAATTAGTTGCAAGCGGCTATCCGCCGAATAGTTTATTGTTTTGAAACTGCGCAGAGCAAAAGAAAAGAAAACCTTATCCTTACCGCAGTCACGTAAATTGCGGGCATTTTTCAGGCTGCCGAAACCGTCGCCGCCACTGAACATAAAATCATTGCTTACGACCTTATAGTATTTATCATCAACTACAGCGCTGCCGTCAGCCAGCACCAGCCTGCTGATGCGCTGGCCTTCGGGTTTACTGACATCAGCAGTGACCTGCACACCGGCAAAGCGCAGCCTGCTGATAGCGGCGTTGCCTAGCCCGTGTTCAAAAACCTGCCGCAGGTCACTGCCTTTGACCTCGCCCACATATAGGGTGCTGTCAAATGGAAAGATTTTGATCAGCGTCCGCGCCGTTACCGTACCGGCAGGCAGCACATCGCGGACAGCACCGCCGTTATAGAGGGCTACGTCAGCTTTGAAGCCGCTTTGGAGCAGATCCATAAAATAATCGCCCACCATAGAGGCGTCGTTGCGGTCATTGGTCAGTAGCTGCTGGTTAACAGCAAGTACAGTATTATATTTAGCGTCGACGTCTTTAAATATCGGCTCCAACAGCTTTTCCATCGCCGCATCCTGCAAACGTGGTAAATCGGCCAGTTTATAGACCCTGGTACTGGCGGCGACTACTTTTTTCTCCGCCCTGGCATAGAGCAGATGTATCCTGCCGACAGCTTCACCATAACAGCCTGCCTGCACCACTGGTACACCGGCTACCGTGCCGCTGACGCATAAATGTGAATGGGCGGTGACGACGGCGTCAAAGCCATGCAGCTTCTGCAAAACCGGTACTATTTCACCTTCTACATTGCTGCCATCACCCTGCACGCTGCCGATATGGGTCAGCAAAACGACGATGTCGGCCCCCTTGCTCCTGACCTCGTCAATATACTGCTGGGCAACCTGCTCCGGCGGCAATATCTTCAATCCTTTCAGGTTGGCCTGGGAAACTTTGGTTTTTGTTTCGCCAGTGGTCAATCCGACCACGCCGATCGTCAAACCATTGCGCGCTAGCAGACTATAGGGCTGAAATGGTTCCGCCACTTTACCGGTCTCCACAGCAAGGATATTGGCGCTCAGAAGGGTAAATTGCGCCGCTGAGGCCTGTTTTTTGATTACATCCAGCGGATAGTCAAAAATATGGTTGCCGGCAACATTCGCTGCAAATGGCATTCTGTTCATAGCCATAACGGACGTCATACTCTGATATTCATTCGCATCTATCGTACCGCTAAACATATCGCCGCCGCCCAGCAGCAGCGATCCTGTCGGATTTTGCTTCATCAGAGCGTTTACTGTGGCCGACAAACAAGATATACCCGGGTCTGTACCTTCGGCACGCAAATGCCCATGGAAGTCATTGATACTGTAGATATCTATTTCTACCAGCGGTTTTTCTGCCGCCGACACTGCTGCCGAAAGCAACAGTAAAAGCATTATCAAAAACCAGCAGCTAAAACATCGCAGCTTTTTCATATCCTCGCAACTCCCCTCACGACTAAACTGACTATCTTACTTTGATTATTATTCGCCGCAGCCTGCCATTTACCTGCAAAAAAGCACAGGGTTTCCCCTGTGCTTTTACTTATTTCTGCTTTAGATAACGCCGAACCAATACCGCTGCTGCATAGCCGTCAAGGTTAACGGGCGGGACCTGCAACCCCAACGGTACGAGCTTGCGCCAGCCCAGGGGAGGATTTTCCTGCCAGTACAGCTGGCGTGCATCTTCCGTACTGTAGCTTTCTTCTACGGTCACAATATCTGTGCCAGAAGCTGCGGCTGCCAGCATGGTTTTGACATTAGCGCTGTTGGTGCCGTTGCCGATGATAACGGCCGCCGGACCTTCGCTGAATATTTGCGGCAAAGCCGCAGCCAGTTTTTCTGTTGCAATAACAGCAGTCTTAGTAATTGTTCCATCGTCCTCAAGCCAGGCTACGCCCGTTTTGGCACTGCCCGGATCGACGCCCAGATACCAAAGCTTATTTTTCGGCATTTTCAACCTCTAACCGCAGTAAAACCGGTCCGGAAGCATTGATGTCGCCTTTGGCATAAGCTTTTAAAAGCACCTTACCGCCGTATTTAGCCATTTTTTCGCCTGTTTCTACCATTGTGCCAGCATCCATATTGCCCACTTTTCCTGTCAACGGATCGGGGATGACGCCGGCAGCTACAGCCACACGGTTGATATCGGCTAAAAACTCAAGTATTTCACCGTTCATACTGCTTTCACTGCGCTTCAGGTCTATTTCTTTGCTGAAGATCAGTTCATTATTTTTATAAACGCGGTTGTCTGCCGCCAATTCCAAAGTGCAGACTGCCGGTTCACCGGCAATGATATTAGCGACGGTCCTGACCCTGACAAAAATATTGCCCGGCGATGCTTTGACCCTGGACAGAGCTTCTTCAATGACTTCATTCGGCATCCAGATCGCCTGTACAGGTTCTTCCGCTTCTATACCCATGCGGTGCAAAGCCACTTCGTTGGCTGTAGCCAAAAAGAGCTGCATCTGCCTGTTATTTTCTTCATCATTCAGTCCGCCTTTAAGAACGCCTGCATATACTACTTCACCACTGCGGAAAACCACCTGTCCCTCGCGGATAGCTAAAATGCCACGACGCAGACGTTCCGTCATCTGCTCAAGGTCGTTTACTTCGCCTTCCAAAGACTGCTTGGCCTGTGATAGTTCGCCAACTGCCGTTTGTGCATGCTGCAGCTGCCCTTTAGCTTCTTCGTAATTTTGACGGGCTGAGACCAGCTGGTTTTCGATCGCCGCTTTTTCAGCCGCACTTGCTTTGATCTGCTCGTCCAATTCTCTGATAGACTGATTTTTGGCAGCTACATCGGCCTGCGCCTGTTCCAACACTACCGCGGCCTGCGCTTTTTCTTTGTTCAGAGCAACCAATTCGTTCTGCAGCTTTTCCATGCCGAACATAGCGGTCCTGGCGCTGTCAGAAGCAACAGCCATAGTAACCAGAGTAATGGAGGCGATCAAGATTCCGGTGATGACGGTCATCAGAACTGATGTATGATAAGGGCGCAGCCCAAACACTGATAATTTTTTCTTGCCGATCTTGCTGCCAAGCTTGTCGCCGATAAAAGCAATCAAACCACCTACAACCGCCAGCACCAAAATCAACCGTAATCCGAACATGAACACACCTCCTTTACTTTAAATATCGTGCTTAAGCATTTTTCTGCCGCAGCAAATATACACCTGCGGCTAAACAAATCAAATTTGGAATGATGCAGGCCAGCAGCGGGTTCATTACGCCACCTTTGCCAAGGCCTGTAGTCAAAGTCATTATCGCATAATAAATGAAGATGACGATGATACTGATGCCCAGTCCGATAGACGAGCTTGTACGCTGCTTCTGCGTTCCCAGAGGGGCGCCGATCATAGCGAAGAAGAAGCTGGCCAGCGGAATGGAAATACGCATATAGATCTCACACCATTGGCGCGCCGTCGGCTGATGCTGACGCTCTAAAACAGAAATATATTCGCGCAGTTCCCTGATCGTCATTTCTTCAGGCTCTTTTTGCTCCCAGGAAATTTCCCGTGGCGTTACGTCCAGTGGAATGACCTGTTCTGTAAATTTAGCCGAGCTACGTATGCCCTCAGCTTCATTCATCGTATAAACCGTACCGTCTTCCAAACGCCAGGAACCATGTTCCCAGTAAGCCTGTTTGGCGGTCTGTATTCTTGCTAAATGTGATTTTTCAAATTCTTCGATAGTAATATTTTCCATCAGGCCCTTGGCTTCATCGAAGCTGCGGGCATATGTAATACGCTGGGTACTGCCGCTTAGTGTTTTAATGATAACATGATCCTGGGTCCGCGGCCTGGTGTTATTTTTGATTTCGTATTCCAAGATCCTGCCGTACTGCACCTTTGCCGCCGGCACTACCTTCTCGGCCCAAACTACAGAAAACATGCTCACAAAAAATGCTACTATCAGTACCGGCGCCACGATACGGTAATAACTGACGCCACCTGACTTCATCGCTACGATCTCGCTGCTGCCCGACAGCTTACCAAAAGCCATCAAAGATGCCAACAGCATCGACATAGGGAAAGTATAGTTTACTACCTCCGGCAAGCTATACATAAACAATCTGGCAATAGTTTCTCCTGAGGCTCCGTATTTAGTCATGTATTGCGTAAGCTTGAACAGCATGGAGCTGGCAATAAAAATACTGGAGAAAGAAGCGATGCCAAAAATAAACGGATACAATAATTCACTTAAAACATAACGATCCAGTAAACGTAAACGCATCCTTATTCCTCCTACATGCTAAAGTTTTCGCCAAGATAATATTTACGTGCTGTTGGATCATTAGCGATCGTTTCGCTGTCGCCATGAATCAAAATTTCACCGTTGGCAAGAATGTATGCTTTATCTACTATACTTAAGGTCTCTCTAACGTTATGGTCAGTTATCAAAATCCCAATACCACGATTAGCTAAATGAGCGATCATGCCCTGAATATCCGCTACCGCGATGGGATCGATCCCGGCAAAAGGCTCGTCCAACAGAATAAAAGCTGGATCGGTAGCCAAAGCCCGCGCTATCTCTACACGCCTACGCTCACCGCCGGAAAGCTCTGTGCCTTTGTTTTTTCTGATATGGTCGATGCGAAATTCTTCGATTAGAGAGTTCATCTTCGCCATGCGCTCTTCTTCCGTCATCGCAGTCGTTTCCAGAATAGCCAAAATGTTTTCTTCAACCGTCATTTTGCGGAATATAGATGCTTCCTGCGGCAAATAGCCAATACCTGCCCTGGCGCGTTCATACATCGCCAGCGAGGAAATATCCTGCCCATCAAGAGTAACAAAGCCTTCATCAGGTTTCTCGATACCAACAATCATATAAAATGTAGTTGTTTTGCCAGCGCCATTAGGTCCCAGCAAACCAACTACACTGCCTTGCTCTACAGTGATACTGACGCGGTTTACGACCCGCCGTCCCGAATATTCTTTTACAAGATCTTTCGTCTCAATAATCACTAGGCAACCTCCGCCTGTGCTTTGGCAGACGGACCTGCCGCATTTTCATCCGTAGTTACAGCATCACTTTTGACAGTCGGCTTAGGCACATAAACAATTTTTACGTTACCGCTGGCCTCTGCCGTGTTGGAAGTATTGTTCAAACGCAGACGATTGCCTTCGACTGTATTGCCATCCTGAGTAGCCTTGGCATTGCCGATCAATTCAATATAACCGCTGTTATTGGTTTCATAGACAGCTGTATCGGCAGAAGCAGTAAGATCACGGGGCGGGCTGGAAATAGTTACACCGCCGGTAGCATTAGCTACACCATTTTTACCTTCATAAGTGATCTTAGCGGCATCTAAAACACTGCCGTCAGTCATGGAAAGCTTAGCCCAGTTACCGATAGTTTCTGCATATTCGCGGCCCTGATAATAATCGACCCGGTCAGAAGATAAGGTTTTATCACCTTTAGTCAGGCGGGCGCCGCCAATAGCGGAAGAATAATCTTCATTATGCATGACAAAAGTGTTGCAAACAACATGCGAATCATCACGGTCAGCAACTACACCACCTGTCAGACGACCGGATTTGGTTTTACTGTTAAATTCGGCATTAGCCGCCGTAGCAGTGCCGCCATCCTGCTTAAGGACAACGTTGCCTTTAGCAGTACCATCGCCGGACTGCATATCGTATTCAATGGTATCAGCCTTAACACTGAAATTAGAACCTTTGGCCAAAGCAGTGCTCATTAATCCTACGACAAAAACTATTCCTAAGATCATCGATATAGTTATTTTTAATTTATTCATTATAATCGCCGCCTCTCTGAACTTCTGCATGCCCTTCTAATTTCAGTCTTTCAAAAGCGCTGCTGGTAATGGCTTTATCACCGGTCGCTAAAGTATCGTCTTTCAGCAGGCGTACATTGCCAGCGGCCGTAATGATATCTTCGTTCTGCTGCCAGCGTATGCTTTCAGCCGTCAGTTTACCGCCACTCGACAAAACAGCCTCAACTTTACCGTTCAGCTCAAAATCTTTAGCTTCGTTTAAAACTTTGCCGCCACCGGCAACGATGTCTAAAACACTGCCATCCTCACGGTAAATTTTGCCCTTAACGCCTTTTAAAACTGCTTCACCACTGCTTTTGATCTGTTCAACCTCTTCAACGGTGAACTCCCAGACCTTTTTGCCATCAACTTCTCTGGCAAGAGTACTGTTTCTGACTTTAGCGTTCATACCGGTATTCTCTTTGGGGACCGGATTATTGGTAGGAGCCTCGCCGCCAAGCATCAGCCAGGCTATAATAGCGCCTGTTATAACAATTGCGGCTGCGATCATTTGGAAGCCTTTATTCCGTAACATGCTCCTGCTCCTTTCCTTTCGGTGTATAGGGAGTATTCCAGCGGTGCTGGAACCACAACCAGTTATCAGGATATTCTCTGATTACTTCTTCTACGACTCTGGTCATTTTTAAGGTAACGCGATAATCATCCATCTCTTTATCGCCGGTATTTTCATAGTAAATGGGATCCTTGATAATTGCCTGATGTCCATAATACCCTTCCTTACGAACGATAAAGATCGGTATGATAGGCGCATTGAATTTTCTGGCAAAATATGCCGGGCCTGATGGAGTAGCAGCCATTTTTCCTAAAAACGGTACGAAAATTCCATCATAGCCGCCGTCCTGGTCTGCAACCAGTCCCAACATCCGGCCTTTTTTCATCGCCCTGGCACAACCTAAGATCTCGCTGGTACCACGGGAGAATATTTCCTGACCTGCGTTCTTGCGCAGCTCGTTCATAAAATTACTGTAGACCCTGTTAGGCTGCGGTTTTTCAACAGCGCTGACTGGAAAACCATTCAAGGCCAAAGCCGCTCCCAACCACTCCCAATTGTCCATATGGCAAGCCAACATCACCACGCCGTGCCCTTCACTCAATGCCTCCCACAGAATATCGGGGCGGTCAAAAGTTACCAAGCCGCGAATATTATCTTTATTTAAGGCAGGCATATACATTATTTCCATAAAGGTTACGCCCAGTTTAGTAAATAAAGATTTTATCGTAAGCTTAGCTTCCGCATCAGAATAACCGAGCCGTTCTTTGATTGTTTCTTCGGCACGTATCCTTTGTTTTTTTGCAATTGTATGATAAAGGTGCCCTACGCCGATACCGATATTTACTACCAGCTTATAAGGCAGCCATGAAACCACTGTACTGATCGTTTTCAGCAAATAGTAAAGCCACATTATTGCGCGTCTCCCTGTCCTTCCTGCAAATAGCTTTTTACAATCTTATCCCAGTCGCCGCGAGCCTTTAAAATAAGCTCAACGATCTGACGGACGGCGCCACGGCCACCATTTTGGGAAGCGATGAAATTACAGATATTTTTTACTTCTTCCACAGCATCGGCCGGCGCACATGCCAACCCTACCCTGCTCAGCACGGGCAAGTCATTCAAATCATCGCCAACATACGCTGCTTCAGCCAAATTCAAACCATGCTTTTCTAATAAGGCCGCTAAAGCGTTTTTTTTATCCTGTACGCCCTCACAAATATCCGCTATGCCCAGTTCCTGGGCGCGTCTGCGGATAATAGGACTGCGGCGGCCGGTAATGATGGCCACTGGCAGCCCTGAACGCACTGCACAGCTGATACCCATACCATCTTTAGCATTGAAGTTTTTAAAAAGTTCCTGGTCGGCATCAAGATAAATAGAGCCGTCCGTTAAAACGCCATCAACGTCTAAGATCAATATTTTTATCTTCTGAGCAATTTTTTCTATGTTCTTCATTATACCACACCCTGACGGACTAAGTCTGTCATATGCAATAACCCGATAACATGCCTGTTTTCGTCGATAACCGGCAAGACTGTGATCGGCTTGGGCCGATTGCTTTCCATCAAATGCAAAGCCTGGGCCGCCAATTTATCTTTGGTGATGGTTTTGGGTGCTTTCGTCATCAATTCAGTAACGGGACGCTGCAGAAAATCGATGCCCTTGCTAAGCCCGCGGCGGATATCACCGTCTGTCAATACGCCAAGCATACATTCTGCGTCATCGACAACAGAAACTGCTCCTAAGCCCTTATCTGTGATAACAAACAAAGCATCCTGCACCGTAGTAGCGCCGTGGACGATAGGGTTATCGGCACCGCTGTGCATGATATCAGCTACTGTCAGCAGTAATTTGCGGCCCAGTGAGCCACCGGGATGGAAAACAGCAAACTGGCTGGCTGTAAACTTGCGTTTAGATAGCAGCGCCAAAGCCAAAGCATCGCCGTAAGCCAAAGCCGCCGTAGTGCTCGAAGTAGGAGCTAACCCTAACGGGCAGGCCTCTTTAGAGACACCTACATCTAAAGTGACGTCGGAATTTCGTGCTAAAGCAGAATCGGCATTGCCAACCATCACTATCAATTTAGCGCCGATACGGCGCAATGACGGCAGGATGTGCAATACTTCTCCTGTTTCGCCGCTATTAGACAAAGCAATGACCACATCGCTTTCAGTGACCATACCTAAATCGCCGTGGATCCCTTCTGCCGGGTGCAAGTAAAAGGACGGTGTGCCCGTACTGGCAAAGGTTGCCGCCATTTTACGGCCAATAATGCCAGATTTTCCCATACCGGTAATGACTACGCGACCGGGACAGTCTAAAATCATCGTAACTGCCGACGCAAAATGCTCGTCAATACGCGGAACCAGCTCTAAAATAGCCTCTGCTTCCATTTTTAAAGTAGTACGAGCCTGTTCCAACATTTGTTCCATGCTTCTAACTCCCTCTCGTCAGTCAGATTTAACCACGAACTATTTTATCAATAGCCAAAACATCTGTTAAAAGTTTTTCTAACTGGTCTAAGCGCACCATATTTGGGCCGTCAGACAATGCTTCCTCAGGATTATCGTGAACCTCAAGGAACAGTGCGTCGATGCCCACCGCTGCGGCAGCTCTGGCCATATGAGGCACATATTGGCTCTGACCGCCGGAAGTAGTACCCTGACCACCGGGGATCTGTACGCTGTGCGTAGCATCCATCACTACCGGATAGCCCAGCTCACGCATGATCGCCAAGCCACGCATATCGGTGACTAAGGTATTATAACCAAAGCTTGCACCACGCTCAGTCAGCATAATGTTATGATTGCCTGCTTCTTCAGCCTTTTTAACAACGTTTTTCATGTCCCAGGGAGCCAAAAACTGGCCTTTTTTAATATTAACTACACGCCCTGTTTGAGCAGCTGCATAAACCAAATCGGTTTGACGGCACAGGAAGGCCGGGATCTGCAGAATATCCAGAACCTCAGCCGCTTTTTCCACCTGGGCTGTTTCGTGGATATCACTGACGACCGGTACGTTCAGGTCTTTTTTGATCTGCGCTAAAATCTTCAGCCCTTCTTCTAAACCAGGCCCGCGGAAGGAACTATAAGAAGAACGGTTAGCTTTGTCATAAGAAGCTTTAAAAACATAGGGAATACCCAATTTATCAGTAATTTTTTTAACGGCCTGACCAATCATCAGGCTGCGTTCATAACCTTCTAAAACACAGGGGCCTGCCATCAACATCAAGGGATGTCCCTGCCCAACCTTATAACTGCCAACTTTTACTATATTCATAGCCAACCTCCTTCAAATACAGGTTTTTATTTACTCAGCAATGCGTTGACTGCCGCTAAATCTTCCGGCGTATCAACGCCAATGCCCTGAAAATCGCTCTCCAGCACTTTAATTCGATAACCGTTTTCCAATACGCGCAGCTGTTCCAAACTTTCTGTTTTTTCCAATTCCGTAGGTTCCAACGCTGCATATTGCAAAAGAAAATCACGCCGATAGGCATAAATGCCTACATGCTTATAAACTTTATACTGCTCTGTTTTATTACGCGGATATGGCAACAGACTGCGTGAAAAATACAAGGCATAGCCATTATTGTCGGTAACGACTTTAACAGCGGCAGGATTATCATAATCCTCTTCCTGCATCAGCACCTTCATCGTTGCCATTTTTAAGTCGGTTTCATTTTCAAAAGCTTTTGCTAAACGGTCAATGATCTCCGGCGGTATCATCGGCTCGTCGCCCTGAACATTAACGATCACGTCTATATCAGGGAAATTAAGCGCCACTTCCGCCAGCCGGTCAGTTCCGCTGGGATGGTAGGGCGAAGTCATGATCGCCTTGCCACCAAAATTCTGCACTGCTTCCAAAACCTGTTCATTATCCGTTGCCACAATAACGTCATTGGGCAGTTCTGCTTCACAAGCCCGCATATAAACGTGCTGGATCATCGGTTTACCTGCAATCATTGCCAACGGCTTGCCTGGCAAACGTGTCGACGCATAACGCGCAGGTATCACACATAAAACTTTCATTACTGCTTCGTCTCCTTTTGAATAGCACCCAAAATAGTTTTTTCAAACTCTTCGCGCCCTTCAGTGATCATGATATCCATATTCAAAATATACAACGGCACTTCTCGGTTGAAATAAATGAATTCCGTAGGTATTTTAACGGCATCCTTACCGGTAGTTACCATCGCTACAACCTCTTTGTTGATAGCTCTTTCACTGATATACTGCATTTCCAGCATACCGTAATCATGATGGTCAGGGTAACGGATCGCCTCTATTATCTCAATGCCAATAGTGGAAAGCGTCTGTTCAAAGGAAGACGGATTACCGATAGCCGAAAAGACCATAACTTTTTTACCCTGCAGCTCTGACAGATCCTTAGCATTTTCGTGGATCCCTTTATACCAGTCAGCAATTTCCACAAAGTTCTTAGGGTGATGGACGCTTTCAATAATAGGAGCCTGTCCATTATATTTATCCAAAGTATCGCGAAGCTCCTGACGGCTGAACTGCGAGCTTTGATCTGTTTTCGTCAGTAAAAAGAGTCCCGCACGGTCCAAATGGGTCAAAGGCTCGCGTAATGTGCCACGCGGCAGCAGACAGCCATTGCCAAACATATTAAAAGTATCTACCAAAACTACATCAAGATCGCGATGCAGATGCCAGTGCTGATAACCGTCATCCATGATAATGACCTCAGCATTCATTTTATCTACGGCAAATTGTCCTGTAAGTGCTCTGTTCTTACCGATTATTACCGGGACTCCCGGTAATGTCTTGGCCATCAGGTAAGCTTCATCACCGGCTTCGTAAGCCGTCATGAAAATCTTTTTGCCATCACTGACAACGCCCATTTCCTGATCCCAGTGCGAACGGTAGCCGCGGTTCAGGATAACGACACGGTAGCCCATATTTTTAATGATAACGGCCACTTTCTGTGCCGTAGGTGTTTTGCCTGTACCGCCTACTGTGATATTACCAATGGAGATAACGCAGCAGTCTAATTTTTTCTGTTTCAACAGTCCTGATTTGTAAAGGTTTAACTTACAACAGACGCCAAATTCGTAAACATACGAAAACATTCTCAAAATACCCAGTAATATCCAGCCAAAAAACGGCGTATTAGGTCCGTGGGCCAGTTGATACAAATACTGAATAACAGCGTCGCCATGACGCAATCGACCGCCGCCTTCATCATGGATATTGCGGGTATTGGTAGGATACGATGCTTCCACCTTGCTGTCGACCGTCGTCAGCGTCAGCAGATCCTGCAGGTATTCGATACTACGCACAGCCGCACCGCGGTTTTCTTTGATAACCTGCAGTGATGCTGCGCCCATTTGTTGACGTCTTGCATCGTTGCCTGCAATCTCTAAAACTTCCTTGGTCAATTCCGCACTGCTATTTACCATCTTACAGGCGCCAACTTTACTTAGCAGCGCATAAGAGTCTTTGAAATTCTGCATATTGGGTCCAACCAAAATCGGCTTCGCATGAGCAGCCGGTTCTAAAACATTGTGGCCGCCGTGTTTGATTAGAGAGCCACCTACAAAAACGATATCGCCCACAGAATAAATACGACCTAATTCGCCGATAGTATCGATCAAAAGCACAGGATATTTGGGACGTTCGCCTTCCATCTCCAACAGCTTGGAGCGCAGACCTGTATCCCAGTGATATTGCTTGGCTAATTTACTTATTTCATCAGCCCGTCCCGTTTTGCGGGGCGCAATAACTAAACGTGCGTCGGGATAAGTCTTGATGATATCCTTAAAAACATCAAACAATACTTTCTCTTCTGTAGGATGGGTAGACCCGGCTACGATAACCGGGTAGGCACTTTCGATACCTAATTCTTTTTTATAATTCTCCAGATCTTCTGGCGTAACTTCGGCGTAGGTCTGATCGAACTTGGTATTGCCTGTCACATAGATCTTACGGGGATCAGCACCTAAATGACTGATATAATCGGCATCAATGCTGGACTGCATGCAAAAACGGCTGACCGTATGCAGCATATCATCCCAGATACCATACAGGTAACGGTAAGTTTTAACCGACTTTTCAGAAATACGTCCGTTAACCATCATTACCGGAATATTGCGTTCCCTGATAGCCCTTAAAAAGTTAGGCCACAGCTCTGTCTCGACCGGCATAAAAATACGCGGCTGTATCCGTTTGACAAACGACTCGGAAACAAACGGCATATCCAGAGGGAAATAGATAATAGTGTCCGCTTCCCTGATGATCTGTTTGGCCATATTATAACCGCCCACAGTAACTGCAGATACAAGTATCGGCGCGTTAGGATAGGCTTTACGTATCTCTTTTACCAGCGGGCTTGTCGCTACGATTTCACCGACAGAAGCACCATGGATCCAAATACAGTCCTTCAGTGCTACGGCTGCAATCTCTTCATCGCGCAGGCCACCTAAGCTCTGCCGCATCCTGGTTGTAAAACCGGCTTCACATATACAACGATAAAGAAAGTAAGGCAGTACGAATAAACAGCAGACGCACAGCACCAAAAAATTATAAATAATATACATTCTTTAACCTCACTTCGCTTCTTTGTTGCGATACTGAATTTTATACAAATGTGCGTACAAGCCGTCTAGCGCCAGCAGCTCATCATGTGTTCCTGCTTCAACCAAACTGCCTTTTTCCAGCACTAAAATCTTATCGGCATTTTTAACCGTCGACAATCTGTGCGCAATAACAAAGGCAGTCCTGCCCACCATCAAGCGGTCAAGTGCTTCCTGCACCACTCTTTCGCTCTCTGTGTCAAGCGCCGAAGTGGCCTCGTCCAAAATCAAAATGCGTGGATTCTTTAATATTGCCCGGGCAATAGCGATGCGCTGGCGTTGACCGCCGGAAAGATTCACACCACGGTCGCCAAGCCTGGTAGCATAACCTTCGTTGAGCTGCAGAATGAAATCATGCGCATTTGCCGCCTTGGCAGCCGCTTCTATTTCTTCTTTAGTAGCATCAAGCCTGCCGTAAAGAATGTTATCGTAAACAGTACCATTAAAAAGCATTGTTTCCTGCGGTACGATACCTACCTGTTCCCGCAGGGAATCCAGCGTTACTTCACGGACACTGTGACCATCTATTTTTATGTCGCCTGCATTAACGTCATAAAACCGGGGCAGCAAGTTAGCAATAGTCGATTTACCGGCACCGGAAGGTCCGACAATAGCTATGGCCTCACCTGGAGCAACTGTAAAGGATAGATCCTTGATCACGTCTCCTTTTTCGTTATAAGCAAAAGAAACATTTTGGAACTCGACTTTACCCTTAACATGCGGCAACAATTTAGCATTTTCAACTTCAGCCACTTCTTCCGGCATATCCAGTATCATAAAGACACGCTGAGCCGCCGCCAAAGCTTTTTGAATATTACCAATAACTCTGGTAAGGCGCTTGATCGGGTTGGAGATATTAACCGCATAAGTCAGAAAAGCAATCAGCGAACCAGCCGTGATCGTACCGTTGATAACATTATTGCCGCCATACCACAAAATCATCGTTACACCAATAGCCGCTACAAGTTCGACCACAGGTGTCAGAGTCGCCATCAATTGGGCATTTTTCATATTGGCCCTAAAATTCTCTTTATTCTCAACTTCAAACCGGTCTATTTCGTAACCTTCACGCACAAACGATTTGATAACGCGAGCCGAAGCAACCGACTCCTGCAAGACAGAGGTGATATCAGCAGTACATTCCTGTATCCTGCCGCCAGTTTTACGAATTTTTTTGCCAAAAAACTCCATAAACCACAATACCGGTGGGAAAGTGCAGATCGTGAAAAGCGTCAGCCGCCAGTCCAAATAAATCATTGCCACAACAGAACCGATCAGAATAAATCCTTCGGTAACCATTTCGATCGTATTTTCGACCATAGCTGATTGCAACGCATTAACGTCATTCGTAACATAGCTCATGATCGTGCCGGTTTTATTTTTATCATAAAACGATACGCTGAGCCTCTGCAATTTACTAAAAACAGCTGCACGAATATCAATAATGACCCGTTGACCAACATAGCTCATCAAATAATTCTGTCCGTACCAAAACATCCCGCGCACAAGAAAAATAGCAATGATGCTGAACGCAATCATATTTAACATTTCACTGTTTTTATCTGCCAACACCTGATCGATCATCTCTTTGATAATCCAGGGGATATACAGGTTGCCAGCCGCTGCCATAATCGTACAGAAGATGGCAAACCCCAGCCTGGGCAGGTATGGCTTAATATAACTCAAAATCCGTAAATATAATGTCATTGTTTCTCCTCAGCAATACGCAGAACCAGTTCTGCAACTCTATGTACAGCACCGGGCTCACCCAGGCGTTCTTTAACATAGTCCAGATCTCTTTTCATCTGAGCATTACGCTCAGGCTCTAACAGTTTTAACGCTTCGTCCCGAAGACGTTCAGGGGTAAAGTCCTCCTGCAGCAGTTCCGGCAAAATATGCCTGCCAGCTACAATGTTCGGCAGCCCAATATCCGGGATATTGATCAGCCTACGGGCAATAAAAGCCGTGATCGGCGAGGTACGGTAAACAATTACAGAACCCAGGCCGCACAAAGCAGCTTCTAGTGTCACCGTACCGCTGGTCGATAAAGCCAGGTCAGCACTGAACATAACGTCGTAATTATCGCCCTCAATTATTTTTACAGGCACTCCCGCATCTGCAACAATTCCTTCCAGCATTTCTAAAGGAATGGTTTTAGCTCTGGGCATGGTAAAGTCCGTCTCAGGACGTTCTTTTAAAATTAGTTTTGCCGCCTGCAACAGCGTCGGCAGCATTTTCTGTATTTCCATCAACCGGCTGCCCGGCATCAATAAGATCAGATCCCGACCTGCCTGTTTACCGGCTTTGGCCCAGGCCGCCTCTTTACTTAAATGCGGCTTTACTATATCAACCAAAGGATGACCTACAAACTCGGTGTCGGCACCAGCTTCTTTGTATACTTCATACTCAAACGGAAATATCGCCGCTACTTTATTGACCGTCTGTGCCACATTTTTGGCACGACTTTTATGCCAGGCCCAAGCAGAGGGACTGATATAGGATACTACGGGTATCCCCTTCTCTTTTGCCAGTTTAGCCAGGCGCATATTAAAGCCTGGATAATCGACGACTACCAAACAATCCGGCTTGCGTTCATCCATAACTTTAGCAAAAGCATTTTTTAATTTAAACAGAGCCGGTAATTTGCAGACCACTTCCACAAAGCCCATCACACCGTGCTCTTTTATATCAAACAGAACCTCGCCGCCAGCTTCACGCAAACAATCGCCCCCCATACCAAAGACCTCGGTATCAGGCGCAATCATTTTCAACTCTCTTGTCACTGCCGCCGCATGGATATCTCCTGAAGCTTCTCCGGCAGAAATCAATATTCTGGCCATAAGCGCTCCCTTCCAACTATAAAATTCACTTCAAAAAGTTTTGTTTTGCTTATTTTGTTACACAACAATTCATTCTATATTATAACACAAAAACAGACTGAACGTATCGCCCAGCCTGCATAATTAGCAATTATTTTTCATTTTTATCTAGCTACAATGGTGATACCATGCGTATCAGCTAAAGCTAAGGTTTGTTCCCTGTTGACGAGCAGCGTACGGCCTGCCTCGATCACCAACGCCGTAGCACCTGCCGCAATCATTGACTCCAGAGTTTTAGTGCCAACGCTAGGCATATCAAACCGATTATCCTGCGCAGGTTTAGCTGTTTTAGCAACAACAACGCCTTTGCCAAGCGTACCGCCGCGCAGAATACAGGCATCAGTTCCTTCAATAGCCTCAACAGCCATTAACGCCCTGTCCTTCACAACAACGGTCTGTCCTATGTCCAGGCGCCCAATCTCTTTCGCCATCGCAAAGCCAAAATCCATATCGGCCAATTCAGCCTCGGTGGGCTGACGCTTAGTCAATATACCTGGCGCCGGCAACAAGGGCTGAATCAAAAGAGTCTGATCCATAACTCTCATACCTTCGCCTTCCAGTTCTTTAACAATAGCGTTCATGATTGTATCATCTTTACGATCCGGCACCGAAGCCAAAATCTTGATAGCCCTAAGATCAGGAACTACTGCTCCTGCTTTATATAAAACCTCTTTTGTGACTTTTCCTATCATTGTCACAGTTTTTACGTCATTCTTTTTCAAGGTGCTGATGATCTTACCGATCTTGCCGATATGGATATCATAATAAGCATCAACAACTTCTGCTAACTCCGGATCTATATCAGGTACGACACCGACAGCCACAACTCTGTAGCCCATAGCTTTGGCCGACAAAGCAACATCCACCGGCAAATGGCCGATACCTGACAGCAAGCCTAAAGTTTCCATCAGGTCACCACCTTAATCTCTTCGGGTACGAATGATACCGCGTTCTACATTACGCAGAAAGCGCATCAAATGTTCTACCGGTTCACTGCTGTCAAGCTCCTGCTCCATAGTAGCAACTGCTTCCTGCAGCGGCAGTCCGGATCTATACAATATCCTGAACGCTTTTTTCAGTTGACTGCGAATCTCCTGCGGCATACCAGCTCTGGCCAGACCAACACTGTTCAGTCCGGATACGAAAGCAGGGTCGCCCGCTACGATCATAAACGGCGGCACATCCTGCGCTACGCGGGCCATGCCACCAACCATGGCGTTGCGGCCGATCTTACAAAACTGATGCACAGCGGTCAAACCACCAATAACAGCTCTGTCTTCGACGATAACATGCCCTGCTAAAGTGGCCACATTGGACATAATAACATTACTGCCTACAATGCAGTTATGGGCAACATGAGTATAAGCCATCATCAGGATATTATTACCGATGATGGTTTTATTACCTTCGCCGGTAGCTCTGTTGACAGTAGAACACTCGCGAAAAACGCAGCCATCGCCGATAACTGTCGAGGTTTTTTCCTCTTCAAACTTCAGATCCTGCGGATCTGCACCAATAGAGCAACCAGGGAAAAACCTGCAGTTTTTACCGACGGTAGTATATTTATGGATCACCGCATGAGCCCCTAATTTACAGCCATCGCCAATGACTACTTCTTCGTCAACAACGGCATAAGGGCCTATTTCAACATTCTTTCCTAAAACAGCACTGGGGTGGATGATTGCTGTTTCATGGATCTTAGGCATAGGAATAACAACCGAACTCATTTCCTTCACTCCTCAATTTTAATCAAACAATTAAACAGCTTTACAATATACTACTTATACTCTCCCACAACTTTGTTTTTTCGCGCGTCAAATTCGGTTGTTTTAACTGATTATGCGCTAAAAACGCTTTTTTTCGTCATATTACTATGATTTATGGCGTTTTTTCTCTAATTAAGAATTTTTAGAATCCATGATCGCAAAAGTGCAATCACATTCACAGGCAACTTGTCCGTCGACCTTGCCTTCGCAGTGGATAACACCCATATTGCCGCGAATTTTCACCACTTCAGTCGTAGTAATTACCTGATCCCCCGGTACTACCTGACGACGGAAACGAACATTGTCGATTTTGCCAAACACTGCGATCTTTCCGCGGTTTTCTTCAGGATACAGCATCGCTACGCCGCCTACCTGTGCCATAGCCTCTATCAGAAGCACGCCAGGCATGATCGGTTCTCCGGGAAAATGTCCCAGAAACTGTAATTCATTCATGGTAATATTTTTGACACCGACAGCTCTTTTCATCGGCTCCAATTCCAAAATACGGTCTACTAACAGCATCGGGTAACGGTGAGGGATAATTTTTTGGATTTCAATTGCGTCTAAAGTAATCATTATTCTTCCTCCTTGATTCTATACGCCTGTATTTGCTTAGCCAGACACGAATTAAAAGCATGTCCTGATTTTACGGCAATTATATGACCGCGCAGATGACCCAGCAAATATAAATCACCAATCACATCCAATATCTTATGCCTGATCAGCTCATCATCAAACCTTGTTTCTGATAAAATTTTATCATTATCGAAAATGACTACGTTTTCAATACTGCCGCCCAGCCCCAGCCCCATTTGCTGTAACTGCTTAATCTCGCTCATAAAGCCCACTGTTCTGGCAGCAGCAATTTCCTGCAAAAAGTTTTCTTCGGTCAATTCAATATCAAAATACTGTGTCCCTAATGCCGGATGCGCATTAACGGATACGAAGGAGATCCGGTAACCGTCATACGGCTGGATCGTAACGTATTTGTCGCCTTCATAGACGGCAAAAGCTTTCTCAACTGCGTAAATTTTACGTTTTTCCTGTTGTTCAACTCTGCCGGCCTTCTTGATCAGCTCGCAAAATACAGCGGCGCTGCCATCAGTCACAGGAGGTTCCGGCGAAGACATTTCAATCCGACAGTTATCAATACCCATCATTGACAAAGCAGCCATCAGATGTTCCACAGTAAATACTTCCGCGCCATCGACACTGACAGTAGTTGCTTTAATCGTAGAACTTACATTTTCTGCCAAAGCCTTGATTTCAGGACAGCCAGGTAAATCAGTACGCACAAAAACGACGCCTGTATTTTCTGCTGCCGGCAAGATCTGCATTATGACCTCTTTACCGGAATGTAGCCCAATGCCGGAATATTTAACTGGAGCAGCAAGTGTCTGTTGCATTATCTCTTTCAAAATCCCTTCCTGCCTTTCCTATTTTTTCGTTCCAAACCGTTCACGCCCATCTTTCCACCGGTCGTGTACCCAAAACCACATTTCCGGATCACTGATGATCTCGTGTTCCAGAATCACAATCATTTCCTGTGTCACCGTATGGAGATCATGTTGTTTATCTTTAGTTTTCGGTGTATACAAAGGTGGATAAATTTTGACCGTACAAGTGCCATCTTCATTGTTATGAATAAAGAACGGCACGATAGGCGACCCGTAAATTCGTGATAATGCGGCGGCACCTAAAGGAATTATCGACCGTTTACCAAAAAGATCCAGTTCTACTCCATCATCATTAGTATCCTGATCGTATAATACACCCAAAAGGTTTTTTTCACGCAGCATCCTGCTGATAGCTAAAAGACCATGCTCACCACGGTTATAAGCAATCTTTTGGCCCACCATTTCACGATACTCGTTGATGAACCGATCCATATATTTATTGTTTTGCTTCCTGGTGATCGAAAGCATCGGATAACCGTGCAAACCCACAACTGCGCCCAATAGTTCCCAGTTGCCGAAATGTCCCGTAGCCATGATAACGCCTTTATCCTGTTTATAAGCTTCCTCCAGATATTCCAAGCCATCAATTTTTACCAGTTGATCGATATTATCCGGATTTAACAAAGGAAAACGCATGACCTCTACTATCATTCTACCAAATCTGCGCAAACTTTTCTCTGCGATCTGGTCAGCTCTGCTAGCGTCTACTCCCAAGCATTCCTGAATGTTTGCAGACGCCATCTGCAAACGCCATTTTGGCGTCGCTATAACGGCAATGCCACCTAAAAAAGCCGCCGTAAAATTACGGAACCATTTAGGTGTTATACACATAAGCCAGCTGAAAAATTTAACAATATAATAAGCAAGCACTGCTTTTTACACCGCCTTAATTCTTATTTTTCTAATTTGGCCACTGTTTCTTCCAGTGTTTTAACCTTTTTCAGTAAATCACCGATTTTTCTAAGGTTTGCTTCCTGACGCAGCCATTCTTTATGTGGACGTGCGGGGAACCCTGCGCAGAAGGAATTAGAAGGCACATTATTAGTGATACCTGTTTTACCGGCAAAAACACAGTTATCGCCAATAGTGATATGACCTACCGTACCCACCTGACCGGCAAAAGTAACATTGTCGCCAACAGTAACGCTGCCACTGATTCCCACATGAGCCACCACCAGACAATTTTTGCCAAGAATATCATTGTGTCCCAAGTGGACCAGATTATCTATTTTAGTTCCTGTGCCAACAATGGTACTGCCTGCAGTAGCCCGGTCGATACAGGTATTGTTTCCTATTTCAACTTCATCTTCCAAAATAACATTGCCAGCCTGCAAAACGCTGCTGTGCCTTCCTGTTTGCTTATCTGTGATATAACCAAAACCATCGCCGCCGATAACGCAGCCTGATTGCAGAACTACTCTATTGCCGATAACGCAATTTTCGCGTATCGTAACCTGCGGATAAAAAGTGCAGTCCTGTCCTACTTTAACATGCTTACCAATATAAACATGGGGATAAATAACACTGCCGTCACCAATTTCAGCGCCTTCTTCAATAACTGCAAACGGCTGAATAGCAACATTTTTGCCTATTTTAGCACTGGCAGCCACAGCAGCCAGCGGGCTGATAACCCTTGCGATCTCTTCCCTGGCGCGGAAAAGCTCTAGCAGCGCAGCAAACGCTGCACGGGGGTCAGCAACACGGATGATCGGTTTAGCAATAGCAGGATCTTCCGGTGCTAAAACCATCACACCGGCCTTGCTGAGATGGCAGTGCTCTACATGAGGCGGCACGGCAAAAGAAATATCCTGCGGCCCTGCTTCAACCAGACCGTTAACTCCTGTTATTTTAAGGTTGGGATCTTCATTTTCCAGTGTTCCCTGTAAATATTCCGCCAATTCTTTTAAAGTCTTTTCCATAAACCCAGCCTCCCGCTATTTTTAAAAAAGCGGGCAGATCAACCGCCCGCCGCATATTTTTATTTCATTTTTTCAACTACTGCGTCAGTAACGTCTACACCGCCCTGAGGAACAGCGTCTTTAACCAATACAGCGCCCAGGCCTTTTTCTTTGGCAACGGCAGTCAGCGCGGAATCCAGGCTGGCTTTTAATTTGTTTTGAGCCTCGGATTGGATCAACTGCATTTCAGCGGTTTTATCTTCAAGAATTTTTTTCTGTTCTTCCTGAGACTTGCCCGCCATCTCTTTTTCCATTTCTTCCTGTAAAGCCTTGCCTTTAGTCGAAACTTCTTCTTTGACAGTCTGGACTATCGCCGCTTTGCTCTCCACAGTCTTCATGTCGACCACGCCGAATTCAGCGTTACGGCCGCTGCAGCCAAACGAAAGCATTGCCACCATAACCATCAATCCTGCTACTAATTGTTTTTTCATGCTCTATCGCTCCTGTTATTTCATATTTTGCAAAGCCTTGATCACATCATCTGTAATGTCATCTGCTTTGATATTAACCTTAACACTGTGAAAAACTATTGTATACTTACGTTCATGTGCTAATTTTATCACATTGCTTTCAATATCCCGACGAATATTTTCCATGATTTTTTCATTACTTTCCTGCAGCTTATCTACCTGCTTATCAATAGCTGCCATAGCATTCGTCAGTACTTCCGGCACCTTAGCCAGGTCGTCCTGATCTTTGGATACTGATGCCGACATATCGCCCTGCAGCTCCTGATGTACCTGCGCCGCATGCTGTTGTAGTCTGGCTTGGGTAGCCGCTACCAGCGGTTCCATCTTCGCGCCGATGATCCTGTTCTTTGCCGCCAGAATCTGCTGTCGTTGCTGTTCTCGCTCCGACTGCACCTGATTCAGCTCGCTTTGGACCGCCTCGCGTTCTTTGGGTCGCATCTTAATAGCGTCAAGGCGCAGCCGCAAATTCAATATTTTTAACTGGTAAGCATCTTCCAGCTCTTTTTCCTGTTCCGCCAGTGCTGCATCCGCTTCCTTAACCACAAGTTCATAAGCCTCTAAGAGTTTCTGCCTCTCTTTAGCTTCTGCGGCATACATCTGCGTCTGAAAATCTGCATCAAGAAAATTGGCTTTACTGTTTTGCTTCAACTGCTGCAGCCTGGTCAAACCAGCGATCTGGGTCTTAGCCATCTCTGCCTGTTCCTCACGATAACGCAGCAACTTCTGCAATTCCGCTTCGCCCTGTTTGAGCGAAGTTTGCTGCGGGTGAGCGCTGACAGCTTTATCCCAGTCAATGACGGCAATTTTATCTTTACCGCCCGGATCATTCCCACAGGCGGCTGTAAGTAATACGACTATCAAAATTATCGGTGTTAACCAGCGCATACTTTACCTCCTGCAGTTTAAACAGAAACAAGGCCCTTTAGCTAAAGGGCCTCGTCCGACATCATTTACCGCTTTGCAAAGCTTTGGATACTTCGTCAGTAATATCGAGACCACCGTATACTACGGTATTTTTGTCAACAACTACGGACAAACCTTTTTTATCTGCGATTTTCTTGATGGTCGTTTCGATTTTTTTGAAAACCGGATCCATCAATTCTTTCTCTCTGTTGGATAAACGCTCCTGGAGCTGCTGATAATAACGCTGCTTTTCAGTATCGTTCATATTTTTAGCTTTTTCGTCAAAATCCTTTTGGGCATTATCTATTTCTTGCTTCATGCTTGCTTGTACAGTCTGCAAATCGGGAACCTGCGAAAGCAGCATCTGATAATTTACCACACCGATAGCCGATTCACTGGAAGCAGCCGATGCCACACTATTAAAACCGCTTTGGGTCAAAGTCAAAGCAAAACAGCCTAAAACAAAGATCGCTGCCACGAACAAAGAGATCATTTTTACATTTTTGGGGTCACGTAATTTTTGCATCATAATAAAAATCCCTGCTTTCAGTTTTAATTATACTAAATAATTATATCAGTCAAAATCTTTTCTTTCAACCTTTATCACAAACTTTATCACAAATTTCCAACGATTCGGAAGTACGGTTTATCATTGGAATAAACATACTCCGCACTTAAGAATTCGTGAATCCTGTAGCGTACGCCTATTTCCGTCGTATTACTACCAGAAAAATGCTCGGCCCGCAGACGCCATTTGGGCGTAATATCCTGCTCCAAACGGTAAACATTTTCGCCCGTCGGGCTGCGGCGCATATAACTGGCCGTAGTTTTACCATAATGCAAAGCATAGCCGGCTGAAAAATCCCAGCGCACATCATCCAAAACAACACCGACTTCGCCGAATATCTCATCACGTTTGGAAATATATTTACCAAAGTGAGCACGTCCGGAAATGTTGTTCTCATCACGTCCGATGTCGCCGTATCCTTCAAACCATATCTTATATTCATCTGACTCTAAGCGGATCCTTGCCCCGGAATTAACGCCCGGTGTCAGCATGATGCTCGGTCTCAGGTTATGTCTTTTAACTTCCGGCTCTTCCTTTAGTTCCGACAGAAACGCTGCCTCCAACTCCTGTTTATGCCTGGTGACATAATTTACAGGCAAGCCTCTTAACTCCTGTGTTTTCTGCGCATAACGCTGTTTGATATTCAAAAGCAGCAGATTTGGTATTGACTGAGAAACCATTTCATAGTCAATACTTTGCACCAACTGTCCCACAGGATAGATCACTACCTGTACCACAGTGCGTTGCTGTTCACGGACAACGTCAACAGCGGCCCTGAATTCAGGAAGCTCTGTTTCGACCTGTTCGCGTACCAGCCGTCTTAGAACACCACCGGCCCAATCAGACGCATCTGCTGATGATCCGCGCAGTACAGACTCCAGCTGCTCTCTGAGAACAGGCAGTTTGGACTGCAATAAGGCGGCAGTATTTTCTTCGACACCTGAAAACTGCAGGTCAACGAAAACATTGCTGATAGTTTCATTCCACGGTGCTACAACCATTGTCACCTGAGTCACAGAGCCTAATTGCATCGACACCGCTTCCATCTGGTAACCATTGAGCACTCTGTCACCCACTTCACCCAGTAGTCTGGTATATTCATTCTGGACCGGACTTACTTTTTCAGTATCTTTGTCAAGCAGCAGCTGCTCGGCCACAGTCTGCATACTGGCCGACATCCGCTCCAGCAGCACGCCGCTGGTAGCGCCTCGGTCAACTACGCTGACCTTGACATGTTCTATTATGGCGGCGTTTGCTGCCGCAGGCAGCAAACTTACCGCCAGGCTCATAGCTATGATTTTTACAATCCTCACGGCCTGTACCGCCTATTTTAGAATTGACCGCCGAAGCTAAAGTGGAAACGTCCGCCCTGGTCGCCATAACCATAATCAAGCTTGACCGGACCCAAGGGGGAGTTGATACGCAGACCAAGACCATAGCTATACTTCATCTCGCCTAAATCAAAAGCCGTTTCACGGTCTTTATCCCAAGCATAACCAGTGTCAACAAAAACTACGCCCTGTACTTTTTTCACGATCGGCACTCTATATTCAACAGTGCCTTTCAGCATACTGTTACCTTTGAACTGGTCATCCTTATAGCCGCGCAAGGTATCGCTGCCGCCCATAGAAAAGCGCTGGCTCAAAGGCATAGTGCCAGACGCATAACCGGCGCCCAATTGTACGGCAATAACGTTTTCCGCACCCTGACGGTAGTAATAACGGTAGTCTACGGAATATTTGGTGAAATCAAAATCGCCGCCTAAACCGGCATACTCGATCGTATAGGCATTACGTTTACCTTCATGTGGATCATAAATATTGTCACGAGAATCATAAACTCTGGCTACGCCGATACTACGGGTCAGGCCAAAATTCTTTTTCTGACGGTATTCCCCACTATACCCATCATATTTTGGATTCCAATCAGGATTATAGTTCCATGAATTCTCATAATACTGGGTGCTGTAACCGTCAACAGCGCCTTTGTAGATATCGTCGCGATTCTTCAAGGTCAGATAATTGCTAACGTATTCATTATTGGTTTTACGGCTGAAGGTCAATTCCTGGCCGCGGCGTTTTTTATCGTAACGGGCGATCTCGTCCGCATTACGGTCATAGTCTGCATACTCATTGGTAACATCGTATAAAGTAATGGTCGCACTGGTTTCTTTGCTGTCGATCCACGGTTTGGTGTAAGAGAACTCATAGTTCTTATTATCAGCGCCGCCAAACTCCCAGCGAATATTCACTTTATCGCCGGTGCCACGGAAGTTTTTATCACCTACGGAAACCATACCAATGAAGCCGTCAGCATCACTGTAGCCGGCGCCTATGCCAAAGGTACCCGTATTCATTTCCACAACGGAGATCTCGATCTCAACAGCATTAGGCTGTTGACCGGGATTCAGCTTAATATTGACATCTTCAAAATAGCCTAAATTATAAATACGCTGCATGCTTCGGCGGGCATCCTTAGCATTGAAAGGTTCGCCTTTTTTCAGCTTCATTTCGCGGGTAATAACATAATCTTTAGTTTTGGTATTGCCTTTGATCTTAAAATCTTCCACGATGCCTTCGTTAACGACCAGCAGCAAAGTACCCTCAGGCTGCATCCTGATATCGGCAACACGAGCCAGGATATAACCTTCTTTGTTATATTCAGCCTCTAAGCGCTGCACTTTCGTATTGACTTCCCTGATGTTGATCAGTTGATTTTTCTGCAGATCCAGCAGACTTTCGATCTTGCTGGTGGAAATCTTGGTATTCCCTTCAACTTCCAATTGCTGATAAATAGGGTTTTCCATGACATGATAAGTAACCTGCACGCCTTCCGGAACCTGATTGAATTCCGGCTGCAGGTCATAGAACCATCCCATATTATAAATAGCGTACAGGTCTTTACCCAAACCTTCAGACGTTAAAGTCATACCCGGCTTGGTTTTCAGTACATCAATGATTTCTTCGGTAGGAGTCACGTTGTTGCCGCTGACCATGATTTTAGTCACCAACTGGCCAAAATATGGTGCTGCCGCCTTTTCAACTTCAGCAGGCGGACGCATCGGCGCTTCTTCACGGACAGTATTAGTTTGGGGAGCATTAGCTACTGCTTCCTGAGCTGTTTTTAATTCCTCTTCCTTAGCCGCTTCTTTAGCTGCATCCTGTCTGCTTACGGGACGTTTAGCTTCGCTTTCCTGTCCCTCGGCAGCTTCTTCTGCTGTCTGCTCACCTGCTGCGGCAGGCCCTTTGTAGCGGGGATCGGAAATATCCTCAGATGGTTTGTTGTGCATACGATAAACAGTCTTTTTGCCCTTTTTACCGGATTTCAAACCACCGCCGGATTTTCCCTCAGCTTTCTGCGCTTTTTTCAACGCCGCTTTGGTAACTATCTGCTCTTTGCCGCCGATAGTCATAGTTTGATTTTCAACTACATCCGACGCGCTGTTTTCCTGTGCCCAAACAGGAGTTGCCAGCAAAAGCGCCGCCAAACTCAAGGACAAGGGCCGCAACATATTTCTTCTTCTCATCAAAAAATCCTCCCTAAAACTAGTTAGCGTCACGTAAAGTCCTGCGTGCGTCACGTACAAGCTGCCGCATATCTGCTGTCGGCAGTTCCACGCTGCGCTGCTCTTTTACCTGCGCTGCTGGATACATCGGTACTGCTACCGTTTGTTGTTCTTGTATAGGTTTATCTGTAAAAGCCGGCACAGTATTTTCCTGTACCGCCTCCGTTTGAGGCAAATTTTTAGGCAGTTCTGCCGAAACAGCCACCGCCGCTACAGTTGGCAGCCCTTTTAAAGGAGCCGCTTCTTCCTCAGCCATCCCCGCATATAACCAGCCGCCATACCCGGCCAAAAACATGACCACGGCTGCCAAAAGAGCTAAACACTGCCGGTTCCAAATGGAACGCCAGCCACTTTTTTCCCGTAAATGCTTGATTTCTGCTTCCGCCAGCATCAAGTCTAATTCGCCGCGCATCCCGTTATTTTCACGGAAGCTTTGTTCAGCGTTTTCCAAACTGCTTTTTACATTGCGGATACGTTCACAAATCGATTTCGCCACCGTAAAAACTCCTTTCCTCGCGATTTACAAAAGATATACATATGTATAATCACTAAATATCAAGGTTTTTCACATCGCAAATATTCTTAATATAGACCATATACAACGATTTCAACCATTATTATTGCTTAATGTACTTAAATGCACCGTTTTTCTCTGATTAGCTTTTATTTAGGTCACTCATTAGCCGCGAAAGCATTCCTCTTACCCTGCGTACCCCTTGCTTCTGCAGTCGGTAAATATGCCCCAGACTCACATCAATCGACGCAGCCAGGTCTCTGGCACTCTTGTCTTCTAAATAGATTCCCGTCAGGACCTGCTGTTCCTTCTGCGGTAATCGTTCCATAGCCTGTGTTACTTTATCATTCAAAAAATGTCTCTCCGCCAATTCAAATGGCGTCGCCTCATTAGAAACAAGACATTCTGACCAGGCAAACCCTGCAGCATTAACTTCATCCAGCGACAAAGACTGATTGCCATATTCACAATTAAGGAAATCAAGCATCCGGCCACGGACACGGTGGGAAGCAAAAATGCTGAAGGCAACGCCGCGCTGGTAATCAAATTTTTCAGCGGCTTCCAACAGGCCGACTGTTCCCTCCTGGATCAACTCCAGTGTCTGCGCCTCGGTTAAACGAAAAGCCATCGCTATTTTAAACACTAACGGCTGATAAGCCGTAATGATCTTTCTATAGGCGTTTTGATCGCCAGACGCACAGGCTTTCCATAAAGCCAGCTCTTCTTCCAGTTCCAGCAGTTTTATTTTCTGCAGTTCGGACAGATATTGCTGCAGCATCAGCTTCCCTCCTTTCCGTTAAAATGTCACGCGATATTCCACGCCATACCAATTTTCATTATTTTCATTCAAAGAATAATTGATATTCAAGTGTCGGCTGATCTCATATTGACCAAAAACACTATGGTGTTCGTTATCCATACTGGTAGTATAACCAACCATAAAGTTATCCGTCAAATATTTACTGAATAAAACATTATATTGGTTCCGCTCATCCGCTGTAAAATCACGGCTGCGGCGGGTATCCATTTCGATACCGGAACGCAATTTACCTGAATAAACCCTGAATTCGTCCAAACCCAAAGCTTCTTTAAATATCTGCTCTACGTCACCGAAAACAGCCATTTCCAAGCCTGCCGTCATCAGGTTCTGCAGATCGTCACTGTCGACACCTTCACTGCCGGTAGACTCACGCTGCAGCGTCAGCATCCTGACGATCTGATCTTTAGTCAAAGGCGGCGACGAATTCAGCTGCAGATCCATTTCTTCCAGCGGACCGGAAATATGCATGCCGATGTCATAACGCTGGAATTTTGCCGTAGCTTCCAAATTGACCGTAGGCAGAACGCTGCCAGGGATTGGCCAGGCTGCAGATGCTGTACGCACCTTGAACTGAGTGCGCAAATAACTGATAGTGCCGCGATTGGCACTGACAGTGCCGCCAATATTAGTATACAATGTACTGCCCTGGATATGCAATCCACCGGCCAGCCATAAATCATACAAATATTTATTATACAGATGGATTTTAGGCCCTAAGGTTACCTGTACGTCAAGGCCGATATTACTTTCGCCGTCACCGAACTCAGGTATCGTCGGCATATTTACCAGTACGTCGTCAAACCTGACTGTACCCTGCAACAGCGGCCGGTAATCAAAGCGAGGCCCCTTACCAGGCGGTTGAGCGACATTCGGGTCAGGACGTACTATATAACGCTGAGGCGTCACTGTCAGCTCGCCGTTGATACGCCCGGTGAAAATATCCGAAGCTATTTCCGCATTATCAGCTACTAAATTCAATTTATAGGCTTCTCTTTCATTAGACCGCAGCGCATAAGTACCGCTGCCTTTAAAAGTGCCTTTACCCAGTTTAGCCGAAATATCCTTCAGCTCTACTTTATTGCCTTCAAATTCCACATCCGTATGGATATTTTCAATGACAGTCTGCACATGCTTAAACTTCAACGAACCATCAGGGATTTTTATTGCTCCGTAAACCAGCGGTTCTTCCAATGTACCTGCCAGTTTTACCTGCCCCTGAGTCTCACCAACACCCCATTCTACCATGGGAGAGATCATCTGGAAAATACCCAGCCGGGTATTATCAAGATTCAGTTCCACG
Source organism: uncultured Phascolarctobacterium sp. (assembly GCA_900544795.1). Classification (GTDB taxonomy): domain Bacteria; phylum Bacillota; class Negativicutes; order Acidaminococcales; family Acidaminococcaceae; genus Phascolarctobacterium. Next base: position 100,357 of record UQWM01000002.1, on the reverse strand, counting down.
TTCATCTGCGCATTAGCATCACGTCTTTGTTCCCGTGACCGGAACAAATCAAGCGGTACATCACCATAGGCACTGGCCTTATAGATATCTTTGCTGACCATAGCCTGTTCTATTTTTAAATTATCATTGGCCAGCGACAGCATGGCCGTAAAATCGTCAAACCCGATACCGGCCACACTGCCGTTTTTGATCTCGATCGAGCCGTTGCCCTCAGGATCTTTCAGCGTACCATGCAGCTGTACGAACATATTCAAATCACCGGTCACCGCAGTAGGGTCAGCCATCAAAGCCGTTACCAAAGCCGGATTCGCGTCTACCGCGCCGGCTTCAACTTCCAGCTTCCCGTCGGCCAGATTGACCTGCCCGCCGACAGCAATGATGCCTTTATCCGTCACAGCTTTAGTCTCCATCAGCTTAACATCGTCAAAATACCAGATCTGATCCTGCAAATGACCGTTGAATTTCATTTCTTCATATTTAAGGCCACCGATCGTAATATCATCTACCCAGACATCTACAAAAACACCTGATTTAGGTCCGTGCGGATTGATAGCGATCTCACCCTTGGCCAGTCCGTCAACATCATAATCGGCGCGGGCCATTTTCAGTATGGAACGGACATTACCATAAATAGCTACAATATTACCCTGCAGCAATTTTTGGTCATGGTCATAATTAAGTTCTGCCGACAGCACACCTTCCGGTGCCTGTTTAAAGGAACCCAGCAAATGATTTTTGATCCCCCCGTCACTGTCTAATTTACATGCGATATCCGTCAGCTCTTCACCATTGATAAAGATGGATTTACTGCTGACATCACCATGGAAAAACGGTCTTGACAAGGTCCCCGTCAAAGTACCGTGGGCATCAGCATAACCACCCAGCTCTACCGTATCATCACTGATTGGCAGCGCGCTGAGGTCGATATCTTTGATATCGACTTTGAAGTCAAGGTTCCGTGCCGCGTCCATGCGACCGTTAAGCTTGGCTTCGGTTGACAAAGCGATAATGTCGCAGTCCCTGATCACCAGATCATTTTCCTGATAGCTGTAATCGGTCTGTATCTTGTCAACAAGATAACCTTCAGCACTGCCATCCGTCAGTATAAACTGTCCAACAACATTAGGCGACGACAGTGTTCCCGTCACCAACATTTTATTATTAACATTACCTGTCAGTCTAACGTCAGGTGCAAAGGCCTTTACAAAAGGTTCCGCACGCACGCCATCTGTCGAAACTTCCAAATTAAACGCAGGTTCCTGTCCCTTCAGGTCGATACTGCCATTCAGAATACTTTCACCCTGAGCCATCAGCACTTTATAATCGGACAATATCACAACGCTGTCTCTCATGCTCATGCCGCCGTGAGCCTCAGCAATCTTCAACCCGTCAAGTTCAACCTGTTTCAGCTGGGTAAATCCTGTAAAATCAACAGCATCAGCCGTTCCGGAAACATCAAATCTGGCAGCAAGAAAACCGTCGCCTTGCTGACCAAACGCTTCCAGCACAGGAGCGATCGGAAAATCGGTTACCGAACCATGCAGCTTAAAGAAACCGGCTTCGGAAACCGTTCCCTGTGCCAGCAATGCTCCTGTTTCAGTAAAAGCGGAAAGATTATTAATCTTGCATCCGTCTTGATCGACGTCGATATCAAAATCTACTTTATGCAACAACAAATCACGCCAACTTAAGCGTACTGTATCAGCCGCTAAATTGACTGCGAATTTATCGTCTTTAATTACACCCTTCATGGCCATACTGCCATCAATAGCAATAACATCAGCAGGACGTTCTGCTAAGGGTGCTGTTTTAACATTTTTTAAATCAAGTGCAGCCACAACATTCCCTGCACCTAGGTCATATTCCGCCAGAAAATCTACTCGGCCGCCGCCAAATTCAGCCCGCGCCGTATTAACCTGCACCTTATTATCAATGATGCGGAAAGGCACTGAAACTTTTTTGAATTCTTCATTCCTGATCGTCAGGGCATCCGCTGCCAGCAGACCTCGACCCTGGATATTATCCTTATCTTTAAAATCAACATCGCCTTCCAGCTGCGCTGTCTGGCCATCAACAGTAAGCAGCATCCTGCTTACTTTAACGTCTTTATCATTAAAAGTAACTTTTCCGTCGATGCCTACGGGGACTTCCCATTCCTCATATACAGCAATGCCTGTCAGTTTATCCAAAACAGCTGACCCCGACATGGCAATATCTTTCCCGTCGTTGCTCCACAGCAGATTAACGTCGGCCACAGAACCCTGGAAATCTTTAACGTAAGCAAATTCTTCTGCCAGCGGCGCAAAATCGCTTAAGGTAAAACGTTCGCTTTTCAGCGCCAGATTACCTACGGCCTGCATATTTACCAGGCCCTTTAGCTGCAACTGCTCCTGGCCCTGTGCCAGCTTAGCGTCGATAGCAAACTTAGGATTGCCGCCAGCATCCACTGCGCCGTTCAGACCAAATTCCCATTTACCATAAGGTGTATCCGTAATAATCGTCCCCTGCCTGATCTCTAAAACGCCATAAAATGGGGTCTCCTCGGAATCAGACGGTTTCAGAAAATCCTGTACGTTCCAAATATCTTTTTTATTTAAGGTCAAATAAACAGTAGGATCATCCAAAATAACCCTGTCTAAAGCTTTATTCGTATTAAAAAGGGCATACCAAGGCGCGATATGCAGTTTGACACTGGGCAAAGCAGCAATCTGCTGCTGCCGTTTGTCCTTCACCTGCACATCAAGGGCGGTCAGTTCAAAAGCGCCGTTCCATTCCACACGTCCGATATCTACAGTGCCATTAATATAGCTTTGGGCTAAATTAGACACCAACGGCGGAACCTGAGCCAGATAGCCCGGCACGACGAACTTTATAATACTGTAATACACTACGCCGATTATTGCCGCAACGCCCAGCAACCAACGAAATAGTTTATTCATACTCTGCCTCCGCAGTAAAAAGTCATAATACAACTTATTTTACTTCGACAAAAAACAAAAACCTCCTGCATTTTAATTGTGAAATAAAAAAATCCCGCCTAAGCGGGATTTTTTATTACTCTTCTGTTGCAACTGCCGTCGACATGACCGACAAAGCCGTAGTAGCTGCCGGGACAGCCACAGGGACACCCATAGAAGTTTCCAGAGCGATTTTAGAAGTATTATAATCATACAAAGCATTGACGAAATTCGTTTTAGCTTCGGTCAAGGCAACCTGTGCGTCGATAACATCCAGGTTAGTGCCCACACCGGCCATATAGCGAACCTGTGCGATATGGAAGTCTTCTTCAGCTTTAGCTACAGCTACCTGAGTTGTAGATATACGCTTTTCAGCTTCACGCAGATTCAGATAATTGCTGCGAACTTCCAGTTCCACAGAATTAACTGTATCGCGGTAAGTCTCTTCAGCCTGAACAAGCTTTTCTTCCGCAGAATGTACCTTTGATAAGGTCACACCCGAATCAAAAATATTCATCGTCGCGCCGATACCAACGGACCAGTTTTCTTTATCGTCACCGGGCCAGTTACTGCCGGAGCCACCCCAGGATTCGCCTGCGGAAGCAGTGACCTTAGGCAGGAAGCCGCTTTTAGCAACTTTAACTGCGCCTTTGGCTGCATCGACCGCTAAACGGCTTTGTTCCAATTCCGGACGGTGCATCGAAGCATAATCCAGACAATACTGCATATCATTTTCATAGGGATTGTATTGAAGTGTGTCCTTCAGTTTCAAGGTAGTGTCTAAGGGAGTACCAATAACCTTGTTTAAAGAAGCTTCTGATACGTCATAAGTGTTAGAGGCCTGGATCAGTTCCTGCTGTGCGTTGGCCAAAGCCACTTCACTACGCAGCACGTCTACCTTGGCTACAACGCCTACATCATATTGAGCCTGCACGTTTTTCAAGTGCTCTGCCAGCTGGTCAACCGATTCCTGCGACAGATTTTCCAGATTACCGGCCTGCAGCAAACCAAAATAACCATCAGTAGCAGTCTTTTTCATATCGATATAGGCTTTGCTTTCGCCTAAAACGCTACTTTTATAACCGGCTTTCGCCTGAGCGATAGTACCGGATAACTGTCCACCTGTATAGATGGGGATAGAAGCGGTGATGCTGTTACTATGAGAATTTCCTAAATTTTTGCTGAATGTACCTGTCCCTGTAACAGGCTGTGGGTCAGCATAACCGCCACGGCCAGACTTATGGTCAACATCAATACTAATGCCGCGGCCGGCACGGGCAGCATTTAAATCCGCACGTGAAGCTTTTTTCTCGGATACGGCGATTTTGATCGCAGGATTTGTCATCAGTGCCCTTTGGATAGCGTCATCTAAATCAAGCTCTAAGGTCTCTGCAAAAACTGACTGACTGCACAATACGCTTAACGCGGCAGTAAGCACCAGTACCTTTTTGCTCTTTTTATAAGTGAACATTCTTTTCTTACCTCCAATCAACTGACTGGTTAGTCAGTATAAGAAAATTATATTTTTTTACAACTCAAAAGTCAAACATTTTTTTAAAAATAACTGCGTAATCCAACATAGGTGTTGTTTCTGTTGCCTTTACGCACATCAGTCTGCTCGCCTAACAGCGAAAGATTGTCCGTCAGCTTCAGTTCTCCCCCTATCTTGACCTTGGTATCATTAAAATCATAAACCTGGCTGTACAGCTTAAAGGAATTACCCAGCTTATAATCAAACCCGACGCCAAATTCTCCCTGCATGGCACCCATGCTCACCGCAGCCTGTCCGAATTGCTTGCCCAGCGAAAGATCCAGCTTGTTGGAATCGCCGATATCATAACCGCCGATATACATAAAGGTATCTTCATTAGGTGTAAAGGTAACGCCCAGATTACTACGCCAGTCCTTGCCCTTCACGCTGCGGCTAACATCGGCCTGGATCTTGGCCGTGTCCAGCACACCCAGCATCCTGTTGGCCTTGTCGCTGGCTTCACGGGCGTTGTGCAGCGTCGCCTTGATATCAGCTTCAGTTTGCGGGTCGGTCGCTACCTTTTCCAGCAGCTCTGTAGCCTTTTCAATACGGCCGCTGGCATTAGCAAGATTTTCAATGATCCTTGCCATATTCTGCCCGGCGCCGCCCTGATTAGTCTCGACCATGATATTTTCCATCTGGCCGGCCGCGTTATTCATCCTAGCCGCCATTTCGCCCATCTGCTGGACCATCAGTGTTATCTCCTGCTGATTGGCAACGGCAACATCTGCCATGACCTTAGTAAAAGTGTTCATATTATTGCTGATATCACGGGCATTGACAAACCCATCGCGCATGGAGCGCTGCACCTCGGGATCACCAAAAACATTGTTCAGTGCTTCCGCAATGCCTTCAACCTTGGCCAGTACCTTGGAGGAAGCATTCATAAATTCATCCAGGCCCGTACCCTGTTCACCATCCAATTTATCACCCGGATGGATGTATTGTCCCGTCATCTTAACGGGAGGCAGAACATCAACAAAACGTTCGCCTAAAATACCGTCCGACCCTAAAGAAAAAATCGCGCCTTTCGGTATCTTGATATCTTTATTGATATCAGCCACTACATCAACACTATCGCCTTGAACATTGACTTCTTTGACGGTACCGACCTGTACGCCGGCATAACGAACCACATGCCCAGGCATCAAGCCGCCTACCTGCGGATAAGAGATCTGCAGTTCATAACCGCCGCCAGAGAAACTGAAAGCGCCTAAAAAAGTAATGATTCCGGCTAAAAGACCAACGCCGCCTAAAGTCAGCGCGCCAACTTTCACTTCATTTGAACTCATTACTATTCCGCCTCCTCTCTGATTTCTTTACCGCGGATAAACGCATCCACGATTTGATTATGACCATTACGAATCTCTGCGACCGTTCCCAGCGCCGCTATCTTACCCTTATACAGCATGGCGATCCTGTCGGCAGCATAAAACGCCGATTCCATATCATGAGTTACCAAAACCGACGTCACCTGCAGCTGTTCCTGCGTTTTACGGATCAACCTGCTGATATTATTCGACATGATCGGATCAAGACCTGCCGTAGGTTCATCATATAAAACTATTTCTGGCCGGTTGGCTATAGCCCTGGCCAGCCCCACTCTTTTTTTCATACCGCCGGACAGCTCTGCCGGATACTGCTCTTTAGCATGGGGCAGCCCCACCAGTTCCAGCATCTCATCAACAATGCCCTGGATCTCGTCTTCTGCCTTATCCGTGTGCTGCCGCAATCCGAAGGCCACATTCTCGCCCACTGTTAAAAAATCAAAAAGGGCAGAATATTGAAACACCATGCCCATTTTCTGACGCAGGCTGTTCCAGCCATCTTCATCCAGCTCGTTGACATGTTCACCTTTGATAAAAACTTCGCCGCCCGTAGGCTCAAGCAGCCCGATCATCGTACGCAAAATGGTACTTTTACCGCTGCCCGATGGGCCCAGGATCGCTAATGTCTCACCCTGCCTGATTTCCAGGTCAATATCATCTATTACCACATGCTCACCGAAGGCAATATTCAATTTCTGCAAACTGATAATCGGTTCTGCCACAGGCAGTACCTCCTTTAAACATACAGTAATATCGATAAAAAGTAATTGGTTATAAAGATCAAGACGATCGACAGCACTACCGAATCGGTAGTGGCAATACCTACGCCTTCAGCACCTTGTTTGGCGCCCAGCCCTTTATGGCAGGCTACAATAGCGATAATACCGCCGAAGACAGCGCTTTTGATCATGCCACCAACCATATCAAAGGGTTCGGCAAACATTTTGATAGAATTTACATAAGTAAAGGTGCTGATGCCTGCATAATAATGCGACACCACCCAGCCGCCGATATTGCCGATGGTATTGGCAAAAACTATCAGCACCGGCATCATCAGGACAATGGCCAGAAACCTGGGCACTACCAGATAGGCAGTTGGATTAGTCGCCATTACCTTCAGCGCGTCGATCTGTTCGGTGACCTTCATCGTGCCGATCTCGGCAGCTATGGCAGCACCGATACGACCGGCCACCACAACGCCCGTCAGCACCGGGACCAGCTCACGGCCCATAGCGATGGCCACGATGCCGCCAACTGACGACGAAGCACCAAAGCGTACAAACTCTTTGGCCGTCTGTACCGAAAAAACCATCCCTGTGAAAAGGATCGTCATCATTACTATAGGCAGCGAATCCGCCCCCAGCTTAGCCATCTGCCTGACAGTGTCCTTCCAGTCCGCCTTGCTGATACGTTTAAGAGTATCCGTAAAAAGCAGCATCATCCGACCGGCACCAGCGCAGCCGTTAAGCATCATCCTGCCTAAGTCGTTGCATATAGTCTGCAGCATTACGAAAACTCCTTTCCTCCAAAAAAGCTATAATTGTTTATAATTCAATTTCAAAGCTAAATATCCCTGCTTATAATATACTTTATTTTTATGACTTTTTTATGTTCCGCGTTTAAAATTTTAATTATTTTACCACGTCGACAACGATATCAGTAGTACCGTCAACAATAAAGTTCATAGTCGTTTTCTGCTTCATGGGGCTACCTTCCAGCATGGAAGCAAAACCACCGGCCTGCGCCGCAGTATTGGGACTGCCCTGTCCGGCAGCGATATCAATTATCAGGTCATTGTTCTGATCTGCATCATTGATGCTTTTAATAAAATCATTCAGCGTTTTACGAGTATCCTTCTGCTGGGCCGGCACACCTTCCTCACGCTGTTTACGCAGCAGGTTCTGGATCCAGGCCATCGAACTGCCGCCACGTACCGTCAGCGGCAATTTTCCGTCCCGCTGCTCCTTGGGTATTTTAAACATTACTGTTTTAGTGACCTTAGGGGCCCTGTACGGCTGCAGCTGCACGTCGATATGGATAGTATCTCCGGGGGCCGCTTCTTTTTCGCGCGCTGTAGCGCTGATGATTTCGGCTACTTCGGCCTTATCATCCAAAACGATATTGATATTGACGCCATAAATATCAACTTTTTCAAACTTGTTCTGCGTTAAGATGGTACCTGCTTCCACCAGTTCCTGATTGATAAGCTTGCCGATGCCGGCATTGGCGTAATACATATTTTCACGCTGAACATTGATTGGCCCGCTGACCTGGCCGCGCCCGTCGATACGGAACGAGAATCTTGCCGTACCGCCGCCTTCGCGGTCCATAGTCTTGGCCACCGTATTATAAGCAACTGCATCCAGAATGGCCGGCAGCAACACTTCATCGTCGATAATCTCCACCCGGGAACTGTTGTTGATGCCTCTGGCGCCATCAGTAACCGAAACATAGACCGGCACTACAGGAGGCCCTTGCCCGATTTTACCTGCGATACCGGCACTGCGGTCCTGGGTAAAGGTACCGATAGTTTCACCGATAGTACCGACCTTATAGGCCGACTCCAAATTAGGCAGCGACGCCAAAATCCAGGCCTTATTCATGAAATAACAAGACTCGCCGCGCTGCATAAAGGGATGGCCAAAAGCCAGCACCTTGCCGTCATCGCCGACCCAGGTAACTGTACCCAAAGCGCCCAACTGGATATCCCCGCGCATCAGCGAAACACCCACAGCGCTGCCCGGTTGCAAAGGTAGCTGGCTGCTAACGGCACCGCTGCCGCCAACACCTGTAGCCTTCAAACCGAAGGGTTCCAGCTTTTCACTTAGATATTTTACACCCGCTTCCGTAAATCCTCCGGCCATCAGCGGCGTGTTCTTCGGCAAAAATTCCGAAGGCCTCGGCGCCGGCTCGTTCAAAAGGTCCAGCATCCTGCCGATCGGTGTTAAAAAACAATATTGGGGATCAGTAAAAGCCTTACCAAAAGCTACGGCCCCCGCCAGCCTGCCGTTAATATACACAGGGCTACCGCTCATGCCCTGAGCGATGCCGCCGCTGCGGTCGATCACGTCGCCGCTGGCCTTTATCAGGATATTGTGCCCCATAGCGTCATTACCAATAACGCCCAGCACCTCAACATCGAACTCTTCGATAGTATCGCCTGCAATAACGGTTTTCGCAATACCGCGCATGCCCGGCACAATATCTTCCACGGGCATCAGCGGCACATTAGCATAAGCCAAAACACTGCTGACACACCATATTATTAAGCTTAAAATAAATATCTGTTTTTTCATAACGCTCCATAATAGTGTAAAACCGGCGTGAGCAGAGCAGCACGCCGGTTTCAAATTTTTTCTTAGTTAGGTGCTATACGCACTACAGTCTGTCCGTTACTGATATTATCGCCCGGTTTGACCAATACGGCAACCACTTTGCCGGCAATATTCGCTCTGGCCGCCGGTGCGGGTCCGGCAATAGTTTTAATTTTCACCAGTACCTGACCTTCGGTAACCTGACTGCCAACAGTCACCAGTCCGTCTGCCAAAACAACGCCATTCAAAGTCACTTTCTGATCTACAGCAGGATTGGCAAATGCCAACGTATAGGCCCCGCCCAAAATACAGAGCACTACCAGTACAGCAATGACTCTCCAATTCATCTTTTTCATATCTATCACCCCTTCAATTAAGGAAGAACAGGGATTTCTGCATAACTCCCTATTTGTATTATACTATTCTAATTTAGCTTTGACAAGTCAGTTCTTCTTAGGGAACAGGCCTAAGCCCACACTGACAGCCCGCTCTCTTCCATCTGAAGGGTTGTTCAATATTTTCTTGTTCAGTACCATCTCGCTGCTGCCGCCACCGTCAAAATTAAGCGCCGACCAGGCTCCCAGCCTGATCATATAACGGGCCACTTCTTCCAGCGTCATACCAGCCGAGGTAGCGCGCCGTCCGTCAACGACCAGCAATATCACCGTACCGTCTTTCTTCACGCCGATAGCAGTTCTGGGCGCCCTGCCGTAAGCAATGTCTCCAGCGATCTGCTCGCTGGCCGAACGCACATTGCGTTTGCCATTTTCTACCAGTAACGGCCCTGCGCCCAGTACCAGTTCGGCCTTATCTGCCGCTTCGCTGCCTAAGGTCTGCTGCACACTGGCCCGGTCGCCTACTTTTAGCTGTTGCAGCACCTTGGCATTAGCCCCGTGTGCCGAAACGACGACACTATTTTTATCCAGCCGCATATTGCCAGCTGTACTGATCTCAGTTACCTTGCCGTCCTTAATGCGTACCTCGGCGCCAAAAGCATTAGTGCGCGTCGAAGGTACAAAATAGTGGGTATAAACCACTACGTCCTCAGCTATCCGTTCCCGATTGATGCCTTTGACCGGTAGCTTGACCCCCAGAGTCGGAAGCATCACGCTGCCGTTATAAGCCAGATCCTTCATGATCTGCGGCTGCTTACCAGCAACTACAAAAGCGCTACGCGCCTTATCTTCCATACCCAACCATTCACCATCAAGCTTCAAATTGCCAATGATCCAGCCGCTGGTATCAAAATACGAAGCATTAACTGCGGCCTTGGCGCCCAAAGCATTGGCCGCTTTCAGCAGGGTACCGCGACCGTTCTTATCTATCGCCCCCGAAAAAGGCCTTACGCTGTAGCCGCTGTCAGGCGCCAGCTCCAAAATGTGCATTTGTATCGGCAGCCCTTCCATATCGTCCTGCCAGAAAGTGTATTTCAGCCCTTTACCCTGCTCTACCGTATTTTTAGATACCAGGATACGGTAAATATCCAGCACGATACGGTCAGGCTTCTGCAAAGCAAACACTTTATACTGCTGCTCTTTATTAAGCTCCACCACCAGTTTGGAGGCCTTACGTCCGTCCTTTTTCAAAACAACGCTTTTAATGATGGGGTCCTTCACCTTTTCGCGCAGCTCTTTGGCAGCAGCTGCTTCCAGGTTCACCACGATCGCGTCGCCCTGCTTCACGTCCTTAAATTTGACTGGTTCGTCAACATCAAGCACGATCCGTACTCTGGTCGGGCTGCTGCTGTAGCGCATTTTGCTTACCACAGCGGCCCAAGCCTGCACCGGCAGCAGCACCAAAAGCGCCGTCAGCACTATTTTTAAAAAGTATTTTTTCTGCAACATTCTCAAACCTCCTAAAAAAACAATACACAGCCCCAAGGACTGTGTATAAGCATAAGCAATTACAGACTGCCGTTACCCACAATCGAACCTGGGCGCAGTTTATTTAAGTCAGATAAAGCCTTGCCGGTACCTAAAGCAACACAGTCAAGGGCCTGCTCTGCCACATAAGTATCGATGCCTGTCTCATCCTTCAGCACCCTGTCGACGCCGTCAAGCAAAGCACCGCCGCCTGTCAGATAAATACCCTTGTCTACAATATCAGCCGACAGCTCCGGCGGGCATTTTTCCAATACCGATCTTACAGAAGCGACCAAAGAAGCCACAGATTCCCGCAACGCCTTGCGACCATCCTCGGAAGTGACCTTGATCGTCGTTGGCAGACCTGTGACCAGATCGCGTCCGCGGACCTCCTGCTCTACCTGCCGTCCGTCCGGGTGCACGGTAGCTACATTGATCTTGATATCTTCAGCAGTACGCTCGCCGATCAAAACATTATGCATCCGTTTCACATACCTGATAATAGCCTCGTCAAAAGCATCACCGCCGATACGCAAAGATGCGTCCACAACTACGCCACCTAAGCTCAGCACGGCAATATCCGTAGTACCGCCGCCAATATCGACAACCATACTGCCGGACGCAGCCGCAATATCCAGCCCAGCACCAAGCGCCGCAGCCAAAGGTTCTTCCAGCAGATAAGTTTTAGAAGCTCCTGCCTGCATGGTCGCTTCCAAAACAGCACGTTTTTCTACCGAAGTAACGCCCGTTGGGATACAGACCATAATACGCGGCTTGCTGAAAAAGCTTTTGCCGGCCACTTTATTGACCACATACTCCATCATCTTCTGGGTGATCGTATAATTAGCAATAACGCCCTCTTTCAAAGGACGGATCGCCACAATATTACCCGGCGTACGGCCAATCATCTGCCGTGCCTCTTCGCCTACCGCCAGGATCTTGTTCTTGTCTTTATCAATGGCCACAACAGAAGGCTCGTTCAAAACGATACCCTTTCCCTTGATAAAAACCAAAATATTGGCAGTTCCTAAATCGATACCTATATCAACACTCTTAAAAAACATTTTTTCACCTGCTTTTAATCATTCCCGCCAACAAGTTCAATATCAGCGCCCAAGCCTTGCAGCTTAGTCACTATCTCTTCATAACCGCGATCGATATGGTAAATGTCGCAAATTTCTGTCGTTCCTTCAGCAACCAAGCCTGCCAAAATCATCGCCGCACCAGCCCGTAGGTCGGTAGCACGCACCTGACAGCCAGTCAGCTTAGCCGGACCATCTACCACGGCGCTGCGGCCTTCGGCCGTAATGCTGGCGCCCATCCGATTCAGCTCGACAACGTGCATGAACCTGTTTTCAAACACCGTTTCCGTAACCTTGCTGCGGCCCTCGGCCACAGTCATCATCGCCATCATCTGTGCCTGCATATCCGTGGGGAAACCAGGATAAGGCAAGGTTTTGATATCGATAGGCTTCAGCTTACCCGTACCGGTAACGCGTACGCTGTCCACATCTTCCTCCACCGTAACACCTGCTTCGCGCAGCTTGGCTATCAGCGGTTTCTGATGCTCGGTCAAAACATTCTCCACAATAATATCGCCGCCTGTCATCGCCGCAGCGATCATATAAGTACCCGCCTCGATTCGGTCAGGAATAACCGTATGGTCAGCACCATGCAACTCCTTCACACCTTCAATGCGGATCACATTAGTACCAGCGCCACGGACCTTAGCGCCCATCTGGTTCAAATAGTTGGCCAGATCAACGATCTCCGGTTCTTCAGCCGGATTTTCTAAAATAGTAGTGCCTTCAGCCAAAGCCGCCGCCATCATCACATTTTCCGTAGCTCCCACACTGGGAAAGTCAAAATAAATCGTCGTGCCTACCAAACCGTTAGGGGCGGTAGCCTCGATATAGCCATGACCCTGCTCAATCTTAACGCCCAAAGCCTCAAATCCCTTTAAATGCAGGTCGATAGGACGGGTCCCAATAGCGCAGCCGCCCGGCTGTGAAATACGCGCCTTACCTTTGCGGGCCAAAAGTGGGCCCATTACCAAAAAAGACGCACGCATACAGCGCACCAGTTCATAGGGAGCCTCACAGGAAGTGATCTCCGTGCTATCTATGTTCAACACATGGGGCTCGCTGGCATCGACTTTAATACCCAAACAATTTAAAACAGCGCAAATGGTACGCACATCATCAAGCGCCGGTATCTCCTCTAAACGACTGGGAGTATTGCCCAAAATAGACGCGGCAATAATCGGTAATACGGCATTTTTAGCTCCACTCGTCTTTACAGAGCCTGTCAAACGATTACCGCCTTTGACAACTAATTTCTCCACTCCAATAGCCCCCTAGAAATTTCTATAGTTATACAAAACAAGTTAATTCCAGAAAATAAAACTTACTGTAATATTTTATCATTTTTGTTGTACTTGCACAATGGCTTTTAATCGTTTCAAAAAATTTCACATATCTCACAGTTTTTTCGCAAGTTATTTTCTTAAAAGTGTTATAATACTGATTAAAGGAGATGAAAAATTATGACAAATACAGAAATACAAGCCAAGGAACTTGCCAATGAGCTTGCAGCTATTTGTAAAAATGCAAAAATTGAAATCAAACCAACGGATGATGACATCTGCGTCCTGGTCCATAATCCCAATGGCGGCCATGCCATCGAAATCTTCACTAACGATTTCGACAAGGAATTTAAGGTCGTTTATAGAAAAACCCCCCGCTTTTTTCCCGACGACCCTAAAGGTAACGCCGAGCTTTTAAAAGCAGTCGGCGATTATATAAGCGGCAAGATCATCTATTTGGACATCACCAGCAGCAGTAATCAGGATTACCCGCGAGATCGTCTGGTCAACATCGACGAGCTGCCGGCTGAACCTGATTTCGAGCAACTGGCCCGCCTGTGCATCGACAAAAACCTGCTCAGCGAAAGCGAGCTCCGTTTTGAGCTGCAAGCCGGTTCTACCATCGGCGTCCATTTTTGGGACACCAGTAAAAACTTCAGCTATAAAATGCAGGGCAGCAAAATCGTAAAATTTTAAATACGGTAATAAAAAACTACCAATCCTGCGATTGGTAGTTTTTTTATTAACCCAGGCGCTGCCTGTCGGCCAGAATATTATAATATGTTTCCTTTTCCATGATCTCGCTGCGGATCTTTTTTTTGTTATTTTCATCAGCACAGGCAACCAGACATTCGCGCAGGGCAGCAATGTCCTGTTTCAGTTGCAGCATTCTGTTGCCGGCAATATTAATGATCGGATCAGACACAAAAATCACCTTCCTCTACATACAAGAATACTATACAATAAAATTTTTCGCAAGTAAAAAGCAATCCTTGGTTAAGGGTTGCTTTTTGCCTGTGAAAAGTTTTTGTTTTACTTTGAATTTTTGTTTTTTTATTTCTGTCGGTATTTTGATTTGGGTTTCGTTATCCTTGCCAAGCTTTTTTCTAAAAAAAGCCTGATAGAACAAAGAAAAAACTAAATTCAAACACAAAATTCAAAAAAAACCCACTGCCTAAGCAGTGGGTTTTAAATCGTAATTGTCTTGGCTTCGATCAGCGACCGATTTTGCTGGATGCAGACAGACGGGTGAGTGCCCTTCTCAGCGCTTGCTGAGCACGATGGACGTCCAGGTTCTCGGTTTTATTGTCTAAACGCTCTTCAGCACGCATTTTAGCTTCTTCGGCACGAGCTTTGTCGATGTCGACAGCCAGCTCGGCAATAGTTGCCAAAACAGTGCATTTATTATCGTTTACTTCCATAAAACCGCCGCAGACTGCCACAAAGCCTTCCGTACCGTCAGCTAAACGGTATTTCAGCGGAGCGATCTCGAGGCTGGCAATGACAGGAACGTGGTTCGCTTCAATGCCGATGCCACCGTCGGTGGTACGAATACCCAAGTATACAACATCCTCGGAGCTAAAAAGCATTTTATCCGGTGTGACAATTTCCAATTGCATACAATTAGCCATTATTCAGCCTTCAATGTTTCAGCTTTAGCAACGGCGTCATCAATGGTACCAACCATATAGAAAGCACCTTCCGGCAAATCATCGTGCTTGCCTTCCAGTATTTCTTTGAAGCCGCGTATAGTTTCTTTAAGCGGAACGTATTGACCGGGAGTGCCGGTAAATTGTTCAGCTACAAAGAATGCTTGGCTGAGGAATTTTTGGATTTTACGAGCGCGGGCAACAGTTACTTTGTCTTCCTCGCTCAATTCTTCCATACCAAGAATCGCAATGATATCTTGCAATTCTTTATAACGTTGCAGGATAGCTTGAACGCCACGAGCTACGTTATAATGCTCTTCGCCGATAACCAGCGGATCAAGGATACGGCTGGTGGAGTCGAGCGGATCAACTGCCGGATAAATACCAAGCTCTGCGATTTGACGGGAAAGTACCGTAGTAGCGTCCAAGTGAGCAAAGGTGCCCGCAGGAGCAGGGTCAGTCAAGTCATCCGCCGGCACGTATACGGCCTGTACGGATGTGATGGAACCGGTTTTAGTGGAAGTGATACGTTCTTGCAGCGCACCGATGTCATTAGCCAAAGTAGGTTGGTAACCTACTGCGGAAGGCATACGGCCGAGCAATGCGGATACTTCGGAACCAGCCTGGATGAAACGGAAGATGTTGTCGACGAACAGCAGTACGTCCTGGCCGCCAACATCACGGAAATATTCAGCCATGGTCAAGCCAGTCAAGCCTACGCGCATACGTGCTCCAGGCGGCTCGTTCATCTGACCGTAAACAAGTGCGGTCTTATCGATAACGCCGGATTCTTTCATTTCGCACCACAAGTCGTTGCCTTCACGAGTACGCTCGCCAACACCTGCGAATACGGAATAGCCACCATGCGCGGTAGCGATATTATGGATAAGCTCCATAATAATAACTGTTTTACCAACACCTGCGCCGCCGAACAGACCGATCTTACCGCCAAGAGCGTACGGAGCGATCAAGTCAACGACTTTGATGCCGGTTTCTAAAATTTTAGTTGTTGTAGCCTGTTGATCGAAGGTCGGAGCCGGTCTATGGATAGGCCAGTAATCGGCTGCGTCGACTTTCGTATCGTCGTGGTCAACAGTTTCACCCAACACGTTAAAGATGCGTCCCAGAGTACCTGGGCCAACCGGAACACTGATCGGTGCACCGGTATCAACAGCTTCCATGCCGCGAACAAGACCGTCGGTAGAGCTCATTGCTACAGCGCGGACTACATTGTAGCCGATATGCTGCATAACTTCGCAGGTAAGGTGGATTTTCACTTTACCTTCGTCAGTCGTACCGTCGATTTTGATAGCGTTCAGGATAGAAGGCATACTTTTCGGAGGGAATTCAATGTCAACAACAGGGCCAACAACTTGTACTATTCTACCAGTATTCAAGGTTTTAGCCTCCCTACGAATTCTTATTATTGTTTCAATGCTTCAGCACCGCCGCAGATTTCGCTGAGCTCGCGGGTAATAAGCGCCTGGCGGGCCTTGTTATAAGACAGCTCCAGATTCTTGACCAGCTTGCCGGCGTTGTCGGTAGCGGAAGACATTGCAGTCATACGAGCGCCTAATTCGCTGGCAGCAGATTGTACCAGAGCGGCGTAGATAACTGTTTCCAGATAACGCGGTGCCAAAACTTTCAGAATTTCTTCTGCTTCGGGAACGAAGAGATACTCAACGCTCTTTTTATCAGCACCGGCTTCCTGTTCCGGTGGTTCAACCGGAAGAATGATATCGCTTGTCGGGATTTGCGACAGAGCAGATTTAAACAGTGTGAAAACGATATGCAATTCATCAAACTGCATACCACCGAAGCGTTTAGCCGCATCGGTAGCGATAGTTACAGCATCGCTGTAGCTGGGCTTGTCGGAAAAACCGAAATGAGATTCGATAACATTGTAACCGCGGCGGGTAAAGAAATCTTTTGCCCTACGGCCGCTGGTAATGATAACTACGTCACCCTCAATTTCGGAGATCTCAGCTACCGCTTTTTTCAAAGCATTGGTACTGTAAGCACCGGCAAGACCTTTATCAGAGCATATGACCAGATAGCCAACTTTTTTCACTTCGCGCTTTTGCAGCAGCGGGTGCTTTTTAGCGTCTAATCCTGCCAGCATGCCTTTATCGCAAACAATATTAGCCAAAACATCTTTGATCTTTAAAGCATAAGGACGGCTGGAAGCAGCTTTTTCCTGCGCTTTACGCAAGCGGGCTGCAGCAACCATTTTCATAGCTTTAGTGATCTGACCGATGTTTTTGATGCCTTTCATGTGGCGATGAATCTCGCGTGCAGTAGCCATCAGTCAATCACCTACCTTCACTGGCAACGAAGGTGTCCTTGAACTCAACGATAGCAGCTTTTAAAGCCACTTCATTTTCGTCGGTGATTTTCTTTTCAGTGCGGATGGAATTGCCGATTTCAGGATGGTTAGCATCCATGAAGTCAAGGAATTCGCTTTCCAGACGGGTGATGTCTTTTACTGCAACATCGTCCAAATAGCCTTTGGTACCAAGGTAGATAGCCATAACTTGTTTCTCTACCGGCAGCGGTACGTATTGACCTTGTTTCAAAACTTCGGTCAGGCGTTGGCCACGATCCAGCTGTGCTTTGGTAGCTTTATCAAGATCGGAAGCGAACTGCGCAAATGCAGCCAATTCACGATATTGTGCCAAGTCCAAGCGCAGGGTACCAGCAACTGATTTCATCGCTTTGATTTGAGCCGCGCCGCCTACACGGGATACAGACAAACCAGAGTTGATTGCCGGACGGATACCGGAATAGAACAATTCAGATTCCAGGAATATCTGACCGTCGGTGATGGAGATTACGTTAGTCGGGATGAAGCCGCCAACGTCGCCTGCCAGGGTCTCGATGATCGGCAGAGCGGTGATAGAGCCGTTGCCGAGTTCTTTGTTCAGTTTAGCAGCGCGTTCCAGCAAGCGGGAATGCAAGTAGAATACGTCTCCAGGATATGCTTCGCGTCCGGGAGGACGGCGGAGCAGCAGGGACATGGCGCGGTATGCAACAGCGTGTTTGGACAGATCGTCGTATACGCAGAGCACGTCTTTGCCTTGGTCCATAAAGTATTCTGCCATGGTAACACCGGCATAAGGAGCCAGGTATTGCAGCGGAGCAGAATCAGCAGCAGTAGCTGCAACGATAATGGTGTATTCCATAGCGCCGTGTTGCTCTAAGGTACGAACGATACGGGCTACGTTAGAAGCCTTTTGGCCGATAGCTACATAAATGCAGATAACGCCGAGGCCTTTTTGGTTAATGATGGTATCAATAGCAACGGCAGTTTTGCCGGTGCCGCGGTCACCGATAATCAGTTCGCGTTGGCCACGTCCGATAGGAACGAGAGCATCGATACATTTGATGCCGGTTTGCAGCGGGGTGTCAACGGATTCGCGGTCTGCGATACCATGAGCGCCAGCTTCTACCGGGCGTTTTTCAGCGTAAGCGATCTCGCCTTTGCCGTCGATGGGAGCGCCGATAGCGCTGACAACGCGGCCCAGCAGCGCTTCGCCTACGGGAACGTCCATAATGTTGCCAGTACGGCGAACCAGGTCGCCTTCTTTAATGAGGGTTTCGCCACCCATTAAAACAATACCGACGGAATCGGGGTTCAGGTTAAGAACCATGCCGGAAACGCCGTGGGGCAGTTCAACCAACTCGCCAGCCATAGCATTTCTCATACCGATAACGGTAGCGATGCCGTCACCGATTTTTTCAACAATACCGACTTCTTCCAAGTCAACATCCACATTGTAATTCTCCAGCTTTTGGCTGAGAGCATCAGTCAGTTCTTCGGGTTTTTCTAAAGCATATTCATGAATGTCGATGCCATTCAAAGCAACTTCCATTTTCTTCAGTTTGCGAAGCGCGGAAGCGTCATATACTTTATCGCCCACTTGAACGATAATGCCACCGAGGATAGCAGGATCAATATTTTTATTCAGGAAAATATCGCGTCCCAACTTCTCGGTAAGAATTGCAGAAATGGATTGATACTCGTCTACAGTCAATTTTTTTGCTGTAGTAACTTTTACATCTAAAAGTTCTTTAACAGAACCAAGATCAATTTTGAAGTCGGACAATTCTTGCTTAATTAAAGCAATATTTTCTTCACTCTTCATAATTGTACCAATCACCTCCGTATACCGGCTCTAGTCCTCGCTGCCGTTCGCTTGTGGCAGCTCAAATTTCGTCCGGCCTATTAGGAAACAAGCAAATTATTGTTTCAACACAGCATCAACAATATCGCCTGCTAATTTTTTGTCTTCTTCAGAACCTAATTTTTGTTCAACGATCTTGCTGGCAGCAATCAAGCTGAGGTTGATAACCTGACCACGGATCTCGCCCAAAGCCTGTTGTTTTTCACGGGCGATAGCGTCTTTAGCAGAAGCGATAGCCTGTTCTTGTTCAGCTTTGGTTTCAGTCATGATTTTGTCATGAGCTAATTGAGCGGTTTTGCGTGCGTTTTCAACGATTTCTTGTGCTTCCTGGCGGGCAGCAGCCAATTTAGCAGCATATTCGGCTTTGATGCCTTCAGCATCTGCTTTAGCTTTTTCAGCGTTTTCCAGGTCACCGGCAATTTTATTCTTGCGGTCTTCCATCATTTTCAACAATGGTTTGTAAGCAAATTTCGCAAGAATGAAAACGAGGAACAAAAAGTTCAGGATCTGCGCAATAAGTGTCGCGTTGATATTAACCAATTATAGCACTCTCCTTTGTTTTCTTGATGCGAAATTATTTAATGAAGGGGTTAGCGAATACAAGTACTACTGCGATAACGTAGCAGAGGATAGGCATGGATTCAACCAGACCTACGGATACCAGCATGTTGGTGAAGAGCTTACCGGATTCTTCCGGTTGACGAGCCATGGATTCAATAGATTTACCGCAGAGGTTACCGTTACCGAGTGCAGCACCAAGTGCAGCACCGAAGCAGATAAATGCTACGGCAAACATGGAAGCAAAGATGATTATAGCGTTTTCAGTCATTTCATTCATCCTTTCGAATATAAACATTTTAATTTAAATTTGGCATTTCTTTGTTATTACTAGTGATGAGCAAAAACGATGGCATAACTGGTCAATGCCAACATGGTGAAGATAAAGGCCTGCAAGAAGCCAATAAACAAACTGAACATTACCCAAAATTCCGGGATGATCCACGGAGATAATTGATAAAGCACGATCAGCAAGATTTCGCCTGCCAGTATATTACCAAATAGACGAAGGGCCATAGTAAGTGGTTTGGTGATCTCTTCCAGCAAATGCAAAGGCAAAAATGCTGGGGAAGGACTGATAAAATGTCTGAAATGCCCCATACCATGCTGGCAAACGCCAACTACATACACACCTAAAGCAACAGTCAAAGACAAAGCAAAGGTAGTATTGATATCATTGGTAGGAGAAGTCCAGTGTACGCCAACTTGCGGAAGCATACCGATTTCATTGCCTACAAAAATAAACATGAAAAGGGTAATCATAAAAGGCGCCATATATTTGCTGCCTTTCATCCCCAGAGTTCCTTCCATCAAACCTGTTAAAAATTCAATGAACCATTCCATAACATTCTGCAATCCGCTTGGAACCAATTTAGGATTTCTGGACGCCACGAAGAACAAAAGAAAAACGATCGCCATGGTGATCCATGTCATATACATGGTCTGCATATGAATAAAGACACCGGGCGCCCATTCCTGACCAAAATAATGGATGATCTCGTTGGCATTTCCACTTTCCTGTGCCATAGCAGCAGCTTCAGTTACCATTCTTTCACACTCCTTTCTTCACGTCTCCTCCTTATCCAGTCGGTACGCGATAAATGTTAAATTAATAATTAAAAATATATGTATCAGAAGAAATCCCACACATACTCCAAAAGCAGGGTATTTCAACTTTAACATCAAAACAACAAGCGTCGACGCCGAAAAAATACGGTACCAACGGTAACGTTTCATAATAGCCAAACCCTTTTCAGGCTCTTTCACATAGGGCAAAGCCTTTTTGATACCGGCAAACATGATCATCGTATCCAGCAGCCCCATCACTACACCTCGAAACAGCGAGATGCCAAATTCATGGTAACCTAAACCCAACGCAAGCAGCACTACAGGCGCTGCCCAGACAGCAAGGCGCATGATGATCTTATTGGAACTTTTAGCTATGAGAGGAGTTAAATCAAAATTTATCATAACAAAGCTTACTCCTCGTCTTTATCAAGCATAGTATTATAAACCAGTCTGAAGAAGGTCAGGAAAACTGTCAGGACGGCCAGACTAATGCAGGCCATGCGCCAGGTGTGGTCGCCGGTCTGAAAATAATCGTCCAGCCAGTTGCCGCCCAAGTAGGCCAGCACAAAATCTATCACTGTCATTATGCCCAGCGACGAGACCGTAGCCAACGCGTTGAGCATTTTGATATGTTCCCTGTCATTTTTCTGCCTGTTATCCATGGGCGCCGCTCCTTGGAAGTCAAATAAAATTTTCGGGCGACTTCAATAGATACCTCGATAGATACAATATAATTTTAAAATATTTCACAATTTATGTCTATCTTAATTAGGACTGAATTCAGATAAAATTTTAACTGAATAGCCATTTTTATGCAAAATATGCTTGATTATGCGTTCACAGGCCCTGGCATCACCATATGGATTAGCCGCTTCGGCCATACTTCGATAATGCCCGGCGTCGTCCAAAAGTAAATTTGTTTCACGCAGTACATCCTCGTAGCCGGTGCCTACCAGTTTTACCGTACCGGCATCGACAGCTTCAGGCCGTTCGGTAGTATCGCGCAGAACCAGTACAGGTTTACCCAGCGCCGGGGCTTCTTCCTGAATACCGCCGCTGTCTGTCAGCACGATGTCTACTTTGGCCATTAAATTGGCAAAGGGTTCATAATCAAGTGGTTCTATTAAATGCACCTGGTCCAGATTGCCCAACTCGGTGTCAACGATTTCTCTGACCTTGGGGTTTTTGTGAACCGGGAAAATAGCTTCGGTATCGGGGTGGGTCTCTAAAACCTGCCGCAGCGCTTTGTAAACATGGCGCATTGGCTCCCCCAGGTTCTCGCGTCGGTGGGTGGTGACTAATATCAACCGTTTCCCACTGGACAACGCCTGCTGCAAGCCAGCGTCGGTAAACTGATAATCAGACTGCACGGTGGTCTGCAATGCATCGATAACGGTGTTGCCCGTTACAACGATAGCCTCCGGGTCGATGTTTTCCTTCAATAGATTACTTTTACTGGTAGCCGTCGGTGCAAAATGTACATCGGCAATGGCACCGGTCAGCTTGCGGTTCATTTCTTCGGGATAGGGCGAAAATTTGTTGCCCGTCCGCAGCCCTGCTTCCACATGCCCTACCGGGATCTGGGCATAAAAAGACGCCAAAGCCCCGACAAAGGTCGTAGTAGTATCGCCGTGCACCAGCACCATATCAGGCTGCGATGCCGCCAATACGTCCTTTAATCCTGCCAAAGCCCGGCCGGTAACGTCATATAAGGTTTGTCCGGCTGTCATGATGTTCAAATCATAGTCCGGCGTAATTTTAAACAGTTGCAGCACCTGGTCCAGCATCTCACGATGCTGTGCGGTCACTGCTACGATCGGTTCGATAAAATCAGGATATTTCTGCATTTCCAAAACTAACGGACACATTTTGATTGCTTCCGGACGAGTGCCGAAAACTGTCATTAGCTTGATTTTTTTCACAACTTCGTCTCCCAACTGTATAATACGGTATGCTATAGCCTCACGGCCAGCTAACTGCTATTAATAATCAACGATCGTTTAGGATACCTATCTTTTTAGCACCAAAAACCACCGCGGTAATGATCAGAGCTATGATAACTGCCGCATAATAGCCGCCGACCTCAGTCAGCAGCACAGCCGCGATACCCAGCACCGCGCTGATAATATACATCAGCAGCACAGCCTGTCGCTGCGTCATACCCATGGCCAACAAACGATGATGCAAATGGCCCTTATCGGGTTGGAAAATAGGCCGGCCGTTGGTATAACGCCGCACGATAGCAAAGGCAGTATCCATGATCGGCAAGCCTAAAGCAATGGCCGGAACGATCAGAGCGATGGTCGCCGCACTTTTGACAGCGCCGAAAATCGAGATCGCCGCCAGCATATAGCCGATGAACATACTGCCG
Organism: uncultured Phascolarctobacterium sp.; assembly: GCA_900544795.1. Taxonomy (GTDB): domain Bacteria; phylum Bacillota; class Negativicutes; order Acidaminococcales; family Acidaminococcaceae; genus Phascolarctobacterium. The sequence goes on along the minus strand of UQWM01000002.1, from coordinate 77,170 downwards.
GTATCACCCATAAAAATGGTTGCCGGATTGAAATTGTAACGAATAAAGCCAATAATACCGCCAGCCAATGCCGCCGTAATAACGGCAACAGGGTAAAAACCCTGCTGGATGGCTACCAAAATAACGGTTATCGACGCGATTGCAGCCACACCGGCCGCCAGACCGTCCAACCCGTCCATTAAATTAACTACGTTAGTGAAACTGATGATCCAGAAGATTGTGAAGGGTATCGAAAGGTATTCCAGATAAAAATACCCGCCCCAAGGATTGTTGAGCCATTCGATCCTGATATCAAAAAGCACCAATATAGCCGCAGCGGCGATCTGCCCCAGCAGCTTTACTTTGGCCGGCAGCTGATAGATATCATCAACGATGCCGACGATCAGGATCACCGTGCCGCCAAGCAAAAGCGCCATCACATCTTTGGACAAATGCATGCTGCACAAAACAGCGATTACAAACCCAAGGTAAATGGCTAACCCGCCCAATCGTGGCATGATGCCTTTATGAACCTTTCTTCCGTCCGGTTTATCAAGCGCACCGATACGGAAAGCCAGTTTCTTGACATAAGGCGTCAAAAGCCAGCTGGTAAAAAGCGCTATCACAAAAGCTAACATATACACTTGCAATTATTCACCTCATAGCGTTCAAAGCGCTTATTTATCCTAAAAAAACTACTTGATTTTTTCAAATGCGTATTCTTGTGTAATAGTATATCAAAAAAATACCATTTTGAACATTTTTTATTTGATTTTTTTGTTGCGAAAGCAACATTTTTTGAAAAAAATAAAATGCAGCACTTGCATCTACCTAAAAAAGCATCGCCATGCTGCATTTATTTTAATCTTTATCGTGCAGTATCGTTACTTCCATCTTGGACGCTATCAGCATTTCTTCTGCCAATTTATCTGGATACGGATTGGCATAGACGATGCGTTCAATACCGGCGTTGATCAAGATTTTGGTACAAACGACGCAGGGCTGATGGGTACAATAAAGGGTACCGCCGTTAACCGACACGCCATGATAGGCCGCCTGAACGACTGCGTTCTGTTCGGCGTGGATACCGCGGCATAATTCGTGCATTTGTCCCGAGGGTACATTCAGCTGTTCACGCAGGCAACCGGTGACCGAGCAATGCTCGAGCCGTGAAGGCGTACCGTTGTAGCCAGTAGCTACGATCTGCCTGTTTTTAACGATAACAGCACCGACACTGCGGCGCAGGCAAGTGGAGCGCTTGCTTACTACCTGGGCTATCTCCATAAAATAATTGTCCCAGTCAGGTCTGTTATCAAACATCAATGTGTACCGAAAATGCGGTCGCCCGCATCGCCTAGGCCGGGAACGATATAGCCATGTTCATTTAATTTTTCATCTAAAGCTGCGGTATAAACAGGTACGTCGGGATGAGCCTCGTTCATTACCTGTACGCCCTCCGGAGCCGCTACCAGGCACATAAAGCGGATATTTTTCAAGCCACGCGCCTTCAGCATGGTGATAGCAGCAGCGGCACTGCCGCCTGTGGCCAGCATCGGGTCGACGACGATGGTCACGCCGTCTTTATTATCGGGCAGCTTGCAGTAATACTCGATGGGCTTTAAGGTTTCCTCGTCACGATACAAGCCGATAAATCCGACCCGTGCGTCCGGAATCATTTTCAGCACGCCGGTCAAAAGACCCAGTCCTGCTCTTAAGATGGGCACGACAAAAATATCGCCGGCAACTTTATAGCCGGTAGTCTTAGCTACCGGAGTAGTTACTTCAACTTCCTGCAACGGCAGGTTTCTCGCCACCTCGTAGGTCATCAGCATCGCGATCTCGTCCAGACATTCGCGAAAATCGCAGGAAGAGGTGTTTTCTGCACGCATTTTAGTGATTTTTTGTTTGATAAGCGGGTGGTCTACAACTGTTACTTGCATCGTCAGGCTCTCCTTTCGGGCTTTAGAAGCTGGAATACATGGGATATTTAGCGCATAAAGCAGCTACTCTGTCCGCAGCTTCCTGATGTTTGGCTTCGTTTTCAGGATTGTTCAGCACCAGGCCGATGATAGCGGCGACTTCGCGCATATCTTCCTGATCGAAACCGCGCGTAGTAACGGCGGCCGTACCAAGACGAATACCACTCGTCACAAAAGGACTTGCTGGATCAAAGGGAATGGTGTTTTTATTACAGGTCACGCCTACTTCGTCCAGCAGATGCTCGGCTACCTTGCCTGTAAGCTGCTGTCCACGGACGTCAACTAAAACCAAATGGTTATCAGTGCCGCCGGAAACGATACGGAAGCCTTCTTCCTGCAGCGCCGCAGAAAATGCTTTACAGTTATCAAGGATAGCCTGCTGATACACTTTGAAATCAGGCTTCAAAGCTTCGCCGAAAGCAACTGCCTTAGCGGCGATAACGTGCATCAAAGGCCCGCCCTGAATGCCGGGGAACACAGCTTTATCAATAGCCTTGGCATATTGTTCTTTGCACATGATCAGGCCGCCACGTGGGCCACGCAGAGTTTTATGGGTAGTGGTAGTAACGATATCGGCATAGGGCACCGGACTGGGATGCAGGCCTGCTGCTACCAAACCGGCGATATGGGCGATGTCTACCATCAGCAAAGCATCGACGCTGTGGGCGATCTCTGCCATACGTTCAAAATCTATGATCCGGGAATAGGCACTGGCACCGGCAACGATGATTTTCGGCTTAGTTTCAGCGGCAGTTTTTGCCAAAGCGTCATAATCAATAGTTTCGGTATCATGGTCTACACCGTAGGGAACAACATTATAATAGCTGCCGGAAATATTGACCGGTGAACCGTGGGATAAATGCCCGCCCTGAGACAGGTTCATACCCATAATGGTATCGCCCGGCTTCAAAAAGGCAAAATAAACAGCCGTGTTGGCATTGGCTCCCGAATGGGGCTGCACGTTGACATGGTCGGCACCAAACAGCTTTTTAGCACGCTCGATAGCCAGCACTTCTACTTTATCCACATACTCACAACCGCCGTAATAGCGGTGACCCGGATAGCCTTCGGCATATTTATTGGTCAAAACCGTGCCCATAGCTTCCATAACCGCAGGAGAAACAAAGTTCTCGGACGCGATCAATTCTATTTTGTTTCTTTGTCTGCCCAGCTCTTCACCAATGGCAGCACTGATTTCAGGATCGACAGTGGCTAATTTTTCCAAATTCATAATTACTCCCTCCAAGTCAACATAAATTAGATTGGGTATTTGGCACGTTCGCCGCCGATCAAAGGCGGACGCGTACGCGCCGCGGTGAGTATAGCCTCGCCGATCTCGTTTTCTGTCAGACGGACGGGAACGGCAACTCTTTTCAGGTGCATGCCGATCAGGGTCTGGCCTATATCAAGGCCCGCATGGGCCGAGACAGCTTCTACTACAACAGGGTCCGCAAAGTTTTCATAAGCAGCAGTGGCCATAGCTCCGCCCGCATGGCGCACAGGACGCACGGTAACTTCCTGCCAGCCATACTTTTCGGCAGCTTCCCTGCTGGTGACCAAAGCACGGTTCAGATGCTCGCAGCACTGCACGGCCAAAAACACACCACGCGCCGCAGTAACCTGCAGCAGAGCGGTAAACATAGCCTCGGCAGCTTCGATAGAACCCGTAGTGCCGATTTTATCACCAACAACCTCGCTGGTACTGCAGCCTACTACCAAAACCTGTCCGGCCTTGACTCCGCCTATTTCTAAAATTTCCTGTGCCGCTAACGCTGCCTGAGCAGCTATTTCTGCAACCTGCATTTTATCTTTCCGCCTCCAGTGCGGTGATCTTGTCGATCCTGCGTTGATGACGGCCGCCGGCGAATTCGCCCTGCAGCCAGGTATCAGTGATCAGTTCTGCCAAGCCCACGCCAATAACACGCTCACCCATACACAAAACATTAGCATTGTTATGCTCACGGCTCATTTGGGCCGAAAACACATCGCCACACAAAGCGGCCCTGATGCCGTGGATTTTATTGGCGGCAATAGAAATACCAATGCCGGTGCCGCAAATCAGGATCCCCCGCTCTACCTCGCCTGCATTGATAGCCTGACAGACTTTAGCCGCATAGTCGGGGTAGTCTGTCGATGCGTCCGTATACGTTCCGCAATCAACTACCTCGATGCCTTTAGCAGTCAGATAATCCCTGATGTGGTCTTTCAAATGGATACCGCCGTGATCACTGCCGACCGCGATTTTCATATAAGTCACCTCTAATGTTTATTTACATATTTTTGCCCACTAACGGCAAAATAACTCATAATGTTATTTTAACATAAATCCCGGTAAAAGCGTACCGCTTTTTGCACACAGTTGGCCTGCTGCCACAGTCACTATCTGATAACCAGCAGCTTTACGCAGCCGGTTCATAACTGCCAGCCCCAGCCCCGCTTCGTCCACGCCTTCGGCAAGGATCACGTCCACCTGCTGTTTATCAAAAGCACGCAGCAAAGCATACAACCGCTCCGCCAAAGCAGCCACATCGTTGCCCCAGCAGCTAACGGCAATATTATTTTCGGCCGCCGCAAACTGTACAGCAAGTTCCGTGCTGCATAAAACGCCTACCTTCAACCCCTGCGCAGCAGCCTGCTTAACGGCCTGCGGCAAATAGCTTATGGCAGCTCCCTCAAACAAATACATCGCTGCCTGCGGCGCATAATGGCGATACTTCATACCCGGAGCCTTAGGTTTAAAATCGGTGCTGCCAGCCAAAGCCGGATCTACCTCTACCGCACCCAAAACTGCTTCCAACATTTCCCGGGTAATGCCACCCGGACGCAAAATCATCGGCACCGGCGACGTAGTGTCAACCACCGTCGATTCCACACCAATGCCGCAGCGTCCTCCATCGACGATACCGGCCACCTTGCCCTGCATATCATCTAAAACAGCCTGGGCATCCGTAGGGCTGGGTTTGCCCGAAATATTAGCCGACGGCGCCGCAATCGGGCGGCCAGCCAAAGCGATAAGCTGCGCCGCCACCTGATGCGACGGCATGCGCACACCAACCGTATCCAGCCCGGCGCTCACTTCGTCAGGTATCAGCGCCGACTTGGCCACGATCAAAGTCAACGGCCCCGGCCAGAAGGCCTCCATCAAGGCTTTGGCATTCGTTGTCAAACCGGTCGTCAGCGGTAAAATATCATTTTTATCTGCAATATGTAAAATCAAAGGATTATCGGCCGGGCGCCCCTTGGCTGCAAAAATCTTTGCCACAGCCGCACCGTTCAATCCGTCAGCGCCCAGTCCGTAAACAGTTTCCGTAGGAAAAGCCACTACTTCTCCCTGTTGGAGCAGCCGGGCGGCCTGCGTCAAAGACGCCGACGCTGACTTTTCATTATCAGCTTGTAATTTCCAATAAATGGTTTGCATAATAAGTACCTTCTCTCGTCGCAAAAACCATCCGCTCGATAGCGGCATAGTCATTGCGTACTGCCGTCGCCGTCAAACCAGCCTCACGGCACAAAGCGCATACCTCCTGCGCCTGATGGATGCCCACCTCAAAAGCCAGCAGGCCGTCCGGCTTCAGCCAGACGCTGCAGCCACTAATGATGCGCTTATAAAAATCCAAGCCATCCGTACCGCCGTCCAAAGCACCATGGGGCTCCTTCTGCACATCAGCCGCCAGTTCGGCGATATCCGCCGCCGGGATATAAGGAGGATTAGAAACAATGATATCAAAAGACTGACCCGCAGGCAGCTTGCTGAACAAATCTGATTCCAGCAAAGTCAGTCGCTCGGCCACGCCGATTGCGGCGGCGTTCTCACCGGCTACCTGTAAAGCCGCTGCGGAAATATCCACGGCCGTTCCCAGCGCCTGCGGCAGCAGATCTAGCAGAGACACGATAATAGCGCCGCTGCCTGTGCCGATATCCAGCAAAGCTGCGGCACCGCTGCCAGCAGCAGCCTTAGCCACGCTCTCCACCAGCAGCTCTGTTTCAGGGCGCGGCACTAAAACCGCCGGCGTCACCTTAAAGCTGTGCTTCATAAAAGCCTTCTTGCCCAGGATATACGCCAGCGGCTCCTGATTGGCGCGGCGCGCCACATAGCCGCGGTACAGCGCCAGCTCTTCATCTTCCAAAGGCTGGTCGAACCGTACATATAAATTTATTCTTTCGCATTTCAAAACAGCACAAAGCAGTATTTCGGCATCTAAACGCGGATTCTCGATCCCTTTATTTGCGAAATACTGCTTTGTCCATTCCAAAACCCCTGCAATCGTCCATAAGGGTTTATTTTCCATATTATTTCACCTGCTGCAGCTGCTCGCTCTGTTTGGCCGTAAGGAGCGCGTCCAGTAATTCGTCCATCTCGCCGTTGAGCACAATATCAAGTTTATGCAAGGTCAAACCGATGCGGTGCTCGGTAACACGTCCCTGAGGGTAATTATAAGTACGGATACGTTCGCTGCGGTCGCCCGTGCCGACCTGGCTTTTACGATCCTGTGCCGTAGCCGCTCTTTTCTCTTCCTCGGCCTTTTCCAAAATCCTGGCCCGCAAAACGCGCATACATTTCTCGCGGTTTTTAAGCTGCGATTTTTCGTCCTGGCACTGAGCTACGATACCCGTAGGCAAATGAGTGATACGCACGGCCGACTCCGTTTTATTAACGTACTGTCCGCCGGCGCCGCCTGCACGATAAGTATCCACGCGCAGATCAGCCTGATTGATCTCTACATCAACCTCTTCGGCCTCAGGCAGCACAGCCACCGTAACTGTAGAAGTATGCACTCGTCCCTGGGATTCCGTTTCCGGCACCCGCTGCACACGGTGCACGCCGCTTTCAAACTTCATGCGTCCATACACACCGTCACCGCTGATCTGGAACACAACTTCCTTGAAGCCGCCAAGCTCGGTCGGGTTAGAGTCAAGTATCTCCACACGCCAGCCCCGGCCCTCGGCATAACGGGTATACATCCTAAAAAGCACACCGGCAAACAAAGCGGCTTCATCACCGCCTGCGCCACCGCGTATCTCCACGATCACGTCTTTATCATCATTAGGATCGGAAGGCAGCAGCAAAATCGTCAGCCGCTCTTCATAATCAGCCAGCTGCGGCTTCAGCTCCTTCAGTTCTTCCTGAGCCATCTCCGCCAGTTCCTTATCGTCACCGGCAGCAATGATCTCTTCCGCCTCGGCTTTAGCCTTCATCATATCGCGGTATTCACGAAAAACCATCACGATATCAGTCAGCTTGGCATGTGCCTTAGTGCACTTTTGCCATTGAGCTTGGTCGGCAATAACTTCAGGGTCACTGATTTTTGCTTCCAAATCAAGATATTTATCTTCAATTGCCTGTAATTTATCCAGCATGTTCTTCTCCTGTAAGGGGTTCTCCTGCCAATTCCTCCGGCGGCAGCACTGCTTTCAGCGAAGCGATAGCCACCTCGATCTGAGAATCGTCGGGTTCTCGGGTCGTCAATTTTTGCAGGCACAAACCCGGAAAAATCGCCGTTCTTACCCAGGTCGAATCAATATGCGAGCCCGCATAACGGATGATCTCGTAGCTGACCCCGGCAATGACCGGCATCAAAATAATACGCGACATAATGCGTTCCAGCAGGTTCGGCCAGCCCAAAAAGGTAAAGACAAACATACTGATCAGCATCACGATCATCAAAAAATTAGTGCCGCAGCGCGGATGCAGCGTACTGAACTGGCGTACATTCGCCACCTCCAGCGGCAGCCCTGCCTCGTAGGTATAAATGGTTTTATGCTCTGCACCATGATATTGGAATACCCGCTGGATATCCTTCATCGAAGAGATTGCAGTTATATATCCGAGGAAGATCAGCATCCTGAGCGCACCCTCGGCTAAGTTCAAAATCATATGGTCGTTGGTCCATGCATGTAAAAAACGCATCGACCAGGTCGGAATAATGATAAACAAAACTACGGCCAGAACGACTGAAAAAGCGATCGTCATAGCCATTTCCTTACTATCTAATTGTTCATCGTCCTCGCCGGATACCTGCGCCGAATAGGCCAGTGCCTTCATACCGTGATACAGCGACTCACAAAGGGCAACTACGCCGCGCAGCAATGGTTTTTTCAAAAAAGGATATCTGTCGGTAATACTGTTGGCCGGACCCACATCAATGGTAATTTCCCCATCCGGCTGCCTTACAGCGACAGCGATCTTATCCTTCCCTCTCATCATCACGCCTTCAATAACAGCTTGTCCGCCAACATTAGGTTTCTTTTCCATAGTATTCTCCCTAAAAGTTTCGGATATAAACACAGCAGAGCTTTCGCTCTGCTGTGGGTGAGATTATTTTTCTTCTACATTGTAGCGTTTGTTGAATTTTTCAATACGACCACGAGCAGCTAAATTACGCTGTTGGCCGGTGAAGAACGGATGACATTTAGAGCAAACGTCAACACGCAATTCCGGATTAACGCTGCCGCTCATAAAAGAACTGCCGCATGCGCAGGTTACTTTAGCTTCACCAAACTTCGGATGGATGTTCTGTTTCATTCTGGTTGCACCTCACTTTGCTATCTAAACTAATATATGACTATACATCATAACTTTATATTAACGCTTATAAAGTATACCATAGTCCACATCGCTATGCAAGGACTATTTTCAGAAACTTTACTTTTAACTGCTTGCGCGCCTCCGGCTGAAAGGTTATAATAATCGCAGCAGCCCAAACAGCTGCCCGCCGCTTTCCCTGCGATCTTTTCCAAACTGTCCGCAACAAAAGCTCCGGCTTGTAACAGCCGGTTCCATGCTTAAAATAGAAAGGCAGGTTACAACTGTGAAAAAAACATCTTCCGAAAGCAGACTCGTCATCAGCGAAGTCATGATGCCTCATCAGGCTAACGTCGCCGGCAACATCCACGGCGGTGAAATAATCAAGCTGATGGACTCCACCGCTTACGCCACGTCCCGCCGCTACGCACGGACCAACGTGGTAACCGCCAGGGTAGACGAAGTGGAATTCCACTTGCCCATCTTTATCGGCGACCTGGTCATCTGCACGGCGCAGGTAGTCTATGTTGGCAACAGCTCTATGGAAATAGTAGTTGTCGTCGAAGTAGAAGATTTGGAGACCGAAGGTAAAAAGCGCGCTTTGACCGCCTTTTTCACCATGATCGCCCTTGATAAAAAAGGACGTCCCACCAAAGTGCCCGAGCTGACCCTGGAAACAGAAGACGAAAAGCGTGCCTTTGAAGAAGGACGCCTGCGTTATGAACGCCACAAGCATAAAAAATAGGCACCGAATAAAACAATAAAAATACAGTAACTAAAGAGACCGAACAGATCAAACATCAAATCTGTTCGGTCTCTCTTATTTACATTTCCTTATTTTTACAGGTCTTTCCTTAAAACAGCGATAGCTGCAATAGTACTGGCGCCTGCTCCCTACAATATCGGCATAAACATGAAACCTTTTATTACAGCCAAATTCTCTGCCACAGATTGGGCAGATCGCCATCAACGTGCCTAATGAGGTATCGATATAAATCTTTTGCTGCTCATTATCTTGCACCTTCATCACTACCAACGGCCTTTCTTCGATACATTTTAGCTTTCCTGATTTTTTTCTACCACCAGATCATCCAATGTGCATTTTAAAATTTTGCGCAGCACAACTAACAGTTTCAGGCTCAGCGATAACCTGCCATTCTCTACATTGCATAAATGTGCCTGTGATACTCCCAGTATCATCGCCAGCCTGTACTGTGTAATGCCGCACTCTATCCTGCGCAGTTTAATATTCAGACCCATTTTTTCATAATCAAGCATAGCAACTCGACCTCCAACCATATAAAGAGGCCCTGCCATAGCAGGGCCTCTTGAATTATTTACAGGCTGTTTATCAGAAGCTGTAACGGAAGCCTACGTTGACGCCCCAATTTTTAGTTACATCGCCGCCGCTCACACGCTCAATATCCATATACATGCTGGAATCCTTATTGAACTTATGATTGATACCGATACCGTATTCGATAGCGGTGCCGCCGATGCTGTCGCTGTAGCTGGCATTTCTGCCGTCAGCGGTTACATGGGTATTGATATCGCCGTCAAAGTCGTGCAGTACAGCTGCTTTCAGATACACGTTGCTGCCCTGGCTGAACTGTTTGCCCAGCAGGAAGCCGCCGCGCAGGATGATGCTGTTCATACTGTCGTTAGTTACGCTCATGCTGCCATCGCGGGTAGTTACGGTATAATCGTCGCCGCCCAGATGTACGTAGCTGGCGCGAACCATCGGCTCGATGAACCAGTCATTTTTCAGATCTTTGCGATAGCCATATTCAACGGCAAAGCTCATGGCGTTACTGCCAAAATCACCTTCCAGTTTCTGGGCGATAGTGCCGCCGTAAGCGCTGGTCTCGCTGTCCACTTTACCTACTTTAGCAACGATGTCTACATGGTGGCCTTTGTCGCCGGTCCAGGTGCCATACAAAGCTCCTGCTGCCGTTTTGATCTCACCGTCGCCGCCAGCAAGGGTAGTATCGCCTTTAGCATACTGTCCAGCCAAGCCGATGCGCCAGTTGTTACCGATCTCACGGTCATAACCTGCTGCGAAGCCGTTATACTGGTAATCGTTGTCGCCTTTCAGTCCGTCGACTTTGATCTTACCGCCCACGTATTTAGCCCACACGCCGTCGTTATCATCGCCGGAATTGCGGATGTCGCCCAGGCGTTCCATCAAAGTTTCGTCGGCGCTGAACAGAGTTACTGCCGCACCGGCAGCGATCTTGTTAGCGTACTGCGCTGCCATTTGGGCAGAGGACTGAGTAGCAGCCTTAGTCGTGATCTGGGTCAGGTTCAGGTTACCATCAACAACTTCTGCTTTACCTTCATATTCATAAGCCCAGACACCATTGTCGTACTGCATTTCTTTGATTTCATAGGTACCATCTGTATCAGCATTTTGAATAAGTATAACATCGTTTTGTAAATGGCCTTTGGTAGCAGCGCCTGCTTCATTGTTGTAGCCGTTACGCATGCCCTGGTCAAAAACGGTAATGTTATAAATACCGCTACCGGTTGCCGTATTAGTAGAAACGATTTTATCGTTGCCTGCCGATTGGTCATAAACACCGTTGGCATTGGTGCGCATAAAGAAGTCATTAGTTTCACTGGCATCCAGATCGTTAGTATTGATAGTGCGATAATCAGTACCTTTATATTTATCTTCCTGATTATTATCATCATAGAAGTAAACAGTGCTGCCCTTCATAGTAGTTTTATCAGCAACAGTCAAGCTCGACAGATTGTCAGTCAGGTTCATGGTAGTGCCCTTGATATTCAGAGTACCTGCACTGCTGCCACCCATGTCGACAGTACTATTGACTGTAGTATCAGACTTCAAGTTCAGGACACTGTTTCCCCCAACATCCACAACTTCTACATCACCATTCAACGTAATAGCTGCTTCTTTGGCGTCAAAAGTAACAGTGCTGTCATAGGTCCAGACAGAATATTCTTTATTCAAACCAGTTCCGTCACCACCAATAGCTGTTACTGTAATGCCGCCTGCATCACTAACGAACGAAAGATCATTCCGATTACCTTCAATACCCTGGGCTACTTGGTTGTTACTGTTGTCCGCAACACCAGCGGTAGCCTTGATATCAATAGCGCCTGTCGTGTGTACTTTTATAGTCGTATTATCAACTGCCATACCTTGGGCGAAATTCCTTGTTTCACCTTGCTCGGCAGTTGCCGCGATAGTCAATTTACCATCAACATCAACGATCATCGAACCACCATTTACTGTAAATGCCCTAGCGCTGGTAGTAGTTTTTGAAATACTTGCGTCATAAGTATACTCAACACCGTTAACAGTAGCAGTTTTGTCTTTATCACCAACAGCGGCGGCAGTAACGCTCAAACCACCTGCTACCTGATATATATTTTCCGAACCGGTAGCTATAACAGCATTAGCAGTGTTAGTAGTAGCACCTTCTTCTGCCTTAACGCTAATAGACAAAGCTCCGCCAGACACTACGCCTAATTTGCCGCCAGTAGTAACAAGGCCTTTAGCGATCGTCTCAGCGCCGTTACTGCTTTGGGCAACATTAGTAACATTGGCAGGAGTAATGCCAATGCCGCCTGCACCGCCGTTAGAGGTTGGATTAGAAATACCATCCTGGCTTACTTTATCATCTACGATCCCAGTACCTGTTCCTGTTTCATTTGTTTTACCAGCAGTACCATCTTTCCCGGCATTGTCAGTATTAGCAATACCGCCAGCAGCTACATAAGCGTCTGCTATGCTAAAGCTGCCCACGCCTTTACCTGCCGTGGCCGTGACAGTGATAGAAGTAGTTTGTAAGATACCGTTGGTATTAGCCAGGTTTACAGCAGTTGCATAAGCACTGCTGCCTGCACCGTTGGTGCCAGCAGCACCAGCAGTACCACCAATACCGCCAAAGCCGCCTTTACCAGCATCACCGCCGGCGCCATTCAATCCGGCAGTGCCGATTGCACCCTGAGTGCCTGAAATACCGTCCGCTCCATCAGCACCGGTTATGGCAGTATTATTGATGGGAATCCCACCCTGTGTTCCAGCAGCACCAGCACCACCACCAGTACCACCAACACCGCCTTGTCCACCAGCACCAGCTGTTCCGGCAGCACCACCATCGCCACCATTACCACCCTGTCCACCTGTTCCACCTGCTCCGCCGGTGCCACCTGCTCCGCCAATACCAGCTTTAGCACCGTCACCACCAACAGCTGTAACAGTAATAGTACCGATAGTGATATTCAGATCAGTATTGCCTGTTCCGACCAGGCCTTGGGCTGTAGCGACACCACCGTTTCCACCATTGCCACCATCGCCACCGATACCGCCAGCACCACCAGTGCCTCCATTACCAGCTGCACCACCGGCGCCGCCGTTACCGCCAACTGTTGCATTCCAATCAAAGCCACCTGACGTACCATTACTGACACCCTGGCCACCTTGTTGTCCTTTACCACCGTTACTGCCGTCGCCACCAACGCCACCATCGCCGCCATCGCCGCCAACACCACCGTTACCGCCCTGTTGGCCAATACCGCCATTACCGCCAGCTTGACCTGTAGTTCCTTGCGCACCGTTAGTACCAACGGTGCCAGCAACACCGTTACCGCCAGCTTGACCTGTAGTACCATTGACTCCATCGCCACCAGCGCTGCCATTAGCACCTGCTGTAGAAGACCAGCCAACTTGTACAGTAGGATTAACAGGAATGTCATAAACCGGGTTAACTCCTCCCGATGCAGCCGGATTCGAAGAAGCATCAGCACCATCAGCAGGTTTGGCCGGTTTATCAGCCGGAGTAGCGTCAGTTCCATCTACACCCTTAGTCCCATTCGCAGCCTGGTGTTCTTCTAAAGCAGCACCGTCAGCACCTTGAGCGCCTGTACCACCATAAGTAAGTTTGCAGAAAAACTTTGGCAGATAATAGCAAAATTTTATCTCCAAAAACTTTTAGGAGGGAATTACCATAACTGATACGATAAACGGAGCTGAAGCAGCCAGTAACGATACTGCTGCCCATACAAACAACTCGTCAAAATGCTTGTTACAAATATGTCCTATCTGCGGCAAAGAATTTTCGTGTACTAAAAGCTACCATGTTTATACAGCTTTGGCAGGTCACCGCCGCCAGTATTATTGCAGCTATCACTGCTTCAAGCAGCGCCCCAACCCTAAACCCAAATTATGAACTTAGGTTTTTACTGCCACTACGGCAGAAAAATAATTATGTTGATTAAAATTAAAGGAGATGAAGTGTAATGATGAAAAAACTAGTTTTGTGTTTGGCAATGGTGGGTCTGATGTTAGCAACTACAACGATAGGTTATGCTACAACAGTATCCAAAATCCTGACCGGGGATTATATCGGTAAAACAACTTCTGTACAGGGACGGATCACAGAACATTTTGGCGGCGATTTTTACCGTTTGGTAGACTACAACGGCGATTTTATCCGTGTCAATCTGGCTGGGATGGGTATCGTTAACGCTAACCACGACCTCACTGTGGAAGGTGTGATCTCGACACGCGACAATGTGCTGACTTTGGAAGCAACTAAAGTGATGTATAACCAGGAAGCTATCAACAACGAAAATAATAATAAAAACGCTGACCATATTACCGTCAAAAAAATCCTGACTAACGCTGACAAATACATGGATCAAAGAGTTGCTCTGGAAGGCCGTCTGACCGAGAACCTGGGTGATGACTATGCTATGTTCTATGACAACAAAGGCGAACACATCGTCGTTAAAATGAATGGCAAATATATCTCGAAAAACGCTAAAGTTATTATTTATGGCGTCCCCACTATCGCTAACAACCGTCTGGAGTTCATTCTGGAGTCTTTCGAAAAGAAATAAATACTCGACCTAATAACACTGGACAGTTAAAACCTGATAGCAAATTAAGAAACCCCGCACAAAGTGCGGGTTTTTTTACAATAAAAAACCTCAATATTTACGTAAGTAAATATTGAGGTTTAATCGTTATGCTTCCTCTATTGCCGGTGCCGCCGCTGGTTTTTCTTCCTTTTCTTTAGGAGGCTTTTTGTTATATTCTTGCATCACAGCATCCATATCACCTTTTAACCACAGCTCCAGAGCATCAGCCATTTTTCCCACGGCTTCCGCTACCAGCTCCTGCTCATCCGCACCAAAGCGCTGCAAAACATGTTTGACCACGGCTTTGTTGTTGTGAGCCGGATGGCCGATACCGATCTTGAAACGGGGAAACTCACCTGTTCCCAGATGCTCCTGCAGGGATTTGATGCCATTATGGCCGCCGGCGCTGCCTTTACGGCGCACCCGCACCTGCCCGATAGGCAGGTCAAGGTCGTCCTGCACAACGGCGATGTCTTCCGGGTCGACGTTAAAAAAGTTGGCGTATGCGCCTACGGCGACACCGCTTAGATTCATATATGTAGTTGGCTTTAAGATCAGCACCTTTTCGGGCGCCCGATACTCGCCGCACATAGCGTTGCGGTCGTTTTTCCAGCTGGTGACGCCCCAGCGGCGCGCCAGCTCGTCGATGACCATAAAGCCGATATTATGACGGGTAGCTTCGTATTCTTTACCGATATTACCCAAACCTACGATAAGTTTCATCTCATTCTCCTTTGGCCAGTAATTCACTGACTGTAACAAAATTATACCCTGCCGCACGCAGCTTGTCGATAATGATCTGCGTCGCTTGCACTGTCTGCTGCCTTGAATCCTGATATTTGGGGCTGTCGCCGTCGTGCAGCAGAATGATAGCCCCCGGATGCACCTGTTCCATGACCCTGCTGACGATCACATCGACACCGGGATTAGTCCAGTCGCGGGGAATCACCGACCAGTTGACTGCCGTTAAACCATTATGGCGCAAAGTAGCCATCACCGACCAGTCGCGAAAGCCATGAGGCGGACGCAGCAGGGTAACAGGCGCACCGCTCAGTTTTTCCAGTATCGCTTTGCCAGCAGCCACATTCTGCTGCTGCTCCGCTGCACTCAGCTTCAAAAAATCGCGATGCTGCAAGGCGTGCAGGGCCACTTCGTGCCCTGCGGCTGCGATCTGCCGCACCAACTGCGGATGCTTTTCGGCATTTTCGGCAATCATAAAGAAGGTAGCTTTGACCTTGTTCTGCTGCAAAACTGCCAGTAGCTCATCAGTATAGGGCGGATAGGGGCCGTCGTCGAAGGTGAGGGCTACGCTTTTACCAGCGGCAGAGTGCTGCGTTACCGTAGGGCCGTAAAAGCTGTAGGTTGGCAGCACTGCTAAAAGCAGCAGCGCACCACCCCCAAAAACGCAGACTGCGGCCAGCGCAGCGGCCAGGCGCCGCTTCATCAACCCATACCAGCCGCACCACAAGGCGCCTACACCGATAAGGGAAAGCAATCCCAATACATAGACAAGTCGCATAGCCTTCTCCTTACTTACGTCAAAGAGGCTTGCCCGTAGGGACAAGCCTCTTGCAATTTTTCAAACACTACTTCAGTCCGTGCTTATTTTTCAAACAACTGGCTGACAGACCAGTCATTGTAAATACGCAGTACCGTTTCCGCTAAGATGGGTGCTACCGAAAGCACTTTGATTTTGGGGTGTTTTTTAGCGGGAGGCAGAGGGATGGTATTGGTAACAACCAGCTCTGTAATATCCGATTGGGCGATGCGGCTTAAAGCCGGGTCGGTCAATACTGGATGGGTACAGCAGGCGTAGATCTCTTTCGCACCAAATTTTTTCAAGGCGCGGGCTCCTTCGGCCAAAGACCCGGCTGTGTCTACCATATCGTCAACTAAGATCGCCGTTTTGCCTTCTACGGAACCGATGAGGTTCATAACCTCGGCCACACCAGGCTCAGGACGGCGTTTATCAATAATCGCCAAACCGCAGTTCAAACGCTCGGCCATATTGCGGGCACGGCTAACGCCGCCCAAGTCGGGCGAAACCACGATCATATCTTCAAGATTTTTTTCTTTGATGTATTCTGCCAAAATCGGGCCGCCGGGCATATGATCGAAAGGAATGTTGAAGAAGCCCTGGATCTGTGCCGCATGCAGGTCGATAGTGACCACGCGGGTAATACCGGCGCTTTCCAAAAGGTCAGCCATCAGCTTGGCGGTGATAGGTTCACGGCCGCGGGCCTTGCGGTCCTGGCGGGCATAACCATAATAAGGGATGATCGCCGTGATATGGCTGGCTGAAGCGCGTTTAAAAGCATCTGCCATGATCAGAAGTTCCATGACGTTATCGTTTACGGACGGGCCGCAGGTAGGTTGCACGATGAAAATATCTTTGCCGCGCACGCTCTCATTGATCATTACTTGTACTTCACCGTTATTAAAGCGGTTGATAACGGCATCGCCTACAGTAGTACCTAAATAAGCTGCAATCTCACGTGCTAAATCAGGATTAGCATTACCGGAAAAAATTCTGAGTTTATTTTCATCTGACAACATTGTCCCATCCCTCCAAGAATGTTTAAGGTTTAGTTAATCATTAATAGTATACAACTATTAGCTACAAATCCACAAGTACCAAAGGCCGTTTTTTCTGTATTTTTAGCTGTTGCGGTATTTGGCCGCCCATCCTTCAATGTTTTTCTGCTTGGCGCGGGCAATGCCCAGATCATCGGCAGGCACATCCTTGGTAATAGTCGAACCGGCACCGATATACGCCCCTGCACCAACGGTTACGGGCGCTACCATATTGCTGTTGCAGCCTACGAAAGCATCATCTTCGATGACTGTACGATGCTTCTTTTTGCCGTCATAGTTGACGGTGATACAGCCACAGCCAATATTGACGCCACTACCGATATCGCTGTCGCCGATATAGCTGAGATGGGGCAGCTTACTGCCAACACCCACCTGGGAGTTTTTGACTTCGACAAAATTGCCTATCTTGACCTTGTCACTGATGACAGTGTCAGGACGCAAGTGCACATAGGGACCGATAACGACGCCGTTGTGTACCTGGCAGTCATGGCCATAGGTAAAGTGCATTTCCGCAGCGTCGCCAACCTGCACATTGGTCAGGCGCACATTCGGCCCGATCTGGCAATCGGCGCCGATCTTCGTCGTACCTTCCAGCCAGGTGTAGGGATAGATGATAGTATCCTGACCGATTTCAACGCCTTTTTCGATAAAGGTGCTGGCAGGGTCCATGATAGTGACGCCGCCGTCCATCAGCTTATCTAAAATACGCTGGCGAATAATGCTTTCGGCTTCGGCCAACTGACGGCGCGAATTGATACCCATAATCATATCGCTGTCGGCAGTAGCTACACCGCCGACCTTTTTGCCCATAGCATTCAGCTTGGCCAGAACGTCGGTCAGATAATATTCACCCTGCGCGTTGTCGCAGGTCAACGTAGCCAATACTTCAAATAATAACGGCGCTTCGACGCAGTAGATACCGGTATTAATTTCTTTTACTGCTTTTTGCTCGACCGTAGCGTCTTTTTCTTCTACGATGCCCAGCACATTACCGGCTGCATCACGCAGGATACGGCCATAGCCGCTGGGATCGTCCATAAACGCCGTCAGCACTGTTGCCGCTGCTTGCGACGCCAGGTGTCCGTCGTAAAACTTTTTTAGCTCGTTTGCTTCCAAAAGCGGCGTGTCGCCGCAGATGATCATAACCGTGCCGCGAAAATCCTTCAAAACAGCTTCCGTCTGCATCACAGCGTGACCTGTACCCAACTGCTCGGCCTGTAAGGCCATTTGCGCCTGGTCACCTACCATGGCTTCCACCAGTTCGGCTTCGTGCCCAACGATAACTACTTTTTTAGCAGCACCCGCCGCATCTGCCACGTCGATAACGTGTTGCAGCATCGGCTTGCCGCCTACCTTATGTAAAACCTTCGGCAGCTTGGATTTCATTCTGGTACCTTTGCCTGCCGCTAAAATGACTGCTACTAACTCTGACATGGATAAGCCTCCGCTTCTATTCAGCTTCTACGCAGCTTTTAATACTAGTGCTGCTTCTAGACAATATTTTTACAGTAATTCCACCCGGTAGCCGGCACGGCGCAAAGCCGCCACCAAAATTTCCGCGTGAGCGTGGTCCCTGGTCTCCAGATCCATTTCCACCTGAGTCTGCCCGATCGGCAGATTCCGGCCTGCGTGTTCGTGATAAACATACACGATATTGGCTTTGTATTCTTCGATATAGGATACAAAGCGGCGCAGCTCGCCGGGACGATCGGTCAAATGGGTGAGCAGCTTGATGCGGCGACCCGATTTTACCAAACCGTTTTCAATAATGCGCGAGATCATATTGACGTCGATATTGCCGCCGCTGATGACCGCCGCAGTTTTATCGGCGTGGGGAATGCTGCCGTGCAGCATAGCCGCTAGGCTGATAGCACCTGCGCCCTCGCTGATCATTTTGGCACGCTCCATCATTAAAAGAATGGTCGCAGCGATGTCGTCATCTTTGACGACAAAAATATCGTCCACATATTTCTGGATCAGATCAAAGGTAATCTTGCCCGGAGATTTTACAGCAATACCGTCTGCGATAGTCTGTGCTTCCGGTGTTTCGACCCATTTACCGGCATGCTTGGATAAATACATGGCCGGTGCGCCGCTGGCCTGAACGCCATAAACCTTGACATGGGGCGCCGCCGATTTTACCGCCGCAGCGATGCCTGCGAGCAGACCACCGCCGCCGATTGGTACCACCAGCGAACGGATATCGGGACATTGATCTAAAATCTCCAAGCCGATAGTGCCTTGACCGGCAATAACTGCCGGATCGTCAAAGGCATGAACGAAGGTAGCACCTGTTTCTTTTTGCAAGCGTACCGCTTCGCTGTAGGCCTCGTCGTAAACGCCGCCCTTCAGCACTACCTCGGCACCGTAGCCCTTGGTAGCTTCTACCTTTGCCAGCGGTGCCCCCTCGGGCATAACTATGGTCGCCTTGATACCAGCGGCCTGCGCGCCCAACGCCACACCCTGGGCATGGTTGCCTGCCGAAGCGGCAATAACGCCATGAACCTGCTGCTCTTTGGTCAAAGTCTGGATGCAATTGGAAGCGCCGCGCACTTTAAAAGAGCCGGTGCGCTGCATATTCTCCAGCTTCAGCAGCACCTCGTAGCCAGCCATCTCACTAAAAATATGGCTGCTTTCCAAAGGTGTTTTATGTACTACGCCAGCTAAGCGCTTTGCCGCTGCTTCTACGTCTTTAAGTGTTACCTGATCTTTTGCCATTGTTTACATCCCCTTATAACGGGCTGATATTGATCGTCCGTTTTTCATCGTCGATACCTTTTAAGACGAATAACGCCGTATAATCGTCGATCATTTTCTTTTCCGGCTCCTGCGTCGTGATAAAGAAAGCTTTACCTACGACCTTCGCGCCAACTTCTTCTGCCAGCTCTGCCATACCACGGGCAGTACCGCCGGCTTTCATAAAGTCGTCGACTATCAGTACACGGGCTGATGATCGCAGGGCCCTCTTCGGCAGCGCCATCGTCTGGATCTGCTTGGAAGAACCGCTGACATAATTGATGCTGACAGTCGAGCCTTCGCTGATCTGCCCCACCCGGCGCGCCATGACTACGGGGATATTAAACGCCCTTGCCACAAACACCGCCAGCGGTATGCCGCGAGTTTCTACGGTCATGATATATTCCGGCGCTAAATGACGCAGCCGCTGGGCAATGATCTCGCCCAAACGCGCTACAATCTGCGGCTTAAACAGCAGGTCAGTCATATAGATCATGCCGCCTGACAAAACACGTTCCGGTTCTGCCAGTTGCACTGCCAGCTCTGCTAAAAATTCTTCATTAGCCTGCTCTGAATGGCTGGGGATAAAACGCACGCCACCGGCCGCCCCTGCCAAAGTTTCTACTTTGCCCAGGTCGTAAGCCTCCAGACCGGAGCGTACAGCCAAAACATCTTCGCTCAAGGTCGATTTTGCGACCTCAAACTTATTGCAGAAATATGTAAACGAAAATAATTGATAAGGATGGTCCACCAGCTGCTTCGTCAAAGCAACCACACGTTCCATACGTTTGACTCGAGCCATAGCGCCCCTCTTTTCTACTTGCTGTTCTTAAAATATTGTTCCAGTAACTGCCAGTCAGCTTCCTTATCCATATCCATACCGATCTCGGGATAATGGGAAATAACGGCCTTACCTGTAAATTCCAGTAATTGCGACGCCCGCTGTTCTACCGCGCTCAGCGTCAGCCGGTGCAGCAGAAACTTCAGCACAAAGCCAAAACCCAGCCAGCCACACAGCTCCCACGGTTTTTTACGGCGCGCAAAAATATCTTCTGCTTTAGCCAACCCCGCCGTTATAACAGACGCCTTAATCAGCAGCAGATTGCCGCCGGTAAACCTGCCCTCCGGCAAAGTCACATAAGTCCGCCGCGCTCCGGGGAAGGCCATTTCGCAATCGGCTTCGGGGATGATCGGATAATAAGCGTCGGCGACCGTAGACTCGGCCTGGCGCAAAAAATCCTGTACGGCGGCGGCCGTCAGTAAAGGGATGTCGTCACAAACAAATAATATCCGTCCTGTTTGGGGTAAAACAGCGGCAGCAGCTGCTGCCGTTTCGGGCATGGTTTTAGCAGCCACGGGCACCAGCTCGGCCCGCTGCGGTAAAACTGCTGCTTCCCACTGACTACTGTCAGCAGCGACGATGATCCTGTCGATCATACCGCTTTGATCCAGAGCGTCGATGATATATTCCACCATACGGCGTCCGCCCAGCGGCGCCAGCGCCCTGATATTGGTGCCTACGGCTTTTTGCAGCCACGGCGTTTTGCCACCAGCCAAAATGACCGCATTATACATAGAGCCTACCTCTTTCGCTCTTATTCTTTATGCTTCTTTTCGTTATGGCTTTCGACCATATCTTTAAGCAGTGTATGTTCAGCATTCTCCAAGTGGATGCGGGCCGCATTCTGCGCTCTTTCCACATCACGGGCGGCAATGCTGTCTACCAACGCGCGGTGTTCTTCCATGGTATCGGTCAAACGTCCCGGATACATCATAGAGCGACCGCGGATAACGGTGATCTGCTCGCGCAGGTTATTAATGATGTTACGCAGCCTTTCGTTGCGGCTGGCCTGATATAAAACATCGTGGAAAGCGATATCCACTTCTACGATTTTTTCCATATTATCGTCTTCCACATGCTGCCCGATCTCTACCAGCAGGCGCTGCAGAGTTTCCAGCTCGTCATCATTGATGCGCTCGGCAGCCAGTCCTGCGGCCAGCACGTCCAGCGAGGTGCGGATCTCGTAAACTTCGTTGATGTCTTTAATGGAAATATCGGCTACATAGGTACCGCGTCTGGGGATCATCACTACGAAGCCTTCCAGCTCCAATTTGCGGATAGCTTCACGGACGGGGGTACGGCTGACGCCCATTTCATCGGCCAGCTGGATCTCCATCAGGCGTTCGCCTGGGCTGAACGTACCGTCAATAATAGCCTGACGGATATTTTCGCATACCAGTTCACGCAGAGGTTTATAACTGTCTAATTTTATCGGTCTCAGATGCCCACTCATATTCAGATCCTCTCCTTTTTCACAGTAGTCGTTACAGCCGTTTCCAGATCAAGATCTGTTAAAGCCGCCAAAATCTGCTTACTCTCTTTTTCATCCTTAGCCACGGCAAATACCGTGGGTCCGCTGCCCGACATCAAAGCATATTCTGCTCCTGCCGCCAGCATTCTTTCTTTGATCTGGGCAATGACAGGATAGGCGGGAATAGTCACGCTCTCCAAAACATTGCCGCAGCTCGCAAGCAGCGGTGCTACCGCTCCCTGCTCCAGTGCTTTTATAATACCGTCAATATCAGGCCTTTGCGCAACCTGCTCCTGACGGAAATTACCATAGACCCAACCGGTAGAAACCTCCAGCTTCGGCTTGGCCAAAACCAGTGTCAGCGACGGTGCTTCTGGCAGCTTCCTCAGCAGCTCGCCCCGGCCTTCAGCCAAAGCAGTACCGCCCGCTATACAAAAGGGTATATCCGAACCAAGCTCAGCCGCCAGCGTTTCCAGCTCGGTCACCTGCAGGCCTAACTGCCACAGACGATTGAGCCCCCGCAAAACTGCCGCAGCATCACTGCTGCCACCAGCAAGACCAGCTGCCAAAAAAATTTTTTTCTTCAGCCTGATGTGAACGTTCGGTATTTTGCCGCAGCGCTCCGCTAAAAGCGTCGCCGCCTTCCAGGCCAGGTTACCTGGCCCGCCGGCCAGCCCGCCATTATCGGTTTCCACCACCAGGACCTCGCTCTCCTCCAGCTCCACCGCATCGCTAAGACCGATGCTCTGCATCACCATGCGCACTTCGTGGTAACCGTCAGGGCGCTTGCCCAGCACGTCCAAACCCAGATTTATTTTTGCATAAGCTGTTTCTAATATCTTTTCCATAATATAGCCTCGTAGCCTTGATTGTTTTCCTGTATACAATATATTTTATCTTGCTTCGGGCGTAGCCGCAAGATAAATCGAACATTTTTATAATTTTTTTCTATTTTATTTGTATTTTCCCTCTTTTTTCAAAAAATTTACGTAATTTTATGGTTGGCATTATTGCTTTTTTTCTAAAAAGTGCTACGATGTATACAAATATTTGCAAAATTTGCACAAAAGGAGTTTTTGCATGCGTCAGCATCTTTATCGTTATGTGATGGTCACCATCGGCTGCGTCCTGATGGGTATCGCGATCAATGCCTTTTATATGCCCAATAAACTCATCAGCGGCGGCATCGGCGGCGTTTCGGTCATTCTTTACTATCTGGTCGGCCTGCCCATGGGTATCACCAGCTTACTTTTAAACATCCCACTTTTTATAGCGGCTTATAAATTTATGGATCGTACTTACAGCTGCGGCGCCCTGTATGGTATGCTGGTCTTTGCCGTTTCGTTGGACGCATTCCATTTCCTGTCCGAAAAAGCGCCTTACGTCCATGATCCGATGCTGGCCTGCATCGCCGGCGGTGTCATCTATGGCATCGGCGCGGCCATGATGTACCGTGTAGGCGGCAGCAGCGGTGGCACCGATATCATCGGCGCCATCGTCAACAAGCATTACAGCATCAGTATCGGTACCACCGGTTTTCTGTTCAATATCATCCTGATGTTCATCGGTGTTTTCTACTTCGGTTTAGAAGCCGTGCTTTATACACTGCTGGCCTTCTTTGTTATGTTTAAGACCTGCAACGCTTTTACCGACGGCTTCGATTACAAAAAGAACATCATCATCATCAGCGAGCATTATGAAGAAATCGGCCACGGTATCATTGAAGTAGTCGGCCGCGGCGTCACCTACCTGTACGCCGAAGGTGCCTACACCCATCAGCAACGCAAAGTGCTGCTGGTTGTCGCCAAGCTCACCCAGGTTGCCAAAATCAAACAAATCGTCCGCGATATCGACCCAGGCTGCTTTATGATCATTCAGGACGCTAACGATGTTCTGGGCAAAGGCTTCACCTCCAAGCCTTCTGCCCACAAAAAGAATAAAAAGATTTTTTGTACTGTTGACAATTCCAAACACCACTCCTGATAAACTGTAAGTTTTTCAGCTATCAACAGTCTTGCGCTGCCGGAAGGTGTGCAAGCAAGGCAACTGTTTTTTTGCATACCCGCTAATAATTATTCTATTATTAGCGGGTATTTTGCGTTTTTATGCAGCTTTGTTTTATAAAGGGACTTTTGCGGTCCCTCAGGGACGTTTTTGTCGCGTTTTTCCTTTTAGTTGTTTTCCGTTTCATAAACACTTTTGTTTTTACTGATGTTATTTTTTTGTGAAATAGTTGCATTTTATATTATTTATGTTATAATTTAATCATTGGGCAACAACCGTGCTCTAAATAACAGTTTTTTCACCGTTTGGTTTGCGGAAGTATTA
This sequence comes from uncultured Phascolarctobacterium sp., assembly GCA_900544795.1. Taxonomy (GTDB): domain Bacteria; phylum Bacillota; class Negativicutes; order Acidaminococcales; family Acidaminococcaceae; genus Phascolarctobacterium. The sequence continues at coordinate 52,826 of UQWM01000002.1, read as the reverse complement.
AAATACACTTTCGCTGTAAGTTAGGAGGAATTCATCATGACATTCAAAAAATTTTTAAACGCCCTGATCGAGACCCATTTTTACTTGATGCATTGATCTGCCTTATACTGGCCTCTCGATAAAAATAAGCACGGCGCCGTGATATGGTGCCGTGCTTTTATTTTTATTCCCATTATGCTAAACTGGTAACATATCTTAGCAGCAGAAGAAGGTTTACAATGAAACAAAATGCTTATTTGTCCATCATCTCCGGCGCCTGCTTATGGGGGCTCATCGCCCTCTTTTTTAAATATCTCTCGGCCTGCGGCTTCTCACCGCTGCAGGTAGTCACCCTGCGGGTGCTGTTTGCCGCGTTGCTGATGACTACCATCATTGCTAAGATCGACCCAGCCTTATTTAAGATTCGCTGGCGCGACAGCTGGCTTTTTATCGGGACGGGGCTCTTGAGCCTGGTCTTTTTTAACTATTGCTATTTTAGGGCCATCGAAGGCAGCTCTATTTCCATCGCTGTGCTTTTACTGTATACGGCGCCGGTTTTTGTGATGCTGCTTTCCATACTGCTCTTTGGCGAAAAATTTACCCAGCCCAAATTTTTCGCACTGCTTGCTACCTTCTGCGGCTGTGCTTTTATTACGGGCATTTTTGAAAGCGAGCTAACACTGACTACCGAAGCCTTCGGCTTCGGTGTTGCTTCGGGCATCGGCTACGCCTTATACAGCATTTTTGGCAAGCTGGCCCTGCGCCGCTACAGCACGCTTACCATAACGGCCTACACTTTTTATTTTGCAGTGCTGGGAGCGCTACCCCTGGCTGAACCAAAGCAAATGCTGGCACTGCTGGCCAACTGGCAAGCCATCGGCGCCGCTCTGGCTATTGCTGTTATCTGTACCGTAGCTCCTTATCTGCTCTATACCCGTGGCTTGCAGGAGGTAGACGCCGGTCAGGCTTCCATCCTCGCCACTTTAGAACCGCTGGTCGCTGCCGCCGTAGGAATTTTTATTTTCGGCGAAGAACTGACCACTGCCAAAATACTGGGTATGGCACTGATCCTGTCGTCCATCTTTATTTTGAACAGGCCTCAGTCCGGCACCGACAAGAAAAAACAGCTTCAAACTTAGCAGGCAGCGTGGCTGCCTGTTTTTTATTTATAAGCTGCGTGCTGCCACTGTCCCCAACCAGGCGAAAATAATACCCACCAGCACGCTGGCGACAATATTAGCGCCCGCTCCCAGCAAATTACCTTCTGTTAAAAGGGTCAGCGACTCATAGCTAAACGAAGAAAAAGTCGTCAATCCACCCAAGAAGCCAACACACAGCAATAACCGCCAGTAAGAAGGCAGCAAGCCTTTTTCGGTAATCAGCACCATCAAAAAGCCCATTACCAGGCAGCCTGCCGCATTGACGGCAAAAGTACCCCAGGGCCAGTTACAATGCCAGCGAGCCATAATATAATTTACGGTAACATAGCGACTGACGGCGCCAATACTGCCGCCGACAGCCACTGCTAATAATTCGTTCATGTTCATTCCACCTTTGCAAAAAATAAAAAAGCCGATACTCCGCCCTCTGGCAGAAGTCATCAGCTTAGCTACAACATTAATAAGCGGTTTGGATAACAAGTATCCGGGGAGCACCTCATTCCCTTTTTATACCTTACCAGCTTTCGCAAGCGCTGTCAATCGCTTGTCAAACGCCCACCGTTACGGTAATATTAAACTATTAAAGGAGTGTTGCAGATGCTATTAGTCAGTTCCTGTTTATTAGGGCAAAACGTAAAATACAGCGGTGGCAGCAATTACTACCAGCTTCTGGCTAAATATGACGACAGCGGGCTGTTGCTTCCCGTCTGTCCTGAATGCCTGGGACAGCTGCTTGTGCCCCGTCCACCAGCCGAAATCGAAGGCGGCACAGGCCGGGACGTCCTTGCAGGCGGCGCCCGGGTCTACAGCAAAGACGGCAGCGATGTTACCGCAAATTTTATCAGCGGTGCTGAAGCCGTATTAAAGCTGGCCCAACAAGCGGGGGTTAAATATGCTATTTTAAAAGCACGCAGCCCTTCCTGCGGCGCCGGCAAAGTTTACAATGGCAGCTTCGACGGCACGCTTATTAACGGTGATGGCGTTACTACCGCCCTACTCAAACAATATGGCATCACTGTCTATACCGAGCTTGACCTGACTGCCGAACTACTGGAAAAATTACTTGGTAACGAAGGTTAAGCTACTAAAGGAGCAAGGCTATGTTAGAAAATAAATACGACGATGAAAGCTTTTTTCAAAAATACAGCCAAATGGACCGCTCACAAAACGGTCTGGCTTCTGCCGGAGAATGGAGCACTTTAGCTAAACTGCTGCCTGACTTCACTGATAAAAAACTACTGGATCTGGGCTGTGGCTTTGGCTGGCATTGCCGCTACGCTGTGGAACATGGTGCCGCAGCCGCTGTCGGCATTGATATTTCCCAAAAAATGCTAGCCGTGGCCCGCAGTAAAACCGACTCCGACAAAATCACCTACCTGTGCCAGCCTATCGAAAAACTGGATTTTCCGCCGCAGAGCTTCGATATCGTGCTCAGCTCTTTAGCTTTGCATTACGTCAATGATTTTGATGCGCTCTGCGCCCAGGCCTCTTGTTGCCTGAAAGCAGGCGGCGAATTTATTTTTTCTGTTGAGCACCCCATCTTTACAGCCGCAGGCGCCCAGCAATGGCACTATGACCCTGACGGCACTATCAGTCACTGGCCCGTGGACAACTACTTTAACGAAGGCCAGCGCACGGCAATTTTTTTAGGTGAACAAATTACCAAATACCACAAAACCCTCACTACCTACTTAAATACCCTGCTGCAAAACAGCTTTAGTCTGCGGCAGGTAGTAGAGCCCCAGCCCAGCCTCGAGCTGCTGTCCACTATACCAGCCATGGGCGATGAACTGCGGCGGCCGATGATGCTGATAGTTGCGGCACAAAAACAAAATTAAACGTTACTGCAAAAAAGGGCAGGTATCTTATGGATACCTGCCCTTAAATCTTTAACCACGTTATTTTTGCAAAGCGTGCAGATATTCCGCACACTCTACAGCAGCATTGCGGCCTTCGGCAAAAGCCCATTCCACAACGCCCTGACCACGACGCGCGTCACCGGCCGCAAAAACACCCGGGCGCGAAGTATCAAAATAACCGCTGCCCTTGGCGATAGTGCCAATAGGCGTTTTATTAAAAGTGAAGGTAGTGAACACATCTGGTTCCGGGCCACTAAAACCTGTCGCCAGCAGCAAAAGCTGTGCCGGCAATTCGGCCTCCGAGCCTTCGATAACCTGAGGCTTAGGCAGACTGCCAGCCGCCGCACTGACCCACTGCACCTTAGCAATACGCACGCCTCGCACACAACCATCTTCATTATATAAAACTTCCTGCAGCATAGTGGCGTAGTCTAAGGTAGGGTCGCTGCTGACCAGCTCGCAAAAGCCTTCCTGTGTTTTACCGGTCATCTCGCACTCCCTCAATTCCAACTGACGGATACTGCGCGCGCCCTGAGCGAAAGCCACAGCCGCACAGTCGATACCAGTATCACCGCCGCCCACGATAACCACGTCCTTGCCAGCCGCATCGACGGTTACACCAGCCTGCGGATCCAGCATTTCTTTGGTCACAAAGGTCAAGAAATCTTTGGCATAATAAACATTTTTAGTATCCTCGCGCAGCATTTTTAAACGGCGCGGCGATGTGCTGCCAACACAAACAATGATCGCCGCAAAATCCTGCTGCAACTGGTCAAAAGTCACGTCTTTGCCAACTTCCGTTTGCAAACGGAACTCTACACCTTTTACACGCAGTTCCTCGGCCTTAGCCACCACCAGCTCTTTTGGCAGCTTGATATTAGGCACGCCGTACATCAACAGCCCTCCGGGACGGTCGTCCCGCTCAAACACCGTCACTTTAAAACCTAAACGGGTCAGCTCATCGGCGCTGCCAAGTCCGGCAGGGCCGCTGCCTACGACAGCTATTTTCACCTCGCCGTCAGCCCGCGGCACCGATTTCGGTATCGGATTGATCGTAAACGCTTTCTGCGTCAAAAAATCTTCCAGCTCCCTGTCTTCACCCCAGATCTTTAAACGGGGCGGCAGACCGGGCAGCTCTAAAAAAAACTGTCTGTCAATTACTGCCTGGTTCCTGGTTGTCATGCCCTTCACCTTCTTTAACTTCCGACGCTGAAGTTTCAATAACATCGGCTTCACTGTTCAACAGGTGCATAAACTCCTCGCCGGTAATAGTTTCACGTTCCAGCAGGAAGGCTGCCAGTTCGTGCAGTTTTTCCTTATTGGCTTCCAAAATCTCGCGCGCTTTCTGATGCGCTTCCTTAATAATCTCCAAAACCTTGGCATCTATCTTACTGGCCGTAGCATCCGAACAGTTCAGCGACGGATCGCCGCCCAGATAAATGTTGCTCATGGTCTCGGTCGCCATCATATCAAATTCCTCGGTCATACCCAAGCGGGTCACCATGGCGCGGGCCATCTTGGTAGCCTGCTCAATATCGTTGGCAGCGCCGGACGTAATGGAGTTAAAAATAACCTCCTCCGCCGAACGACCACCGGTAACCGTAACTATTTTATTGAAGAGCTCGTCTTTGCTCATCAGTACCGTATCGGTTTCTGAAACCTGCATGGTGTACCCCAACGCGCCCGAAGTACGGGGGACGATGGTGATCTTATGCACCGGCGCGGATTTTTTCTGTTTCGCCGCTACCAGGGCATGGCCGATCTCGTGATAAGCCACGATCTTCTTTTCGTCCGGCGGGATAACAGCGCCTTTGCGCTGATAGCCGGCAATAACTACTTCTACCGATTCTTCCAAATCGCTTTGGCTGACACAGGTACGGTTCATCTTAACAGCGCGCAGCGCCGCTTCGTTGACGATATTAGCTAACTCGGCACCGGAGGCACCGGCAGTAGCTCGGGCAACAGTTAAATAATCGATATCGTCGCAGGTCTTGATAGCCTTTGCATGCACACGCAAAATAGCTTCGCGGCCTTGCAGGTCAGGCAGTTCAACAGGGATGCGACGGTCGAATCGTCCTGGACGCAAAAGCGCTTTATCCAGTGATTCGGGACGGTTGGTAGCCGCTAAAATAACAACGCCCTTACTGCCGTCAAAGCCGTCCATTTCCGAAAGCAGCTGGTTCAAAGTCTGCTCGCGTTCGTCATTGCCGCCAAACTGGCCGCTGTCACGGCGCTTGCCGATGGCGTCGATTTCGTCAATAAAAACGATACATGGGGCTTTTTCCTGGGCCTGCTTAAATAAATCACGCACACGGGCCGCACCCATACCGACAAACATTTCAATAAACTCACTGCCGGAAATACTGAAAAACGGCACCTTGGCTTCGCCAGCAACAGCTTTCGCCAGCAACGTCTTACCTGTACCCGGAGGGCCTACCAGCAGTGCGCCCTTAGGCATATTAGCGCCGATAGCCTGATATTTAGTGGGATTATGCAGAAAATCCACCAGCTCCATCAGTGCTTCCTTCGCCTCGTCCTGCCCTGCCACGTCGGCAAAGCTTTTGCCCGTCTGGGCCTCTACATAGACCTTGGCATTGCTCTTACCAAAGCTCATGGCGTTGCCGCCGCCCAGCTTGCTGCCCATATATCGCATAAACAACTGCCCCAGGGCAAAAAAGATCATGATCGGCAAAACCCAGTTCATAAAGAAGTTAACGATCGGAGAATTTTCCTTAGGTATAACCTGGGAAAACTCTACCTTGCTTTTCATCAAACGATTGACCAGGTCCGGGTCTTCTACCCTGCCAGTCACATAAATCACCTTATTGTCGCTGTCTTTCGCCAGCACGGCGATCTTGTTAGTAGTTATTTCGACTTTCGCTACCTTACCTTCGTCAACCATCTGCAAAAAGTTACCATAAGATATCTCTTTGACCTGCGGGCTGAAAAAAGTCGGTACTATGACCGTGTTGATCAATAAAATTATTGCCAACGCCAATATATAATAGTAGTATAGTGGCTTTTTAGGGGGAGCACTTTTTTCTGGCATTCTCAGAACCTCCAATATTGTACTTGTGTTGTACTTACATTATTATTCTATATTAAATGATAACCGTTCTTGCCTAATTAAACAAGAGAAAAGTGTGTGACAAAAAGGCTATAATACTTTCTTTTTCGTTAAATAAAATATCGAAAGTCCAGCCGCCCAAAATACGGCCAGCCAAAATATCACGGTGGTTGTTTTAAGAAACAGATTAACTTTACTCTTACACCCTTAAAAATTTACACTAAAAAACAACAATGCCTATGAGTGCTCTAAAAAATGTATACAAAGTGCAGTCAAAGAATTCTGTATACATAGACTTTTGCTGTTGTCAGAAGCACTTTTTTCTTATACAATGAATACGGTCTCAACCAAAGGAGGGTCTACTATGAATAAAATAAAAACAGTTTTAGTTGCTAACCGAGGCGAGATAGCCATCCGTGTTTTCCGCGCCTGTAACGAATTAGGCATCCGTACTGTAGCCATATATTCTAAAGAAGATACTTTATCGCTGCACCGCAACCGTGCCGACGAAGCTTATCTGGTCGGCGAAGGCAAAGGGCCTCTCGACGCCTACCTTGACATCGAGGATATCATGCGCATCGCCCGCGAGCACGACGTTGACGCTATCCATCCCGGCTACGGATTCTTATCCGAGAACAGCCAGCTGGCTAAACGCTGCGCCGAAGAAGGCTTCATCTTTATCGGCCCGCGCCTGGAGCACCTCGTTATGTTCGGTGATAAAATCAACGCCCGCACCCAAGCCGAGCTGGCCGGTATCCCCATGATCCCCGGTACTGTCGGCACTGTTGGCAGCGTTGAAGAAGTACGCGCTTTTGCCGAAAAGCACGGTTTCCCCATCATCATCAAAGCCGTTAACGGCGGCGGTGGCCGTGGTATGCGTATGGTCGCAGCCATGGAAGAACTGGATCAGGCTTACAGCCTCGCTAAATCCGAAGCCCTTAAAGCTTTCGGCAGCGACGAGATCTATTTGGAAAAATATTTGGAACATCCTAAACATATCGAAGTCCAGATCATCGGTGATACCCACGGCAACATCGTGCATCTACACGAACGCGACTGCTCCGTGCAGCGCCGTCACCAAAAGCTGGTCGAAGTAGCACCGGCCTTCTCGCTGCCACAGGATCTGCGCAGCCGCATTTGCGACGCAGCCGTCAAGCTGATGAAAAACGTCGACTACGTCAGCGCCGGTACGGTTGAATTTTTGGCGACACCCGATAATAACTTCTATTTTATTGAAGTAAATCCGCGTATCCAGGTCGAGCATACCGTTACCGAAGAAATCACCGGTATCGACATCGTACAGACCCAGATCAAGGTTGCTGAAGGCTATTCCATCCACGACCCTGAAATCGCCATCCCCGAGCAGCAGGATATTACTATCCACGGCCATGCTATTCAATGCCGTATCACTACCGAAGACCCTTCCAACAACTTTATGCCCGACACCGGCAAGCTGATTGCTTACCGCAGTGGCGGCGGCTTTGGCGTGCGTTTGGACGGCGGCAACGCCTTCACCGGTTCCATCATCACCCCCTATTACGATTCCCTTTTGGTTAAAGCCACCACCTGGGGCCTTACCCATCAGATAGCTATCACTAAAATGCTGCGCTGCCTAAAGGAATTCCGTATCCGTGGCGTCAAAACCAATATCCAGTTTTTGGAAAACGTGCTGCAGCACCAGCAATTTGCCAATGGCAGCTACAACACTAAATTTGTCGATGACAACACCGACCTCTTTATTTTCCCCAAGACCCATGACCGCGGCACCAAGCTGCTCAACTATATCGCCGATATTTCTATCAACGGCTATTCCAACGTAGGCGTACAGCCCAAACCGGAATTTGTACCGCTGAATATGCCCAAGCCATTTATCGGCAAAGTTCCCGACGGCACTAAACAGATTTTAGACGTCCAAGGACCCGCAGGGCTGGCCAAATGGGTGCAGGCACAAAACGAGGTGCTTATTACCGACACCACCTTCCGTGATGCCCACCAATCCCTGTTTGCGACCCGTCTGCGTACCAACGATATGATAAAAGTAGCAGGCACCACTGCCGGCAAACTACCTAACCTGTTCTCCTTCGAGTGCTGGGGCGGTGCTACTTTCGACGTTGCTTACCGCTTCCTCGATGAAAGCCCCTGGGACCGTCTGCAGCAATTCCGCGCCAAAGCGCCTAACATTCTGCTGCAAATGCTGCTGCGAGGGGCTAACGCCGTGGGCTACACCAGCTATCCCGACAACGTGGTTAAAGAATTCATCCATCTGGCCGCTAAAAACGGCGTCGACGTGTTCCGCGTCTTCGACAGCCTCAACGGCCTCGACAATATGCGCCTGTCTATCGACACCGTGCGCGAGTGCAACAAAGTAGCCGAAGCGGCCCTGTGCTACACCGGAGATATCCTTGACCAACGCCGCGACAAATACGACTTGGATTACTATGTGGATATGGCTAAAGAACTGGCAGCAGCCGGAGCCAACATCGTCGCCATCAAAGATATGGCCGGCCTGTTAAAACCCGAAGCCGCCTATCGTCTGGTCAGCGCCCTAAAAGACGCTGTCGACCTGCCCATCCACCTGCATACCCATGAAGGCAGCGGCAACGCTATCTATACCTACGCCCGCGCCATCGACGCCGGCGTCGATATCGTCGATACTGCCATGTCCGCCATGAGCTGCGGTACTTCCCAGCCCAGCGGCAGCAGCCTTTACTATGCTCTCAGCGGCCATCCGCGCCAGCCTCGCGTCGACGTAGACGCTATGAACGAACTGTCGCGCTACTGGGAGACCGTGCGCCCCTACTACAAAGCAGCCGACCAGACCGAGCTGTTCCCTAACCCGGAAGTATATGTGCACGAAATGCCCGGCGGGCAATACACCAACCTTAAACAACAGGCTACGGCACTGGGCCTGATCGAACGCTGGGAAGAAGTCAAAGATATGTATCACCGCGTTTCCATGATGTTCGGCGACCTGATCAAGGTTACTCCATCCTCGAAGATCGTCGGCGATATGGCACTTTTTATGGTACAAAACGACCTTAGCGAAGAAGACATCTACGCCAAAGGCGACGTGCTCGACTTCCCCGCTTCCGTAGTAGAATTCTTTGAAGGCCGTATCGGCGTACCCTATCAGGGCTTCCCGCAAAAATTGCAGCAGATCGTACTGAAAGGCCGCAAGCCGCTGGAAGGACGCCCCGGTGATACCCTGCCGCCCATGGACTTTGACAAAGTCAAAGCCACTTTGGCAGAGCTGGAAGCCCCTACTACTGAAGAAGCTGTCAGCTCCTACTGTCTCTATCCCAAGGTCTTTACCGACTGGATCAAACGCATCAACGATTTCGGCGATGTTTCCGTGCTTGACACCCCCACCTTCTTCTTTGGCATGAAGGTCGGCGAAGAGATCAAAGTTGAGATCGAACAGGGCAAGATGCTGGTCATCAAGCTTGTCCACATCGGCGAAGCCAATGCCGACGCTGTCCGCACCGTCTCCTTCGAGTTCAACGGTCTGCCCCGCGAGATCGACATCAAAGACAAAAATATCAAAGCTACCAACGTCAGCCGCAAAAAGGCCGACAAAGCCAACCAAAGTGAGATCGGCGCCACCTTGTCCGGCTCCGTAGTCAAAGTGCTGGTTGAAAAAGGCCAGGCTGTTACCAAAGGCACCCCGCTTGTAGTTACCGAAGCTATGAAAATGGAAACAACTATCGCCGCCCCAATCAGCGGTATCGTAGCCCAGATCCACGTAGCTGCCGGCAACCGTATCGAAAGCGGCGATTGTCTGCTGGAAATTGAATTAAAAGCATAAATAATAAGATTGAAGCCCCTGTTCTTAATGAACAGGGGCTTCAATCTTAACTTCTAAATACGGTTTTCCATCGCACTCATCATTGTCAAATCCGACTTCCTTCCCGCAACTCGCGGTCCATATACTAAATACTGCACAGCAATCATTACTGCACGGTTCAGCTGATTCTGCCAGAACAAACCCATCGGCGTCAGCTTATAAATATCATTAACAGCTTCCATTAAACCGTTGCGGCACCAACGCTCAAATAAAGGATACAGCAACTCAGAAAGTGGTATTTCTGATAACATTGATAATTTCTGCGGTTCAAAAACACCACTGTCGAACTGACCTTTAATCGAAGCGAAAACAGGTGCAAATTCATCTCTTTCAAATAACATTGCAAAAGGTTTTACCCCTTTATCTACCATACTTCCATATTTTTCCAGATCGAACGGCTGCATATAAGTATAATTCCCTAACGATCCGCCGCATCCGGCTCCGAACGCCAGAACCTGTGCTCCGTCTTTCACCATAGTATTATAGCGGCTTACTTCCCTGTCATCATTTGCCCAATGGCAACAACTGAGCCGGCGGCAGCCATTGCTGTCCAAAAATTCCGCTCCGCTGACAAACAACTCTGCCAACTCCCGCCCAGTAGGGAAATCACTCCGATCAGCTTTAAATTGATTGCCCAGCGGTGTCCCCGGAAAAATCTGCAGTTTATACAAATCAATACCACTGAGACCGCAGTCCAGATAAAACTTTAAATCTCGCTGCAGCAATTCTTTAGTCTGTCCCGGCAAACCATAAATCAGGTCAATGATGACCTTGGTACCCGTCGCGGCAAAAAGCTTCAATTTGTGTACAACTTCTTCGCAGGTATCAGGGCGCCCAAGTTGTCGGCGCAGATCAGTAGCAAAGGTCTGCACACCAAAACTGAATCTGTTTGCACCATTTTCGATACAAGCAGCGAGCTTCTCTTCGTCCATATCATAAATACTGCTCTCAACCGTGATTTCACAATCAGAGCTTAAAGGAAGCATTTGGCGTACCTTCTGCAAAATACTGCTAAGCTGTTCTTTATCCAAGGTACCAGGAGTACCGCCTCCAAGAAAGACTGCTTGAATCTCAGCATTTTTCAAATAATGCGCATTATCCAGCTGTTCCAATTCTGCCAAAAGCTTTGTTACATATTCTGCTTCTGCCTGTATTACAGACCGCTGTTTAAAAAAGCTGCAATAAGTACATTTTATTTTGCAAAAAGGAATATGAATATAAGCTACTATAGGCCTGCTGCTGGAACCTTCGCGCAGAAGCTTTTGGAAAGCCTTCTGCCCCAATGACGGAGGCAAAGGTTTGATCCCTTTATCCTCAAATAAAGCATCAACTTCTTCCATAGCCTCATATGCGCTTACAGCATTCTCTTTACCTATAATTTTTTCTAAATTCGGCAGCTGCCAAAAATGCTCCAACCTCTTTTTGTAAAAAGCCAGCAAGTCCCCTCGCGGTTTTTCTGCCAGAAATCTATCCCAGGAACCAGTTATTTTGTCTTTGAGCATCATTTTACCAATCATAGCGATTTTGTTTATTTTTTTCATTCTTAAAATTACCCAGTGTTTTCTAAAAATCCTTATGCCTTTTATTTATAAAACTTATCATAAAAAGCAATAAATTTTTGAATATACGCACCTGCTGCTTCCAAATCAGCTTCATCAGGATGAGTGCTGGCATCCTTCCAACGTTTTTTACTTTCTTCTGTTGGCGCGTGCGGATGACCTTCAGGCATTTTCATCATTGCTTCAATAAGCTTGGGATCTATAGCGCCGCGAATAGACAAAGTCCCTACCACTTTACAGCTGATACTTAAATATCTGCCGGCATTAGCCAAGGCACTTACACCATGATCAGAATATGCTTCCGCTCCTAAAGTTTGAAAAAGCACAACTTTTTTGTTATCCAAAGTCTGTAAAAACTCCTGCATATCCTTATTTGGTTCACCTTTATCGACCCAGTAACCAGCAAAAATAACCTTGTAATCATCCACTGCCGGCACCTGCTTCACTGCAGCAAGGTCACAGCGTTCTCCTCCCGCTTCATAAAATTTCTTTGCAACTTTCTCGGTATTGCCGGTTTTACTGGAATAAACTATCAAAAAGTCTTTCATTGCTTTTCATTCCTTTCATATTATGTCTGATGATATAACATTTTCTCTTGAAGTTAGCCTCGGCTTACTTGCATTGTCATTATAAACCATAATTCAAATCCTGCCAAACCAATTTTTCAGTCCTGCCCCCGCAGTTTTTCTGCCATATATTCTACAGCCTGCGGGTATCTAAGTCCTGGATTCAAAAGGAATAATTCATCCGGCAAATAATATACTGCGTTATTTTTAACCGCCGTTATCGATTTCCAGGCAGGACTACTCATAACATCATTTTGCAAACGCGTTTCAATATCAATTTTATCACCCATTGATGTAACAAAAATTATTTCCGGGTCTTTTTCTATTAAAAATTCCAGATTATAAGGAGCTTTATCAGACATCTGTTCACCAGTTGAAGCAGCCACACCCTGAATATCCTGAACAATATTATGCATTTGTAATAACTTGGCAACACAGCCGGCAATACTGTTTTCCTGTTCTAATGTCACATTTTGTGCGCTGCTGTGTAAAATAGCCACTCTCTTAGTATTTTTAGGAAGTTTCCTAACTGTGTTCTGTACTTTTTTGTCAAGTTCTGCCGCAAATTTTATACCTTTCTCTTTTTGACCAGTCAGTTCACCTAAAACTTTTATACTGTGTTTGACATCTTCATAAGTTTTTAAATTTAAAACTACTACAGGAATACCATTTGCTTCAAAAAGTTGAATATATTTTTCATGCATATCCTTATAAGCAACAATTAAATCCGGTTTAAGTTCCACTACTTTTTCGGTATTGATGCTAAAAATAAACCCTACTGTAGCCGCATTTCTGGCAAAATCAGGAGTCCTGGCAATTGTTGATTCCGCCCGGCCTACAACATTTCCATTTAAAACTTCCAAAAGTTCTAAAAAAGAAGGAGACAGAACCACTATCCTTTCAGGTTTTTTTGAAAAAGCAATCTGCCTGCCATTATCGTCCGTGATCTTAATAAGCACATTATCTTCATAAATTTTCTTTGAAGTACAGCCATATATATTTACTAAAACTATCATCAGACACAGTATTAAAATTATTTTTTTCATATTATAACTCCATTTAAAATGTCTAGCAGGCATTAAGCCCGCTAGACATACCTACTATGTATTAAAACTTATATTCCATCCCAACTCTATACAACCGGCCTAAATTTCCATCAGCATAAGCACCAAAATTCCTATGATTACTTATGTTATCAATACCCAAATAAATCTTGGCATCTTTGGTAAGATGTTTTGATGTCATAACATTAGCAATAGTAAAATTCTTAGTAGAATACACTGAATTGCCCATAGTACTCTTATCTGCATCGTGATAATAATAATTTAGATTAGAAATAATATCAAAACTGCAATCCCATGCATAAATATTTCGAGGTTGATAAGATAAACCAAAAGTTATCTGATGCTTGGCACGATCAGTTAAACGCGTTCCTCCCGTCTTATCCTTAGCATCCAAATAAGTATAACCAACATTCATAAAAATATTCTTTCCTAAGTAATGCGAACCATAAAATTCTACGCCTTGCAATGTTGCTTTCGGCACATTCCGATAAGTCATAACCTGATCTTTACTAAGACCCGGATAACTATCGGGATCATCAGTAGTAAATCTTCCTGTCCAATAGGAACTTATTAAATCCTTGACATCATTACGAAAAATTCCTACACGAGCTGTAGTTTTATCGCCCCAGTCCTTCTCAACCGCCAATTCATAACTCAAAGATTTTTCCGGCTGTAAATCCGGATTACCCTCAAAAAACTGGCCTGAACCACCCGGATTAGCAGCATACATCTCCCAAAAATGGTATAACTCATTAACTGTAGGAGTTTTATACCCTTGACCTATGACAGCTTTCAGACGTATGTCTTTAGCCGCATTATAAGTAGTTGCCAAACGACTCGTTATTTCACTGCCGAATTTATCACTGTAATCATACCGTACAGAAGGAATAATCAGCCATTTTTCATCAGGTTTGAATTCGTCCTGAATATACACGGCCGTATAATTAATAGAAGCTTCATCATAAGCATTATATGCGCTACCCCCAGCTACAGGAGTACCTTTCTTCTTTAATCTGGTTCCTTCACTGTTATCGCGGCGATATTCCAGTCCAGCCGTCAAATAATGTTTGTCTCCCATATGCCAGGAATCGTGCCCTTCAATAACACTCAGGGTCCTTTTTACAGTATCAATTTTAGGATCTTTAACGGTTATTGTTCCAGGTCTACCGCCCATAAACATTTGCGTAACGTCCTGACTTGTATAACGTTTATCATAAACAGACTGATAAGCCCTGATAATCCAGCTTTGATTTTCATCATCGCCTTTATAAGTCAATGAATAATCTTTACGTTTGTTATCATTATAAATGGTAGATTTTTTATTTTGCCAGACTTTCCCAGGATTCATAACTGTTACAGATGAACTGCCCTTCTGATTATCCTCTTTAATACTGCTGAAATCAGCAGATAGTTGATTTCCGTTATCAAATTTATAACCTACATTTAAAGATATCGGCTGTTCCTTTCCATAAAAATTCATTTCATCACCGCTGCCTGCAGGATCCATATAAGGCCTATTATTATTCAAACCAGCATTCAGCTTATAAGACACATTTTTTTCTGTTCCTTGAATATACAGGTTCGACTTATAGCCAGCACCTTTACCATTTTCATACCAATCATATTCATAATTAATATTTCCCGAATTTTTTTCCGGAGTTTTTGTTATAACATTGATGACCCCGCCCATCGCATCGCTGCCGTACAAAGCACCGGCCGGCCCTCTGATAATTTCTACACGTTCCACATCCTCCATGCGAATACGATCAACATCCCATGCATTGGCAGAATTATAGGAAAGCTCGCCGCCCAGACGTTTACCATCCACCATAATAAGTACGTGACGCGATTCACTTCCGCGGATACTAACATTACTGCGTCCCTGAAAATCATTAAATACATTTACGCCTAAAGCTGTCTTTAAAGCATCTTTTAATGTTTTTGCCTGTGTCTGTTCCAATTTTTTCTGACTTATGACCTCAACAGATGACGGTGTTTCTTTTACGCTCATTTCCGTTCTAGTTGCAGTAATAACCATCGGATCAAGCATAAAACTTTCTGTAACTTCTTCCGCATGGACAGCAACACCACTGAACAAAAAGCTCGAATAAACCAGTGTAAATAGCAATGATCTTTTCTTTACAAACTTTTTCACCTTTACCACATCCATTTCCCATATTATTTCTCAATTTATTCAAGAGCATTCGCCATTGAAACAAAATAAAACGCTCTTCTGCACATAAATACAGAAAAGCGTCAAATAAATTGCGCAATCCCGTCCATCGCAGGAGTTTTACAGCGTCAAAATCGGGCAGTTCTTCTGGCTCTGCTTCATCGCTCACCTTACCTTCCCAGTTTCCCAGTGGCCTTTTAAGATTCGCTCTGCATTACAGCTGCGGGACAGCACAGGTTTTACACCTGTTTCTCTATTAAGCATTACTGCACCCGATTATATTTTTATTGTTTATGTAATTATTTAGATCTATTACTATCTGTTTATAAGGATAATTTAATAAACACTCCTAAATTTTTCTCTATTTTACCATTAAGTCCACCCCCTGTCAAGCGTTCGTCCGCATTGAGCTGACAACACCTGACGCTGCGCTTATTCAAAAGATTTATTATTTTCGTCTAAATTTATACACTTTGTTTACAACAACTATTGTTCTTTAAATCCAGCTCTGCTTATTCGACATCTCTAATATTTCCTTAAATTTACAATTATTTAACTTTTTATATTCCTACTAACCTTGTAGAATTTAGTTAAAATGTTATAATTAAATTATCAAGGCAAATTAAATTTAGGAGGTGTCAAGCTATGGCACGTTTTACTTTACCGCGCGACATTTATTATGGTCCCGGCGCGATCGACGAGTTAAAAAATCTGAAGGGCTACAAAAAGGCGATGATCCTGACCGGTGGCAGCTCTATGAAAAAAGGCGGTTTTTTGCAGAAGGTTGAAGCTATCCTGCAGGAGGTCGGTATGGAAACCCAGCTTTTTGAAGGCATCGAGCCCGATCCGTCTATTGAGACCGTCTTTAAAGGCGCAGCGGCTATGCGTAAATTCCTACCTGACGTTATCGTCGCTATTGGCGGCGGTTCACCTATAGATGCGGCGAAAGCCATGTGGGTGTTTTATGAGCATCCCGAGGCTACTTTTGAAGAGATCAAAAAGCCTTTTAATATCCCGCCTTTGCGCGGCAAGGCTATTTTTGTAGCGATCCCCTCTACCAGCGGCACGGCGACAGAGGTAACAGCGTTCTCGGTCATCACCGATTATGCCACCAATATCAAATATCCGCTGGCTGATTTTGAGATCACCCCGGATATAGCCATTTTGGACACGGATATTCCGCTGACCATGCCCAAAACTTTGACCGCCCACACCGGTATAGACGCTTTGACCCACGCTATCGAGGCTTATGTGGCTTCCGCCCGCAGTGATTTTTCGGATCCGCTGGCCCTGAAAGCCATCAGCGATATTTATGACAGCCTGATCGACAGCTATTATGGCGACAAAGACGCCCGTGGCAAAATGCACATTGCCCAATGCCTGGCCGGTATGGCCTTTTCCAACGCTTTACTGGGTATCGCCCACAGCCTGGCCCACAAAACCGGCGCTATGTTTGATATACCCCACGGCTGCTGCAACGCTATTTTGCTGCCGTCCGTCATTCAATACAATGCTAAGGTTTGCGCCGACAGATACGCGACCATAGCCAGGATGCTGGGACTGCCAGGCAGTACCGACAAACAGCTGACTGACGCTTTGGTCGACTCTATCAAAGAGCTGAACAAAAAACTTGGCATCGCCCAAACCTACAAAGAAAACGGCGTCAGCGAAGAACTGTTCAAGCAGCATGTGGACGAGATTGCCGCCAATGCGGTACTTGATCCCTGCACCGGCTCTAACCCCCGTAAGATAGATGCCGAAGGCATGAAAAAGGTTTTGACCTGCGCTTACTACGGTGAACCGGTAACTTTCTAATAACTTTTTCAAAAACTGATATTGTTAATGCCCTGCTGAAGCAGGGCATTATTTTTTGCGCCGATCACCGGTTAAATATGGTATAATGTGAACACTTACCTGCAAATTTCAGCGTGCTGTTTATTGCTGCAGGTAGTGGCCAGAGCTTATTGCCTGACCACCTGCGAACGTCCGTAAAAAGCGTTTAACTTTGACCTTCAGAGGATGATTTTATGGAAAACACTCAAACAAGTATTTTGGGCTATGTTCTGGAACATATAGACGAACACGGAATTTACCGGGGCGGCGCTTTGATCGACGACCCGACGCCATCACTGCCGCGGCCTTTGGGCAGCGACGACGCTTATATTTATACCGCCGATATGCCGGCCGATGTTGACGGTGCCGAAGCCGTCTGCAGTATTCTTCTGGCTTACGCCGAAGAACCTTCTGCCGCCGCTAGGGCGGTGCTGGAAGAAGCGCTGATTAAAATTTTATGTGTCAGCGTCTGCGACCAGCTGGTAGAGATGCTGTCGGAAGATGAGTTGCCGGAAGAACTGCTGACGCTAGCCGAAGACTGGCTGTATACCTCCCACAAGCGTGAATTGGTAAAATATGCCATCGTTCTCCTCGCTATCTTTGGCCTGGAAAAGCTGCGACGCGAGCATTCTGATAATCTGTGGGACGATTTGGTAAATTTGTGCCGTTGCGAAGAATTCACCTTCTTTTTGACCTTTGCTTACCGCATCAACAACATCAAACCGCAGTCAGAACTGTGGGAGTTGGTTCGCTGCACCAAAGGCTGGGGCCGCATCTTTACCATGTATGATATTGAATGCGCCAGCGAAGAGGACGAAGTATGGCTGCTCCGCCACGGCTGCGAAATAGATATCGACTATGCCCCTATTTGCCTGATAGTTATGCGCAAAGGGCAGATCACCCACCATTTGGCTAAGAAGCAGCTGGATTACCAGACTTACAGGGGCTGCCTCTTGATCGTCAATAATTTTGTGATGATGCTGGACCGTTATTATATCGGCAAAAACAACCCTTCTTATATCGACATCAGCGGCATCGACACGGTAAAACTAATCAGCGAAGTGCTGCTCCACGCCGAGCGTTACGCCGACAAACCCTCCGAACTGATCGGTATCATCAACCTGTCCATAGGCTTGCAACGCCTGATAACGGAAAGTAACTGGACCGCCCTCCCGGCTAACACCTGCCATGAACTGGTAGGCCGCTGCGAAAAACTGATCTACAGCCGGGACTGGCAAGATGAAGTACAGGAGCAATTGTTTAAAGTAGATGGCGGCGTTGATTACACCATTGCCGAATTTGCTTTTGAAATGGATATAGACATTTGGGAGCGGCTGTTTGCTTATCTGGCTCAGCATCCGCTGGAAAGCGGACTTTTCCCCTATCTTTTAGGCTTTGAAAACGACGACCGCCCCAAAAAGGTACTGGATTTTATCGAAAAAAACATCAACACCTATACCCAGTCGGAAACGGCGCTACTGATACCCTTAAAATACCTGGAAGCCCATCCCGGCACCGGTATCCCTATCATCACCGCTGCCCTTACTTCCATCTACGACTGGCCCCGTGGCGCTGCTTCCATCATTCTGGAAGAATGGGGACACGAGCAGCTGACACCTTCTCTGCGGGCAGCGCTCATTACCGCCCGCCGCCTGAGCCAGCATCCGCTGATAACAATGCGTATCGACGCGTTACTGGAAAACAAGCCTTTTAATGTTTCAACCATGTTGGAGCAGTTGGGCAACAAAAACTAAACTGTAAACACAAAAACGGCCCCGCTATGCGAGACCGTTTTTTATTTGAAATTTTTATTACAGGCTCACATAAAGCAGATAAAGGTTGAGGGCAGTTACGATGATGCCCACACCGTAGAGCAGGATTTTAGTAAAAGGCTTATTGGCATAAACGCCCATAACCTGCGGCGAGGAAGTAAGCCAGATCTGCATAAAAACTGTCAGCGGCAGCTGCACGCTAAGCAGCATCTGGCTAACTATCAGCCCCCAGAAAGGATCGTTGATAAAATAAAGTACAATAACGGCGGGAACGAATGTCAGCAGCAGGCCGACCCGAGAGTGGATATCCCTCATATCGTATGACTCACCAAACATTCCCGTAAAGATGGTGACACCGGCCATACCAGCCGTCGTCGTAGAAGCGATGCCAGCAAACAGCAGTGCGATAGCAAAGATATGCGCGGCGTTTTCGCCCAGCATGGGTACAAGTAGCTCTTGCGCCTGCTGCAACTCGCTGACGCTGACCCCATGCACAAAAAACGTGGCGGCCGCCAACAGGATCATAGCACTGTTAATGGCCCAGCCGATGCTCATGGAAAACAGGGTATCAACGAACTCGAAGCGTAGCTGTTCTTCCATCAGCGCCTTGTCCTCCAAGTTCCAGTGTCTGCTTTGGATGATCTCGGAATGTAAAAACAGGTTATGGGGCATGATGACGGCACCTAAAATGCTCATCACCACCAGCATCGAACCAGCGGGGATATTGGGAACCGTCCAGCTGATAACGGCCTGCGGCCAGTTTACATGCACCATGGAGATTTCGAATAAATAGGACAGGGCTATCACCGAAACGAACCCGGCGATCCATGTTTCAAGACGGCTATAGGAATTGGTCCATAGCATAACTGTACAAACGATAGCCGTCAAAATAGCCCCGACCATGATCGGCAGCCCAAACAGCATATTCAACGCAATAGCTGCGCCTAATACCTCGGCCAGTGCCGTTGCCTGCGCCGCCATAATAGCGGTAATAAGGATCGGCCGCGAGACCCGCCGGGGCAAAAATTTTGTCGCCGCCTCGGATAAGCACTCACCAGTAACGATACCCAGATGGGCTACGTTATGCTGCAAAAGGATCAGCATCAGCGTGGATAAGGTAACTACCCACAGCAGGGCGTAACCGTAATCAGCACCAGCCGCCAAATTAGCCGCCCAGTTGCCCGGGTCGATAAACCCTACCGTTACCAGGATACCCGGCCCAATGAACCGCAGCAGTTCTCTTGCTTCATGGCTTTGTTTATGGATCTGCGAAAGCTTATTTTTGAGCAGTTCCAGCATAAAATTCACTCCAAACCGTAACAGCCAAAATCATTATCTATTAACAATATTATAGAACCGCTTACGGTAAGAAACAAGCAAAGCAATTTAGATATTTTTATTATTTAGTTACCATATCCAAGCGAAAAGCCCGTACCGACTTGCTGCCGGTACGGGCTTAGATTTATTTAAAGCAAACACTCAATAGGCTTCTTCCCACAACACCAGTTCATCGCCTTGCAATGATTTTTTGACGTCGATGACGCGCTGATTGGCGCTCCCGCGAAAACGCAGGTTAGGGTTTTTCAGCTCCAGCTTAAATTCGCCGTCTACTAAAACATCGATATACGACAGCATTTCCTGCGTCAGTTCCCAGTCGCACAAGCGTCCGGTCAGAAGGTCCTGTTCAAAATCGTAGCCGGTATAGCACCAAATGGTTTTTTCGGGATAAACCTGACGCACCTTACGCAGCAGTGGCTCAAGCGCCGCCTGATTGGCAGGCTCAAAAGGCTCACCACCCAGCAGCGACAACCCCCGCATAAACCACGGCTCCAGCCCTTTGATGATAGCTTCTTCTTCAGCCGCAGTAAAAGGCTGACCGTAGTCAAAATCCCAAGCTTCTGGATTGAAACAGCCCTTGCACTGATGGGTGCAGCCGCTGACGAACAGCGACACGCGCACGCCCGGCCCATTGGCCGTATCATGAGTCTTGATCGTAGCGTAATTCATTGCTCTCGCCCCCGCTTACAGATGCAGGACGCGGGCTTTGATCTCTTTAGTCTTGCCCACATTCCAGAAATTTTCGCCTAAATAACCGCAGGTACGGCGGGTAACGTTCATTTTGGCATGGTCTTTATTGCCGCAGTTTGGGCATTCCCATTCCAGATCGTCGTTGATAATGATCTCACCGTCAAAACCGCACACATGGCAGTAATCGGACTTGGTATTGAACTCGGCGTACTGGATATTATCGTAAATAAAACGAACAACGTCCTCCATAGCCTCCAGATTGTGACGCATATTAGGAATCTCGACATAGGAGATAGCGCCGCCGGAGGAAATTTTCTGGAACTGGCTTTCAAAATCGAACTTACGGAACGCGTCAATATCCTCGCGCACATCCACATGGTAAGAATTTGTATAGTAGCCCTTATCGGTAACATCATCCAATGTGCCGAAACGCTCCTTGTCGATGCGGGCAAAGCGATAGCACAGCGACTCGGCCGGAGTACCGTACAAAGCAAACCCCAGCCCGGTCTCCTTTTTCCATTTATCACAGGCCGCACGCAGATATTTCATTACGCGCAAGGCAAACTCTTCGCCTTCAGGCGTAGTATGGCTAACGCCTTTCATGACCTTGGTCATTTCGTAAAGACCGATGTAGCCCAAAGAAATTGTTGAATAACCGCCCTCCAGGTACTTGTCGATGACTTCACCCTTTTCCAGACGGGTAATAGCACCATACTGCCAGTGAACAGGGCTGACGTCGCTACGGATGCCTTTTAAGGATTCGTGACGGCACATCAACGCGTCAAAGCATAATTGCAGACGTTCGTCCAGCAATGGCCAAAACTTCTCTTCGTCACCCTGGGCCAAAATGCCTACCTGAGGCAGGTTCAGAGAAACTACGCCCTGATTGAAGCGGCCCTCAAATTTATATTGGCCGTCCTCATCCTTCCAAGCCGCCAAAAAGCTACGGCAACCCATGGGAGCAAAAACATTGCCTTCGTAATTCTCGCGCATTTTTTTTGCCGAGATATAGTCGGGATACAAACGCTTAGCGCTGCATTTTACGGCCAGTTTGGTGATGTAGTCGTACTCGCCGCCTTTCAGGCAGTTGTGTTCATCTAAAACATAAACCAGCTTCGGGAACGCCGGCGTAACAAAAACGCCTTTATCATTTTTGATGCCTTCCAAACGCTGGCGCAAAACCTCTTCCACGATCATGGCATTTTCCGGAAGGTATTCGTCATCAGCCTGCAAATTAAGGAAAATGGTCACGAAGGGAGATTGGCCGTTGGTGGTCATCAGAGTATTGATCTGATATTGGATAGTCTGCACGCCGCTGCGCAGTTCATCTTGCAAACGGCGCTTCACCAACCGCTCCACAACTTCTTCGGCAACATTTTCGCCAACCTCGGCTTTAATGGTGCGTCTGAATTTTTCGCAACTGCGGCGCAGATATTTGCCCAAATGGCGGATATCCACAGACTGGCCGCCGTATTGGCTGCTGGCCACGGAAGCGATGATCTGAGTCATAACGGTGCAGGCCACCTGGAAACTTTTAGGGCTTTCGATCAGCTTACCGTTCATAACGGTTCCGTTATCAAGCATATCGCCGACATTGATCAGGCAGCAATTGAAAATAGGCTGCACAAAATAATCGGCATCATGGAAATGGATAGCACCCTCATCGTGAGCCTTAGAGATTTTCTCGGGCAGGATCAGGCGACGGGTCAGGTCTTTCGAAACCTCGCCAGCGATCAGGTCGCGTTGAGTAGACGCCATCACAGCGTTTTTATTGGAATTTTCTTCCATAACGTCCTTATTGCTGTTGCGGATCAGCGACAGGATGGATTCATCAGTAGTATTGGCTTTACGCACCAAAGCACGGCTATAACGGTAGATAATGTAGGTTTTGGCAAGGTTGAATTTTCCCTCGTCCATCAGTTGATGCTCTACCATATCCTGGATATCTTCAACTAAAAGCCGCATTCTGTTTTTACTTTCCACATAACGGGCGATCGCCTCAATACGATCCTGTTCGATACGGTCTTCCGGCTCAACTACCAGATTAGCTTTTTGAATAGCGACAACGATCTTGCTGCTATCGAAATCGGCAGTGCTGCCATCACGCTTGATTACTTTCATAACTGACGCCTTCTTTCATCTTTCTTATCATTAACGCTAAACAAAAATAATTATTTGTGCGTAAAATTTACATTACCATCATAGCACAGTGCATTGTCAATGTAAAGCCAAAAATCACTAGATATTGTGTTTTGTTTCTGCATCTTTGTCCATATTTAGTGATTGCCTATTTTTAGATTTTTACAAAAGCTATCGGTGCCAGGGCTTTAAACAGCCCCGTAAACGCAAAAAAGACGGCTTACGCCGTCTTTTTCAGAAACTTATGGCAAATTCTACACTCTCACAAATTTGTCCGCTTACAGCTGCCTTAGGCAGCAAATTTTATGCATTTGTTTTGCATAAGGCAAATGGCAGTAACTACCCTTTTACCACTTGGCAGGAATACCAGGAAAAGTATCTACCACGATCATCGCAGCCGTGACCTTCGCCACCAGCGTGTCGTTGTCCATATCGCGCACGTCGATTTTAATCGTCACCAGCCTATCGTCAGCATGAGTTATGTGCGAAGTAGCGCTGATTGTTGTTCCCACCGGCGCGCCCTTGATAAAATCGATAGCCAGGGTAGAGGTAACCACCCGTTTACCGATCGTCGCGCCGGCGATGCCTGTAGCATTATCGGCTAAAGTCGCCACCAGCCCCCCGTGTGCCATCCCATTCAGGTTAGCGTGTTTTTCGGGGTCTACCTTCAATGCTACTGTAGCACTGCCGCAGGACATATCGACGATATAGATATCACACATATTCATAAACTTATTATGAGAATAAATCTCGCTGACCATTGCTTTGATCTTTTCGGCTTCCACTACTGGTCTTCCTCCTTAATGCCCTTATGCCAGGCATTTCGCCAGATCAACAGCAAAATCTTTGCTGTTTTCCAGCGTTTTGATCAGCTTGCACAGCTTAGCCGCTTTAGCCTCGCCGTAAACAGGTACGGCCAGGGACATAAATTTAGCTACGCTTTCATCCCAGCTCATCGGGTTAGGCGGATCGCCTTTCGGGAAATCCACCTGCATCTCCAGCACGCGTCCGTCTTTGCAGCGAACAACAAGCTTCGATGCCAGCTTGGCCGGGTCGGCAGCATGTACCGCTTCGATAGCGGGATCGCGCACGACCTTGGTTTTAGCCATCACACCACGTACTTCGGCGTCGCCGATAACTTCCGGCAGGAAGCGGTCAACGCCCATATCACCGTATTTAAGCATCCCGGCGACGCAGTATTGGATACTGAATTTACAGCCGTAAGGATTTTCGGGCTGCGGGTTGTTGATCAGGAACTCGGTAATATTGTTTACCAAAAGTTCGATCTCTTCCACATCTTCAGATTTCAGGCCGTTTTCAGCACGCAGCACCTGCATAGCGTACAGGGAAGCGTGGGAATGTTTGCAGCAGGCATAAGGTTTAAACGAATTATTGTCAATCTTATATATACCATCATTCAGCCCATCCGTCAATTTTTCCAGATGCGGTTCGGGCACCATTGCCCGACAGAAGCCTTTTTCACCTTCCAGTATCTTGGTAGCGCCGGTGAAGCCTGCCCGTGCCAAATAGGCCGACAGCACGCCTGCATAAGAGCTTTTGCCCGCATGCAGAGTCTTGCTCATAGCGCCTTCCTTTAAGAACTCCCACAAACCAGCGGCCTGTGTACCTGCACTGCCAAGGCATTGCAGTGTGTCGTCCGCGTTCAAGCCTAAAATTTTGGCAGCCGAAGCTGCGGCGCCAAAGGTGCCCGCCGTACCGGTAGTATGCCAGAAGAAATAGGACTCGGGAATGACCGACTCGCCAACACGTCCGCCTACCTCATATCCGGCTACTACAGCCGCCAGCATTTCTTTGCCGCTTTTACGTTCAGTATCAGCGATAGCAAATACCGGCGGCACAACTACTGTAGCCAGGTGAATGATAGAGGGATTATGAAGGTCGTCAAAATCTAGGGAATGGGACGCACTACCGTTACAGAAAGCAGCGTTTAGAGTAGTAGTTTTTTCAGCATCACCGGCTAAAACTGTGGCCTGTGGTTTACCACCGCCTTCCAACAAAAGCTTGCGAATGATCTTGATCGGTTTTTCCTGAGAGCCGCGGATGCAGACTCCCAGCCAGTCCAAAATACATTGTTTCGTGATCTGTACTGTTTCATGGCTCAATTTGTCGTACTGTAAGTCGGCTACAAAGTCGGCTAAGGCTTTCGTTGTCATAGAAATCAGCTCCGTTCTTACACTCAACACTTCTCGGACAAATTAGAACATAGCGTTTTGTTTATATTCGCCAAATACCTCTTTCATCACGCCGCAAATCTCGCCCAAGGTAGCGTAAGTTTTTACTGCATCAATCAGGTAAGGCATCAGGTTTTCTTCGCCTGCACAGGCTTGTTTCAGTGCTGCCAAAGCGGTATCGACTGCTTTTTGGTCACGACCGGCTTTCATTTTCTCAACTTTAGCGGTCTGACGTTCAGCTATACTAAGGTCAGCCAGCAGTACATCCTGTTCAGCCAGTTTTTTGTTATCGGTAAATTTGTTGACGCCAACAACAATGGATTTGCCAAGCTCGATATCCCGTTGATATTCATAAGCATGGCCTGCCATCTCGCCTTGCATATAACCTTGCTCGATAGCTGCTACAGCGCCGCCCATGGTGTCGATTTTCTGGATATATTCATAAGCTTCTGCTTCCATTTTATCAGTCAACGCTTCTACATAGTAGGAGCCTGCCATCGGGTCGATAGTATCGGTGACGCCACTTTCATAAGCCAGCATCTGTTGAGTGCGCAGCGCCAGGGTAGCAGATTCTTCAGTAGGCAGAGCAATTGCTTCGTCATAAGCGCAGCAGGCCATGGATTGGATGCCGCCAAGTACTGCGGACAAAGCCTGCCATGTGATGCGGGCTACGTTATTGAGCGGCTGTTGGGCTGTCAATACGCTGCCTGCGGTGTGCACGTGTACGCGCAGCATCTGTGCTTTAGGAACGGTTGCGCCATAGCGCTCTTTCATGATGCGGGCCCACAAACGGCGGGCAGCACGGAATTTAGCAACTTCTTCAAACATATTCAAACCGGCAGTAAAGATCCAGGAAATACCAGGTGCGAAATCATCGACTTTTTGCCCTGCTTTGATAGCTGCATCGATGTAAGCCATAGCGTTGGCAAAGGCGAAGGCGATTTCCTGTACACAAGAAGCACCAGCTTCACGGATATGGTAAGCACCTACGCTGATGGTATTCCATTTAGGAATATTCTGTGAGCAATATTCAAAGGTATTGTTGACCAGACGCATAGACGGACGCGGCGGGAAAATATAAGTGCCGCGGGCGATATACTCTTTCAAGATATCGTTTTGGATAGTGCCTCTCAGCTGCTCAGGTTTTACACCCTGCTGCTCGGCAACGGCTACATACATTGCCAGCAATACTGCTGCGGGACCGTTGATGGTCATAGAGGTGCTGACCTTATCTAAGGGAATGCCTTCAAAAAGTTTTTCCATATCAGCCAGCGAATCGATAGCTACGCCAACTTTACCGACTTCGCCGTGAGAAAGCTCAGCGTCAGAATCGAGTCCGATCTGGGTCGGCAAGTCCATTGCTACGGACAGGCCGGTCTGACCTGCGTCCAGAAGATATTTATAACGGGCATTAGTTTCTTCGGCAGTAGCGAAGCCTGCATAAGCGCGCATCGTCCATAGACGGCCACGATACATAGTGGGCTGTACGCCGCGGGTAAACGGATATTGTCCTGGGAAACCGCTTTTTTCACAATAGTCAAAACCTTCAACGTCAAGCGGAGTATAAACGTATTTTTCCTTAAACTCTTTTCTCTCAGGGAATTTAGCGTTTGCTTTAGCAACCTTTGCCTCGTAATCTGCTAATCCTTGTTTAATATCTTCATATTTAGTCATGTCAGTGACCCCTTTCTCATTCCTCTTCGATTTTTACTTACAGCATACTTCCTGTTGCAAAAAATTTCTCCTGCAAATCAAACGCATGTGCCAAATCAATAGGCATATGTGCATTTTTCTGCTGCGCATATTTCAAATATTCTAACAGTAGCGGCCTAAAATCAGGATGCGCACAGTTGTTGATGATTGCTTTAGCACGTTTGATCGGACTCAGGCCGCGGATATCGGCAACGCCCTGCTCGGTTATAAAGACCATCGTATCGTGTTCCGTATGGTCGGCGTGAGTGACCATCGGCACTACGCTGGAGATCGCGCCGCCTTTAGCGGTAGAAGGCGTCGAAAAAATAGTCAGGAAGCCGTTGCGCATATAGTCGCCGCTACCGCCGATACCATTCATCATCGTGCAACCCATAACGTGGGTCGAATTGGCCTGTCCATAGATATCAAATTCAAGCGGAGTGTTCATTGCGATAACGCCCAGACGCCGGATAACTTCGGGGTGATTACTGATATCAAGCGGTCTTAAAACGATACTCTTACGATATAAGTCAGGATCCTCCTGATACATTTTCCAAACCGACGGCGACGGGGTGAAGGCGCAGCCGGAAGCTTTGGCGATCTTGCCCATCTTGATCAGGCGGAAAACGGAGTCCTGTAAAATTTCGGAATACATTTCCAGATTTTCAAACTTGGATTTGGCCAGGCCCAATAGAACCGCGTTGGCTATACTGCCGACTCCTGATTGCAGCGGCAGCATTTTTTCGGGCAAACGGCCCATCTTCTGCTCGTGCTCCAGGAACTCTACCAGATTTTCGGCAATTTTAACGCTGGCTGCGTCAGGAGCAGTCAGGTCGCGCACGCTGTCTAAAATATCAGACTCAACGATGTAGTCGATGCGGTCAAGGCCACATTCCACATAGGTCGTCCCGATACGATCGCCAACATTGTAAATAGGGATCGCAGTCCTGTTAGGCGGCTTGGCCGGGATGTAAATATCGTGCATACCTTCCAGATTCAATGGGATTGAGGTATTGACCTCGACGATGATTTTTTTGGCATGTTTGGCAAAGATAGGGCTGTTGCCAACGCCAGGTCCTAAAATGATGTTACCTTCTGCGGTAATAGCTGTCGCTTCAATAATAGCTACGTCGACATTGCCAAAGAACCCATAATCTACCTGCTGACCGAAGTGGCTCAAATGCTGGTCGATATACTCGATGTCGCCTTTATTGATGCCGGCTTTCATGCTTTTGTTGGAAGCCGCATAATAAGGCATCCGCCCTTTGATGGCGCCGACTGCTGCCAGCTCCTCTTCGATTTCCGGACCTACGGAAGCGCCGCTCCAGATATTAATACGGCATTTTTTACCTTCACGGATAGCCTTGGCCAAAGCTATCGTAGTCTTTTTGGGATAACCGGAGGGGGTAAACCCGCTGACACCAACATTCATACCATCGGTAATCAACGCAGCAGCTTCTTCCGGAGTGACGATTTTGTCAAACAACTTAGGATTTCTTAACCTCGTGCTGTCCAACATTTTAATCCCTTCTTTCCTCAGCGTAATTTTCTCATACACCTAAAACTCTCTTACATCTTTCTTCACCCTAAGTATAATCCGCTCAACTTATAACGTAAAATACCAATAACTGATAGCAAATATAAATTTAAGTTATAAGTCTATTTATGGCGATCTTGTAAAACATTACACTTGGCGGCTCTTATTCCATCAGGTTTAGCAAGATGTAACGTTTGCTACCCCTAAAAATTCATATTACTAATATTTGCTGTTTTCGAGGGCAACACTCATTTTCAAACATCAAAATAATTGATACGTTTTATCAATTTTACTTATATGCTAAACTGCTGCCATCGAAAATTTTTTCAAAAAACTATATTTTTAAATTGCTTTATCATCTATAATGTATTTGAAGGAAATACAACTATTCCTGTTATGACTGTTACGTCCACACCCGTTTGCGAAAGGAGGATCAGCACATGGATATGGAATATTACCGCAACTTTATTGCCATAGTGGAATCGGGCAGCCTCTCGGCCGCCTCCAAGCGCGTTCATGTCGCCCAACCGGCTCTCAGCAATCAATTAAAGCTACTGCAAAAAAAATTCGGTACCCAGCTCGTCAACATACGCCGCGGCGTCCACAACATCGAACTGACCAACGCCGGCTGCATTTTATATAATAAAGCCAAATATATCTGCTCCCTGGAGGACGATACCCAGCGTGAAATCTCTGACAGCGTCCACGGCTATACGGGCACGCTGCGCATCAGCCTGTCGCCGTCAATGTCCATCTCTTTCATCCGCTCTTATTTAAGCAAATTTTCCAAAGAGTACCCCCAGATCAATTACGAACTTTACGAGGTCACCGTCCTGCAGCAGACCGAACAGATGCTGTCCGGCCAAACCGAGATCGGCGTAGCCAATGCGCCCCTGACCCAGGAAGGGCGTTTCGACGTGCTCTATACCAAGCAGGAGCGGCTGGTCGCCGTAATGCACAAGGAAAATCCCTGGCTGCCTATCGACGATGAACCGTTGCTTTTAGACCAGCTGGAAGATATGCCCATCTGCCTGTCCCGTGGCTGTTCGCCTCTTTTTCTCAACGTCTGCTCCGACTCGATGGTCTTTCCGCAAGTCTTGAGCATCAACACCACCAAGCTGGCGGCCGTAGCCTGGGCTCGCGAGAATGCGGCCATCGCCGTCGTACCGGCTTCACCCGGCGATATGTTCGACTCCAGCCTTACCTGCAAAGTCATCCGCGACGACAGGCTTTTTATGAACAAAACCCTGTGCGTAGTTAAGGGCCGCCCTCTTTCCAACGTAGCCCAGTTATTTCTAAACTATTACTCGCAACATTCCTAAGCAGCAAATATTTCAGGATGGTGAATTATAATCACAGTTACCGAGAAAACCAACTGCTGCGGCTGTACAGCCTGCGCCAGCCGCTGTCCCGTATCCTGCATCACCATGTCGCCCGACGCTGAAGGCTTCACCTATCCCGTCGTCGACACAACCAAATGCGTCAACTGCGGACTGTGCGTCCAGGTCTGCCCTCTGCTGCACAAACCGCAGCCCAGTGCGATATTGGCCGTCATGGGCTGTAAAAACACCGACGAATCAGTACGCTTTACCAGTTCCAGCGGCGGCTTTTTTCACTGGCGGCCGCAAATATTATCGCCCGCCATGGCACTGTCTTTGGCGCCGCTTTCGACGAGCGCTGGCAAGTACGCCACATCGGTGTCAGCAGCAATGAAGCTTTAATCAGTCTGCGTGGCTCCAAATATGTACAAAGCGATATCGCTGCTACCTATAAGGAAGCCGAAACGCTGCTCAAAGCAGGACAACCAGTTTTATTCAGCGGTACTCCTTGCCAGATCGGCGGACTGAAAGGCTACTTGGGCCGCGACTACGAACAGCTTTATACTATTGACGTGGTTTGTCACGGCGTCCCCAGTCCCAAGGTCTACCAAAAACGACTGGATGAAGTGGTAGCTTTGGCTAATGAGCCTATCGCTAAAGTAAACTTCCGCGATAAAACTACCGGCTGGAAACGCTTTAACATAATCTTTCAAACAGCCAGCCACACCTTCGCCACCCATAAACGCCGCGGCCCCTATATGCGTCTGTTCCTCGGCAACCTTAGTACCCGCCCGTCCTGTGCCGACTGCGCCTTCAACAACAAACGCAGCCAAGCCGACCTTACCATAGCCGATTATTGGGGTGTCAACAAACACTTCCCCCTTTTCGACGATGATAAAGGCGTGACGCTGGTACTTATCAATAACCATCAAGGGCAGGCCTTGTTTGATGCCTGTCACAGCCAGTTGGAGTGTCAGATAACCGATTTTGAGCACGCCGCCGAATATAACGCAGCCGTCGCAAAAAAAATGATCCCGCATCCGGGGCGTCAACAGTTCTTCCAACAACTCGACCACCAAAGCCTGGCCTCTTTAGCCAATGAATTTTTGGGCCCGGCAGAACAATAACCAAAAAGCTCTTTAGTTTTTAGCTAAAGAGCTTTTTATTTATTTTGCATCAACTATTTGAAGATTAAATTCACATTCTCAGGCTTTTATATTATAATTACCATAATAAAGTTTTCTTCCTAAATTATAGTAGCAGAAAGGCGCAGCCATGAATTCAGAAAAAAATCTTCGTCAAATGCTCAACGACATCACCGGCCTGGCAATCCTGGTCATCGCTCAGGACGATATGCAAATACTATACTGTAATAAATACGCCACAGATAAAGGCGGTTTCCACAGCGGTGATTTTTATCAGCCCGATACTCTTGATTTTGACGCCGTCAACTTTCATCAGGGAGATTATCAGTACTTCGCCGAAAAAACTATTTTTGGTGATAATATGGACGTCCGCGTCAAAAAAACACTTTGGGAAAGCGATACCCGTTGCTGTCCCGCTTTATCTATTTCCGTTATCCCCCATCTTTTCGCCGGCGAGATTCAGATCAGGCACGACCACTCTAACGACCTGCTTCAGGGTATCGACGTCCTGTTTGACGAATACGTCGTCATTGACCTTGTAGACGGCCACTATGTCTCGCCCAAGCTGGGACCTCGCGCTGCTGCCTTTCCCCATGCCGGCGATTTTGCCTCCGCCAATAACACCTATGGTCAGATGCTCATCCATCCCGAAGACCAGTATAAATTTTGGGAGCTAACTTCTCTGGAAAACCTACGCCAAAAACTGCCCCGTGAAAATATGCACCTGATCGGCGAAGTGCGCCGTATCAATGCCCAAGGTAAGTTTGAATGGATCGAAGCCCATCTGCTCTCTACTATTGACATCGTCACAGGCCATCTTAAGGTTCTGTGGTGTTATTTTAATATTGAAAAACAAAAACAACTGGAACTCAGCCAACGTGAACAAACCTCATGGATCGCCCAGCTCAGTGAAACCTACCACGCTGTCTATCTGATCAATCTGCGCGACAACCAACTGCGGGGGCTGCGTGTTCCCAAGCAGTTTAAAAAATTCGTCGAGATGGAGGGCGATTACAACCAACGCTTTACCAACTATGTGCACGAATTCGTCGACCCTAAATGGCAGCAAATGTTATTGTCCAACGCCGATAGCCGCCAGATCATCGAAAAATTCTCCTGTGGTGACAAGCATATCGAGCATATCTTCAGGAATAAGGCCAATCGCTGGCTCTGCCTCAAGATCATCCCTGCTCCCGGTTATTCCGACGCCTATCCCTATGCAGTACTGGCTTTTGAAGACCTTACCCAAAAAGTCGAACATTCTCTCAGCGAAAATGCTGCCAAGCTGGCTGTAGCCCACATGTACGCCCTGGCTATCAGCGTCGACATGGAGCATCAGGGCTACAACTGCATCCACTATACGGAAGAGATCCTTTCCTTGAAACCTCGCGGTCGCTACAACGACTTTTACGATCAGTTCCACCAACTGCTTATGGACGAAGACAAGGCTCTTTTAGCCGGCATCTTCGACCCCAAGCTCTATGTCAAACAAAACTACGCCGAAGGTGAGCTACGCGTATGGGATAAAAATAAAAAACTGCACTACTACACTTATTACAGCACCAAGATCTCCACTATCGAAGGTGAAAAAATCCTGCTGCTGGTACGCAACATCGACGACAAAAAACAGCAGGAACAGGAGCTGGCTTTGCTTAGTGCCGACAGACTCCGCCATCACAATATTGCGAACGCCCTCGCCGAGATGTACTATGCCGTTTACTATGTAGATCTGCAAACAAAAAAATTCTATGTCCTGCGGCTCAACGAAATCGTCTCTGCCAACCTGCTTAAAGGACTGGAAGATTACACCGAAGCCTGGTCTGTTTTCGTCAACAACTTCGTCCATGACAGCTTCCGCAAAAAGTTACTCCATTCTTTCTCTTTACAAAATATCAGCCAAACATTGTCGCAAAATAACAAAAGCACCGTCGAAATGGAGCTGCTGCGCCGTTTTGCTAACGACAAATACGAATGGGTACGCTTGGAATCCCAAGCTATCAAAGACTCAACAGGTAAACTAACCGGCTGTGTCATCGCCTTCCGTAACATCCATAACCAAAAACTGACTTATGAAAAACAACAACAGGCCTTAAAAGCGGCGTTGCTTTCAGCTGAAAAAGCCAATACTGCCAAAAGCTCGTTCCTTTCCAATATGAGCCACGATATCCGCACGCCTATGAACGCAATTATCGGTATGACTACCATAGCCCAGCAACAGCTTTCTGACCAGACCAAAGTAGCAAACTGCCTCACCAAGATCGGTATAGCCTCAAACCATCTGCTGGAACTTATCAATGATATCCTCGATATGTCGAAAATAGAAAGCGGCAAACTTTCTTTAAAAGAAGTCCCGCTCAACCTGCACGATCTGCTGCAAAATCTGACCTCGCTCATCATGCCGCAGATCAATGAACACCAGCACCGACTGCATGTTGAAGCCGGCGAAATCAACGATGCCTACATTTTAGGTGACACCATGCGCCTGAACCAGATTTTCACTAACATCCTCAGCAACTCTATCAAATTCACGCCCAACGGCGGTAAACTTAGCCTTCAGGTCACCCAACTGCCGCTGGCACCTTCAGGCTATGGCCATTTCCGCTTTGTTTTCAAAGACAACGGCATCGGTATCACTAAAGATTTCCTGCCAAAGCTGTTTACACCCTTCGAACGTTCGCAAACCTCGGCTACCGACAGTATCGAAGGCACCGGCCTCGGCATGGCAATCACCAAAAACATCATCGACCTGATGGGCGGCACTATCGAAGTCGCCAGCCAGCCGGGTGCAGGCACCACTTTCACTGTTACCCTGCCCCTTAAGCTAGCAGACAGTGAAATATCACTACAACCGCCAGCGCTACCAGTGCCAACTGAGCACGATTACAGCGGCAGGCGTATTCTACTGGTTGAAGATAACCTGCTCAACATGGAGATCGCCCATGAGTTGATCGGGATGACTGGAGCCCTCATCGAAGAAGCCAGTGACGGTGAAGCTGCCCTGCAAAAAGTAATAGACGCTCCTGAAGGCTATTACGACCTTATCTTTATGGATATGCAGATGCCGCGGCTCAACGGCTACGAAGCCACCAAAGCAATCCGTAGCCTACCACGCCGCGACGTGCAGGCACTACCTATTATCGCCATGACTGCTAACGCTTTTCTCGATGACATCAAAAAAGAACGGGAGGCCGGTATGAACGCCCATATCACAAAGCCTTTCCAATTGCAGGAACTGTACGCGGTAATCGCAGCCTGGTTGCCTGATAAATAAAAAAAGCCCAGCCATAATTTTTATTATGGCTGGGCTTTTGAGTACTTGGTTTACAGCACCTCTACTCTTTTTTGTTTCAATACCTTCAGCAACAAAGCCAAATCCTCAAGATTATAGCTTTCATCATACACTTCAGGCGTTACATGCCCCTGCAGGACGCTGCCCAGCAAACTATCAACACTGCACTTAAAATAATTCGCCATCCGCAGCAGCACTCTCAGGCTAACGCTAACGCGCCCGTGCTCTAAGTTGCTCATATGTGTCTGCGAAACCTCAAGGCGCTGCGCTAATTCGCTTTGACTCACACCCTGTCTGATACGCATTAAACGGATATTCTTGCCAATTTCTTTGTAATCGGGATTCATAAAGATACCTCCTTCATCGACTGCCGCTGTAAAATAATTTTATTCTTAAACCGGTTACGAGCCTGGTGGCTGGCCGCTGATGAGTTCAGCAGGATCAACCTCCAGAGCCTGGGCGATCAAAAAAAACACTTCCAGACCGCACCTTGCCGAACCACGCTCTATTCGGGAAATATAAGAACGGGTCAGCCCGGCTTTAACAGATAATGCTTCCTGACTTAAACCTTTTAATCTTCTATGATATAAAATATTTAAGCCGATACTTCGATATTTCTCAGCAAACATGCCTTTCACCTTAATCATTAAACTTTTATAGATATTGGTTTTATACTTATTATCTTACAAAAAAAATGCCTGCGCTGTATAAAATACATCACATATGCGCACTTTAGTGCTCATTTCACAGAAAATAAAATTATACATGCAATGAAATTATACTTCGCGAAATATGACTTGGGAATTGAATTTAATGTACTTAATTAATTTTTATATTTTCAATATTTTACCATTTATAAGCATTAATTATATCTCCGATAATATTTTTTAACTTCTTGCGCCAAAACTTTTATATCTTGCCCGATTACATAAACAAATATCTCTCACGCAGTAAGTGTGCGAGATATATTTACTATTAACAATAAATATTCATTAGGTGCCAAAAAACATCTCTCCCAAACCTCACGGTTTGTATATATCCTAGTTGATAAACATCAACTTTTAAATAAAAAAAGTAACGTTCTAACATAAAACAGCGGTACACCTAAACGTGTACCGCTGTTTTCAAGTAGCTTCATTTCTATTCAACTGTTCAATCCATTTATAGCCTAAAATATAAGGATTCCCTGATAACGGTATATCTTTTACTATATTACTGACGCCATCCCAACTACCTTCAACGGCGTACACATATAGTAAAACATATTTCCCATTATATATTTTTTATCTCTTTTTGGTAGTCCTGATGATATTATAAACAGACAACACCAGTGCTGCTGCCGCTACGATAAAAGTAATTTTTTCTAACATCCTGCAAACTTCCTTCCATATTTTAATTATACAATAATTTTTGAAACCGCATTTCCCGCAAAACAACGGTCTTCTGGCCTCTAAATCCCCCATTATTTGAGACTGAAACCATGAAAATAAAAAACACCGCAATACTTTGCGGTGTGTGCATTTAACTTGGTGGAGACAAGCGGGATCGAACCGCTGACCTCTTGAATGCCATTCAAGCGCTCTCCCAGCTGAGCTATGCCCCCAAGACAATTAAAATTATAATCGAAAACGGTCTCATTTGTCAATATAATTGTAAAATATAAAGCAAATATATTGCAGGGTGGTGCGCCAGTGCTATAATGAAAACCGCAAGCAATGATGCCTGCTTTCCTGGGTGCAATGTACCCATGGGTAAGCGGCTTTTATTTTTTTCAGAGCTGTCAAGCAAAATGCGTTCCCGAGAAACCAGTGCGTCCAAGGTGTATAGCGTCACAAAAGCCTGATTGAAAATTTAAAAACACAAAATAAACAAAAGCTGGCAGACATAAGATTGTCTGCCAGCTTTTTATTTAGTCGATTTTTCTATAAGCTTCTGTCAGCGGCGGAATGATCTGCTTTTTGCGGCTCAATACACCGGGCAAATGGTAGCAGCCTGCCGCTGTTGCTTCGCCAAAGGCGTGTACCAGCTGCGTCTGCGGGCTTCCGGCAGCCAAAAGGTCGGTTGCCTCACCTAAAATGTCAGTCACCATCAGCAGTGACAGGTCGTAACCTTCCTGCCTGCGAAATTCGTTTAAGGCCTGCTGCAGCTCATCCATACGTTCCAAAGCCTGCTGCCTGTCCATAATATTGATTTGGCTGACAGTGATACGCTGCTCGCCAAAATCAAATTCTTTAATGTCGTTGCGCACGATGTCCTGTACCGGCAGTTTACCGATAGCCGAACCTTGCCGCAGCACTTCCATCGCAAAAACCGTCGCATCTTCGATACCGGCCAGTTCGGCCAATCGCCTGGCAGTATCTTCATCAAACAGGGTCGAAGTAGGCGAACGGAAATAGAGAGTGTCGGATACTATCGCAGCAAAAAGCAGCCCTGCCAAGGCTGGTGGCAGCTGCACACCCCGATGCCAGGTCAGGTTAGATACGATAGTGGCCGTTGAACCTACCGGCTCCTGACGGATAAAAATCGGCGCACCGGTTGTCAGTCCGCCTAAACGGTGGTGGTCGATGATCTCTAACAGGTGGGCGTCCTCGATGCCTTCCACGGCCTGGCTGCGTTCGTTATGGTCAACTAAAATGACCTCCTGCCTATCAGGCACCAGCATCATGCCACGGTCGATCATACCCACATAACGGCCACGTTCTAAAACAGGATAGCTGACAAATTTAGCCGCCAGCATTTTCTCCCTGACATCACTTAAAAGGTCGGTAGTTTTAAGTGTCACCAATTCTTTGGTCATTACCAGCCGCACTGGTATGCTTTGATTGATGAGCCGGGCAGTAGTATAGGTGTCATATGGCGTCGTGATGACGACGGCATTATAGCGCTCGGCTGCCTGACGTACTGCGGCTGTCACTTTCGTATCGCGGGTCAATATCAGTCCAGCCGCACCAGCCTGCAGTACCGCCAGTTGGGCGTCGACCCTGTCGCCGATGATCACCAGATCGCCGGGCCTGATAGCCGTGCTTAAGGTCGCAGGTTCAGACGCACCGATCTTGATTTTGCCGTTAAAAGTTTTCTCTAACTCGCCACACAGCAGCTGCCCTTCCAGCGTATGCACGATGCTGCGGTAGTCGGTAGCGCCGTTATCCATATCCTGAATGGAAAGCTCATTATAATAGCGTTTAGCCAGGTCGCCGACGGTGATAATACCGACGATGCTGCCAGCCTCGTCCAGCACCGGCACTGATTTTAATCCTGCGTGCTCGACCAGCAGCCGCCCTACATCACGCAGGGAAGCATCAGGCCGCACTGTTGGCGGCTGCGCCAAACGTATATCGCTCAACCGGGGATATAAGTCGTCTACTAATTTCGGCACCGGCACACCAAAATGCTCCAGCACAAACTGGGTCTCCGGGTTGATCTTGCCCGCACGGGCCGGAACCGCGTTCAATCCCAGCTGCTGTTTGAGATACGCATAAGCGATAGCGGAACAGACTGAGTCTGTATCCGGGTTACGGTGGCCGATAACTAAAACTGTTTTTTCCACTTTTTCACCTTCTTCGCTGCCATTTTCTTACTTGTCATTGTAGCACAAAATACGTCTGTAAGCTGTAAATTTTACGCAAAGAAACCTCCCGCATCATGCAGGAGGTTCCCATAAATTTAGTATTTGCTATTGTTTTCTTTGCTGCGGCGTCCGCCCAATTCGCTAAGCAATTCGGCCGGATTGATGTTGTGGTAAGCCAACAGCACCAGGCAATGATACCACAGGTCAGACATTTCGTACAAAACCTCTTTGCCGTTGTTGTTTTTAGAAGCGATGATCGTTTCTGCCGCTTCTTCGCCAACTTTTTTCAGGATCTTATCCTGGCCGGACATAAAGAGATAACGGGTATAAGATTTTTCGCTGCCATGGACTCGTTTATCCTGAATAACACGGTACAGCTCGGCCAATACACCGTGAAGTCCGTCCGGTTCGGGCACCGGCAGGTTTTTACCGCTGCCGCTGTTCCACAGGGGATAGCTGAAGCAGGAGTAATTACCAGTATGACAGGCAGCGCCTTTTTGCTCTACCTTCACCAGCAGACTGTCGCCGTCGCAATCATAGTCGATGCTGATGACCTTTTGCACATGGCCGCTGGTAGCGCCTTTGTTCCACAGCTCCTGGCGGCTGCGGCTCCAAAACCAAGTATAACCTGTTTCCACCGTTTTCGCCAGCGAAGCGCCGTTCATATAGGCCAGCATCAGAACAGCGTTAGTCGCCGCATCCTGCACAACGGCAGGCACCAGCCCTTTGTCGTCAAATTTGATTTTCGAAAAATCTACTTGCATTATAATCTCACCTCTACACCTTTAGACCGCAGGTATTCTTTGACCTGCCTGATAGTAAATTCTTTATAGTGAAAGACTGACGCCGCCAAAACGGCATCGGCTTTACCTTCCGTCAAAACATCATAAAAGTGTTCCAGTGTGCCCGCACCGCCGCTGGCGATCACAGGTACGCCCACAGCTTCCGCCACGGCCCGAGTCAGCGGGATATCGTAACCGTTTTTAGTGCCATCGGCATCCATACTGGTCAGCAAAATTTCGCCCGCTCCCAGCGCTGCGGCTTCCTGCACCCATTCCAGCACATCGATACCGGTAGAAGTACGCCCGCCGTGCACATAGACCTCCCATTTACCTGTGCCGCAGCGTTTGGCATCTACAGCCAGAACTATACACTGGCTGCCAAACAATTTAGCACCGTCAGCAATCAGCTGTGGATTTTTGACCGCCGCCGTATTGACGGATATCTTATCGGCACCGGCATTAAGAGCGTTACGAATATCCTGCACCGTACTGATACCGCCGCCAACGGTCAAAGGCATAAAGACCTGACCTGCTGTGCGGTTGATAACATCCAGCATGGATTTGCGCTGCTCAACGGAAGCGGTAATATCGAGAAACACCAACTCGTCGGCGCCTTCGCTGTCGTATAAGGCGGCCAGCTCTACCGGGTCGCCCGCATCGCGCAGCTCTACAAAATTAGTGCCTTTGACTACATGTCCTGCCTTAACGTCAAGGCAGGGAATGATCCTTTTCGTGTGCATTTTAACCCTCCCTGGCTACCCGTAGGGCTTCTTTTAAATCGACGGCACCCGTATAAATAGCTTTGCCGATGATGCAGCCTTCAATGCCGTCACTGGCATACTGCTGCAGGCTGCGGATATCCTCCAGTGAGGCCACACCGCCGCTGGCGATGATTTTAACGCCGCTTTTTCTGGCCAAAGCCGCCGTGGCTTCCACGTTCACCCCGCTCAGCTTGCCGTCGCGGCTGATGTCAGTAAAAATAATATGCTCAACACCGCAGACGGCCATTTTCTGTGCCAACTCCACAGCATCGATGCCGCCGCTGACGCCCCAGCCTTCAATCGCAGCTTTGCCGTCTTTTGCGTCTATACCGACTACTACCTGACCGGGAAACTGCTTGCAGGCAGCAGCTACCAGTTGTGGGTCGCGCACTGCCACAGAGCCTAAAATAACGCGGCTGACGCCCATGTCCAGCAGCGTTGCTGCCGCTGCTAACGTCCTGATGCCGCCGCCTACCTGTACAGGCATGGCAGCATGCTCTAAAATCTTTTTGATAGCCGGCAGGTTGCGTCCCGCACCGGCCAGCGCTCCGTCCAAATCAACAACGTGCAGATATTCAGCCCCAGCAGCCGACCAGCGAGCCGCCATTTCCGAAGGATCGTCGGCAAAAACAGTTTCCTGGTCGAATCGACCTTCGGTTAGCCTTACGCAGCGGCCTCCACGGATATCTATTGCCGGAAAAATTATCATGGCTGCCACTCCTTAAAAGCGCGCAGCAGGCCCAAACCCACGCGGCTTGATTTTTCGGGATGGAACTGGCAGGCTTGTACGCTGCCTTGTCCAACGGAAGCTGTAACCTCCATACCATAATCGCAGGTAGAGGTAATAATAGCCTGATCCTGCGGCTCGGCATGGAAGCTGTGCACAAAGTACACATATTCGTTGGCGGCCTGGGCCAGTAGCGGCGAACTGCTACGCAGGCTTAGTTTATTCCAACCCATATGGGGTATCTTAAAGTTTGTCGACAGCTTTCTGACCTGCCCCTTAAAATAGCCCAAGCCAGCAACGCCGGGGGCTTCGTCACTGCCTTCAAACAGCACCTGCATCCCCAGGCAGATACCTAAAAACGGCCTGCCGCTCTGTAAATATTCTTGCAGCACGGGCACCAACCCAGACTGGTGCAGATTAGCCATACAGTCACCAAAAGCGCCGACGCCCGGTAAAATCAACTTTTCAGCCTCGGCCAGCACCCGTGCGGCACCGGAAATTACCGGCTCACCGCCTACGGCAGCGATGGCTTTATTAACGCTGTGTAGATTGCCCATACCGTAATCAACGATCACTATCCGCTCGCTCATAAGGCCCCCTTGCTGCTCATCACGCCTTTGACGCGGGGATCGACAGCTACTGCTTCGGCCAAAGCACGGGCAAAGGCTTTAAAAATTGCTTCAATGATGTGGTGCACGTTTTTTCCGTACAATACCCTGATATGCAATGTCATTCCGCTGGCAACAGCTACGGCGCGGAAAAATTCTTCCGTCATTTCCGTATCAAAATTACCTAAGGTGATCTTCGGTATCTCGGCCTCAAAGACCAGATAGGGACGGCCGGAAAAGTCCAGCACGACCTGCGCCAACACTTCATCCATCGGGATAAAGCAGCTGCCATAACGGTGGATGCCAGCTTTGTCGCCCACGGCGGCTTTCAGTGCTTCGCCTAAAACAATACCGCAGTCTTCAACAGTGTGGTGGCTGTCTACTTCCAAATCACCCTGGGCCTGCATCTGCAAATCAAGGAAACCGTGCTTGGCCAGCAAAGTCAGCATATGGTCAAAAAATCCCACTCCCGTCGCGATAGCGGCTTTACCGCTGCCATCAAGATCGACGCTTACTGCAACTGCTGTTTCTAAGGTTTTGCGTTCCACTTCAGCCTGACGCATCATGCTTCCTCCTCTCCGCACAGACGGCTTAACTGCAGCGCCACTTCGGCATTTTCCTGGGGCAACCCCATGGTAATGCGCAGGCAGCCCTGCAAGACCGGATGTCCCGTATAATCGCGAACTAAAATTTTATTTGCCAGCAGCTTGCGGTACAGGTACATACCAGCCAGCATCTGCTCTGTTTTATCGCCCTGCGGGCCGTATTCTTTGCTAAAAGCTACCGCTAAATGCTTGGCAAGCCTGCCCTGTGGGCAGATAGTCAAAAAATTGGTCGCCGAAGGCCAAACCTTCAGCCCCAGCTGCTCGAACTGTTCCCGTAGCAGCTCACGCTGTTCGGTAATGGTTTCGATACGTTCCTTATATACATCCTTCTGACGGTAGACCTCTTCGGCGACCACCAATGACCAGGCATTAACGTGATAGGGCAACAGTGTTTTGCCAAGAATACGCATGATACCCGCACTGCCAACGGCATAACCGACGCGCAGCCCTGCCAGCCCGTAAGCCTTGGAGAAGGTACGCAGGCACATAAAATTACTGTATTTAGCCGTCAAAGCCAGGGTCGAACCGGCCACCAGTTTCAATTTATTCAGGGGGCGCAAGTCCTGCGGATCGACGCCGCTACCTTTGGCAAATTCCATATAGGCTTCGTCCATCACCACCGGGCAGCTGACATTGGCTAAAATCTTTTCCATAGCCTCCAGCGGGTTATAGTTGCCCGTAGGATTATTGGGATTGCAGACGATCAGCAATGCCGGCTGCTGGGCTTCGCAGAACTCGATGACCTTATCAGGGTCGATATAGCCAGCTATAGTCAGCGGATAAGGCGCTGCAATACTATCGGCCAGTTTGGTATAAACGCCGTACATGGAAAATGACGGATACGGAAAAGCGATCTTGCGGCCACTGCCTCCAAAAGCGTAGCAGGCCATCTGCAAAAGCTCGCTGGAACCGTTGCCAATCCTGATATTATCAGCATCCAGCGCCAAGTCTTCGGCGATCAGCTCGCACAAAGTCTCCGCCTGCATCGGCGGGTAGCGGTTGAAGGGAAAGCCAGCCAGCTTAGCGGCTACCGATTGCTCTATAGGCCGCGGCAGTCCGTAATTGCTCTCATTGGCATTGATGATGATATCAGCCGCCACATGCTCGACAGCATATTCTTCTATTTCTTCCAGTCCCGTCCTGGCATTGAATCCAGCCATTTCGTCACCTCTTTTCCAGCCGCACGCGGATAGCGTTGGCGTGTGCCTGCAATCCTTCGGCCTCGGCCATTTTTATTACATCGCCGCCGACGCTGGCTAAAGCGCCCTGAGTGTAGGCTATGATGCTGGTTTTCTTCATAAAGGTTTCTACGTTCAGCACCGAATAGAAACGCGCGGTGCCGCCAGTCGGCAAAATATGGTTCGGCCCTGCATAATAGTCGCCCAGCGGTTCGGGAGAATAGGCCCCTAAGAAGATGGCCCCTGCATTACGCAAATATGGCAACAGCTCGAAAG
The DNA here is from genome assembly GCA_900544795.1 of uncultured Phascolarctobacterium sp. Lineage (GTDB taxonomy): Bacteria > Bacillota > Negativicutes > Acidaminococcales > Acidaminococcaceae > Phascolarctobacterium. Next base: position 10,104 of record UQWM01000002.1, on the reverse strand, counting down.
GCGCTTTAGTCATAACTTCCAAATGCTCAGGCGCCGACAAATTGGCCATTTCGATAACTGTTTCCATATCAGACGCTACAATGATCCGCCCATGGTTAGCCAAAGATATGGCAGCGATCTCCTGCCGCGGTAAAGCCGCCAGCTGCACTTCGATCTCGGCTGCCACGGCGTTAGCTACAAATTCGCTGTCGGTAACTAAAATAGCACTGGCCAGCGGATCATGCTCGGCCTGGCTCAGCAGGTCAGCCGCCAGATAAGCGGGGTCGGCTGATGCGTCGGCAATGATCAGTATCTCGCTGGGCCCGGCCAGCATATCAATATCACAGTGGCCGTACACGGCCTTTTTGGCTAAAGTAACAAAAATATTGCCTGGGCCGGTGATTTTTTCTACCTTGGGAACAGTCGCCGTACCAAAAGCCAATGCGGCTACGGCCTGCGCCCCGCCCATTTTATAAATTTCCTTGACGCCGATCAGCTGGGCTGTTGCTAAAACATAGGGATTGACCTTGCCGTCACGCCCCGGCGGCACTGCCATAACGATACGCGGCACACCGGCAACAATGGCAGGTACTGCGTTCATAATAACGGAAGAAGGATATGCCGCAGTTCCGCCTGGCACATAAATACCAACGGAATCCACCGGGGTCACCTTCTGACCCAACATGGCACCGCACTCACGGTTAGTGAGCCAGGATTTGGGCATTTGCTCTTCGTGGAAGCGGCGCACGTTGGCAACAGCCCGCCCAATGGCGGCCAGCACTTCTTTGTCGACCAACTCGTTTGCTTCGGCAAATTCAGCTTCACTGACCCTGATAGTAGCCGTAGTCAATCCTGCCTTATCCAGCAAATTAGTATAATATAGCAGCTGCTCATCGCCTTCGACGCGTACAGCGGTTACGATCTTATCCACGACTTGAGCCGCCGTCAGCGGTGCACCGAACATAGCCGTTACCCCAGCCTGCACGCCCGGCGACAGCTCACACTCATCATAGGCTTTTTTCTGCATCAGTGCCGCTATTTCACTGGCGGTCATACCTCTGGCATCTGTTACTTGCATTGTCCTTCCTCCTCATTCAGCACCTTACGCAGGTCACGCACAAGCTTGTCCAGCCGGTCGAATTTCAATTTAAAGCTTACCCTGTTGGCGATCAGCCGTGCCGTCGCCGTATAGATGGAGTCAACCTCCACCAGTTTATTTTCTTTCAGGGTGCGTCCCGTTTCCACAATATCTACGATCAGTTCCGACAGTCCTACCATCGGCCCCAGCTCAATAGAGCCGTTCAGTTTGATGATCTCGGTCTGAATGCCCAGGCTGCGGAAATATTCCTGCGCGCAGTTGGGATATTTTGTCGCTACCCGCAGGTGAGCGTAATCAGTCAGTTTGGGCCGCTGCATCTGTTCCGGCACCGCCAGCATCAGTCGGCAGCGGCCATACTTTAAGTCCAGCAGCTCGTACACATCCTTGCGCTCTTCCAACAGCACATCTTTGCCGATGATGCCGATATCCGCCGCGCCGTATTCCACATAGGTAGGCAGGTCAACGGTTTTAGTAATGATAAAACGCACTTTGCTTTCCTCGTTGGTGATGACCAGCTTACGTGAATCTTCGGTTACGTTATCGGCGCTGTAGCCGACCCGTGCCAGCAGGTCTACTGATTTTTGAAACAGCTTGCCCTTGGGCAGCGCTACGGTAATATAATCCATCTTGGCACTTCCTTTATCAATCTTCTATATACAGCAGCGTTTCACAGCTATTGGCACGCTGCGCTTTAACAGCTTCCTTCTGGCTCAATGGCTCTGTGGACAGCTTCACAGTTTTGCCGCTCTTACGCAAACGCATACCCTGGGCAATAGCCTGCGGCAGCTTTCCATCTGCCCAACCCACCAGCACGTCCCAGCTGCTGACATTGTCCAGCTGCTGACGACGGCTCAAAATCAGCATCACACGGTCGATACCGATCGCAAAGCCCGTCGCGGGACAAGACTTGCCAAAATTTTCCATCATCGTATCATAGCGGCCACCGCCGATAATAGGGAACCCCATATCCTCGGCATAGCCTTCAAATAACATCCCTGTGTAATAATCAAGGTCACGCAGCAGCCCCAGGTCAAAGCGCAGATACTCAGCCGTGCCATAAGCAGCCGCCAAAGCGTAGATCTCGCGCAGATCCTGCACGGCCTGGGCACTTTTATCGTTCAGACCGCAGGCAGCAACTTTGTCCAGCAACTCCAACCCGCCATGCAGGAAGGGCAGCTCTTTAAGCAGTGTCTTTTGCTGTTCCGGCATCCTACTGGCATCTACCAGCGCTTCCAGCCGCACCACATCGTGGCTGATCAGGCAGCGTTTCAATTCTTCTGCCTGCTCTGCTCCAACTTCTGCCGCTTCGATCAGACCGTTGATAAAATCGATTTGTCCCACGCTGATCACAAAATCACTGAGCCCGGCAGCCTGCAGCGATGCTACCGCCAGTGCCAGCATTTCAGCGTCAGCCGAAGGTCCCGCCGCGCCCATCAATTCCACACCGGCCTGATTAAATTCACACTGCCGCCCGGTCTGGGCCTCTTCGTAGCGAAACAGGTTAGCTAAATAAAAGAGCCGCTTCACCGTTGGCCCTTCATTAAGCCTGGTCGCCACCAAACGTGCCAGCGGCGTCGTCATATCCGAACGCAGCACCAGCGTATTGTTGCGGCGGTCAAACAGCTTAAAGCTGCTGTCCGAGGTCTGGCCGGCAACCGTAAAGGTGTCCAGATATTCAAAGGTCGGTGTCACCACTTCGTCGTAACCCCAGGCTTTAAAGGTCGCCGCTATTTTATTTTCTATGATCCGTCTGGCGCCTGCCTCGCCCGGAAGTACGTCCCGGGTTCCGTAAGGTACCTGCAAGGTTTTGTTATTTGGCATCTTGCTTCTCTTCCTTTTTCAGTATCGGCATCACCGAATTGTAACCATCGGCGCCGTAAACCAGACAGCGTTTAACACGGGAAATAGTCGCCGTACTGGCCCCTGTTTTTTCTACTATTTCTTCATAAATGCGGCCTTCGTCCAACATTCGGGCAACTTCCAGCCGCTGCGCCATGGATTTCAGCTCGCTGATCGTACAAATATCCTCAAAAAAGTTGGAGCACTGGGCTTCATCTTTTAAACTAAGAATTGCTTTGAATAATTGATCGGTCAAATGGTCTCTGGTTTTTGCAGCCATGATTGCCTCCTTAAATTTAGATGGTGTTAGCACCATTTTTCTTTTATAATTTATCACTTTATCTTGTGAAAGGCAAGGTTTTTTGAAAAATTTTATTATTAAACCATTCAATCAATGGAAAGTTTACATGTTACAGAAAATATCTAACAAAACAATGAACGTAGCAAATTGATATATTTTTTCAAAAACCTGTTGACAGATTAAAGAAATAAGTGTATTATTTTCTTTAACAACTTTACATGGTATTTCATCAAGAGTAGCCGAGGGAATGGCCCTATGAAGCTACGGCAACCATCACTAAGTGAACGGTGCCAAATCCAACGGAGTAACATCCGACAGATGAAGCAGTACGAAAAGCTTTCGATACCCTTCACCTGTGTGAAGGGTTTTTTTACGATTTTAGCAGAGAAAGAGGAACTCAGTATGATTGATTTACGCAATGTGGAAAAAACCTACTTCAGTGCGGCAGGCGACATCCACGCTTTACAAAAAACCAACCTGCATATCAACGCCGGCGAGATTTTCGGTATTATCGGCCTCAGCGGCGCTGGTAAGTCTACCCTGATCCGCTGCATCAATATGCTGGAAGTGCCTACTGGCGGCCAGGTCTTTGTTGACGGCCAGGAGCTGACGGCGATGAATAACCAGCAGCTACGCAAAGCGCGACAGAATATCGGGATGATCTTCCAGCACTTTAACCTGCTGGCCTCCCGCACAGTTTACGATAACGTCGCTTTCCCGCTGGAGATCCAGGGGCTGCCTCAGGACGAGATCAAAAAGCGGGTCCAGCCGCTGCTGGAACTGGTACAGCTGCAAGACCGCGGGGATTATTATCCCAGTCAGCTTTCCGGCGGCCAAAAGCAGCGTGTCGGCATTGCCCGCGCCCTGGCCAGTGACCCAAAGGTGCTGCTGTGCGACGAAGCGACTTCTGCCCTTGACCCGCAGACGACGAAATCTATCCTTGATCTGCTCAAGGACATCAATAAACGCCTGAACCTGACCATCGTCATGATCACTCACCAAATGGAAGTGGTCAAAGAGGTCTGCGACCGGGTGGCCGTTATCGAAAACGGCGTGATCATTGAAGAAGGCTCCATGGTCGATGTATTCACCGACCCGCAGCAGCCTACAACCAAAGATTTCGTTAAGAGTATCAACAACGTGGAACTGCCGGCACTGCTGCAATCCTCCGCTATCAGCGATACTTATCAGGAAGGCAGCAAGCTGATCGTGCGCCTCTCCTTTATCGGCAATTCAGCCGGCGACCCGATCGTTTCCGGGATGGTCAAAAAATTCGACGTCGATATTAACATCATCTACGGCAATATCGATTCTCTTAAAGACCTGCCTTTCGGAACCCTGGTCATCGAAGTTTCGGGCACTGCCTGCGGCATCAAAAAAGCCTTGCAATATCTGCATGAACAACAATTAAAGGTGGAGGTGATCGGTTATGTCTCCTGAAATGTTTGCACTTTTACTTAAATCCTTTTGGGAAACCTGCTATATGGTGCTGGCTTCCACTATTCTGGCAACGCTTATCGGCGTGCCACTCGGCGTGATCCTGACAGTCACCCGTAAGAACCATATCCTGCCAAACGCTTCTATCAACAGTGTTTTGGGCGCTATCGTCAACGCTACCCGCTCAACTCCCTTCATTATATTGATGGTAGCGATTATTCCGCTGACTCGCCTGCTGGTCGGTTCTTCTATCGGCACTACGGCTTCTATCGTACCGTTAACTATCTCCGCCGCTCCCTTTATCGCCCGCATTATCGAATCTTCGCTACTGGAGATCGACCACGGCGTTATTGAAGCCGCGCAGGCTATGGGCGCCAGCCCGATGCAAATTATCCGCAAGGTGCTGCTGCCTGAATCATTGCATTCCATCGTTTTGGGTATCACCCTCGCCGTTATCGCCCTGATCGGTTATTCCGCTATGGCCGGTACTTTAGGCGGCGGCGGCTTAGGCGACCTGGCAATCCGCTACGGTTACCAGCGTTTCCAGATGGACGTGATGCTGATCACAGTAGTCGTGCTCATCGTAATGGTACAATCCATCCAGTCCCTGGGGGACTACTTTTCTAAAAAGCTTAATAAAAACAAACTATAAAATTATCTTGTAAAGGGGAACTTATTATGAAAAAATTTGCCAAGATTTTAACCGCAGCAGCCTTATGCGTAGCTGCAATCACCACCTTCGGCTGCGGCGGCGATAAAAAAGAAGCTGCTAAAGCTCCTGCAACCGACGCACCGATCAAGATCGCCGTTACTGCCGGCCCCCATGCCGAAATCATGGACAACGTCAAAAAACTGGCTGAAAAGCAAGGTTTGAAAATCGAAGTCGTAGAATTCAATGATTATGTAACTCCTAACGTAGCCCTGTTCCAAGGCGAAGTTTTTGCCAACAGCATGCAGCACCGCCCTTATTTGGACGCTACCCTGCAAAAAGAGCCTAAATTCGATCTGGTCGAAGTTTTCAAAACCGTAAACTTCCCGATGGCCGCTTATTCCAAAACACTCAAAAAAGGCGACCCCATTCCTGACGGCGCTACTATCGGTATCCCCAACGATCCTTCCAACGGCGGCCGCGCGCTTTTAGTTCTGGCTCATGCCGGCCTGGTCAAGGTCAAAGATATCAACAATGTTACTACTACCGTTGCCGATATCACCGAAAACCCGCATAACTTCAAGTTTCTGGAACTGGACGCTGCAACTATTCCCCGCAGCCTGCCCGACGTTACCTTTGCGGTCATCAATGCTAACTACGCTATCCCCGCTGGTCTGAATCCGACCAACGATTCCATCATCCTGGAATCTGCTGATAACCCCTTCGTCAATATCTTCGTTACTAAAAAAACCAACGTCAGCGATCCCCGTATCGCCAAACTGAAAGAGATCTATCAATCTGCTGACAACGAAAAATTCATTATGGAATATTTCAAAGGCACCATCTTACCTGCCTGGAAATAAATATGATAAAAAACGTTATCTGATGTTCATCAGATAACGTTTTTCTTTTTCCAAAGCAATTATAATTTTGCAAACAATATAACTTCAACTAAACTACGCACTTGGCAGTATTTAAAACCTGGCAAGTGCGTAATGCTTTTCAGATTTTATAACTCCTACTCTTATTCAATCACTTTAGATTCTTCCGCAGCAGCAGCTTTAGCAGTTGCCTTCATCGGCAGGAAGAACGCAATAACAGCCGAAAGTGCAAAGGAGGCCATGGCAAATTGGATGGAAGCCGTGAAATTACCAGAAGTATCGGCTAAATACCCGCCCATGTAACTGCCAAGCGCGGGGCCGATGCCCATAACTATCAGCGTTGCCGCACCCCAGATTTTACCCAGACTGACTCGGCCATAAATTGCGCCAGCGTAACCAACTACTCCGCCCGGCTCTATTGCCCAGTAAGTAGCAAACAAGATACAGACGACAATGCCGAGTATCGTGGAGGTTGCACTCATGCTAAGGAGCAGCACGCAGGCTAAAATTCCTACCACCGGAGCAAATATCAGCATCGCTTTACGACCCTTGACTTCGTTGCCAAGATGTACAACCACTTTATCTGCTACAATGCCCATCAAAGGCATAGTAAAAATGCCTGCAATGCCAATAGCAACGTAAAGATTAGTCGCCGCATCTAGAGTCATGTTTAGATCTTTAGTCCAATAACGTACAACTTGCGTCCAAATTAAAAACTCGCCGATCATACAGGTTAAGAAGGCTAATATTGAACCCCAGATAGCAGCGGTGCCAAAAGCCTCGCCAACTCCCCAGATATATTCCGGTTTGGCTTGCGTACCTGGAGCTGCTGGTATAGCACCAAATGGTTCGATACCATATTGTTCCGGATTTTTTTTGGCTAGAAAAGCCGCCACTAACAAGAGGGCCAATACTATCCATGCCAGATAGTTCATCGCATCACGCCATTGAGCAGCGTTCTGCACTAATAAAGGTTTAACTCCCAAACTAAGCAATACTTGTGCTAAAGGCGCACCAGCAAAAGCAATACCCCACATTTTGGCATAATATTTACCAACAAACCATTTACGGACGGATATTGTGGATGATACCCAAAGCATACCCGTGCCAATACCGGCAAAAATTGCGTAACAGGCATAATAAGCAAATAAACTCTCGACCCGGCTGGTAAGCCAGAATCCAAGCATTGCAAATACTGCGGCAATAGCATAAACCGGTTTAGTACCCCATTTATCAATAATCATCCCGCTGAAAAATGCAGTGATGGCGTAAATAGACATCATCAACGAGTATCCCAATGAAACCTCGGCGCCTGTCCAATTCATCGTTGCAGACATCGGGCCAGATAATACGGCAAAAGTAGCGCGATAACCAAACAAACAAAATACAGCTAGAAAAGATGCCGCAATAACACTATAAGACATCCCTTTGGCGTTTTGATTGTCCATGCTGTTTTCCTCCTCATTATAATATGATTGATGCTTTTGTTAAAAAAGGGGGTGCCGGTGAAAGCACGCCCCTTCTTTTAAGGCTATTTACCTACATATTAAAATTCGTTTTCTGAACGGGCAATCAACTCATCCTGAATGTTACCGGGCAAGTCGGTCCAGTAAGCACTATAGCCTGCAACACGTACCATAAGATCTGTATATTTTTCAGGTTCTTTCTTCGCTGCAATCATTTCTTCGCGGTTCAAAACGTTGAACTGGATATGCTTGCCTTTGTAATCGCTGAAATAAGTTTTAATCAACGCAGCCAAGTTCGCAGTTCCTTCTTCGCCTTTCAAAGATTGCGGAGAGAATCTCATGTTAAAGAGAACACCATAGAGATCGTGCTGATCGATATTACCAGCCGACTTGATAACAGCCGACGGACCGCAAAGGTCAGTGCCCTGTGCAGGGGAAACCGCACCATCAGCAAAAGAAGTCTTATGCCAACACATCATCGATGAACTGCGACAACAGAACTTAACAGACTCCGGCAGCGATTTTTTATTGGAGCACGGCCCCTTGATCCAGAGTAAAATCCAAGATACATTCATAAAAAATATGAATGTTTGGACCGAATAGATACAGATAAAATAAGGTGATGATTATGAAAGAGGAATTTATTTCTAAAATCGTAGAGTTGGAATGGAAGCTGTTCCAAAACGTAGCTTGTATTGGTGGTAAAGCAGCTTGCCAAAACAATCACAAAACGTTTACTATTATGAGGTCAAGCCAAACAACAGCCTGGTCAGAAGCGGCTTTAGCCAGTTATCTGGAAGATTTGTCAGCAGCAAAGGCACACGGCAAGAATCTGTTAACAGAAAAATATGCCCGGATGATGGAGTTTACCTCACCAGAGGAATATAAGAGCATTCAACATCATCTGCCACCATTGAAAAAAGAAACCGTGGCATTAATCGATAAAATCACAGCAATAAATATGGCTTGGACCCAAGAGCTCAATGCCAAATTCCCCCATATCCGCAAACATGGGCGACCTGCTACTTCCACAGACGACGCGGCCCATATCACATCATTGGAAACATATCTCAGGGGTGAACTTGCCACATATTCCCCTCGAACTCTCGCTCTCTATTATCAAAACGTTCTGGAACAAAAAGCCCAAAATATCAATGGCGCTCAAATAGTCCTTGAGGCTATGATGCAGCAATATGGTTTTAAGTCTCTGTCTGAAGCAGATAAAGCTTTGAGTTAAATACGATTCTTCATAAAATTTACAACGCTGCACGCGATCGTCTTTAAACTGTCTAAGTCAACGATGTATATACCTTTTTTGTTCTGATCGATAATATGAACATTTCTAAACTTTTTCATAATATAGTAGTACTGCCGCTCACTAATACTTGTTTTTAAGCAAATCTGCTTATCCTTAGCACCAATAAACCCTTCTTCATCAGCTATATCAAGCAAAGAATAGGCCAGAATCTCCTCGTAAGTAAAAAGCGTTCTCATCATCGATATTTTATACATTTCATAAAGTCTATTTGATGTTTTAAAATAAAAGAAAAGAAGAAAGGACTCGTCGTTAAGAATTTCATTTTTTATATCAGTGAGTTTTAACATTTTACATGGGGTTTGTGTTTTGATATCAGAATAAAAATTTTGTTTACGCATATTGGAAAATTTTCCAATAAACTCACCCTGCTCCACTGTATCAATAAGGAAACTGCGGCCATTATAGGATTGTGAAATAACCTCCACTTTTCCTTCCAGAATATAGTACAGATCAATATTTTCTTGATCTACTGCAGGAATAAAAACAGTATTTTTATCGATATTTACCACGGGTATTCTCTGAAGCTGTTCTTCTGAAAAGAAGTCATAAATACTTTTTTCCATAATTTTCGACATCAAAACATCCATAATAACAACTCCTTCGCACAAAACAGAATCTATGGGTGTTCTCGGAAACAGTTCCTTTACTGCCGAAAGCACTTTTTACCTATCTCAATGTATGCAATTAGTACTTGGCCTTTTTTCTATTTTATCTGCTCCCAAAACTAATATATATTGACCACAGGAAGGATTTAAGGATGATTTTTTGTCGCACTACGACTAAAGTCGTAGTAGGTACACTAAAAACATCTACCTAAGTAACTATATTTTAAGTTTTCTTCAAATGTTCTCAAGCTAGAAGCTTTCTGAGATAGTGTCAAATAAAGTTCGCAAAAACCATAATACTCCGATAAAAGCTTATGCAGCTAAAAGTTTCTGTTGGATAGCATTAACTATCTCAGGGTTTATATATGAACGGCTGCTTGACCAGTCTTCGCTATATTCAATCATATAACTGGTTACCAGCCGGATATACGAATCCATACTGGGAAATATGCCTACTACTTTTGTTCTCCTACGAATTTCTCTGTTCAGCCTTTCAAGTATGTTTGTGGAAGAAATCTTGCGATGATCTA
>UQWM01000001.1 GCA_900544795.1 uncultured Phascolarctobacterium sp. | reverse complement strand
GTCACTGCTTGCCACAGCGACGGCATTGGCGATGCCCTTATCGGTAAAGTTATCGATACCGCTGTTTAAAAAGCCCACAGTTGCCAGGCGGGTTTCACTGGGCGATTTGCTTGCTTCCGTAGCCCGACCGCCCTCGGTGACCTTTAAACCTACGCTGTCAGTGCTGGTGGTATCAAGCTCAACGCCGTAAATAAGGCTGAAGCCCTGCTGCAGGGTGGTACCGGTAGTGGTGTCATTGGTGCTGAAACCATTGCTGTTGTGCAGCAGCTTTACTGTGTCGCCAACGTTTAAGGCGCGGGCTTCACCGCTCAAAGTGGCATTGATCTTTGCTTTGTCCAAATTGGTGTTGCTGCTTGCCTGCAAGTTCAGCACCGCAGCTGCATTATTGATATTGGCATCGGTCAGGTAAAAGTTGTAGTTTTCAAAATTAGCCACATTGCCCAGGCTCAGCCCGGCACTGGCAATGTTTAAGGTGTTACCAGAAAAAGCGTCGCCGCCGTTGGAGTCGGCGTCGTAGCCGCCGTAAAGCCCAGAAGTGTTGGCAAAGCGGACGTCGCCGATAATAGTGATCGTATTGTTGATGGAATCACCAGAGTATTCGTTATAGCCGCCTTCTACATCGCCGTTAATAGTACTATCAGTGATAGTTACAGTATTTTTGTTGGCAGTATCAGCCAAACCGCCTGCTACCGTATTTTCTATAGTGCTTTTGTTGATAATGATGGTATTATCGTTAGCGTTGCCGCTATTGTTTATCCAGCCACCGTAGACGCAGAGATATACCTCACTGTCGTTGATGTTGATCATGTTGCCGTGGGCGTTACCATCACCACCAACCGAGCCGCCATAGATCGTATCGCTTATTACGCCGCCATCAACATTAACAATGTTGCCGTGGGCGTTGCCATCACCATCAACCGAGCCGCCGAAGATTCCGGAGTTGTTTATCGTGCCGCCGGGTTTAACGATGACTTTGTTGCCGTTGGCATTACCGTTGATTGCACTACCTCCGATAGCCGTGCTGTTCAGTTCACCTGTGCCGGTGATGATGAGAGTATTGTTGTTGGCATTGCCTGGATCGGTAGCCTGTCCGGCGATCTGTTGGCCGCTGACGCTAGAGTCAACGATCAAAGTTTGGTCGTTTTTATCGGCTGCCAGGGCCGTGTTAGCATACAGGGTGTTGCCAACCAGGCTGCCGCCCAGCAGCGAGGCCAATATTACTTTACTAAGGTTTTTATTCATAATAGTTACTCCCCTTTAAGATGGACGTTTATAAATATTTCTTACAACTATAAAACATTGTACCACTTCTGCCCCCCCGCAAGACAAATCGTGCTGAATAAGGATGTTTTAAGGTCTTGTAGCGTAATGTTTACAAAAGCTGACCAGTGTCATGGTGCGAAAACTATAATAGTATTAAAGACAAGGGATGTTGTGGACTGACGGTTAAGAGGAGTTTGGAGGTTGGGGCCGCTAAAAATAAAAAAGACGTTGTTTCTTTACGAAACAACGTCTTTAGCTATTTTATTTTCAGCCTAATTTACGTTCTACCATTTTAACAAGGACGGCGGTGCCGCTGGGCAGGGCCTCTTTGTTAAGCTGCATATCCTTGTGATGCAGGCCCGGTGTGGCGGCTGCGCCGACACCGAAGTAAGCAGCTTTGATATGGGGGTATTTATTGACGAAGTAGTGGAAATCTTCGCCGCCGGGGTTGACCAGTTCTTTGGCCAGCAGTTCTTTGCCAACTACTTCTTCGATGCACTGGGCTACTTCGGCAGTCAGTTCGTCGTCCAGCTCGGCAGCGGGGATAACGCCGCCGGGAGTGCTGATTTCGGCAGTTGCGCCGACGGCTGCGGCTGCGTTAGTTACGGCACGGCGCAGTTTTTCCAGCAACTCGATCATAGCTTCGTTGGTTTGGGCGCGGGCATCAACTATCATTTCAACTTTGTCGGGAATGATGTTGGGGGCTACGCCGCCGCCCTGGATGCCGGTAACTTTGCAGGACCAGGGTACGATGGGGTTGATTTTGATAGCGGTGATGGCATTGATAGCAACAGCAGCCGCTTCAATAGCGTTGACGCCCAGATGCGGCCGGGCGCCGTGGCTGGACAGTCCGTTGATAGTGATATTGACGAAGGTGCTGGACGCATGACGCACGGCCGGGGACATTTCACCGTAGGCGATGTCCTGGATAGGGCGGATATGCAGGCCGAGGGCGATATCGACGTCTTTGACATAGCCGGCGTCGATGATGGCTAAAGCGCCTTTTAAGGTTTCTTCACCCTGCTGGAACAAAATACGCAGCGTGCCGCGTTTTACTTTGCCTACCAATTCAGCCGCAGCGGCGAGCAGCATTGCGGAATGGGCGTCGTGGCCGCAGGCGTGGATACGTTTCGTTTCGCCGTCGATCAAAAAGGGCAGGGCATCCATGTCGGCGCGTACCATCATTACGGGGCCGGATTCGGCGCCTTTGATTTCGCCGATAACACCGGTGCCGCCGATGTTGCGGGTCACCTTGTAGCCAAGCTCTTCTAATTTATCTGCCAGATAAGCGGATGTTTTGAATTCTTCAAAACCCAGTTCGGGAATCTGGTGTAAGTCGTCATAAATATTGCGTGGATCTAATTTGGTCATACTTCATCGTTCCTTTACAAAAAATTTAAGCACCTACCAAGGGCTTAAATTTAATTATAGCATATTATCAGCGCCAAAATGTAAAAAAGGCACAGTAAAAACTGTGCCTTAAAAAATATTTGTTTTTATTTGCCCAGAATGATCGAGGTCAGCGCGATAGGATCAACATATTTGCCGTCTTTATAAACGCGCATATTGCCGCTGGCGATCTCGTCGATCAGGATAACTTCATCGTTATTGTAGCCAAATTCAAATTTGATGTCATACAGGTCCAGGCCCATTTTAGCCATGTCAGCTGCGACGATCTTGGTGATCTTCAGGGTCTGTTCTTTCATGCTGTTAAACATTTCCTGGCTCATGATGCCAAGAGCTGCCAAGCCTTCGGAAGTGATCAGCGGGTCGCCTTTATCATCGTCTTTTAAAGTGGTTTCAACATAACCGCCCTCTAAAACGGTGCCGTCGGCAATATAGTCGCCATAGCGGCGGATAAAGCTGCCTGTTGCTTTTAAACGGCAGATGACTTCAAGGCCTTTACCGAATACTTTAGCAGGCAGGACTTCCATAGTAGCGTTGTCGATATCAGCGCTGACATAGTGGGTTTTGATGCCTTCTTTTTTGAGGATCTCAAAGAAGTGGATCGAGGTTTCGAGGTTGGCTTTGCCGACACCGTCGATAGTCAGGCCGATGCTGTTTTCGCCCGGATCAAAAACGCCGTCTTTGCCGGTGCAGTCGTCTTTGAATTTCAAGAGAACGTTGCCGTTTTCCAGAGAATATACTGTTTTAGTTTTACCTTCGTAAATTTTTTCCATTGGTAACAACCCTTTCACTTTTAAAAGTATTGGAACTGTTCTAATATTATATAATATTTGACCGCTTGCTTGCAAGAAAAATAAGCGCGCCAAAAGTCTTTTGATTGACAGGCTAAGCTGAATGTGATATTTTGAAACCAAGGAAAACAGATAGGCGGTGTGATAAATGATCAATATTTCGATACCTGCGATCTGGATCGCATTTTTCGGAGCGTTATTCGGTGCCATGCTGGGCGTGGGCTTGTCGTTTTGGTTTTTAAAACGCGAGCTGCAGCGGGAAGTAAAACGGATCGAAAACGAATATAAATTTTTATTGGTACAGGGCCTTGTAGGCGGCGTGATGAAATATTTTTTTAAGGAAGACGCCTGCGCCGATGAGGCGGAAGCTAAAGCAAAAGCCCCGACAGAATGATAGTGCGGTAAGTACGTTAAAATCCCCCGGCCATAAAGCTGGGGGATTTTTTACTTGGTCTGCTGCAAAGGCAATGGTGATATGAATTTTAGCATAAATTAAATAAACTCTACAAAATGAAGGGCGCAGAATAAATAAAATATGCTTTATTAAATTAATAAAAGCAAATGATAGATAGCATATAGTTGAAAAGAACAAAAAATTTAGGTATGATGGTTATAGAAGCAGTAATGCTAAAAATAAATTAAGGAAGTGAATTAAGATGAAATTGAAAAATCTGTTTTCTGTATTGATCGCTTTAGCAGCTTTGAGTATAGGTGCACTGGCTCTGGCCGCACCCAGCCCTATATACCAAAGCAAGGCCGCTATTGAGGCTGCCAAAGCAGAAATACCGGCATCCTGCAACATGCTTGGCTATGACACCAAAGGGGACGAAAGCCTGATCACCTTCCAGGACCCGGACACGCTGGAATATTATTATGTAAAAGTAGCTACAGCTACCTCTAAGGTGAAAGAGATCGACGTTAAGGGCGCTACCTTTATCAAAGGCAGCACTATCATCAATAAAACTCCTGCTGATATCGAAAAATTTGTATTGGCAGCTTATCCTGATGCCAAAAACATCGTAGTCAGCGTGGATAAAGACGGCAACAATTCCTATTATGAAGCCGAATTTACTACCGTTAAATTTAAAGGCGAATTGAAGTTCAACCCGGCTACCGGCGTGATTTTCGAGCGTGAATTAGATTATTATTGAGCGGCCGAAGCAGTTTAGCTTTAGCAGTAAATGCAGCAAGCCCTGACTTTTAGTCAGGGCTTGCTTTTTTGTTGGGTAGTTTAGAAGAAAGTGCGCCACAACTGGCTTAGGGGCATAACTATAAACAGGGCCGGCAGAGTATTGGCGACGCGGAACTGTTTAAGCTCGCAGATACGAAAGCCGGTGATGATGGCCAGGATACCACCGCAGGCCATAAAATCGCCGATCATCTGAGGATTGGTGAGCGGCATAATAAAGCTGGCGCTCCAAAAAAGCAGGCTGAAGAAAATAAACTGGGGCACGGCGATACAAGCTATCATAGGCCCCATATGGGCAGCGAACGCAAAGGCTGCAAAAATATCCATCACCGACTTGGTGAGCAGTACGGTGCTGTCGCCGTTGACGCCTTCGCCGATAGCGCCTAAAATACCAGTGCTGCCGGTGCAGAACAGCATCAGCAGACCGACAAATTTGGCGATATAAGCGTCGTTGTCGCTGCTGGCCGTGTTGGTGAGCCGTTCGATGAAGTTTTTAAGCTTCAATGAGGCAAAATTGATCTGATCTTCGATGCGCAGGGCTTCGCCGATGATGGTGCATAAAATCAAAGCTAAAGTGACTGCTGGCATGGAGATGATGTTTTGCAGCAGGATGATACCGATGATAATAGAGCAGTAGCCGAATAATCCGTAAAGTGATTCCCTCATTTTTTCAGGCAGCAATCTGCCAAAAAAGCTGCCCAACAGGCCGCCGACAAGTACGCAGGCCGAGTTGATGATAATTCCAATAGACATTTTTTTACCTCCTTGCAAAAAATCTCGTTATTATAACATTTCGTTTACGATAATGCAAATAGTAGGCAGGATAACTAAACAGTTGGTATTCACAAGGCGGCAATAACTGCTGCCTTTTTTGCTTTTGCTGGTTGGTGCTGGCTAAAAAAGCAGAGTAAACAGGCTGATATTTCACAAAAAAATTTCCGCTTGCGGTAGATTTTTGCTTGACTTAAAGTTAACTCCAGGTACTAGAATGAAATTGCAAGCAGATAATTTAGATGCAAATAATCAACTTTCCTTCGGCGCCTGACGGCGCCGGGTTTAAATCAGGGCAGGAGGTATAAAAGATGAAAAAAATCACCAGACGAGATTTTTTAAAGGTAGCAGGTACTGCTGTCGTGGGTGCGGCCGCCTATAATATGCAGGGCTTGCAGCAGGTGTTTGCCGACACTGAGGACGTCACACGTGGCAGCAGGCAGGTCAGCGGCGGCAGCGAGCCACGGTCTAAGGTCTATTTTAGCAGCCATATCGACGGTGAGCATTTGGTGCAGCTTTATAAGCTGATCAATGAAAACATTACCGGTAAGGTAGCGATCAAGGTGCATACGGGCGAACAGCATGGCCCCAACATTCTGCCGCGCGAAATGGTGCGCACTTTACAGCAGCAAATACCCAACAGCGTTTTGGTAGAAACTAATACTTTATATAGCGGCGACAGGGATACGACGGCGAAGCACCGTGAAACGCTGCTCGTCAACGGCTGGGACTTCTGCCCTGTGGATATTCTGGACGAAGACGGCACGGTGATGCTGCCGGTACATGGCGGTAAGCATTTTAAAGAGGTCTCCATGGGCAAAAATATCGTTAACTATGATTCCATGGTGGTGCTGACTCATTTTAAAGGGCATGCTATGGGCGGCTTTGGTGGCTCTATGAAAAATATCGCCATCGGCTGTGCCGATGGCAAGATCGGCAAGGCGCAGGTACACGGTGTCAGCGATACCAATATGTCATGGGATAAATGGCCGGCCAAAGAGCAGTTGATGGAAAATATGGCGGAATCAGCGAAAGCAACGGTCGACCATTTTGGCAAGCGCATCGTTTATATCAACGTCATGCGCCGAATGTCTGTTGATTGCGACTGTGCCGGACTAGGTGCGGCCGAGCCGACGATACCCGATATCGGTATTTTGGCATCGACGGATATTTTGGCTGTCGACCAGGCGGCCGTTGACCTGGTTTATGCCAAACCGCAGCAGGATAACCACGACCTGGTAGAGCGTATCGA
Source organism: uncultured Phascolarctobacterium sp. (assembly GCA_900544795.1). Taxonomy (GTDB): domain Bacteria; phylum Bacillota; class Negativicutes; order Acidaminococcales; family Acidaminococcaceae; genus Phascolarctobacterium. The sequence goes on along the minus strand of UQWM01000001.1, from coordinate 206,858 downwards.
AAGCCGTCACGGACTGCGCCAGTTATCGTATATGCGCGAATTGAAGATGGGTAATGATAAATACGAATTGATTTCTATCGACTAAAGGAGGGGAAGTTTATGTTTGGCTTGGGCTTACCGGAATTACTGCTTATTTTAGTGATCGGCCTGATTTTTTTCGGACCGGGAAAACTGCCCGATATCGGTGCGGCTTTAGGTAAAAGCATGCGTGAATTTAAACAGGCCGTCAATGGCGTGGAAGCAGAGGCTAAAAAAGCCGAGCAGGAAATAACTGTTGCTGTAGCTGCCGATACTGCTGTGACCGCCGCCGCTCCTGAAGTGTCCGAAAAATAAGCGGGCTGGTATGAATACGTATCCGCTGCCGCAGGATAAGGAAATGACGCTAATCGAGCATTTGAGCGAGCTGCGCAGCCGTTTGTTGAAAAGTCTAGTGGCACTTGCAGTTTGTACGCTGCTGTGCTGGGGCTTTATTGACAGCATCATCGGCTTTTTAACAGCTCCGGCCAGCAATTTATACTATATGCGCCCTGCTGAAGCCTTCTTCATTTATCTGAAGGTGGCCTTGGCAGCCGGGGTGCTGTTGGCGTCGCCGCTGCTTTTTTACCAGCTGTGGGCCTTTTTAGTGCCGGCCTTCAACAGCCGCGAAAAAAGCGCTTTGCTGCCGTTTGTGATCTGTTCGGTACTGCTGTTTTGGCTGGGTATCGGCTTTTCCTACTACTTTGTTTTTCCGCAGGGGCTAAGCTTTTTTACTAGCTTTGCCGGGGAACGTGTCGCGCCGATGTTGTCCATCGAAAGCTATCTGGACTTCTTTTTGATGCTGGTACTGCCCTTCGGCTTTATCTTCAATCTGCCCATGGCGCTGATCGTTTTAGCGAGTATGGGGCTGGTGGGTTCGCAGCAGCTGCAAAAAGGACGACGGTATATGATTTTGGCCGCATTTATTCTGGCGGGCGTGATCACGCCAACGCCCGATGTTGTTACCCAAACCCTGCTGGCTGTGCCGATGATAGTGCTTTATGAAGGCAGCAGGCTGTTTATCCGCTATCTTCTGCGCAAATAAAATAAGAAAACCGTTTCCGAATTTCGGAAACGGTTTATTTTTTATGGAGCGGGAGACGAGATTCGAACTCGCGACACGCGGCTTGGGAAGCCGCTGCTCTACCACTGAGCTACACCCGCATTGACTACCTAGTTATTATAGCACAACCCCAAAACCATTGCAACAGCAGAGTGGATGCGGCTTTTGCCGCTGTTCAAATAAGCCCTATTTAAGGTTTTTAGTAAAGAAGTCGTTTAGTTTGCCAAAGGGGATCAGGTCAACTCTGTCGTACAGGTCGACATGGCCCGCGCCCGGAACATAGTAGAGTTCTTTCGGTTCGGCCGCACGTTTGTAAGCGTCCTCGCTGAACTCCTTGGAATGGGCCTGATCGCCTGTAATAAAGAGCAGCGCGCGGGGAGAGATGGTTTCGATATCGTTGAAGGGATAGAAGTTCATAAATTTAACATTACTGGTCAGTGTCGGGTGAGTTGTTAGCAGGGGTGAAGATCCTTTGGGGGTAAATTCGCCGCGCGGGGTGCGGTAGAAGTCATAAAATTCACGTTCGATAGGATGGGAATTTTCGTTGATCTCGTGTACTGTGCCGCTGGTGTATTTTCTTTCGCCGCCTAAAAATTCTACATAACGCTGCTGGGCTGCGTCGGCGATGATCTCTTTCCTTTGCTCCAGGCTCAAGGAATGGTTGAGTGCGTTGCGGTTAGCGGCGCCCATATCATACATACTGATGGTGGCGATGGCCTTCAGGCGTGGGTCGATCTTGGCGGCGCTGATGGCGAAGCTGCCGCTGCCGCAGATGCCGATCGAGCCGATCTGCTCGCGGTTGATGAAGGGGCGAGTGCCCAGATAATCGACTGCCGCGCTGAAGGTTTCGGAATAGAGGTCGGGAGAAACCGCGTTGCGGGGCTGGCCCTCGCTGTCGCCCCAGAAGCTGAGGTCGATGGAGAGGGTAACAAAGCCCTGCTCCGCCATTTTTGTGGCGTAAAGGTCGGCGCTTTGCTCTTTAACTGCGCCCATGGGGTGGCCGACGATGATGGCGGCGTGCTGCTGGTTTTTATCCATACCCTTGGGCAGATACAGATGACCGGCGACGTTCATTTGATACTGGTTTTTGAAGGTGACCTTTTGTACGGTCACGGAGTCGCTTTTGTAAAAATTGTTGGCGCCGTGGGACATATCGGCAGCGTAAGCGCCGCCTACTCCGGTGGTCGATAAAACGAGTCACAAAGCGATAGCTTTGAATAAACGGCTACATTAGGATTTTTTTGTCATTTTATTCAGCTCCTTATATTTTGATTTGACATAACTGACTTAAAAGTTTTGGCTCGCTGGCCTTTGTCAGTTTTATTATAAGCAGCACTTTAAACAATAACAAATACTTATCTTAAATAGCGCGCCATACTGACAGAGTATAGGGCGGCAAGCTGCTTTGAATGCGGCTGAAGCCTGCTTTTATAGTATTGAGGGCAATAAAAAACTTCTCACAAAAGCTGTGAGAAGTTTTGGGTAAGATTGTAGTTAGCGGGGACGCAGTTTACTTTTTAGCAGTGCTAAAGATAATCGCGACCATAAGTTTTTATGGGAGCAGTTACCTTACTCAGTCGCCTTGTTCTGTATCGGTTTCGATGTTTTTCTGCCGCAGACGCTGCCGGATGCTGCCAGCAAAAATGTAGGCGATGACAGAAGCCACAGGCACACTGACGATGATGCCTAAAATACCGTACAGGCTGCCGCCGACGGTGATGGCCGCCAGCACCCAGATCTCGGAGAGGCCGACGGATTTGCCGACGATCTTCGGATAGAGGATGTCGCCTTCGATGCGTTGCAGGACAAGAAAGAAGATAATGAACAGCCAGATCTTATCGGGTGCCGTCAGGCCGACCAGAATGATGCCCAACACGGCGCTGATGATGGTGCCGATGATGGGGATGATCGCCAAAAAGCCGACGATGACGGAAATTGACAGAGCGTAAGGCATACCTAAAAGCAGCATGCCAGCGAGGCACAAAAGTCCCAGACAAAAGGCTTCCAGCAGCTGACCGCCGATGTAGCCGGCAAAAACAGTGTGCGCGGCCCGTCCCAGATCCAGCAGATAAGTGGCTCGTTTGGCGCTGCAAAAGGCTAAAACGATATTTTTCGCCTGCCTGCCGAGGGTCTCTTTATTTAGCAGCAGGTAGATAGCGAAAACGCTGCCGATGACGATATTGCTGACGATAGAGATCAGCGAAGTGGTCATATCGACGGTGCTGTAAAAGAAGGCGGTGCGGTTCTTTTCCCAGAAGCTGTCAACGAATTGCAGCAGCTCTGCCCACTGTGCCTGCAGATAAGCCAGCGTGTCGGGCGAAAGGTCAAGGTTGGACCAGTGCTGCTGCAGCGAGGCGATGAAGTCGGCCGAGGCCTTGGGCAGCATTTTGACCATCATATGAAAGCTTTGGTAAATATCAGGGCCGATCTTCAGTACGCTGACCAGGACTACACCTGCCAGGACGACGATGGTGAAGATGAGGCACAAGGGCCGCCGCAGCTTACGGAACCAGTCGGAATGGAACCGTGCGAACAGTTTGTGCCAGCCTGCTTCGACGCGCACCAAGGGCACGTTGACGATAAAGGCCAGGCAGCCGCCGACGATGAAGGGCATTATCAGGTTGAGGAAAAAGCTGACCAAAGCCAGCGCCTCCTGGAAGCGCCATAGTACCCAAATGAAGAGTATGACCGCCGCCAGAGGCAGAAATTTTTTATGTTCCATAAGTTTAACTCCTATTATAAATGGCTTGCCTTTATTTTATCACATATCAGAGGGGCTATAAAGGGCGGTCCCGGCGTCACTGTGAAGATTTGAAGAAGTTTTTAGAATACGTGCCCTTGTGGTATAATAAATAGCGTTACGAGTCTAAAGAAGTTGGTGAAAATGATGATTGTTATTACAAAAGCGATCCTGCATATCATGGATTTTAATTCAGGTGCGACTATTTATTCCGGCGCTGAGCTGGATCTGGGCTCACCGGGGACATATGATTTTCTGGCTGGGCATATCGATAAATTATTTAAAGACGCTTCGGCGAAAACCGGGCAGTTTCTGCCGGAAAGCAGGTTCAGCCAAACGGCGTCCAATTATCTGGATGAGCATATCACCTTTGCCGATTTCAGCGCCGGGATCTGTAAGGAGCTGGACGCCTGTTTGACCGATGCAGCGGAGACTGACATCGTCGATGTGGTGGTCTGCGATTTTGCTATTGAAACAGAGCGTTATCTGGGTATCATGCTCTATGGCAGCCGGCCTGCCTATACTCATCAGGTGGTCAACGACGGCACTGCCGTCCGCAACGAGATAATCCGTCATTTCGCCATTTTGCCCAACCCGGTGCAGAAGGTCAATACCTTTGCCCTGGTCAATGTTGGCAGCGGCGAGCTGCGCTTTGCCGATAAAAAACGCAGTATCGGCGGCGAAGATATCTATATTTTGCCCCAACGCATTTTGCAGTGCAGCACTACCACCTCGTCGCGTGAAACGGTGAAGCTGGTTACAGAAATGGCGGGCAAGATCGCTGAAAACTACGGCTACAGCAGCACCGAAGCAGTGGCCAAGGTAAAAAGCTATTTGGCGGAGACCGCCGAGACCGACAGCAAGCTGGAAACAGCCGTCTTAGTAAAAGAAGTTTTTTCCGACTCGGACGTTTTGCAGCAGGAGCTGCAAAAGGGATTGGAAGAAGCTAAGCTGCCGGCACAGGTACCGGTTGATAAAAATTATGCCCTGCGTGCCAGCAAGTCTTTAAAGATCAAAACGGATACGGGTATCGAGATCACCATTCCGGCGGAATGCCTGGATAATAATGATTATATCGAATTCGTTAATAATCCTGACGGTAAGATCTCTATTTCTATCAAAAATATCGGTAAAATATTGAACCGATAAAATAAAAAAACTGTCAGGCCACGGCCTGACAGTTTTTTGTTGATTAAGCTTGCGTTTCAGTTTTTTCTGCGTCTGTTTTTTCGGGAGCAACGTCAACTACTTCAGCAGTTTCAGCTTTTTCCGCATCGACGGTTTCCGTCAGCGGAGCTTCCTCTTCTTCTACCGGTTCGGGTTCATGCACCGGCATTTTGCCGCCGCATTCGCCGCAGAATTTAGAATTGAGCGTTACCTGAGCACCACAGGATGGGCAGGCCGTTTTCGGTTCTTCGCCGGCAAAAGCAGTTGCCTTGATTTTGGCGACCGCGATCTTCAGTTCGTCGATTTTGGTCAGGGATTCGCTGATAGCGGAGCAGTGTTCTTTAAATTCTTCAGGTACTTCTTCGCCTGCTTCAAATTTAGCCCACAGGATCTCACCGATCTTTTTATGGGTATCGCCTATCTTACTGCGTTCTTTAGTGACTTGAGAGTTCAGGCGCTGGATCTCGAGGGCAGCTTCGGCTTTTTCGCCAAGAGTTTTAGTTAGCTCTTCTGTTTTTTCAGCGGCGGATTTAACTATTTCGCCAAGTTTGTTTAACAGTGCCATGATATTTGCCTCCTGATACATAAATTATTTTACTGTCTATACTTATTATAGCATAGAAAGCACGCTGATAGTAGATTTTAGAGCCAGCGTGATTGTAGTTTTTAAATAAATAACATTTATCATACTTTCTTAATCCCGGCAAATCGTGGTACAATGCAAGGAGAGTATTTGAGAAAAGAGATGAGCAAAATGGTCGATGTATTTGGGCTGAAAAGATGGTACCAGCGTCTGCTGGCCGAAAACTTTTATAAATTTCTGGTCTCTTTGGGACTGCTGGCTTGTGCGCCGTTGATCGCCAGCGTTGTTTTTGATTATATAGTCATCGACGGCGACGGCCGTTTTAAAGCCAGCATTTTGCTTGGTTTTGTGTTGCTGCTGTTATTTTTGCTGCTAAGCTTTATCAGTATCGCCATTTGGGCAGCTATCAACAGCAAGGCCACGGGGCAGCGGCGTATGGTGCTCATCATCAGCGCCTATTTGATGATCTGGCTGGCTTTTGGCAATCTGTATTATTTTTTTAGCGATACGGAAAATTTTGTGGCGACCAATACTACCAGTATCGAAGGGCTGGTCAAGGAATGGGACGGTGACATGCACGTTACCGACCTGCAGGAAAGTACGGTGCTAAGGAACGTACCGCATTTTTGGGAGCTGGTGCCTGTTACACGTGACGACGGTAAGGAGCATTTTCTGCCGCGCACGGTCAACCGGGTGAACGGCTATCTGGACTGTTTGTATTTCAGTGGGGTCAGCATTTTGACCATCGGCTACGGTGACATAGTGCCCGAGTCACGGTTTTTAAAGATGCTGGTGCTGCTGCAGGGATTTTTAGGGCAGTTCATCAACGTAGTGGCTATAGGGCTGTGGCTGTCGGGGGTCAAGGGCAGCGACGACTTGAAAAAGGAATAGAGTTTGAGCGGAAAGAAGGGAAAGCACGATGGGCAGAAGCTGCTATCGAATAGTTATTTTAGGAATTTTGGCCTTACTGCTGGCTGTAGGCGGGCAATGCCTGGCGGCGCAGCCAGAGGAAGGTGTATTGCCGGAAGATACGGTGCTGCATTTAGAGCTGCGCAACTTTTTGGACACTAAGCGCAACAAGGTAGGCGACGAAGTCGATGTTATGCTGCTGGAGCCGGTCAAGCTGGGTGAAACAGTGATCATCCCCAAGGGCACCATGCTGGCGGGTACTTTGAAAAAGGTGCAGAAAGGACGGCTGCTGTCGCAGCGGGGCGTTATCAGGATGCAGCTGCGGGATTATTTTCTGCCCAACGGCTATCTGGTCAAACTGGGCGGCGAAGAGATCAAATTTTCGGGCGATATGAACTATACTTCCATGGCGGCGGGCGTAGCTGTGCCCTTTGCGGGGCTGGGCTTCAAGGGCAAGCAGGTCAACTGTCAGCCGGGTATGAAGTTTAAGTATAAGCTGGTCCACGACGCGGTTGTGGAGCGTTATTGAGCAACGGTGATTTAATCGAAAAAGCAAAAAACCTTCACTACAGATCAAACTGTGGTGAAGGTTTTTTTTGTTGGGCAAAATTGTTCGCCGCCGGGATCTTTATTTTTTCAAGCTGATGCTGACGTCCGTACCGGCCTGCAATTCTTCAAGTTTGTCGGTGATAGTCACGGTGACCGTGCCGCCGCTGATCTCGGTGATGGTGCCGGGGAAGCTTTTTTTCAGCGCTGCCGCTTCGGCATTTACCTGCTGCCCAATTTTCAGTGTTTCGGCCTGCTGTTGAGGCAGCTTCAGGTTGACCTGGCATTGCTCCGTCGCGCGGATCGTTAGAATATGCTGATCTTTTGCGGCAGTGTCGCCGGTATGCAGCAGTTTTTCGGTAACGACGCCGGTACAGGGGCTTTGGGCTTCGCTGGCTTGTTGCTCGTGCAGCAGTTTTTGGTATTGCTGCTGCACCTGTTCTAAGGTCTGCTTTTGCTGGGCAATAGCTTCCGGCGAAGCTTTGGTAGTTAGGCGGGCATGATGGGCTTTAGCCGCTTCCAGATTGGCTTCAGCGGCATTTAAAGCTGCCTGGGCCTGCTCTACTTTAATGCGGGCAATAGCGTTTTGCGCATATAAAGCGGCCATTTTTTGATAGTTTTGGGAAGCGGTCTGGTAGGAGCTTTGGGCGCTTTGCAGTGAATAATTGGCGGCGTCTAAAGCCTGCTCGCCGCTACCGCTTTCCAGGTTGTTCAGCTCTGCTTCGGCGCGGGCCGCTTCGGTGGCCGCATCTTCGACGGCGGTATCCAGTTGGGGCTGCTCGATCGCGAACAGGGGCTGGCCTTGGCCGATACGTTCGTTTGGCTCAAGGATCAGTCCCAGCACCTTGCCCGCCGCCGGGGCTGTTATTTTATAGACGGGGATAGTGACGCTGCCGCTGCCGATAACGGTGGGCAGTGTGGCTGCGGGCTTGCCGCAGCCTGCCACCAGCAGCAGGGCGCACAGTAATAACAAAAATTTTTTCATCAGGTAACTTCCTTCATCAGCTTTTCTTTGCTGGTACTATATTACCACAAGCTGCCCCTTAGTAAAAGTGAAGGATCGGTGAACTTAGCGCAGTAACCGCCGCAGCAAGGGCAGCGATTTGCCTGCAATAGCGCCTGTCAGCAGGCCAAAAGGCAGTGACAGTAAAAGGAGCAGTGGCAGCAGCTCGAATAAAGCAGCGCTCTGCATCAGCAGTGCCGCTGCCGCGATTTGCCCTGTATTATGGGCAGCCGCACCCAGCACGCCGATGCCGTAGGGAGAAAAGGCCTGACTGCGCCGTCCCAGTTCCATTAGCAACAGGCTCAAAAGGGTGCCGCCCAGGCCGATCAAAAAACCAGGGGTCAACAACCCTGTGCTTAAAAGGCCTACCAGCAGTACCCGCACCGTTAAAAACAGCCCGGTCAGGCGCAGGCCGAACAAATACAGGCAGATAATGGTGAGCGTATTGGCCAGACCCGGTCGGGCACCGCCCAGCTGCATGGGCAGCGGCAGCAGATTTTCACCCAGGCGCAGCAAAACTGCCAGCGCCGCTAAGAGTGCCAGCAGAAGATAGGTTTTAGTATTCGTATCAGCGGAGGACCGCATCATGAGCGCCTCCTTCCTGCTGGCTGCCTAATTCGATGATCACGCCTTCAGGGATGCAGACGATGGTGCCGCTGCCGGAGATAGCGCCCTGTTTGACGCAAAGCTTATCGGGGCAGGGTGCTTCGGTGACCGTCAGGCCAGTGCCTGTTTTAGTTATTTTGATTGTGCCGCGAGTAGTGGCTAAGGTGTAGTTGGCGGGGAAGGCCTGCAGGGTCTGCTCTGTGACCAGCTTGTTGTTTTTGGTGATACGCACGGTAACAGTGCTGTCCGCAGTGCCTTGCGCCTGGTAGTATAAACCACCAAGGGCGAGCAGTATGACTACTAAACAGAGCAGGTAATCGTTGCGCCGCATGGTTATACCCCCTTGGCAGGCTGCCAGGTCTTGCTCAGGCCTTCGGAAATAAAGATGCTGCCGTCATTTTCTACTACCACTACGTTGAGGCTGGCGTTGTTAGCCAGATGGGCGTTGATGCCCGGTGTCGGCAATAAAAAGAATAAAGTAGAATAATAATCGGCGTCCAGGGCCGACTCGGCGATAACGGTAACAGACTGGTGCAGCCGGGAAGGCTGACCGGTCTGCGCGTCCAGCAGATGATGGTAACGGATGCCGTCTACTTCGTAATAACGCTGGTAATCGCCGGAGGTGGCTGCTGCCTGGCCATCGGTAAGCATCACCGTGCCTAAAAAGGCCTCCGGGTCGCGAGGGTGCTGTACGGCGACGCGCCAGGGCATATTGCCGGGCTTATTGCCAACAGCTTTGATATTGCCGCCGGCATTGACTAAAGCGCAGGTCACGGCACTGTGTTTTTTGAGGGTAGCCGCTGCCGCATCCACGGCGTAGCCTTTAGCGACGGCGCCCAGATCCAGCCTGGTAGCCGGGTCGCTGTAACGCAATGTTTTGCTGGCCGGGTCAAAGCTGTATTTTTCTCTGCCCACATGGCGCAAGGCCTCGTCCATTTTAGTCTGGCTTGGCAAAGCGGTTTGTCTGCGTGCCAGTTGCCACAAATCAACGACGGGGGCAATAGAAATATCCAGCTGTTGGTCGGGCTTCTGCTGTAAATAGCCCAGCAGGCTGGCCAGCTGCGGTGCAACCTGTACGGGTGCGCTCGCCGCCTTTAAATTAGCTTCATATAAAGAACCGGGGCCGCCGTCGCTGTAACGGTCGGTAGCGGCAGCGATCTTTTGAAAGGTCTGCATAGCGTCGTCCACAGCCAGCCGGGCCTCACCCGGTTTGTCGCTGTAGGCGTCTATCTTGACGAAGGTATCCATAGAAAAGCGGGTGTCGCTCACCTTGATCTGCTCTTCTTTGCCGCAGCCGCCGACCAGGGCACCCAGGGTAATACCCACAAGGAGCAGCGGCAGTAACAAGCGTTTTTTCAGAAAGGTACTCATTGCTTGCTACCACAGCTTTCACCCAGCGGGCAGGCAGCGCAACCGTCTTTTTTACCGGTGGCGACAGTGCCGTGCTCGTGCTCGGTCATGATGGGATCTACCTGGTGCAGGCAGTGGCGCGGGCATTTCTGCACGCACAGGCCGCATTCAGTACATTTGCTGTGGTCGATCACCGGCAGGCTGCCGTTGGCGTCCTCGCGCATGGTAATAGCCTGCGACGGGCACAGCTTGGCACACAGGCCGCAGCTGATACACGAAACACTGCAATCGACCATGGCAGCTTTGCCTTTGTCGCGGTTATTGCATTTTAAATGGATCTTAGTGCTGGCGCTGGTGATATACAGCACCATTTGCGGGCATTGGCGAGCGCAGATGCCGCAGCCGCTGCACTTGCCGTAATCAATGACGGGCAGGCCGCTCTCGCCCATGGAAATGGCGTGGAAGGGGCACATCTTGACGCAGGAGCCGAAGCCCAAGCAGCCAAAATTGCATTTACCGGGGCCGCCGTAATATTTGGCGACCAGATGGCAGTCTTTGATGCCCGTGTAATTATAAAGCTTGGGGGCGTTTTCTTTGCAGCCGTTGCAGGCCAGGCGGGCCACCTTGCGCAGGTCGGGCGACAAGGGTATGTCACCGGTAAAGCCCATGATGCGGGCGATCTTCTTTTTAGAATCGGGCGAGCAGGCCAGGCAGGGCGAAACACCGTCGCGTCCGGCGACGATGGCCTCGGCTAAACCGCCGCAGCCCGGATAACCGCAGGAACCGCAGTTGGCGCCCGGCAGCAGATTGGTGATCTCCTCGATGCGGGGATCGATCTGCACAGCCAGCTTACGGCCTGCCACGGCGAGGATAGCGCCGAACATACCGCCTAAGCCTGCTACTAAAGCAACTGATTTCCACATAGCGTTCTCCTTTTAATGGATACCGGCAAAGCCCATGATGGCGATCGACATACAACTGGCTGTGATCAGGGCTATGGGTAGGTTTTTCATACATTCCGGGGCGTCGCTGTCCTCCAACCGTTCGCGGATGCAGGAAAACAGCACCAGGGCCAGCGTATAGCCGACAGCGGTACTGACAGCGTTCAGCAGGCTCTGCCAGAGAGTATAGTTTTTTTGGATATTGATGAGGGCCACGCCTAAAATAGCGCAGTTGGTAGTGATGAGCGGCAAAAACACGCCCATGCTTTTATGCAGTGCCGGCAGCATCTTTTTGATGAACATTTCTACCAGCTGTACTAAAGACGCTATGGCCAGGATAAAGACGATAGTTTTTAAATAGGTCAAATCGTAGGGCGCTAAAAACACGTAGTACACCAGCCACGAGATCAAAGACGCCAGCACCATGACAAAGGCCACGGCGGCGCTCATGCCCAGGGCGTTGCGCAGGCTTTTAGAAACTCCTAAAAAAGAGCAGATGCCCAAAAATTGCGATAAAACGATATTCGAGATAAAAACGGCGGAAAAAATAATGGCAAAATTACTGTCCATGGTTTACCTCCCGCCGTGCTTTGACATAGTTAAGTGCGCCAAACAGCAGCCCCATCGTTAAAAAGGCCCCCGCAGGTAAAATCAAAAGCAGTACGGGCTGGGTGCCGGGCAAGGCCACACTGTGGCCCAGCAAAGTACCGGCGCCAAAAAATTCGCGGCAGGCGCCGATAGCGGCCAGTGCCAGCGTAAAGCCGATGCCCATGCCGACAGCGTCCTGCAACGAAGGCCACAGGCCGTTTTTAGAAGCGAAGGCTTCGGCACGGCCCAGAATGATGCAGTTGACCACGATCAGCGGGATAAAGATGCCCAGTGATTCGTAAATAGCTGGTACATAAGCGTTCATCAGCATCTCGGTAACTGTTACCAGCGAAGCGATGACCACGATATAAGCTGGGATACGGATATTGGCGGGAATAAATTTTTTCAGTGCGGAAATGATCAGGTTAGAGCTGATCAAAACAGCGGTGAAAGCCGCGCCCATACCCAGAGCGTTAGTCAGCGACGAAGTGGTCGCCAGTGCCGGGCAGACGCCTAAAAGCTGGATAAACAGCGGGTTTTCCTTAATGATACCTTTAGTAAGCTCGTGCAGCATGGCTACGCTCCTTTCCCGGCGGGCTTGCCGAAATGTTCCTGATAATGCTTGCGGGCAGCATTGATGCCCGTAACTACGGCTTTAGACGTAATGGTGGAAGCAGTGATCGCCTGCACCTCCTGCGGCTGGGCAGCATTTTTACTGACTGCCAGCTTTTGGCTCAGGTCTTTGCCGGTAAATTGTTCGATAAAAGCCGGTTCTGTGCATTTAGCACCCAAACCGGGGGTCTCGTTCTGCTGTAAAATCTTAACGCCGCTGATGCGGGCGCTGGGGTATTCGATGCCCAGCATGATGGTTATCTTACCGGCGTAGCCGTCGGGCGCTACCGTATAGATGTAGCCATTGGTTTGGCCGCTGGCCTGCGAACGTTTTACAGCAACGATGTGTTTCCCTGAAGCTGCTTCGTCGCTCAGATGGCCCGCAGTGGGCAGAACCTGCTTGTAGCCTGCTTCCACAGCGGCGGTTTTACGCTCGTCGATGAGGGGCTGGGTCTGTTCGTAGGCGGTGCCGACGCAGGCGGCGGCAATACCGCATATCACCAGCAAAATAGCTGCCAGACGCAGAATATCTTTAATCATGGCGCGCACCTCCGCCGAACGGTACGTTCGTTACATAGCGGTCGATGAGGGGTGTGACCATGTTCATGATCAGGATGGAATAGCAGACGCCCTCCACATAGCCGCCGCGCAGGCGGATCAAAGCAGTGAGGATGCCCAGGCCGAGAGCGTAGATCAGGCGGCCTTTTTTAGTGATCGGGCTGGTGACCCAGTCCGTTGCCATAAAGAAAGCGCCGATAATAAGCCCACCGGCAAATAAATGGTAAACAGCGAACCAGGCAGGATAATCGCGCAGCCAGCCGTAAACAGCGGTAATAGCTACCACCGAGCCGATGTAGCCCGCAGGGATGCACCAGTCGATATGGCCGCGCCACAGCAGGTACAGGCCGCCTAAAAGCAGCGCCGGCACGCAGGTCTCGCCCAGGGAACCGCCCACATTGCCCCAAAACAGCGAGCTTAAAGAGGGCAGGTCGATGTTAAGGCCCCGCTGCCAGGCGGTTTCCGCCAGGCGCAGCGCCGCCAGCGGCGTCGCCGTGCTGACTGCGTCAGCATAGGGGGTGGCTTTGCTCACCGCTTCCGCAGCGGCTGCCGTGGTTGCCCAGGGCATGGTCCAGGTGGTCATTTGCGCCGGGAACGAAGCCAACAGGATCGCCCGCCCCAAATGGGCCGGGTTAAAAATGTTGCTGCCCAGGCCGCCAAAAACCTGTTTGCCGATAACGATAGCACAGAAGCTGCCAAACGCCGCCAGCCCTAAGGATAACTGGGGCGGCAGGCAAAAGGCCAGTAAAAGCCCAGTCAAAAGCGCGCTGCCGTCGCCCACGGTAATAGGGCGCTGCATGATTTTTTGGCACGCAGCCTCGCAGACCACCGCCGTCAGGCAGCAGGTGAGGATGACGCTGAGGGCAGGCCAGCCAAAAAAGTACACGGCGGCTGCCAAAGCAGGCGCCAGCGACAGCAGTACATCGCGCATAGCAGCGCTGATAGTGCTGCCGCAGTGGATGTAAGGCGAGGACGATATGATGACTAAGGGAGCAGGAGCTTTGACCGGTTCCATAAAAGTCTTCCTTTCTATATACCAAAAGCTGTTTATTTTTTATAGTAGGGATTGTGGCCGCCGAAGCCGTCGGACATAATGAACTGCTTGCCCATGCGGATATACTGCACCAGCGGGATATGGGCGGGGCAGTTGTAGGCGCACGAGCCGCACTCGATGCAGGAGCCGATGTGCGACGCCAAAGCCCCCGGCCAGTCGCGGCGTTTGACCGCTTTAAACAACTGGGTCGGCTCTAAAAACATGGGGCAGGTCTCTACACATTTGCCGCAGCGTACACAGGGGCTTTCGGGCGGCAGCTGGGCCAGTTCCGACTGCTGGTCGAACAGCAGCAGCCCACCGGTGCCTTTCAGCACGGGGAAGTCCAGCGAATGCAGCGAAAAGCCCATCATGGGGCCGCCGCTGATGATGCGGGAAGGGTCGGTAACCAGTCCCTGGGCGCCTGCTTCCACAAGATGGCTGTAAAGCGTCCCAATGCGGACGCGGTAATTGCCCGGCTTGCGGACGGCGTTACCGCTGACGGTGACGATGCGCTCGTAACAGGGCAGGTCGTCCTTCACGGCCAAAGCTGCCTGCATGGCGGTAGCCACGTTGTCTACTATCACGCCCACAGCCGAAGGCAGGGCCCGTTCGGGCACTACACGGCCAGTAACTGCATAAATCAGGTGGCGTTCGCTGCCCTGCGGATATTTTTCGGGGCAGACGACGACGCTGATATTGGGCTCGTCGGCGGTCAGTCGGCAGAACAGCTCGATAGCCAGCGGCTTATTATCTTCGATGGCAATGATGCCCTTGTTAGCCAGGGAGGCTTTCAGGAAATATTTCAGGCCACGGATGACCTCGGCAGCGTTTTCCATCATTACCCGGTAATCGGCAGTGATGAAAGGCTCGCACTCGATACCGTTTAAAATGACCGTGTCGATGATGCGGCCGCTGCTTTGGGGTGCATATTTGACGTGGGTGGGGAAAGTTGCACCACCCATGCCCACGATGCCCTTGTCAGCCAACAGCTGCCTGATCTCGTCCGGCGGCAGCACCAGCCCGCTTTCACGAGGAGTGATGGTGGGGTCGAGGGTATCTTGCCCATCGTTTTTGACGACCAGGCAGGTCGCTACCATGCCGTTAGGCAAAAAGCGGCGCTCACTGCCGATCACCATACCGCTGACGCTGGCGTGGATATTGCTGCTGACAGCGCCCTGTGCTTCGGCTATCTTCTGGCCTAGAAAGACCTTGTCGCCCGGCTTCACCAGCGGTTTGGCCGGTGCGCCGATATGCATCGAAAGCGGCAGCACTACTTTCTCGGGTGCGGCTATGGCCTCGATGGGCAGCTCCGCAGTTAAGTTTTTAGCAGCCTCGATATGAGTGCCGCCCATAAAGGTATGCAGACGGGAAAACATGTTGTCACCTCGTTAAAATGCAAATAGTGTATACTAATAGAGATTTAACATATATTATAAGCGGAAGCAGCGTAAATAGCAATCGTTTCAGCAACATTTTTACAAGATTTATCCACCAGTAAAAAAATAGTAAAGAATGTAATAAAATCAAACGGTACTGCTGGTGGAGCGGGTCGCAGTCGTTCCCACTGCCAGCGCCAACAGTTTGCCCGGCCTCTGAATGTAAATGTCGTGCGAAGAAAAACGATTGTCTACAAAATTTGCAAAGTAGCCTGGCCGGGGCCAAATCGACTGGCATTTTACGGGATAGTTGCTATAAAATTAACAAAAAAGCCGATTTATTTTACAATTTAGCCATATTTTTCCAAAAAATTCACGAAAAACTACTGCGAAATACTGTAAAATAAGTTATAATAGGTATCGTAAAGTGTATTATAAGTTGCTTATTCAATACTTAAAATCGCTTTACTGTAATCCTGGCAGTTATCAAGTTGAGTATTTTTGATACTGCCGGTACAATTTAGGATACCGGGAGGTATACATGTTTTTCGACACTTACGACACTCCTGTCTTCCGTCCGCCCAGTGAAGCCCGCAGCTTTATCCTGCGTGTGACCCGGGGCTGCGCCCATAACAAATGCACCTACTGCAATATGTACAGGGGCGTGCCCTTCCAGGTACTCACTGAAGATGAGATCGCCAGACAGATCGAGGCCGCTGCCGCCCACGGCAGAAATTCGGTCCGCAGAGTGTTTTTAGCCGACGGTGACGCTTTGGTACTGTCGACGCCGCGTCTTTTAAAAATTTTAGACGCCTTATACAAAACTTTTCCGAAGCTGCAAAGGGTAGCGGCTTACTCCGCACCCAAAGACATTCTGCGTAAATCCCACGAAGAACTGGTGGAATTGCGCGAAGCTGGGCTCAAACTGCTGTATTACGGCATGGAGACCGGTGACGACGCCACTTTAAAAGCAGTCAACAAAGGCGTCAGCGGCCCCGAAGCCATCGAAGCAGGCCAAAAAGTAGTGGCCGCAGGTATGAAACTTTCCATGATGATCATTTTAGGGCTGGCTGGTAAACCGGGCAGCAAGCGTCATGCAGCCGAGACCGCCAACGCCATCAACGCCATCAAGCCCACCATGCTCAGCGCCCTGTGCCTGATGCTGTACCGGGGCAGCGAACTGCTGGACCAGTTCGAGCGGGGCGAATTTGAACCGCTGTCACCCCAGGGATTGATGGAAGAGCTGCATAGTATTTTAGCCGCTGTCCAGCTGCCGGACGACCATCCTTGCATCTTCCGCAGCAACCATGTTTCCAACTATGTCCAGCTGGCAGGCACCCTGCCCCGCGACAAAGAAAGGCTGCTGGGTGAAGTAGCCTGGAGCGCGGCCGAACTTGGTAAAGTAAAGGACTGGGACGTTTATAACAATAGCAGCTATTAAGTGTGCAAGGAAGGGGATCGAGAGTGATGAGGAAACTGACCGCATTGCTGACCTTGGTACTGATAATCTGCCTGCTGCCTGCCGCAGCGCTGGCGAAAACCTTTAAAGAGGGCGACAAAGACTGGAAGATCATGGTGACCCAGCAAAAGCTTAAAACGCTGGGCTACGCGCCTGATCGTACCGACGGCAAGTTTACAAAAGCTACTGCTGACAGCCTGAAAAACTTTCAAAAGAAGCATAAGCTCAAGGCCAACGGCCGCCTGGACGATAAAACTTATAAAAAAGTCACCTGGGAAGCCTTTAAAAAGGAAGGCATCTCCAATGTCAAAGGTAAAGACATCGTAAAAACGGCTTCTAAATATCAGGGCACTCCCTACCGCTTCGGCGGTACAACGCCCAAAGGCTTCGACTGCTCGGCCTATGTGCAGTATGTTTTCGGCAAGCACAAAGCACGCCTGCCGCGCACGGCCGATATCCAGGTCTTAGAGGGTGTCTTCGTCCTCAAAAATCAGCTCAAGGAAGGCGACCTGGTCTTTTTCTCTACCTACGAGCCGGGGGCGTCCCATGTCGGTATCTATGCCGGACGGGGAATGTTCTGGAACGCTTCCACCTCGCGCGGCGTGGTGCTCGACTCCCTTGAAAACACTTACTGGAAATCCCATTATTATGGTGCCCGCCGCATCCTGGTGGATAACGGCGAAGCCTGAAAAATCGCATAGGTACTTTTTATGATATTTGATGAAATTGAGGAGGGGTCTGAATAATGATCCGTGAAAAACGCAACAAGGAAAAACTGGCTTCCTACTACCGCAAGTTTATGGAAGACGGAGTCATCGATCCAAACGTCCATCCGTGGGTGGCCGAGTCCTGGCAACGCTGCCGGGCATTGAAGCTGCCGCACGAGACCATGCCCAAGCTGAACAAGCTGAGCCGTGAGGAGATCGTTGAGCATCAAAGGACCCACGAATTTATCGTAAAATATGTAGACGGCCTTTACGAACAGAGCAAGCAGCACTTCAACATCCACAACCTCAGCATGCTGTTGATCGACGAAGAAGGCTACGTCATTAAAAACTATGCCCTGCCCTTTTTCCAAAGGGTCATCGAAGACATCCAGGGTATGCGTGTACTGGAAGAAGATGTAGGTACCTCCAGTATCAGCATCGCCCGTGAGCATAACGTGCCCTTCTTGATGTTCGGTCCGGAAATGTGGATCAAAGACAGCCATTCCGGCGACGCCTGCAGCGCACCTATTTCTGTCAATGGCAAAATTCGCTACATTATATCCTTCTTTTCGCTGGATCAAAGCGACCTGCCCTACGACCTGCTGCTGTCGCTGCTCCTGACTATGAAATATTCTATCGAGCAGCACCTTTCCATGCTGGAATACTGGAGCATTTATCAGCTGATGATGAACGAGCTGCCCGTAGCCGTGTACTGGATCGGCCAGGACGAACAGCTGAAATACTGCAACAATAACGCGCAAAAGCGTCTGGACGGCAAACAGGATCTGGAAGATGTGTTCCTTAACTATGAGCATATCCCCATCAAAAAAGCTTTGCAGGGCGTGCCCACTCACCGCCGCGAGATCACCTGGATCACCCAGGACCGTACCTACGAAGATATCACTACGGTCATGCCCATCAAAGTGGGCAGCGAGGTCGAAAGCGCGCTGGTCATGTCCATGTCCATCGAAGATCTAAAAACTACCATCGCCCATGCTACAGGCTACAGCTCACGCTACAGCCTCTACAGCATGGTGGGCGAAACCAGCGAGTTCCTTGCTTTGCAGCATAAGGCTTCCCGCATCGCCCGCAGCGATAACAATATCCTGCTCCAGGGCGAGCCCGGTACCGGCAAGCAGCGTCTTGCCCACGGTATCCATCAGGCCAGCCCCCGTGCTGCAGCGCCCCTCATCGTCGTCAAATGCTCCAGCGCGCCGCTGGAAGCGCTGGAAGAAGAATTTTTTGGCAGCATCGATGGCGACCGTCAGCCCATGGCAGGCAAACTGGAACTGGCTTTAGGCGGTACCCTCTTTTTAGACGAAGTCGAAAAGCTGCCCGTGGAAATGGGCGACAAGCTGGCCGACGCTTTGAAAAACGGTCTGGTGAACCGCGAGACTGGCGTGCGCAAAAAACTTAACGTGCGCGTTATCGCCGCCTGCGATTCCAACCTCAAACGTCTGTCCGACAAGGGCCTGTTCTCTAAAGACCTGTACGAGCTGGTGCTCGATACTACCATGCGTGTACCGCCCTTGCGCGAGCGCGTCAAGGATATCGAAGTCATCGCTTCCCATATTCTGGCCGAAATGTCGGCGCAGCATAACCTGCCGCCCAAACGTCTGTCGGCTGATGCGTTGAATTTGCTGACCAGCTGTAGCTGGCCCGGCAATATCAAACAGCTGCAAGGCGTTATCGAGCAGTCCTTCTTCCATACTCCAGGCAGCATCATCGAATCTGAAAACATCAAACTGCCCGGCGACCGTACCCTCGAAAAATCGTGGAAGTACGACAAGGAGGCCTTTATCGCCGCCTGGAAATCTGCTGGCGGCAATATCAGCAAACTGGCTGGGATGCTTGATGTTAGCCGCGTTACCCTGTACCGTTATTTGAAAAAGTACGGCCTGGGGCCGAAAGTTGGGAAAGAAGATTAAATGAAATTCAAAAATAAATAAAAAAACAGAGTGCGAAAGCACTCTGTTTTTTTATTGCGAGTAAAGTTAGAATTTCATTTCTGCCCCGGCACGCCACATACGGCCATAATAGCCCATGTCGGACAGTTCTTTGTTAAAGACGTTGTCGATACCGGCAAAGACGCGGTATTTGTCGCCCCAGCGTTTGCTGACGGTAAAGTTGAAGGTGTTGACGCTGTAAACAGTATCGGAATCGTATTGGAAGTCGGAATACCACTTGTTCCAGGCGGTGATGTTCCATTCCTTTTTGATCGGCTCCGTCCAGCTCAGCTTGGCGGTATAGGTGTTGCGGGCGCTGTATTGCAGCCGCGAGCCGTCCGTTTCATCTTTGGCGTCCAGCCAGTTATAATTGCCGATCAGGGCTAAACCGTGGCCAAAATCGTGTTTCACCTCAAATTCGACGCCTCTGGAAGAAGTTTCGTCGATATTGATGAAGCGCTGATTACGGCTGCCATCGCCAAACAGTTCGGTGGTGATAGCGTCTTTTTTCTTATTGTCAAAATAGGTCAGCTTGCCGGAGGTGTTGTCGTCAAATTCCTGCTCGTAGGATATTTCCCAGCCGCGGGTCTTTTCGGGCTTCAAATCGGGGTTGCCGTAATATGCGTAGCCCAGCATGCTAAACAGGCCGCCGTGGGTGAAAACGCCGTAAAGCTCGTCGAGGGAAGGTGCCCTGTAAGAGGAGCCGTAGTTGGCTTTGAAGCGGGAGCTGTCGGTTATAAAATAAGTAGCTCCCAGGTTGGCCGAGGTGTTGCCGCCAAAGGATTCGTGATGGTCATAACGGATAGCGGGGGTCAGCAATAATTTTTTGCCCGCCCGGTATTCGTCCTGTAGATACAGGGCATACTGGTCTGAATTTTTCGTGTTTTCGCCGCCGTAAAGTGTTGTTTCGTCGTTGCGGTATTCGGCGCCAAAGGTGAGTTTATTATCGGCAGAGGTAGTGATGGTATCACGGCCCTCGATATTCCAGGATCGGTATTTCTTTTCGCTTGCGCCAGGGGCGTCGGCAGCGCCGGCATCACGGTTAAGCTGGCTGTAAGTTGTAGCCAGGCTGTAGCTGCTGTTGGCGTTGTGCCCGCTATAGGTAAGGGCGAGGGTTTTACGTTCTGAGGTCAGGGGCATAAGGGTTTCTTTAGGCGGCATGGGCACGAATTTATAGGAGATACTTTCCAAATTGTCTTTAGTATAGTCGGCCATAAAATTGAGATTGTTGTTTTTATCCATTTCGTAGTCGATATTGAGATTATAGGCTTGTTTGGGGCCATGAAAAAGGGCGGCGCCGGCTTTACTGTCGATGTTGCGCAATTTGCTGAAATTGGCATCGAAGCTGGCGTTGAACTTACCGAGCCTGCCGGTGTCATAATGGTAATAATTACTCATTTCGCGGGTGCCAGTGGCAAAACCGATGGCAAACTCGGGTTTTTCGGATTTTTTGGTGATGATGTTGATGACGCCGGATTGAGCGCCGGAGCCGTAAATAGCGCTGGCCTGACCGCGCAGGATCTCGATACGCTCGACGTTGCTTAAATTCAAACGGTCTAAAGCATAAGCGTTGCTGGACTGGTTGAAGATGGTATTTTCGCCTGCGACCCGGCGGCCATTGACTAAAATCAACACATCGTTAGTATTGCCGCCGCGGATGCTGATGTTTTCGCCGCCGCCGTGGCTGTTGGAAATGATGTCGATATTGGTGGCTGTGCGCAGGGCGTCGCGGACACTGACTGCGCCGGTGTTTTCGATAGCTTCCTGGGTAATGACTTCGACGCTGCGGGGATTTTCCTTCTGGGTCAGCGCTGTTCGGGTGGCGGTAACTACCATGCCGTCCAGGCTGTAGGCGTCCAGGTCGCTGCTTGCGGCGCTGGCGCCGCTGGGATTTATGGAACTTAAAAGACAAAGAGCCAGCGCAAGGCCACTCTTTTTAGCAAAATGCTGCATATTTTCACTCCCTCATTTTTGCCGTTGCGGCTAATCTGATTGTTAGTTAGCGTATGCTAACCATAATTTATATTTATACCACATTTCACAAGTTTGTCAATATATTTTGCGAAATATATTTTGGGCCTGTCAGGCAGGGCTGCAAAAATATCGGCGGCTACCGTAAAAGATTATTGCCGATTTTTGATAAAAAAGATGATTAGAACGGCGTTATGTATTATAATATAAATTGGATTTATATTTAGATTTTACAAGGGCGGGTCGGTATGAGATTAAGAAAAAAACCATGGATCGAAGAAGCGATGCAGGGCTTAAAAGACGAATATGTTTTGCTGCATGGCTTAGAGCAATATAAAGGACGCTGGCAGGAGCTGTTTCCCGGTAAGCGTTTGTGTTTGGAAATTGGTTGCGGCAAGGGCCGCTTTATCATAGGTATGGGCGAGCTGCACCCCGAGAAGGCTTTTATCGGCGTGGAAACCCAGCACGATATTGCTTATTATCCGGGGCTGGCCGCTAAAGAACGGCAGTTGGACAATGTGAAGGTCATCTGCGCCAACGCCGAGCATATGGAAGACTGGTTCGAGCCGGGCGAGATCAAGGAGCTGTATTTGAATTTCAGCGATCCGTGGCCGAAGGCGCGCCACGCTAAGCGCCGCTTGACCCACCGTGGTTTTTTAGCCAAGTATCAAAGGCTGCTGGGCCAGGGCGGGCACCTGCGTTTTAAAACGGACAACAGGGCTTTGTTTGACTTTTCGGTAGAGGAGTTCAGGGAGTTCGGTTTGGAGATAGTTGCTTTAAGCTACGATTTGCACCACTCGGAATACGATAACGAGGTGCAGACGGAATACGAGCGTAAATTCAGCGCAATGGGAACACCGATAAATTTTTGTGAAGTGGTATTTTAAGTGAGGCGTGTATGCAGAAACGATTTTTGATCTGGGATAATCCCAAGGACGCGATCATCAGCCTGACTTTACTGCTGATGCTGGTGGGCTGCATCAACGTGTTCAGCGCTAGCTTTGTGGAAGCGCGGGATATGTTTGAGGATGGTTATTATTACTTGAAACGCTATTTGATCTTTGGCGCGGCCGGCATCATGCTGATGCTGTGGCTGGGTTTTCGTGCGCCTTCGTATAAGACATGGATCAATGATTTTTGGCTGAAGGTGATTTATTTTGGCGTGGGCAGTTTGCTTTTGCTGGTCGATCTGATCGGCACGACCAACAAGGGCGCGCAGCGCTGGCTGTATGTGGGCGGCGTTTCGATCCAGCCTTCGGAGCTGGCGAAAATTGCCGTTATTTTGCTGGGAGCGGCGCTTTTGGGCGAGATGCTGAGAAAGCGCAAGTCGATAAGTCTGTTGAATAAGGATACGGTGTGGCCCTTTGTGGGCACGGTGATTTATGGTATTTTGGTTTTGAAGCAGCCCGATATGGGCACGGCGGCCATCATCGTGGCTTTGATGGTGGGACTGTATATTTTGGCGGGGCTGCGCCTGTGCGAGGTGTTTGGCCTGCTGGGCATTTTAGGCGGGTTGGCGGTAGCGGGCGCTATTGTGGCGCCGTACCGTTTGCAGCGGGTGAAGGTGTGGCTGGATCCGTGGAGCGACGAAGCCAATACGGGTTATCAGATGGTGCAGTCGCTGATGTCGATAGGCAGCGGTGGGCTGACTGGCTTGCCCTGGGGCCAGGGCAGCGGTAAGTTTTTTTACCTGCCCGAGGCGCACACCGACTTTGCTTTTGCTATTTTTTGCCAGGAGTGGGGCTTGCTTGGCGCCGCGATCTTGATCACGGTGTTTTTACTGCTGGCGGCGGCTTTTTTCCGCATCGCCATGAATACGAAGGATGAACGTGGTTTTATTCTGGTTTCCGGCGTCAGCTTTTTGATAATAGGGCAGGCGGTAGCCAATATGGCTATGGTCTGCGGGCTGCTGCCCGTTATCGGTGTGCCGTTGTCGTTTATCAGCTATGGCGGTACTTCGATGCTGATCACGCTGGCATCGATCGGGCTGGTGCTTTCGGTGTACCGTGACGAGTGCAAACGCGAGAAGCTGGAGCAGATGCCGCCCGATGCACGCCGCCATCAGATGCGCGTGGTCGAGAACCCTGAGGGGAGGTGGCAGCGCCGATGAAAAAATTTTCATTGAACAATGGTAAAAAGCGTTTTGCAATGATCGGGCTGATGATCTTTATCGGCTTCGGCGCTGTATTCCTGCGTCTGATCTGGCTGCAGGTCATCCAAAGCGAGGAGCTGGGCAAGCGTGCCAATAACCAGGTCACGGGTAAGGTTACCAAGTATTCGCCCCGCGGCGCTATTTTAGACTGCAACGGCGAAGAGCTGGCCGTCAGCATCATGTCCAAGTCCCTGTATGTGGATCCGGTGGAGATGCAGGACAACCCGACAAAAAAAGGCGCTAAGCCTGAACGTGACGTGAAGCGGCTGTCGGCTGACCTGCTGGCTGGCGTGTTGAATATGAAGGCCGATGAATTGTATGCCGATTTTAATACCGAGGCGCGTTTTATCTGGCTGAAACGGACGATGGAGCCGAAGGAAGCGGACGAGGTGGAACGCTTGATCCGTGAGAACAAGCTACCCGGTCTGCACTTTTTAGAAGAAAGCAAACGCTATTATACCAAAAAATCCATGGCGGCGCAGGTGCTGGGGTTTGTGGGCACCGACGATAACGGCCTCAGCGGATTGGAACTGGCCCTGGACTCGGTAGTGAAGGGTGCGGAGACCCAGCAGCGGGAGGTTGTGGACGCTTTGGGGCGGCCCATGGGCGACAGCGGCATGAACAGGGCCCGTCCCCAGAAGATGGCTTCGGTGTACCTTACTTTGGACAGCAAGATCCAGTTTGTGCTGGAGGATGCGCTGGACAAGGCTATGAAGGATACGAAGGCTGCCAGTGCGGCAGTTATTTTGATGGATCCCAATACAGGCGCGATTTTGGGTATGGCTAACCGTCCCAGCTTCGACCCTAATACTTTTTATAAATTTCCGGCTACCAGCTGGACCAACCGTGCCGTTTCAACGATCTACGAACCGGGCTCGGTCTTTAAGCCCATCGTGGGCATTATGGGACTGACGGAGAAAATCATTACACCGACGACCATGATCAACGATACGGGCAGCATCCAGATCGCCGACCGCACCATCCGCAACTGGGACGGCGAGGGCATGGGGCTGGTGCCGTTTCAGGACGTTATCAAATATTCGATCAATACGGGTATGGTACAGCTGGGTATGCAGCTGGGCGCGCAGCGGATGATCGATTACAGCAAAAAGTTCGGCTTTGGCACTGCAACCGGCGTAGAGCTGCCGGGCGAAGAGGATGGCATTTTGTACGACCCGGAGATGATGTATAAGCCGGATATCGCTACCATGTCCATCGGTCAGGGCATTGCCGTGACGCCTTTGCAAATGCTGCGTGCTATCTGCGCTATCGCTAACGGCGGCGAGCTGTTGCAGCCTTATATCATCGACAAGATCGTGATGCCTGACGGGCGGGTTCTGCGTCAGGGGCAGAAAAAAGTGGTGCGCCGGGTAATGAGCGAGGAAGTTGCGGCGCAGATGCGCGGCATGATGGAGCAGGTAGTTGCTTCAGGCGGCGGTAAGGCTGCCAGTATCAAGGGCTACCGCATCGCCGGTAAAACCGGTACGGCCGAGAAGCTGGCCGAGACCGGTGGTTACGCTGCCGGTAAATACATCGCTTCCTTCGTGGGCTTCGTGCCTGCGGACAAGCCTCAGTACGCTATGCTGATCATGTTGGATACGCCCCAGGGCGCGTTCTATGGTTCGCAGGTCTCGGCGCCGGTGTTCCGTGATACTTTGCAGCAGATACTTGTTGCCAAGGGCATCCAGCCCAGCAGCAGCGAAGGTCTGCCTTCCTTTGAGCAGCACGTTAAAACAGACGCTGCCAAATCTAACGTGCCGCCTGCGGCCCAGGTGCCGCAGATGGTGATCGTGCCGGGGGGCAAGGTGAAGCTGCCCGATTTCAGCGGTCTGGATATGCGCCAGACGGCAGAGCTGATCCAACAGGGACGGCTGGTGCTGGTGCCTCACGGCAGCGGCAGGGCGCGCAAGCAGTCGCAGCCGCCGGGCACGGTGGTGGACGAAGGAACCAGGCTGGAGATATGGTTTGAATAAAAACCGTAAATGTATACATAAGTATGGTGCCGGGGCGGCAGGAAAAAAGCCGTCGGCACAGAAGATATAAAGGATGGTTCACGTTAAAAAGTGAAGAGGAGGGCGTTTGTTTATGTTATCTGATATTGAAATTGCTCAACAGGCTAAAATGCTGCCGATCACCGAGGTTGCCGCTAAGCTGGGCATTGGTGAAGAAGACATCGAAATGTATGGCCGTTACAAGGCTAAATTATCTATGGACCTGATCCGCCGTATGGAGGATAAACCGGCAGGCAAGCTGGTTTTGGTAACGGCGATCACCCCGACGCCGGCTGGCGAGGGTAAATCTACTACTACTGTCGGCCTGGCCCAGGGCCTGGCCAAAATCGATAAAAAAGTCATCGTGGCTCTGCGCGAGCCTTCTTTGGGGCCATGCATGGGCGTTAAAGGCGGCGCTGCCGGCGGCGGCTATGCGCAGGTAGTGCCTATGGAAGACATCAACCTGCATTTTACAGGCGATTTTCACGCTATCACTTCCGCCCATATGCTGCTTTCGGCTATGGTGGATAACCATGTGCAGCAGGGCAACGCATTGAATATCGACCCGCGCCGCATCGTGTGGAAACGCGTCGTCGATATGAACGACCGTGAGCTGCGCAATATCGTCGTTGGCCTGGGTGGCAAAGCCCACGGCGTGCCCCGTCAGGACGGCTTCGATATTACTGTGGCTTCCGAAGTCATGGCCATTTTGTGCCTGGCTACCGGCCTGCACGACTTAAAAGAACGCTTGAGCAAGATCATCGTCGCTTATGATTATAACGGCCAGCCCGTTACCGCTGGGCAGATCAAAGCCCACGGCGCTATGGCAGCACTTTTGAAGGACGCTGTCAAGCCGAACCTGGTGCAGACCTTAGAGAACGTACCGGCGATCATCCACGGCGGCCCCTTCGCCAATATCGCCCACGGCTGCAACAGCGTTATGGCTACTAAAACAGCTATGAAGCTGGCTGATTACACTATTACCGAGGCCGGCTTCGGCGCCGACCTGGGCGCAGAGAAATTTTTTGACATCAAATGCCGTTACGCAGGCCTGAAGCCTGACGCCGTGGTACTGGTAGCTACCGTCCGCGCGCTGAAGATGCACGGCGGCGTGCCCAAGACCGAACTGACCATCCCTAATGTGGAAGCGGTGAAAAAAGGCATCGTCAATTTGGAAAAACATATCGAGAACATTAAAAAGTTTGGCCTGCCGTTGGTAGTCGCTATCAATATTTTCGCGCAGGATACTGCCGAGGAACTGGAAGCCGTTCGCGCTCACTGCGCAGCCCACGGCGTTAATGTAGCACTGTCCGACGTTTTCGCCAAAGGCGGCGACGGCGGCGTAGAGCTGGCTAAAGAAGTAGTAGCGCTGGCAGAAAGCGGCCAGGCGGCTTTCGCACCTATCTACGCTTCCGAACTGTCCCTGAAAGAAAAGATCGCCACCGTGGCCCGTGAGATCTACGGCGCTAAGGACGTGGTTTATGCTAAAGAGGCTGAAACTGCTTTGAAGGATTTTGAAAGCCTGGGCTACGGCAATCTGCCCATCTGTATGGCCAAGACTCAGTATTCCTTCTCGGACGATCCGGCACTGCTGGGCCGCCCCAGTGGTTTTACCATGACGATCAAAAATTGCCGCATTTCCGCCGGCGCTGGTTTCGTAGTAGTTTTGACCGGCGATATCATGACTATGCCCGGCCTGCCGAAAGTACCGGCAGCCGAGAAAATCGATGTCAGCGATGACGGTGTCATCAGCGGCTTGTTTTAAGGAGATTTATAGCAATGGAAACTTTGTTGATGAAAGGCAAACCCGTTGCCGACGCATATAGAGAGATCATTACCGCCAAGATCGCCGCATCTAACGCCCGCGGCGTGAAGGTCATTCTGGCCATCGTCATTGTCGGCGACGACCCGGCTTCCCATGTTTACAAAGAGCGGTTAGTAAAGCTGGTGGAAGGACTGGGCGGCGAGGCTAAGCTGTTTGAGCTGCCTGCTGAAACTACTCAGGAGGAAGTGATCGCGACGATCAGAAAGCTGAACCACAACCGCTATGTGACCGGCGTGATCCCTATGATGCCGATGCCGAAGCATATCGACGGCGCGGCTGTCAGCTCGCTGATCACCGTGAATAAGGACGTGGATTGCCTGAACCCGAAAAATATCGGCGAGGTTTTTTGCGGCCGCAGTAAATGGGCTGCCTGCACCCCGAGAGCTTGTATGGCCACTTTAGAGCATTACGGCATCAAGCTGAAGGGTAAAAACGTGGTAGTGGTTGGCCGCAGCAATGTGGTGGGCAAGCCTGTGGCGATGCTGATGCTGCAAGAGCACGCTACCGTTACCATCTGCCATTCCAAAACTAAAGATATCGAAACTATTCTGCAAAGTGCCGACGTGATCGTAGCCGCTGTAGGTATCCCGGCCTTTATCAAGCCGGAGATGGTTAAAAAAGGCGTGGTCATAGTCGATGTGGGCATCAACGCTGTAGAAGGCGGTCTGGTGGGCGATGTTGACCCGGCTGTAGCCGTAAAGGCCAAAGCTTTTACCCCGGTGCCGGGCGGCATTGGCGTAGTCAGCAATATGATGGTCATGGATACGCTCTGCAGAAATTTATAAGGCGAGGTAAGTAAGACCGTGAGAAGATTTTTATGGCTGCTGTTACTGGTCGTTTTCGTAGCTTTTATTTTCTATAATTCGTCCATGCCTGCGTCAGAATCCCACAAGGCCAGCCAGCTGGTCGGTTCGATATTGACGGGGATGGGCAAATGGTTCGGCCTGGACGTGCCGCAGCAGAACCTGGATTATAATATCCGCAAGGTGGCGCACTTTTTGGAGTTCGCCCTGCTGGGCGTCATCCTCTGCAACGTGTACAGCGCTTTTGGCGTCAGTCACCGCACGGCGACCGGGTACATCCTGTTTTTAGGGTTGGCCGTGGCCGTTACCGATGAATATATCCAGCTGCATGCGTCTGGGCGCAGCGCTTTGGTCACCGATGTGATCCTTGATTTTTCCGGTGTCTTTTTTATCTGGCTGACACGGGAAGTGTGGAGTTGGGCCAAACGCTATTAACGCAGTAAAAAAATAAACCCCTGTTACGTTGTTCAACGTAACAGGGGTTTTTGTTATTTTGTGGTCTTATTTTATATTGCAGCTTTTACGCTCACAGGTATTCAGCCAGTGTTTCATACAGCTTCTGAGGGTCGATGGGTTTGGCGATGTGAGCGTTCATGCCCGATGCCAGCGAGTTTTTGATGTCCTCGGCAAAAGCATTGGCCGTCATGGCGATGATGGGCACGCTCTGCGACTGGGGCAGCCTGCTGGCGCGAATAGCCAGAGCCGCTTCGTAGCCGTTCATTACCGGCATCTGGATATCCATCAGGATGGCGGCGAAGGTGCCCGGTGGGGCAGCAGTAAATTTTTCTACGCCGTCGGCACCGTTAGCGGCGATGACTACGGCCGCCCCTGTTTTTTCAAGGATCAGCTCGGCCACCATCTGGTTGATGGGGTGGTCTTCCACTAAGAGGAAGGTCAGGCCGCTGAAATCAAAGTTGGCAGCGGCTGCCGCGCCGGTCAGGCTTTCGTCCTGCTGGCCCGGCTCCATATCAAAGTGCAGCGGCACAGTCACGGTAAAGGTGGTGCCTTCGCCGGGCGAGCTGGCTACAGTAATGGTACCGCCCTTGTAATCAACAATGTTTTTGACGATGGACAAGCCCAGGCCCGAGCCTTCGATATGCTTGTCGATGACGGAATGGGAACGGTAGAAGGGGTCAAAAAGCATGGGCAGGCTGTCGCGGTCGATGCCTATGCCCGTATCGCTGATAACGAACTGGTACCAGCCGATCTTACTGCTTTTAGGCGGCAGCTCGCGTACTTCGAAGCCAACGGTACCGCCGGAGGGCGTGAACTTGCAGGCATTGCCGAGAAGATTGTCCCAAATGCGCTGCAGCTGGGCAGCGTCGCCGATGCAGCTGTTATGTCGCAACTCTACGGAATGTTTGAAGTGGAGCTGTTTTTTATCCATCAGCAGCTGGTAGCGGCTGCAAAAGTTATCTATCTCGGTCGCCAGGTCAAATGAGGTCTGTTCCAGGGTCAGCTGTCCCTTTTCGATGCGGCTCATATCGAGGATGTCGTTGATGAGCGTTAAAAGATGCAGGGATGAGTTTTTGATGATGCCCAGATATTCTGTCAGTTCCGGGCTTTTACCTTCGGTATCCAGTGCCAGATCGGTCATGCCGATGATAGCGTTCATAGGCGTACGAATGTCGTGGCTCATGGCCGAAAGAAATTCTGTTTTGGCCCGGTTGGCTTCCTGTGCCAGCGTCAGGGCGTTTTCCAGCACCTGCCGTTGGCTTTGCTCGGCGTTGACGATGTGGGTAACGTCGCAGCGTACCATACAGATGGTTTGGTGATCTTCATCGCCCCAAAGGACGTTGATCTGCTTATGTTTCAGTTCGCCGTCACCACAGTCATAGGGCAGGGTCAGGTCGTAACCCTGCGGGTTTTGGTTCAGCTGGCTGAGGATGCTGCCGATCTCAAAACAGGCGGCCACTGTTTGTGTGTCATCGGCTCTGACATAGGGCGCTGTAACTTTGTTGTAGATAGCATCGCCGCAGGGGCCTTTTTCCGGCGGCAGATTACTGGCGGGAGTAGATGGTATATTCTTCCGTGGTCAGGTCGATCAGCGTCAGCTGTTCGAAGGTATAGGCCAGCGTATTGAGCAGCGCACGCTGCTCGCGCACATATTCGGTGATGTCGGCGCGGGCCAGGCCAAACTTGTGCATCCGCGCATCGATCAGAAAGACAATTATATTTTTGGTGTAGATCTTGCCGTCGTCAGCGCGCAGTGAATAGTGGAAGGAATAAGAGCCTTCCTGGCTGAGGCGCTCTTTGACGTAGGCGGGATCGAGCATTTGGGCGCAGAGCTCCCTGTCCTTCGGTACTGTGAACTGCTGGGAGAAGGTCAGGTGGCTTTCGCTGTAACGCCCCTCTTCCGGCGGCAGCAGTGTGGCATTACTGTTGCTGTACATCAGGCGGTAGCGGTCGGTGCTCAGGTCGCAGGCCGCAATAAAGTCATAATGGGCGTGGGCCAGATGCTGCGATATTTTTTCGCTGATCCGTTCACTGGTCAGATCGACTACAGAAAGAACGCCGATGATGTCACCGTTATCTGGTGCTTCCAGCATATTGATGACGCATTTTAAATAACGGCCGTTATCTTCACCCGGCAGGCGGACGAAACATTCTACCTCCTGCTGGGTGATGCCTGCGGCGAATTTGGCCAGCAGGGGCTCGTTGAGGAAGCAGGCAAGGAAATGGTCACGCTCGTTTTCGGCTTCGATCAGTGAGGACAGGCCCTGAAAAAAGTCCTGTCTGGCGCTGCCAAAACGTTCCAAAACATTACAGCCGGTTTTATCATAAATACGGATGATCTTGTTAGCGGTGATATTGCAGTAGCCACTGAGGATCTCGTTAGCCAGCGGATAGTTCTGCTGGCGGAACAGTACGTCGTTGTATTTTTGGCGCAGTCTGTCTTGAGCTTCAATATCCCTGGTAACATCCGTGTAGATAGCATAGATGACAGGGGTATAATTGTCGCTGAGCAGCAGCGAAGAATCGTTTTTGACCCAGATGTAGCTGCCGTCGCCCTTACGCAGGCGGTAGATGCTCTCGCAGGTATCAAGGTTATTGTTAAGTCGTTGGTGCAGCGTGCTGACAGCATAATCTATATCGTCGGGATGGACGCCTGCTGTAGCGTCGTTGCGGTACATTTCATAGGCTTCTGCCAGCGTCACGCCCGTCATAGCAGCGAAGCTTTCAGAAAGATATTCGGGCAGCAGAAGATTTTTTTCCGTATCGAACCGCATTACGGCGATGCCGCCGGGCAGGTTGCGGACCAGTGTCTGGTAAAATTGCTCCAGCCGTTGGGCTTTGCGGATAGAGTCCAGCCTGTCGGTCACGTCGTTGACAAAGAGGGTGCAGGCGTTCAGCCCGTTCCACTGGATGGGGCGGGTAGTGATCTCAAAGCTTCTGCCATCAGCGCGCTGAAAATCAAGCGGCTTGCCGCTGTCTTGCTGCTGTTTTAACGGGCAGTGGTCACAGGGCTGCTTATTGCCGCGCAGGGCCGAGTAACATTTTTCACCCAAAACATTGGTTTTATCCTGTAAAAACAGGGGCATATTTTCGTTGTAATACAGCAGGTCGTAGTTGTTTTTATCGACGACGTAGATGCCGTGGGCAGTTTCGTTGATGATCTGCTGGAACAGCTTGGCTTCTTCCGACATACCCGCCAGCACGATATACAAAATGCCGTCCACGATCTTGCCGTCAAGATGCACCCAGTCCAGGGAACCGTCTTTTTTGATGATGCGATAGGCGATGTTGAACGCGCCGCCGTGCTGCTGCATTTGATCGTAGGCGTTGCGAACGCGCTGATAATCATCTTTGAAGATGGTGGACCAGGGGTCGGAGCAGTATTCGTAAAGCTCCTGCCGGTTATCGTAGCCTAAGAGGGGTGCGATGCCATCGGAGCAAAGAATCAGATGGGGCCGGTTGAGCGAGGTAAGGTCGTAGGCGGCAATGCCGCCGGGAATGGAATTAATGATGTGGTCCAGTTCTTCCTGAGCCTGCTTAAAGGCCGAGATATTATGAAAAACGCATTGAAGCAACGGATAACCGTCTTTTTCGCCGATCTTTTTGGCGTAGACGTTGACCCAGACGATATGTCCGTCCCGGTGCTGCTTGCGAAATTCAAAGTTGGCGGCCGTATCGGCGGCCAGAGCTTTTCTGGCATTGGCGATGACCATTTCCGTATCCTCGTGATAGGTCATATTGGCAGCGTCCTGCTTGATCAGCTGGTCGTATTCGGCGCTGGTATAGCCGCACAGCTCAGGCACGCCGTCGGAATAGTAGACGGTCTCAAAAATATCTGAGACTTTATAGACGGCAACGCCACCCGGGATGGCGTTGATAATGTTCTGATAGTCAAGGTAATTTAAGTGGCGTTCCATAGGCGGCCTCCTTTGGGAAAGAAAGAAAATTGTAAGTCTTATATAAAAAT
Organism: uncultured Phascolarctobacterium sp.; assembly: GCA_900544795.1. Classification (GTDB taxonomy): domain Bacteria; phylum Bacillota; class Negativicutes; order Acidaminococcales; family Acidaminococcaceae; genus Phascolarctobacterium. Next base: position 174,491 of record UQWM01000001.1, on the reverse strand, counting down.
TATAACATTTTTACAATAATATATAAAATAAAAGCAACAGAAAATTAAGAATATTTTCAAAGCAGGAAAAAAGTGCAAATAATAAAACACTGTTGCCAAAGGCAGCAGTGTTTTAAGGTTTTACTTTAGTTTTTTGCCAGTAGAGCGGTCAGATGATTTTGATGCCCAGCAGTCTGGCGATCTCGCTGCACTGCACAAAGTTGATCTTAGCGCCACGCAGTTCTTTAAAGGTTTCTGAAACCATGATGCCGTCGATCTTGCAGTCCGAAAAATCCACGTCTTTAAGCGAGGTTTTAAAGAAATCGGCGCCGCTGAAAACAGCTTTTTCCAGCCGCAGTTTTTTAAAACGTACCTCTGACCAGAAGGATTCTTTAAAGGAGCAGCCGCTGATAACGGCGCTGTCCCACTGGGATTTGGAAAAATTGGCGTAGTCGAAGCAGCTGCTTTGCAGCGTCATTTCTTTGCAGGTGCTTTGGGAAAGGTCGGCGCCGTTGCCCTTGCAGTCGTCGATAGTGGACTGCTTCCAAAAGCTGTCGCTAAAGGAGCAGTTGGCAAAATCACAGTTTTTAAAGGTGACGCTTAAAAAGCGTGTGGATGTAAAATCGCATTTGGTGAAGCGGCATTTGCTGAAGCTGACCCGGTGCAGGTGCAGTCTGCTCAGGTCGGAGCCCGTTAGCTGCTCGCCGGTAAAGGCCAGGTCGGTGATGATATCGTCTTCGGCACGGGCGGTTTCGATATGTTGCATAAGCATAAATAAATACCTCGTCCTTTGTTTGTTATTTATACTATAGCATATTTGGGGCGGGCTTTGTAAGTAAAAAATACCCTGCACCACAAGGCGCAGGGTATCAGTTTGCAAATTATTTGATCAGGTCCATGCCGACCTGCAAAGCCTGTTTGTTTTTCTCCTCGGTGCCTTTGGGTACCCGGTTCAGCACGGCTTTGACCAGCGATTCCTCACTGACGATGCCGGTAAGCTTTACCAGCGCGCCTAAAGCGATGATATTGGCGAAAAGGGCTTTGCCAAGCACTTCTTTAGCGCTGTGGGTGATGGGCAGCTCGTAAACCTTGCCGCCGAATTTGGGTACGTCGCTGACAAAAAGGCTGTCGGTGACCATGATGCTGTCAGCCGTCAGGTCGTGTGAATATTTGGTAGCTGCTTCCTGACTCATAGCCAGCAGCAGGTTCGGGTCAGTTACTTTCGGGAAGTGGATAGCTTCGTCGGAGATGATGACCTCGGCTTTAGAGGCGCCGCCTCTGGCTTCCGGGCCATAGGACTGGGACTGGATAGCCAACTTGCCGTCTAAAAGCGCTGCTTCTGCCAGGATGATACCGGCTGTAATGAGGCCCTGGCCGCCGGTGCCGGATAAACGTAATTCCTGTTTCATAATTATTTACCTCCCTGCGCTCTGGCGATCAGCTCGTCGTAGGCTGCCGTGTATTCTTGTCTGCCTTCAACCTGATACAGTACGCCGATGGGGAATTTGCCAGCTTTTTGTTCGTCGGTCATTTTATCCCAGGCTGCCAGCGGTACTGCGTGGTCGCGCTGCCATTTCATCATGTCGGCCGGGCCGCCCATTTTGTTTTGGCGTCCGAAGGAGATGGGGCAGGCCGTTACGGCCTCGATCAGGCTGAAGCCTTTGTGCTCGATGCCTTTAGCGATCAGGTCGGCTAAAATTTGGGCGTGGAAAGTGGTGCCGCGGGCAACGAAGGTTGCGCCTGCTGCTTTTACCAGTTCCGCAATGTTAAAATCAGGCTCGATATTGTTATAGGGGGCGGTGGTCGCTTTGGAGCCCGTTGGGGTCAAAGGCGAATACTGGCCGCCAGTCATACCGTAAATGCTGTTATTGTACAAAACTACCGTCATGTCGATGTTGCGGCGGGCGGCGTGGATCAAGTGGTTGCCGCCGATAGCGGTAGCGTCGCCGTCGCCTGTAACTACGATCACCGTCAGGCCGGGGTCGGCCAGTTTAACGCCGGTAGCTACCGGCAAAGCGCGGCCATGGGCCGAATGGACGGTGTTAAAATCTAAATAACCGGAGGCACGACTGGAGCAGCCGATGCCGGAAATAACCGCTACTTTATCTTTGTCCAGATCCAGTTTGGCAACTGCTTTGACAATAGTGCCGGTAACGACGCCGTTGCCGCAGCCGGGGCACCAGATATGAGGCAGGCGGCCCGGACGGAAATATTTATCGATCATTGCTTCCATGTTCATAATCAAATCTCCTCTCCTTCTTAGGCCATAGCCTTTTTGATCTCAGCTAAAAGCTGCGCCGGAGTAGCCGGTTCGTTGTCGTATTTGGCATACAGCGAAACGGGCACCTGGCCTGCTACTACGCGCTCTACTTCCAAAACGTACTGGCCGTAGTTCAGCTCGTGGACCAAAATGCCTTTGACCTTGGAGGCCAGTTCTTTGATCTGTTTATCAGCCAGCGGCCAAATAGTGATCGGGCGCATCAGGCCGACCTTAAGGCCTTCCTTGCGGGCCATATCGATGGCTTCGTAAGCGGTACGCGCGCCGCCGCCAAAAGCGATGACTGCGTATTCAGCGTCTTCCATCTTGTAGTTTTCCACCTGTACGATGTCGTCCAAATGTTTATATAATTTGTCGTGCTGACGGTTGGTAGCTTCCAAAGTAGCTGCCGGAGTGCCTTTGGGGAAACCGGTCTCGTCGTGGACCAGGCCGGTGACATGCCAGCGGTAGCCGCTGCCAAAAGCAGGCATGGCGGGCACCAGGCTCTCGTCGGTCGCATAAGCCTTAAAGTCTTCCGGTTTGCAGTCGGGCTGCTTGCGATCGGCCTGCGGGATCTCGCTGTAGTCGTCGGGCAGTTCGATTTTTTCGCGCATGTGGCCGATAACTTCATCCATCAGAAGGATAACGGGCACACGATATTTTTCGCTGAGCGCGTAAGCGCGCAGGGTAAGTTCAAAGCATTCGGGCACGCTGGCCGGGGTCAGTGCGATCAGCCAGTGGTCGCCGTGTGTGCCCCAGCGGGCCTGCATGATGTCGCCCTGGGACGGAGAGGTAGGCTGGCCGGTAGAAGGACCGACGCGCTGTACGTTAACGATGACGAGCGGTACTTCAGCCATGCAGGCATAGCCGATCAGCTCCTGTTTTAAAGAAAAGCCGGGTCCGCTGGTAGCGGTCATAACTTTTTTGCCGGTCAGGGCTGCGCCGATAATGGAACCCATGGAAGCGATCTCGTCTTCCATCTGGATAAATTTGCCGCCAACGAGAGGCAGGCGTTCAGCCAAAGATTCAGCCACTTCGGTAGACGGCGTGATAGGATATCCGCCGAAAAATTTTACACCGGCAGCGATGGCGCCTTCGACTACTGCCTGGTTGCCTTGTAACAAAAGGATTTTGGACATGATTTCAACTCCTCCGTTTTACTTTTCTACAAAAATCGCAAAGTCAGGGCAGCGTGTTTCGCACTGGCCGCATTGGATACATTTATCCTCGGCGACCACCTCTACTTTTTCGATCTCGCTGATCGCCAAAACCTGTTTAGGGCAAAATGCCACGCAGATCCCGCAGCCTTTGCAGCGATTGGTATAGACCTTCAGACTCATAATCGCGACCTCCTTCTTTCTTTAACCTGTCCGCTGTGAGCGGTATAAAAATGATTTTTAAAAAATAAACATTGCCTTCTGGTGATTTCAATTCTATTATATAGGAAAGCGTCGGCGATATAAACCCCCTAAATTGTGAAAAAAATAAATTTGCGAAATTTATCGGCTTAAGGCAGTTGGATTTGTAAAGTTCGGCTAAACAATTTATAATATATATATATAGAAAATATAATTAATAAAGAAAACAGGAAAAAATATTCATTGAAGGGAAGTTTGCTTTATGCGCGAAATAGACAAGGCTTTACCGAAAGATCAAAGGATACTGCTGGCGGCCGAGGATGTTTTCAGCCGCCGTGGTTACGTGCAGGCGACCCTGGATGAGATCATTGCGCTTGCTGATACCGGTAAAGGTACGGTCTATAAATATTTCGGCAATAAAGACAATCTTTTTTACACGCTGGTGGCAGGCAAGATCAATCCCTTTTTAGAACGGCTGTGGGCCGTGGTCGAATCTCAAAAGACGACCCCGGAGAAGATCAGGGATTATATGCTGGAGCTGCTGCCGTTTTTGCAGGATAATAAGGACCTGTACCGTATTTTGTGGTATGAGGTGAGCGGCAACCAGCGGGGTTTCCATCCGATCATCTTAAACGACGGCTCGTGGGAAATGAGTTCGCTGTACGGCGATACTTTGCCTGAGGCTGAATACCAACGTCTCTGCCGCTACCGTGACCTGATCAAGGAACAGGTACAGTGTCTGATCGCGATCATTAAGGAAGCAATGGAAAGCGGCTTTATGAAACTGGGGCAGCCCACGATCACGTCGCACCATTTGTTTGGCGGGGTGACCATGTCGGTGCTGCATTATGTAGGGCAGCCTGATTTTACCGACGAGGAGCTGGCTGACCTAATCGTAGACAGGTTTTTGTACGGACACGCTGCAAAATGAAACCGGACTTGACGCAGAAGGGTGAGCGAGCTTGGAAAAAGAGCTTCTTGTAAAACAATTCAATAGCGACTTTGCATCGACCCAGCGGGGGATGATGATACAGTTTGACCGGTTGCCCCTGCCGGTATATGTGCTGCGTATGGAGGCAGATGAGCAGGGCAGGCCGCAGGATTTTATTTTTGTGTATGCCAATAATGCCTGCGCGAATGTATTAGGCTTGACCGAAAAAAATTATCTGCTGGGCATGTCTTTTTATGATATTTTTGAGGAGACCGATGATAAATGGCTGCATATCTACGCTAAAACCGCCCTGGAGGGTGTAACGCAGACCATAGAGGATTACAGCCAGGCCGTCAAAAAATATTTGTCGGTAGACTGCTACCAGCCGCTGCACGGTTACTGCGGCTGTTTTATGCGTGACATTACCGTCCGCAAGGATATGGAACGCCGTCTGCATGCCGAGAAAGAGCGTTACCGGGTTGCGATGGAGTCCAGTATGGACCTGCTGTTTGAATACGACATCGCACAGGACAGCATGTATTCGTGGGGTATGGCGGGTAGCGCCGGCCTCGAAAGCGGCAAAAGCTATGTGCCCGATTATCTGAACGTGCTGGAACAGGAAAATCTGGTAGATTATGTGCACCGCAGTGCCTGGCGGCAGCTGCTGTTGGGTAAAGGCGGCGAAGAGCCGGTGGAGCTGAAGCTGCGCCGTCATATGGATAACAGCAGCGTGCACAGCTGGTATCTGGTGCAGGCTACGGCCGTGTACGAGCAGGGACGGCCGGTACGTGTAGTTGGAACTATGCGCAATATCGAGGCCTGGAAACGTTTGCAGCAGGAAAAGCAGCAGGTGGAGAGCCTGAATTACGAGATCAATTATGTGTTGGGCGATATTTATTACGCGGTAGTGCACTTTGATTTGGATGCGGGTACCTACCGTTTTGTAGAACTGACCGGGCAGCAATGCGTGGATTATCCCTATAACGGCACCTGCGAGGAATTTTTGCTGCATACCCGTGACGTGGTACTGCGCGAGGACTGGCACAAGTTCAAGCTGCGTTTTAGTTTGAACGAGATGCGTCGGCTGCTGACCAAGAACGGCGATACGCTGGAAATGGAGCTGCGCCGCAAGGACGGCGGCATCTATAAATGGATCCAGGTAATGGCGTCTTATCTGCCGGATTTTAGCGGTTCGAAAAAACAGCAGGCGATTTTTGTGGCCCGTTTTATCGACGAGGAACGTCGCCGGGAAATGGAGCAGAAGCAGGCGCTGAAGGATGCTTTGGTAGCGGCCCACAGTGCCAGCGAGGCCAAAAGCGTCTTTTTATCGAAAATGAGCCACGATATCCGCACGCCCATGAACGCCATTATCGGCATGACGACTATCGCCCGGCAAAATATCGCTGACAGGGACAGGGTGCTGGACTGCCTGGAAAAAATAGGTTCCAGCTCCGAACATTTGCTGGAGCTGATCAACGGAGTTCTGAATATGTCCAAAATCGAAAGCGGCAAGGTGAGCCTGTCGGAAGATGAGTTGTTTTTGCCCGAGCTTTTGGAAAATGTTTTGAATATGGTGCGGCCTATAGCGGCCAAAAAGCAGCAGCAGGTAGAGCTGCGGCTGGACGGGCTGGAGCATTTGTATGTTGCCGCCGATAGTACGCATATCAAGCAGATACTGCTGAATATCATCGGCAACGCCGTTAAATATACGCCTGAGGGCGGCGTGATCAGCTGCGTAGTGCGGGAACTGCCTGCGCTTTTAGAGCAGCACGCCCACTACAGCTTTATTATCAGCGATAACGGGCCGGGCATCGCGCAGGCTTTGCTGCCGAAGATATTTGACATGTTCGAGCGGGGTGGCGACAGCCGCACCAGTAAGATCGAAGGTACGGGATTGGGGCTGGCCATCTGTAAGAATTTGACCAACCTGATGGGCGGCACTATCGAGGCTGACAATGCCCCGAGGGCGGCGCGGTATTTACTGTATCGCTGCCCCTGCGCTGGTTGCGTGAGGACGAAAAGAAGCAGCTGCCGGAAGCCAAAGCGCCCCGCAACTGCGATTTTAGCGGGCACCGGGTGTTGGTAGTAGAAGACAATGATTTGAATATGGAGATCGCCCAGGAGTTTTTGCATAGTTTGGGCGTTTGCTGTACGGGAGCCCAAAACGGTCAGCAGGCGCTGGAAATGTTTGCCGTTGCCGCGCCGGGTACTTATGCCATGATCTTTATGGACGTGCGGATGCCGGTAATGAACGGTTACGAAGCGACGAAGGCCATTCGCAAGCTGGAGCGCCCGGACGCAAGGCAGATACCTATAGTGGCCATGACTGCCGACGCTTTTTCGTCGGATATCCGTATGGCGCAGCAGGTCGGTATGAACGAGCATTTAAGCAAGCCCATCAGCATCGAACGCATGACAGAAGTGTTGGAGCACTGGCTGCAATGAGCCTGGATTAAAAATCAAAATTTAAAGTAATGATAAAACAGCCCGACGCATTTGCGTCGGGCTGTTGGTGTTTAGTGGTTTATTTTAATAAAAATCTGGCAAAATCTGTTGGTTGGGCGGCTATTTTGCTGATGCCTGCCGCTGCCAGTTCGCCGGGTGCGCTGTAGCCATAGCCGGCGCCGAAAACTTCGATACCGTTTTGCTGGGCACCGATGGCGTCGTGCTCGCGGTCACCCAGCATGACGGCGCTGGCTTTGGCGCTGCCTGCTACGTCCAGGCGGCTCAGTACTTCGGTGATAACGTCGGCCTTGGTGGGCAGTTCGCCGTTGAAGCCGGGGCCGGCAATGGTAACGAAATAGTTGGCGAGGCCAAAATGTTCCAGGATCTTTTCGGCATAAAGCTGCGGCTTGCTGGTAGCGACAGCAAGGGTTTTATTTGCCTGCCGCAGGGTTTGCAGCAATTCTGGCACACCGCCATAGACTGAGTTTTCGTACATACCGACGCGGGCAAAGCGCTCGCGGTAATATTCAAGACCGGTGTCGGCTTCTGCGGCGGTCATACCGCAGAATTTTTGGAAAGATTCTGTCAGCGGCGGGCCGATGAAGCGAAACAGGTCGGCGGCGTCCCAGCTGCCTTTGCCGCATTTTTCCAGGGCGTACTGTACGCAGCGGATGATGCCGGGGGCAGAGTCGGTGAGGGTGCCGTCTAAATCGAAGAGGATATATTTATACATTGCTTGCTCCTTTGGTATTTCTGTGAACAAATTATCTTTCAATAATGTTCACATTATAACACAAAGTATAGGTTAAAGAAAACATTAGCTAAGAGGGCTTAACCGTTGGCGGCAGCGGTGTTATAATAAAAATATAAATTTGTTTTAGTGAGGGGTTTTAAAATGACGGAAAAATTATATGAGCAGGATTCGCTGCTGCGCAGCTGCACGGCGACGGTAAAGAGCTGCACTGAAGCTAAAAAGGGCTTTGCCGTGGTGCTGGACAGGACGGTGTTTTTTCCTGAAGGAGGGGGCCAGCTGAGTGACCGTGGCACCTTGGGCGGCACAAAAATGACTTATGCTGCCGAACGTGACGGCGACGTTATCCACTACTGCGAGCAACCGCTGGACGTAGGTGCGCAGGTGGAGGCGGTGCTGGACTGGCAAGCCCGGTTGGACCATATGCAGCAGCATGCCGGTGAGCACATTCTTTCCCACGCGGTGTGGAAACTGTTTGGCGCTAATAACGTGGGTTTTCATATGGGTGAGCGGCTGGTGACTATCGACCTGGACAAAGAACTGACGGCGGCCGAGCTGGCCCGAGCCGAGGATTATACGAACGAAGAAATTTGGGAGGACAAGCCGATCACTGTCAGCTATCTGCCCCATACGGCATTGCCCCAGCTGGTGATGCGTAAAAAGAATGAAAAGCTGACGGGCACGCTGCGTATCGTGACCGTTGAGGGCGGCGATATTTGCACCTGCTGCGGCACGCATCCTACCCGCACGGGGATGGTGGGATTGGTGCGCATCAACCGCTACTATCACCATAAGGACGGCAGCCGGGTAGAATTTTTGTGTGGCCGCTGGGCGCTGGAGGACGCGCGCAGCAAGAATGAGTATATTTGGCAGGCGGGGCATTTGCTGTCGATGAAGCCGGAAAACGTGCCTCAGGGAATCAGCAAATTGCAGGAAGAGCTGGCCGCTCAGGGCGAACGGCTGAAAGTGCAGACTGCCAGACTGTACGAACTATTGGCGCCGCAGATTTTGGCGCAGGCTGATACGGACGAGGATGGCATAAAATATGTAGCGGTGGCGCAGGAGGATTGCAGCGCTGCCGATGCCAAGCTGCTGCTGAACAAATTGCTGGCGGGTGAACGGACTGTAGCCGCCGTAGTCTACCGCAGCGGTGAGCGGGTGAATTATGTGCTGGGCTGCGGCAGTGGAACCGGGGCTGATTGCCGGGTGCTTTGCCAGCTGGCAGGAGAGCTGTTCGGCGGCAAGGGCGGAGGCTCGCAAAGCTTTGCCCAGGGCGGCGGTGCCTATCGCGAAGAGTGGCAGCAGCAGGTGCGTGATTTACAAAAATCATTAAGAAAACACTGATGCCTTATTTGCATTAAGAATTTTTTATTGTCTAAACTGTAAAAAATAATATAATATTACATATAGTATTATATAAAATGTTAGTGATTTTACAGTTCGGCCAGGCTAACTGTTAGGTCGGCTGCCCCCAAAGGAGGCACGTAAGCTTGGAAAGACAAAAAGATAAAATTCTGATCGTCGATGATGTGGAGCTCAACCGGGCGATACTGTGCGAGCTTTTCGCAGGCGATTATGAAATATTAGAAGCAGATAATGGCAAAACTTCGGTCGAATTGATGGAGAAATATCATGACGAGATCGCCATCGTTTTGATGGATATCGTGATGCCTGTGATGAACGGGCTGGAAGCTTTGGAGATCATGAACGCTAAAGGGCTGACTGAAAAGACGCCTATTTTCCTGATCACCGCCGAATCGTCTAATGACGAGATCTCGAAGGGCTTCCGCTTAGGCGTAGTCGACGTTATTTTAAAACCATTCAACCCTGATAATATTTGTCAGCGCGTAAATAATATCATCGAGCTGTACCGCTACCGTTATAAGCTGGAGAAGCTGGTACAGGAGCAGATTAACAAGATCGAGAAGCAGAACGAGCAGCTGCGTAACTTTAACGTGGCTATGATCGATACCTTAAGCACTATCGTCGAGTTCCGCGACTGCGAGTCGGGCCAGCACGTCCAGCGCATCCGCCAGCTGACCAAGATCATGCTGAAGGAGATGGGTCGGCAAAGCCCAGAATACAGACTGCCGGATAAGACTATCGAAGATATTTCCATGGCGGCAGCCCTGCACGATATTGGTAAGATCGCTATTCCCGATTATATTTTGAATAAGCCGGGCAAGCTTACGGAAGACGAGTTTGCCGTTATGAAGGAGCACACTTTGTACGGCTGCGATATTTTAGAGAGTATCGACAGCTTAAAGCAAAATCAGGAACAATACCGTTATCATTACAATATCTGTCGTTGGCACCACGAAAAATGGGACGGCAGCGGTTATCCCGACGGTTTGATCGGCAAAGAGATACCCATCTACGCCCAGATATTTTCTCTGGCTGACTGTTATGACGCCCTTACCAGCGTGCGCTGCTACAAAGGCGCTTTTTCCCACGAGGAATCGGTGCAGATGATCGAAGCGGGTAAGTGCGGTATGTTCAATCCCGAGCTGCTGCAGTGTTTTTTAAAGATAGCGCCGATCCTGCCGGATATCCTGCAGTCGGACGACGGACTGCCCGCAGTGGTCTATCATTATCAGCATCCGCACCTGGAGCGGCTGAACGGTAAAAAATGCTACAGCTGTGATATGGATAAAAACAGCCGGATCGCACGGCTGCTGGAATTGGAACGCGAAAAACAGAAGGCGTTGTTTGCCATGAGCGGCGATATCTTTTTTGATTTCGACGTCAGCAAGGATACGATCACCTTTTCGGACGAATATAAAAATACTTTTGGAGAAGAGTGCCTTATCAATAATGCCCGTGCGTATTTAAGTAACGATGTGCATATCGTAAGGCAGGATCTGGCAATGCTGCAGAGTCTGCACAGTACTTTGAGTGAAAACAATCCCGGCTATATCAGGGACGTGCGGCTGATCAATAAACTGGGTGAGGAACGGTGGTACCGCTTGCACGTCAATTCCATCTGGGATTGGGAGCGCTCGGGCGTGATGCTGAGTTTAGTCGGCCGTTTGTTCAGTATCGACAAAATGAAGCGTGAGATAGGACAGTGGAAAAAGCAGGCTGAAAGCGACACGCTGACGCAGCTGGGCAACCGTGCTTACGGTCAGCGGCGGCTGTGGGAAATGCTGGACGAGCTTTCACAGGAAAAGGCCGCAGTGATGTTTTTGGACGTAGATAATTTTAAAATGGTCAACGACAGGCACGGCCATCTTTTCGGTGACGAGGTTTTGTGCCGTATCGCCGGTGAGATCAATAAACAGTTCCGCAGCGACGATATTATTTGCCGTATTGGCGGCGACGAATTTTTGATCATTATGCGTAATATCAAAGACCAGGAGCTGCCTCTGATGAAGGCTGATGATTTGCGTCATGCTATCAAAAAAGTGGGCCATGAAGCCGATGTACAGGTGCCCCTGTCCGTTTCGGTGGGCGTAGCCTTTTACCCTGCTGACGGCAGGGATGAGGAAACACTGCTGTGTAAGGCTGATAAGGCTTTGTACGAAGCGAAGAAACGTGGTAAAAATAACTGCGTCATCTATAGCGCTGAACTTGAAAACGAGCCCTTTATGTCGCAGATCACCAAAGCGGAAAGTGAATAAACGCAAAAATAAACCCTTACAGCACTAGTGTTGTAAGGGTTTTGTTTGTCGGTTGTATTTTTTTATAACTGTCTGATCAATTGGCACAGCTTGTCGACCTGGGAAGCGTCGGTAGCCCAACTGGTACAAATGCGGGCTGCGATACGGTCGCCACTCATTTTTTCCCAGGGTGCCAAAACGAAGTGCTTGCTCAGCTCATCGTACATGGCCTGGGGGAAGATGATGAATTGCTGGTTGGTGGTGGAATCGGTAAGGAATTCCAGGCCCCGTTCCTGCACGGCTGCTTTGATTTGCATGGCCAGCTTGATGCCGTGGCGGCAGATCTTGTAATACAGCCCATCGGTAAATAGGGCTTCAAACTGCAATCCCAGCAAACGTCCTTTGGCCAGCACGGCGCCGCCCTGCTTCATAATGGTGCGGAAGTCGGGCTTGATGGCTGGGTTGACGATGACGGCTGCTTCGCCAAAAAGAGCGCCGCATTTGGTGCCGCCGATGCAGAACACATCGCAGTTATTAGTGATGTCGGCCATTGTCAGGTCGTTGTCGGGTGCCGTCAGGCCATAGCCTAAACGGGCGCCGTCGATAAACAGGTACAGGCCGTACTGCTGGCAGACGGCGTATAGTTCTTCCAGCTCGGCCTTATGGTACAGGGACCCGATCTCGGTAGGCTGGGAGATGTAGACCATTTTAGGCTGCACCAGGTGCTCGCGGCTGGGGTCGTTAAGGTACAGCTCGTGCTGCTCGCGTACCATGGCAGCAGTTATTTTGCCGTCGGTGGTGGGCAGGTCAAGCACTTTGTGGCCGGTACGCTCGATAGCCCCGGCTTCGTGGGTGTTGATATGGCTCTGCACGGTGCCATAGACCCCATGGAAGGGGCGCAGGGCCGCGCAGATGATGTTAAGGTTGGTTTGGGTGCCGCCCACCATAAAGTGGACGTCGATGTCGCTGCGGCCGCATTCTTTTTTGATCAGCAGCGCCGCTGCTTCGCAGTAAGGGTCGATGCCATAGCCGCCGGTCTGCTCAAAATTAGTGGCCGACAGTGCCGCCAGGATCTCGGGGGTGCCGCCTTCGGTATAGTCGCTGGTAAAATAATACATAGTCCGCACTTCCTTTACTTCTTTTTGCGTCCTTTGGCCATCCAGCCTTTAAGGTGTGTTTCGTAAAAAATAGGCAGCAGCGAAAATAGGATGATGCCTAAAGTAACATGGGAGAAGTTGTTTTTGACCCAGGGCATATTACCAAAAATATAGCCGCCGCCGACGAAAAGGACGATCCAGGTAATTGCGCCGGTAACGTTGTAGACGGCAAAGGTGCGGTAGTGCATATTGCCGATGCCGGCAACAAAAGGTGCCAGGGTGCGCACGATGGGCGCGAAGCGGGCCAGGAAGATGGCTTTATGGCCGTGCTTGGCATAAAAATCTTCGGCTTTTTTGATATGCTCGGGCTTGATGAGCTTGGGATAATTGCGCAGTATTCGGTGGCCGAACTCTTCACCGATCATATAGTTGCAGGCGTCGCCCAAAATGGCCGAAACGAGAAAGATGATGACCAGGGTAGAAAGATCGAGGCCGGAGCTGGTAGCTGCCAGGGCGCCGCAGGCAAACAGCAGTGAGTCGCCGGGCAAAAACGGGGTGATGACCAGGCCTGTTTCGCAGAAGACGATAGTAAATAAAATTGCGTAGATCCAATGGCCGTATTGCTCCATGACCAGGGGCAGGTAGCGGTCGAAATGCAGGATATAATCAATAAAATTGCCGGATAAGGCTTCCATGTGAGGTTACTTCCTTTCGCAAAAAACTAAATCTATTTTATCACAAAAACCCTGAATTTGATATGAGAAAATTAGGCAGATGTGTTATAATGACAATATCAGTTGCTATGAAGGAGTAGACATATGACAAATAATTTATGCTGGTGCGGCAGCGGCAAGGCCTATGCTGACTGTCATCAGGAGATAGACGCTAAAATCGAAACCTACCGCCGGGCGGGGCACGAGGTGCCAGAGCGCGCCATGATCAAAACACCGGAGCAGATCGCCGGTATCCGTGAGGCCTGCGCCATCAATACGGCCGTGCTGGACGAAGTGGAAAAGCAAATCAAGACCGGTATGACCACGGAAGAGGTCAATACTATCGTGCATCAATATACTGTGAGTCGTGGTGCGATACCTGCGCCGCTCAATTTCTGCGGCTTCCCTAAAAGCGTCTGTACCTCGATCAACGATCAGGTCTGCCATGGTATCCCGTCAGAGCAGGATGTTTTGAAAAGCGGCGATATTGTCAATGTGGACGTATCGACCATTTACAACGGTTATTATGCCGACGCTTCCCGTATGTTTATGATCGGCAAGGTGGATAAAAAGAAGCAGGATCTGGTAGCGATCACTAAAGAATGTTTGCGCCGCGGCCTGGAGGCTGCTCAGCCCTGGGGTTTTGTGGGCGACATTGGTGCGGCTGTTTCCAGCTATGCCCATAAGCACGGCTATTCCGTCGTTACCGAATTTGGCGGCCACGGTGTGGGCGTTGATTTCCACGAGGAGCCCTTTATCTGCCATGTGGGCAAGCGCAAGACCGGGATGCTGCTGGTGCCGGGAATGATCTTTACCATCGAGCCTATGATCAATACAGGCAAGCGTGACGTGTATGTGGACGCTGCCAACGACTGGACAGTTTATACCCAGGATGGCGGCATGAGCGCCCAATGGGAGCATACGGTGCTGATCACCGAAAACGGTAACGAGATTTTGACCTATTAAGGTTCTGACAAAAATAGATGACAGATAAAAGCTCAGATGCTAAGCATCTGGGCTTTTTATTTTTTTGTGAGCTTATATTTACTGGGCACCGTTTAAAACCGGCAGTGAACTGTGCTGTGGGAGTGTCAGCAAATGCCGTAACAGGAATTTTACCGACAGCACAGCAGTCTTTCGATGCCGCGCCGGATATGATAGCAAGGGGAGCAAACGTAGCGTTTGGTTAAGATTGGGTTAGAATATTCTTATTGCTAACGTACGTTAGTAGTATAAAAGCAGAAGACCTTTAGAATAAGGAAGGAACTTAAAAGGGGCAGAAAAGAAAGAGAGAGAAAAACAGGCAAAAAGAGAGAAAAAGAAAAGAATGGCTCACCCCTGTAGTCGCTCGCAGGGCCGCTAAACGGAACCTCTGTAAATTTTTTTTTTCGGCAGGTTCCGTTTTTTGCTTTTTATGCCGACTACAGGGGTGAAAGGACGTGAGCAAAATGATCGAGGTCAACCCCAAGACCATCAATGGCCAGGAACTGGCGGCGCTGGCGCTGCGTGCTAAAGGCAGCGTTAAAAGGATCTACCTGCACTGGACGGCGGGGCATTACGACGATGTTTATGACGATTATCATCTAAATATCGGGCCCGGCGGCGAGATGTATCTGACTTGCAAAGATTTTTTAGAACCGAAGCAGCATACCTGGCACCGCAATACTGGCAGTATCGGTATCGCCCTGTGCTGTTGTGCCGGAGCGGTGGCGGGCTGCGGCCCTGATACCGACTTTGGCAGTGAGCCGCCGACGGTGATGCAGATAGAGTCGCTGGCACGGGCCATTGCGGTGTTGACAGCCTGTCTGGACCTGGAGATCAGCGTGCTGACAGTGACGACCCATTGCGAAGCGGCCTTGTTTGACGGCTACGGACCCCACAGCGGTGATCCGCAGCTGCGCTGGGACCTGTGGTACTTGCCCGACCTGCCTTTGGGCAGCGAGATGAAGCCCGGCGGCTATGTGGTGCGGGGCAAGGCTAGCTGGTATCGCAGCGATATTTTACGGCAAAGGAGGTGATGAAAGATGGCGAGCAAAACGATCGTTAAACAGACCCTG
The DNA here is from genome assembly GCA_900544795.1 of uncultured Phascolarctobacterium sp. Taxonomy (GTDB): domain Bacteria; phylum Bacillota; class Negativicutes; order Acidaminococcales; family Acidaminococcaceae; genus Phascolarctobacterium. The sequence goes on along the minus strand of UQWM01000001.1, from coordinate 159,304 downwards.
ACCCTGAACGTGGAGGACGGTGTCAACAGCCTGGGTGCGGCCAAAATGAAGGCCCACAATTATTCCGGCGTCCGACCGGAAGCTGAACCCGCGGCAGTATTAGCGGCAGCAGAGGCTTTGGGCGGGCTTATTGGCCACGAGCTGATGGGCGTTGTAGTGACCGAAAAAGCCGAGCTGGCTGAATAGGCCAGCGCAAAAATAAGCAGGCTGCGCTGGCAGCCTGTTAGAAAGGAGTGGATTTGATGGAAAAAGTTTTACAGCTGGTATTTAAAAAAGCTGACGGTAGTAAAAAAGTCTTTAACGTGACCGATCCCCGCGCCGATGTGACTGCTGCGGAGGCTAAAACTGCCATGGAGGCAGTGATCGCTGCCGATATTTTTGCTGCTGAAGGCATCGGCCTGACCGAAGCAGTGGAAGCCCGTGTGCGCACTACGGACGTCAATGTTTTAGCATAACATGGACGCCGAAGTGCTGCTGAGCCAGGTCGCTAACTACGGCTTTCCCATGGTCTTGTCGTGGTATCTGCTGGTGCGCATGGAAGGCAGGCTCGATAAGCTGACAGACAGTATCAACGGATTGGCCCGCAGTATCGCGGCCGGTAAAACAGCATAAAAAAGACGCAGCGTAAGCTGCGTCTTTTTTGTATGTAGGTTACAAATCGTTTTAGCAGGGCTTGGCTTACCAGGCGTCAACGCCGCGTCCGTCGGCCAGCGGATCGGGGCCGTAGCTGTTGGGGCCGATGGTGCCGCGGAAGAACATCAGGTAGATGCCGAAGAAAAAGCTGACCAGCGGGATGAAGGCCAAAAGCACCATCAAAGCGCCGTGGTCAAGGTCGTGCAGCCTGCGCACAAACAGCGACAGGCAGCTGAGCGCGGCGATAAAGGTCAAGGCAAAGGCCAGTATCTGGAACATGGTACCGCCCGGGGTAAAAAAGCTGGCGATCATGTAGCCCAAACACCAGATTATAGCATTACGCAGTAAAAAACGCAGGATATAGGGCTGGCGGTTCAAACGTCCGTCAAACCGGAAAAACATTTCTGTGAAATCCATCAGGATCCCTCCTTTATATAGTAATACCAATAAATTATCTGTTTACAAGTTAATAATAACATAAACTATACATAAGCGCAGATTATTTTAATTATTTTTTCGCCGCCAAAAGTTATGGAATTTATCAGCCAGCTGCTTTTGGTTTAGCTGGGCGGGCCATAGCTCCTGGTTGGGGGCGTTGCGCATGGCAGCCGCCAGATGGTCGTAAACTTCTGGACTCAGGCTCTCCAGCTCGCGGATATGCTCTTTGATGTCCTGCCGTTTGGTATGGCCGTCGTAGGGGCAGGGGTTACGCAAGGGCACTAGCTCCAGTTGACTTACCATGTCGATGATCTCGGACTCACGGTAATAAAGCAGCGGGCGCAGCACCGTCAGCCCGGTTTTGGAGAGGGGCGTCACCGGCAAAAAGGTGCGCAGCTGGCCGGAGGTCAGCACGTTCATCAAAAAGGTTTCCACAGCGTCGTCGTGGTGATGGGCCAAAGCCACTTTGTTAAAGCCCAGCTCCAGGGCGGTACGGTTGGTGGCGGCACGGCGAAAATAGGCACAGGTAAAGCAGGGGGTGTTGCCCTTGTTTTGCCAGGCTGATTTGACGTCGACCTTTTCGCTGTAATGCTTCAGGCCGTAATGCTCGCAGAAAGCTTCCAGTTCGGTTTTGGGAAAGCTGGGCGAGAACATGGCGTCGACGGTGTAGCAGGCCAGCTCAAAAGGCACGGGTGCGTACTTTTGTATCTCGGCCAGGGCGGCAGTCAAAAACATACTGTCCTTACCGCCCGAAAGGCCGATCAGTATCTTGTCGCCGGCCTGCAGCATATCAAATTCGATCATGGCTCGCCATAGCTTGCTCAGCAGCTCGGCGGGCACAAAAGGTGTGCGGCTCATAAAAACTCCTTCCAATCATTTTGGTACGCCTATTATAACATATGGCCTGCTAAAACTTAACAAAAAGCTGTTTGCCGCCGCCTGCGGGCAATAAAAAAACACCTGCTCCTAAGAGCAGGTGTTTTAAAGTTCGATTAAGCTACGCGAACGTTAGCAGCGCGCATTCTGCGGCTGTTTTTCGGGTCAGCTTCAGTATCAAAAGTTACTGCTTGACCTTCTTCTAAAGTTTTGAAACCGTCGCTTACGATTGCGGAGAAATGTACAAATACATCTTCGCTACCATCAGCAGGAGTAATAAAACCAAAGCCTTTATCAGAGTTGAACCATTTTACAGTACCGTTATTCATTACGAGTACCTCCTAATTTTTATTATCCAATTAACCAAAAAACCCACATATTTTTGTAACTCATTCAATAGCAAATGACTTACAAAAATATGTGAGCACAATTTGTATATTCGGACTACTCCAATAATATAACATGGAAAAGAGCGGAAGTCAAACTTTTTTTAAAAAATATTTTTTGCAGTAAAAAACTACTGCTGGCGGCCCTTGGCAGCGCTCATATATTAAGAAAATTTTTAATAAAGAAGAGAAGCTGGCCTGTTGAGCGGTAAAAAAAGATTTTTTTATTAAAAATATATGGGAAAACAATAAAAAATATATATTAAAATAATAATTTGCGGTAGAATATAATTATAGCAAGTGATGCCGATCTTTAACGAGGTAGAAGCGATGCCGAAAAAATCAGAAGCTTTTCCGAAAAAAATATATTTGAAGCCCCAGCTCCAGGAACGGCTGCGGCAAATTTTAGCAGTGCCGTTGACTGTAGTTGAAGCGCCCTTTGGTTATGGCAAAACGACGGCGGTCCGCAAAGTGCTGCTGTCATTGTCGGCGGGTATGCAGTGGGATACCTGCGAAGAAAATGCGGAAGCCGTCTTTTGGCGCTGCTTCGTCAGGGCGCTAGGGGCAGTCGGCGTTGATATGACGCCGCTGAAATGGCAGGAACTGCCGCGTAATGGAGCGACCAGGCAGCGGATCATCGAAATGCTGCAGGCGGCCGCACTCTCGAAGCCGGTAGTTTTTGTCTGGGATCAATACCATCTGCTGCAAAGTGAGGCCTGCGATGCGCTGCTGCTGGCGCTTGCCAGGGCCGACTTGCCTAACTGGCATTTTGTGGTTTTGACCCAGCAGCCCCTGTCTTTTACTTTGGAAGAACTGGTGCTGAAGGGCGAATGTTTGCAGCTGCAGACAGAAGATCTGGCTTTTGGGCTGAGTGACATTATTGTTTATTACCGCAAAAACGGAATCGTTTTAGAGCGCCGCGAAGCCGAACGGCTTTTAGAGCTGACGGAGGGCTGGACAAGTGCCCTCTATTATTACCTGCGCCAGTACCAGGAGGGACGGCCGCTGGAAATGGGTGAGGAGCTGCTGCGCCTTTTGCAGGCGGTGGCTTATGTGCCGCTGGCGGAAGCGGAACGACAGCTTTTGCAGGAACTGGCCTTGCTGGAAGACGATTTCAGCATCCGCCAGGCATGTTATATAACTAAAAACGACGCGGCTACGGCGATATTGGAGAAACTGGCGGCTCAGCATGGGTTCATTACTTGCGAACTGCTTAGTGGCACCTACCATATCCACTACGCTTTCAGGGATTTTCTGCGGCGACTGGATGGGCTGAATAATGAACGCCGTCAGCAGGTCTACGAGAATTGTGGCCAATGGTATCAGATGGACAGTGATTATTTGCGTTCTTTTGGCTACTATCATGCTGCCGGCGATTACGATACGATGCTGACGGTGTTTGAAAAAGACCGTGGCTGCAGCTTTGAAAACAGCCATAAAAAGCAGATCATGGCTTATTTTGAGGAATGTCCGCCGGAGATCAGGCAAAAGCATATTAACGCCGAACTTATTTACAGCCTGTGGCTCTTTTTAAGTGGCGAATCCGAGCTGCTGACTGCCCAGATGGAACGGCTGCACGGATACATCGAGCTGGTAGAGGACGAGCATGAACGCGATCAGTGCTTAGGTGAGCTGGAATTTTTGCTGGCCGAAACCAAATATAATGATGTGCGCCTTATCGGCAAGCATCTGCGCAAGGCGCTGACTCTTGTGCATCAGCCGGTGCGCTTTTTCTCGCCGCAGACGATCTGGGGCGGCGGTGCCAATTCTATTCTTTTTATGTTTTACCGGCAGGCAGGAACGTTGCAGCAGACGCTGGATATTTTCCCCGGGGTGATGGCGGATTATTATAAGCTGGTACAAAACCACGGCATTGGCAGCGAATATGTGCTGGCGGCGGAAGCCCATTTTCAGCGAGGCAACTGGGAGCGGGGCTTGATCCTTGCCTCCGAGGCGCGCCATATCTCGCGCCGCAATGAGCAGGTCAGCGTCGAGTTGTGCGCCGAATTTATCAGTATGCGGATCAGTGCGGCCCTGGGCAACAAAAAGCACCTGCGCGAAGGCAGCGAGAATTTTGACAGGCTGTGGACTAAGGTCAAAGACCATCTTTACCGCAAAACGATCGAAGCCAGCCGGGCCTGGATCGATCTGCAACTGGGCGACAAGGGCAAGTCCATCGTGCCGTGGCTGCAAAAAGGTGATTTCCAAAAATCAGGCCTGCTGTATTCAGCCTGGGGCTGTTTGTATATCATTTTCGGGCGCTACCTGCTGCTGCAAAAAGAGCCGCTGCAGCTTTTGGGCTACTTGCGTGAGTTTGAAGAAACGGCCAAGGGCTTCAATAACTTTTTACTGAGCATTTATGCAGCGGTTTACAGCGCTGCGGCGCAATACGGACTGGGACATACGGGCGAGGCGCGCGTCGAACTGCGGCGTGCGTTGCAGCTTGCGGCTGCCGATGGGATCGTGATGCCCTTTGTGGAAAATTTTGATTTGCTTGAAGAGCTGCTGGCACAGGAGTCCAGGCTTGTGGGGTCGGATCAGCAGTTGGCGAAGATCTTGGAGCTGGGCGCTGTTTATCAGGCCAACATCAAAAAGGTCAAGCATAAGCCGTCGTATATCAGGGGCGGCCAGTCGTTGACGGCCCGTGAGGCCGAGATCGCAGGCTTTGTGGTACAGGGCATGACTAATGCAGAAATAGCGGAGTCCATGTTTGTCGCTGAGATCACCGTGAAGAAGGCATTGCAGGGCATTTACCGTAAGCTGGGTGTCGATACGCGCCTGGAGCTGGTGATGATACTGAACGCCGATATGTAAAAATTTAACTGCTCCATTTATAAAAATTGAAAATAGTTATTGTCATATTAAAACACCACTCGATTTATCGAGTGGTGTTTTAATTTTTACGGGTAAATACATAGCCGCCAAAGCATAAGTTTAAAGCGTTATAAATATTGACTTGACAAAAAATATCGAATATCTTTATAAAGACAAAAAGATAATAAATATAAATAAATATTAAGGATTTAAAAAGTAATCGGCTGGAACATTCCTGATACTTTATCAAGGGACGTTTGAGTTGAGATAAATTTTAAGTGGGCAGAGGTAAAACCTGTAGTGTAGCAATCCCTGCCGTTACAAAATGTATCATGGCAGCAGAATACGCTTGCAGACTTTCCTGCTTATCGAGGGTTGGTTTTATAAGCAAGGAGGAAACAAAATGAAAAGAATGAAGGTGACAGGCAAAGAACTGGCTCTTTTATGCGGGGTGGCGGCGTTGGGGACGCTGGCCTTCCCGCTGGGAGCCGCAGCAAGAACAGTAGACAGCGTTACTGCCACTGTCGGCAGTACGGCCGAAACCGTTTACAGCGGTGAAACACTGACGGTGACCAACGGCGTGGAGTCCATCGGTAACAACGCCACCGGTATCCGTGCCGTCGATGATACCGAAGTCGCTATCGGCAAGGGTATCTATGTGCATGGTGCCAACAGCCAGTATAACAATTCTTATGGCGTTTACGGCGACAGCGGCGTTCAGGTCAAGGTTGGGGAAGATATCGTTGTCGAATCAGATGCCGGTGCCGAACGGGTACGCGGCATTTATATCGACGGCGGTTATGGCAGCAGCATCTCGTCAACGCCCGATATCCAGGTAGGCGGCAATATTTCTGCCAGCGGTATCAATACGATCGGGATCTATGTCAGCGGCAAAAACGCCAACATCAAAGTGGACGGCAATGTGACTGCTTCTAACCGCAATGCTACTGGCATCACCACCGGCGGTACCGGCAAAATCTATGTAGGCGGCGATGTGATTTCGTCCTATGATAATAATGGCACGCTGTCTTTTGGTATTTCTGTTGGCGCCGGGAATGATTCCTATGTAGAGGTGGCAGGCAATATCGTCGCTTCCGGCAAACTGACTTCCGGAGTCAGGATGGGTGGCAGCGGTAATAATAAACAGATCAAAGTGGGCAAGTCGGTCATTGCCAGTGGTGAATCGTCTAAAGGCATCGACACCAACGGTGACGGTGTGATCGCGCATGTGACGGGCGATGTTACGGCGATAGGTAAAAATTCGCTGGGCATCATCGTGCAGAACGATGCGCAGATAATGGTAGACGGCAATCTGAAAGCCAGCGGTGACGGTGCTAAAGGCGTAGAACTGCGTGACGGCAGCTCGGTAACTGTTGGTAAAAATATCGAGGTCAGCGGCACTGATGCTGTCGGTATTAATATTGATAACTGGAACGTTAGCGGCAGTGGTGTTGAAGTAAATGTGGGTGGTAGCTTTATCGTCAGCGGCGACGACAGCTACGGCATTTATACGGGTACTACCCGCAATACGCCCTTAAAAGTGAATATTACTGACGATCTGGTGGTCTCAAGCACTAACAGTAACCAGTCTGTGGGCATTTTTGCGGCCTATATGCCGCTGGAAGCCGTTATCGGCGGCAAGGTAGCTGTTTCGGGGACAGGCGTCTATGGTATTTATGGAGCCGCAGGCTCGGATATCGGTGTTGTAGGTAATGTGGAAGTTAGCGGCGCGGGTTCGCTTGGTATCCAGGTGCTTGACGGTTCGAAAGTGCAGGCAGGCGGCATTGTTACCGGCAGCGCTGCAGCTGATGGCATTGGTATAGACGCAACTAACAGCAGCGTGACCATCGTCGGCGCTTCGTCCATTGGCGGCACCGGCAGTACAGGAGTGCTGCTGCGCAAAAACGATGTTGCTTTGACTATGGGGGAGACGATGACTGTTAGCGGCACTAACGCTATGGGCATCGAGATCAAAACCAGCGGCACCAAAGCCGCTTTAGATGGTCCCGGCAGCGTGCAGGTCAGCGGTGCCAGTGCTGTCGGCATCAAGCTGGGCGGCGGTACGGAAGCTACCCTTGATGGCTGGAGCCTGAACGTGGCTGACAGCAGTGCTAAAGCAGGCATCAAGCTGGGCAACAACAGCAAGCTGGAACTAAAAAATGTTACTTCGCAGGCAGCGGCTGATGGAGTGCTGCTGCGGGCCACGGGCGCGGCTACTGTGAATGTCGATGGCAGCAGCCACCTGGTTGGCGACGTGCTGCATGATGGAACGGCCAGCGGTACTTTGGCACTGGCTTTTGCTGACGGCAGCAGCCTGACCGGTAAAGTCAGCGAGCAGGGTGCAGGCGTTGTAAATCTGGCTATGGATAACGCAGTGTGGAAGCTGAGCGGCGATAGTAATCTGCACCAGCTGACCTTAAATAATGGAGCGGCGGTGCATTTGACCCACAGCGACGGCTATCATACCCTGACGGCACAGGAACTGCACGGCAGCGGCGGCTTGTTTAAGCTGGATGTGGATGTGCGCAGCCTGGAAAGCGATAAACTGGCCATTACTGCTGCCAGCAGTGGCAGCCATGTTCTGGATATTTACCAGAAGGACGCTTATGAGCCGTCCGCCGGCAGTACGGAAGGCCATGGGCTGGTACTTGGCAGCGTTACCGGTACGGCGGATTTTACTGCTAAAGACCGCGAGGGCAGTTTGTTCTACAAGCATTACGAACTGGGCAGCAAAGCCAGCGAAACAGCGGGCTACGACACCGACTGGTATCTAAATAAGATCATCAGCGTTGATCCCGGCGATAAAACTACGACGACCGTAAAAACTATTATGGGCGCAGCGGCGCTCAACTACCATACCTGGCGCACTGATAACGATCAGCTGCTGCAACGTCTGGGCGACCTGCGTCAGAGCGGTGATGGAGAAAGCGGTGCCTGGCTGCGCCTTAAAGGCAGTAAGATCAGCCGTGACGGCAGGTTCAGCTTCGAGAACAAATATACCACCTACGAGCTGGGCTACGACAAGGTGCTGCGGCAAACCGGTGACTATACCCGCTACGGCGGCGTGGCCTTAAGCTATGGCGACGGCAACAGCAGTTACGCCGGTGGCAGTGGCGCTAACCATAATAAAGCCATCAGCTTATATGGTACGCAAATCAGTAAAAAGGGACATTATTTGGACCTGGTGCTCAAATACTCCGATCTGGATAATGATTTTAGCGTCCTGGATACAGAAGGGCAAAAGATCAGCGGCGATTACGATAACAAGGGCCTTGCCTTCAGTGCCGAATATGGCAGGAAAAACGCTTTGCAGCGCGGCTGGTATATCGAACCGCAGGCGCAGCTGACGTTGGGCTATCTGGACGGCGGCAGTTACCTGACCAGCAATAAGGTCAAGGTCGAGCAAAGCCATATCAAAAGCGTGCTGGGGCGGGTAGGCTTCCAGTTGGGCAGGGATATCGACGCCAAAACCAATATCTATATCAAAGCTAATCTGCTGCACGAATTCGGCGGCAGTTACGATGTGAAGATGACGGCGGCCAATGGCGACAGACTGAACCAGTCGGCCTATTTTGACGATACCTGGTTTGAATACGGTATCGGAGCCGCCATCAGGACCGGGCGCAATAACCACCTCTATTTTGATGTGGAACGTACCGCCGGCAGCGACTTTAAAAAAGACTGGCAGTGGAATATCGGCGCCCGTTGGGAATTCTAAAGTAAATACTTGCATACAAAAAATGCTCCGCGTTTGCGGAGCATTTTTTTATGAAAACAGGGGGCGTTTTGTGGTACAATGCTGGTAACAAGATAAAACGAGATAAAGTTATGCGGCGTGCTTATGATGGCATTTACGATTATTTGAAAAAGATAGGACTGAAAGAATTATGATTTTAGTATCGGCTGGGATCTTGCGCAATGCAGCTGGCGAAATACTTATCTGCCAACGTGGGGCTGGCGGCAACTGCGCCTTTTTGTGGGAATTCCCCGGAGGCAAACAGGAAGCCGGTGAAACGGCAGCGGCTTGTTTGGTGCGTGAATGTCGCGAAGAGTTGGGCGTAGAAATAGAGGTTCTGGAGCTGCTGGAGCAAAGCAGCTACGATTATCCCGACAACAAAATAGCGTTTTCGTTTTTTGCAGCCCAAATCATCAGTGGTACGCCGCAGAAAAGCGTGCATCAGCAAATTTTATGGGTCAGTCCGTGCGATCTGGGCAACTATGAGTTCTGCCCGGCCGACCGGGAAATAGTGGCGAGGCTGGCCAGCGGCAAATAAAATAAGGGCACTGCGAAGTTGGCGGTGCCCGTTTATTTTTTGTCGGCAGCGGCCGCGAGATGGCAGGAAAAAATGGATAAGAAGCGAATATAAATAAAGTTACGATAAAATAAAAATGATGCGGCACAGGCGGTGCCGGATAGACGGAGGAACCAATGACCGAGACCTTAGTTGGCCTGAACCCAGAACAGGCCGAAGCAGTACAGACAACTAACGGGCCTATGCTCATCATGGCAGGCGCAGGCAGCGGAAAAACCAAGGTTTTGACCTGCAGGATCGCCCATCTTTTGCAGCAGGGTGTGCGCCCTTACCGTATTTTAGCGATCACCTTTACCAATAAAGCAGCAGCCGAAATGCGCGAGCGTGTCGATAATATGGCCGGCGCGGCTGCTAAAGACGTGTGGCTGTTCACTTTCCATGCTTTTTGCGCCCGTTTTTTGCGGATGGAGATAACCAAGCTGGGCGGCTATGGCAGCAATTTTGCCATTTACGACAGCAGCGACAGTCAGAATCTGATCAAACAGATCTTAAAAGAATTGAATCTGGATGAAAAGCGCTTTCAGCCTTCGGGCATTGCGGCGCGTATTTCCGGTGCCAAAAATCAGCTGCAAAGCGTCAGCGATTTCAGCAAGGAAGCTTCGGATTTTTATAACCAAAAGATAGCCGAGATCTATGAACGCTACCAGAATAAATTGTTGGTCAACAACGCGGTGGATTTTGACGATCTGCTGGTGCTGACGATCCGCCTGCTGCAGGAAAACGAAGAGGTACGCAGCAAATATCAGCAGCGTTTTGATTATCTTTTGGTAGACGAATATCAGGATACCAACCACGCCCAATACCTGCTGACTAAGCTTTTGGCCGCTAAGCACCGCAATATCTGTGTGGTGGGCGACGCCGACCAAAGCATTTACGGCTGGCGCGGGGCCGATATCCAAAACATTATGGACTTTGAGAAGGATTATCCCGAAACCAAGGTCATTAAATTGGAACAAAATTACCGCAGCACGCAGGTCATTTTGGACGCTGCCAATGCGGTGATCGAAAATAATACCGGACGCAAGCCGAAAAATTTGTGGACGGATAACGCCAATGGCGTGGCGATAACTTATTTTCAGGCTATCGACGAGCGTGACGAGGCCCGCTTTGTGATCGAAAAGCTACAGGAGCTGCAAAGGCAGCAGCAGATGAGCCTGGGCGAGATGGCGGTGCTGTACCGCACTAATACCCAGTCGCGTATTTTTGAGGAAATGCTCATTAAAAGCGGCATTACTTATAATATGGTCGGCGGGCTCAAGTTCTACGACCGCAAAGAGATCAAAGATATCATCGCTTACCTGCGGGTGATTTTTAACCCTGCCGATTCGCTGAGCCTGCTGCGCATCATCAATGTGCCGCGCCGTGGCATCGGCGACGCTACTTTGGCAAAATTGCAGGCCCATGCTGCCGCCAACGGCATGTCGCTGTTCGACGTGGTCTCTAACGCTGCCCAGGTGGAAGGCTTGAGTGTGCGTTTCGTCAGCAAGCTGGACGAGCTGGCGGCAATCGTCTTCGATTTGATGAACCAGGCCGACAATGTGCCGGTGGAAGATTTGATCGAGCAGGTGCTGAACAGGACAGGCTATATGGAAGAGCTGCGCAACGAGCATACGGCGCAGGCCCAAAGCCGCATCGATAACTTGATGGAATTGATGTCCGTTGGGCAGGAGTTTGCCAAAACGGAAGAAGAGAATAATCTGGAAAACTTCCTGGGCCATGTGGCGCTGGTATCGGATATCGACGACGCCGAGCTGGGCGAGGAAGCTATTACCTTGATGACATTGCATTCCTCCAAAGGCCTGGAGTTCCCGGTAGTCTTTTTAGCAGGCATGGAAGAGGGAATTTTCCCCCATGCGCGCACGCTGATGGACGAGGAAGAAGTGGAAGAAGAACGCCGTTTGTGCTACGTGGGTATCACCCGCGCCGAAAAGCAGCTGTTTTTGAGTAACGCTAAGATGCGTACTATTTACGGCCATACGGTGTCTTATCCGCCGTCACGCTTCTTGCAGGAGGTACCGCGTAATCTGGTAACGGTCTTTAAACGTCCGGCTTTGGAACGCCGCACGATCGACCTGGTGGAAGCGAAACCGCAGAAACGCAATCGCGACACTAACTGGTTCCTGGGTGGTCAGGAAAGCTTTATCCCCAAGCAGAACGTGGTTGATGCAACGGGCGGCTCTACCGGCGGCAATTTTAGAGCCGGCGATAAGGTGGGTCACGCCAAATGGGGCGTGGGCACTGTAGTGAGCGTGGCTTCATCGCCGGATGGACAGGAAGTGAAGGTTGCTTTCGAAGGCGCCGGTATTCGTAGCCTGCTGACCAAGTATGCGGTATTGAAAAAAGTGTAGGCGCTTTCTTGTAAAGAAAGCTGTAGACGTTTAGATGGTTGGTTTTGTATTTGTTATGTTACTTTCTTGATAAGAAAGTAACCAAAGAATTTTGCGCACTGTGACAATTCCTGTTTTGCTTTGCTCGCTGTCCGGCTTCTCGGACACCTCGGCATCAAGTGGAAAATTAAATTAACAGTTGTTTGGCTGCGCCAACAACTGCCTTGCCGATACCTCAAACATACCCTGAAGCACTTACAGCTTGCTTCGCACACAACGGAATGGCTCACAATGTGCGCTTTTCCCTGTGGTTCGTCCGTTCTGTTGCTGTATTTTGTTTAGGAATAACAGTAGGGATTAACAGTTCAGGTCTGATTCTAATACATAGTAATATGGCTTTCTTTTGTTAAAGTGATTTGGCAAAAATAAAAACACAAAAAACACGGCTAAGGTAATTTTTTATAGGTGTTCATACATTTTAAATGAATTATAATAGAAACAGCAAAGTATTTAAGCAAGGCTGCGGCAGCGGCCCAATATGCAGATAATGAAGGAGGCAGTCATGGAACTGGAGCGCGCACAGGCTTTAGCCGAAGCCGAGCATTTGCGGGCGGAGATCCGCCATCACGAATTTTTATATTATGTGCTGGACGCACCCGAGATCACCGATGCGGAATACGACCGGATGCTGGTACACCTGCGAGAGCTGGAAGCAGCTTATCCTGACGATGTGCCTGCCGATTCGCCTACACGCCGTGTTGGCGGCAAGGTGAACCCGGAGTTTTCCGAGGTCAAACACCTGACGCCACTTTTGAGCCTGGGCAATGCCTTCTCTGACGAAGAGCTGCTGGCCTTTGACCAGCGTGTGCGAGGCGGTCTGCCGGAAGGCAGCGCAGTGGAGTATGTAATGGAGCCTAAGATCGACGGTCTGGCTTGCAGCCTGATCTACGAAAATGGACGGCTGGTGCGGGCTGCGACCCGTGGCGACGGCGTCGTCGGCGAAAACGTTACTGCCAATGTGCGCACCATCAGGGCTATCCCTTTAGTGCTGAATACCCAGGACGGCGAAGCGCCGCCGGAGCTGCTAGACGTGCGTGGCGAGGTATATATGCCCCGTCATGCCTTTATGCAGCTCAACGAGCAGCGTTTGGAAGCAGGCGAAAGCGAATTTGCCAATCCCCGCAATGCGGCGGCGGGCAGCCTGCGCCAACTGGACCCTAATGTTACGGCGCAGCGGTCCCTAAGCTTTTTCGCCTATTCCGTAGGCGAGGGCGCGCTGGATAAGCACGCCGATTCGCTGGCCATGCTGGCTGCTTACGGCTTCAAAGTCAGCGAAAATTACCGGGTCGTCAAAAGCATCGACGCGGCTATCGACTATATCAAAGAATTCGACGCCGGGCGCAAAGACCTGGCTTATGATACGGACGGTGCGGTGCTGAAGGTCAACGCCGTCTACCAGCAGGATATTTTGGGTGCGACGGGCAAAGACCCCCGCTGGGCCATTGCCTTTAAGTTCCCGCCCGAACAGGCCGAAACCAAGCTGGAGGACATCGTGATCCAGGTGGGGCGCACAGGCGTGCTGACGCCGACGGCAGTGCTGACGCCGGTCAGGTTATCGGGCAGTACGGTGAGCAGGGCGACCTTGCACAATGAAGATTTTATTAAAGCTAAGGACATCCGTATCGGCGATACGGTAGTCATCAATAAAGCGGGCGAGATCATTCCCGAAGTGCTGCACGTGGTTTTAAGCAAGCGGCCCGAAGGTACAGAGCCTTATGCCATGCCGGCAGAATGTCCTGAATGTGGCTGGGCAGTAGAACGTAAGGACGGAGAAGCTGCCCTGCGCTGCACCAATCCCCATTGCCCGGCTTTAGGGCGCGAGGGCCTGATCCATTTTGCTTCTAAGGGTGCTATGGATATCGATGGCTGTGGCCCGGCTGTTATCAACCAGCTGCTGGACGCAGAGCTGGTGCGCGATGTCAGCGATTTGTATTTGCTTACCAAAGAACAGCTGGTGGTGCTGGATAGGATGGGCGAGAAATCGGCCGAAAATCTGGTCAACGCCATCGCTGCCAGTAAGGAGCAAAGCTTTGACCGGCTGCTGTTTGGACTGGGCATCCGCCATGTGGGCGCTAAGGTGGCTCGCCTGCTGGCGCTGGCCTTTGGCACGCTGGATAATTTGCTGGCCGCCGATGCGGAGCAGATCGCCGCTATCGATGATATTGGCCCCAAGATCGCTGAAAGCGTAGTCACTTACCTGGCAGCACCGGCGCACCGCGACCTGCTGGCGCGTCTTAAAGATCTGGGGCTGAATGTAGAAATGCAGGTGCAGGCCGTCAGTGCCGAGCACCCTTTCTACGGCAAAACCATGGTCTTTACCGGTACCATGCCGAACTTGGGACGCGCAGAAGCGCAGACCCTGGCGCAGGACGTGGGCGCTAAAGTCAGCGGCAGCGTCAGCAAAAAGACCGACTATGTGGTAGCCGGTGCCGAAGCTGGCAGCAAGCTGACCAAAGCCGAACAGTTGGGCGTTACTGTGCTGGATGAGGCAGAGTTTTTGCGCCTGCTTAATGGCGGCGCAGCTGCCAACGCAGCCTCTAGCACAGCCACTGCGGCCGTGCAGGCCGATGCAGCAGCGACAACAGAACAAAAGCTGTTTTAAAAACAGCAATAAATAAAACGACGGCATAATCTTTTTATGCCGTCGTTTTGTGTGTAGCTATGCTTTAAAGTTTTGTCCTTTAGTCCAGATAAGCGGCGACGATCTCGCCGGTGTAGTAAGTGTGCCAGTCTTTGTCGGCATACCATTTGTCGGCCAAAGCCCGGTCAAAGTTTTCCGGTGCCATCTCGCGTTTTTCCAGGATGCGGCATTCCAGATGCAGTCCTGCGCCTTTAACAACGGGAACTTTCACCGTTTGCCCAGGCTCGGCAACCAGCCCTGCCGCTGCAAATTTATCCATATCGCGGCCCGATTTAGTGCCGCACAGGCCCAGGGCTTTGGCAAAATCTGCAGTCAGCGGCAAACTTACAGTAAACTCGCTGCTGGCCTCGATCAGCTCGTGGGTGTAGCGGGATTGGCGCACCATCACTGTAAAGACTGATTTGCCCCAAATATTACCCAGCGAACCCCAGCCGATGGTCATGGTGTTTTGCTTGCCGCCTGCGGCGGTAGTCAGAAAAGCACCTTTGGCCAAAACCTTTAAAATCGTTTCTGCGTGGTCGAAAGCGTTGATATTTTGCATGGTCATCACACTCCTTATACTACTATTATAATAGGTTTTGTGTGACAATGCTGTAAATTTGCGCAGGCAGTTAGCTGCCGCTGGAAATAGCATTATACAGGCGGCTGATTTTGTGATATAATATAGCCGATTTATTGCATATAATGAAGAACATTTATCATAGGAAGGTGAAAAAATGAAGGTCACGACCAAAGATGTAGAATACATCGCCCAGCTTTCCCGTTTGACTATTCCTGAAGGTGAAATGGAAAAATTCACGGAACAGTTCAACCAGATCCTCAATTATGCCGATATCCTGCAACAGATCGATACCGCAGGCATCGAGCCGACTCCGTACGTGCTGCCCATCAGCAACGCGTTCCGCGAAGACGTAGCTCTGCCCGGCGTCACTCAGGAAGAAGCATTGAAAAATGCACCGGCAGTCCATAACGGCGGCTTTAAAGTGCCCCGCGTTATCGAATAAGAGAGGGAGGAACTACTGTGGATCTTTACAAGAGCACTGCTCATGAATTACACGATAAACTAGTAAATAAAGAAATCAGCTCCGTAGAGCTCACCAACGCCTTGTACGAGCGCATCGACGCCGTCGAGGATCAGGTGAAAGCCTATGTGACGCTGGATAAAGAAAACGCTCTGGCACAGGCCGCTAAAGTCGATGCCATGATCGCCGCCGGCGAAAAGATCGCGCCGCTGGCAGGTATCCCCGGCGCTATCAAAGACAACATCTGCACCAAAGGGCTGTTGACGACCTGCTCGTCTAAAATGCTGTCCAACGTTGTGCCTATTTATGATGCGCACGTTATTACTAAACTGCGTGCTGAGGATACTATTTTCCTTGGCAAAACCAATATGGACGAATTCGCTATGGGCTCCACCACCGAATCGTCTTATTTTCAGGTCACCCGCAATCCGTGGAACCTGGATCGTGTACCGGGCGGTTCTTCCGGCGGCAGCGCTGCGGCTATTGCTGCTGGCGAAGCTATTTGGGCCCTGGGCTCCGATACCGGCGGCTCTATCCGCCAACCGGCTTCCTTTAACGGCTGCGTCGGCATCAAACCGACCTATGGCCGCGTTTCCCGTTACGGCTGCGTAGCTTTTGCTTCGTCCCTCGACCAGATCGGGCCGATCACCCGCGATGTTACCGACGCCGCTACCGTGCTCAACACCATCTGTGGCAAGGACGAACACGATTCTACCTCGCTGCCCGTTGATGTGCCCGACTTTACCAAGGCTTTGCGCGCTGACGTTAAAGGCCTGCGCATCGGCTTGCCGAAAGAATATTACGGCGAAGGTCTGGACCCTAAAGTCCATGCCGAGCTGAAAAAGGCTATCGCTCAATATGAAGCTATGGGCGCCGAGATCGTTGAGATTTCCCTGCCCCATACCGAATATGCGGTCATCACCTATTACATCATCGCTCCGGCCGAGGCTTCCGCCAATCTGGCCCGCTACGACGGTGTCCGTTACGGCTTTCGTGCGGCCAACGCCACCAGTGCGCCCGAAATGACTACCCTCAGCCGTACCGAAGGCTTCGGCGACGAAGTTAAACGCCGCATCATGCTGGGCACCTATGTTTTGAGCAGCGGTTATTACGACGCTTACTACAAAAAAGCCATGCAGGTGCGTACCCTCATCCGCCGCGACTTTGACGCTGCTTTTGAGCAATGCGACGTTATTTTGGCTCCTACCTCACCGGTAGTGGCTTATCCCATCGACGGCAAAATGGACCCCTTGTCCATCTACCTTCTCGACGTTTATACTATCCCTGTCAATATGGCAGGCCTGCCGGGTATCTCTGTGCCCGCCGGCTTTGCTGACGGTATGCCCGTCGGCATGCAGCTGATCGGCAAGCCTTTGGACGAGGAAACCGTGCTGCGAGCCGCCTATACCTTTGAACAAGCCAACGAATACCACAAGGTATTGGCAACGTTAGGAGGTAACAAATAATGAAAAAATATACTACAGTTATCGGCTTGGAGGTCCATGCCGAGCTTAAAACTAACTCTAAAGCGTTCTGCTCCTGCTCTACCAAATTCGGCGGCGAGCCGAACACCCATGTTTGCCCGGTCTGCCTGGGTATGCCCGGCGCACTGCCCGTGCTCAACAAACAGGTGGTCGAGTTCGCTATCCGCACCGGCCTGGCGCTGGGCTGCGAGATCCAAAAATTCAACAAATTCGACCGTAAAAACTATTTTTACCCCGATTTGTCCAAAAACTACCAAATCTCTCAATTCGATAAACCTATCTGCCTCGGCGGCCATATCGACATCGAAGTGGAAGGCGAGAAAAAACGCATCGGCGTCACCCGCATCCACATGGAAGAAGACGCAGGCAAGCTGAACCACAGCGGCGCTACCATCAGCACCTCTGATTCCTCTGCCGTCGACTACAACCGTGCCGGTGTGCCCCTGATCGAGATCGTTTCTGAACCGGATATGCGCAGCTCCGAAGAAGCCCGTGCCTACTTGGAACAGCTGAAAGCCATTTTGGAATATACCGATGTCTGCGACTGCAAAATGCAGGAAGGCAGCCTGCGCTGCGACGCCAACATCTCGGTCATGCCTGAAGGCGCTACTGAATTCGGCACTCGTGCCGAGATCAAAAACCTTAACTCTTTCCGCGCTTTGGTGCGCGCTATCGAATACGAAGTCGAGCGTCAGATCGACCTGGTCGAAAGCGGCGGCACCGTTGTACAGGAGACCCGCACCTGGGACGACGCCCAGGGCCTGACCTTGTCCATGCGCAGCAAAGAAGAAGCCCACGATTACCGCTACTTCCCCGAGCCTGACCTGGTGCCCGTCGAGCTTGACGACGCCTGGATCGAGCGTGTTAAAAACGAGCTGCCCGAACTGCCAGCACAGCGCCAACAACGCCTGATGACAGACAACGGGCTGACTGCCTATGACGCAGGTTTGATCGTTGCTACCAAAGCTATGGCCGACTACTTTGACGCTGCCTGCAAAAACGCCGGCGATGATAAAGGCGTGGCTAACTGGCTGTTGGGCGACGTTTCCGCTTACCTCAACAACGAAGGCATCGAGATCGAAGCCTTCCCCATCAAGCCCGAGAACCTGGGCGAAATGGTTGGGCTGGTCAAAGCAGGCGTGCTGTCCAGCAAATTGGCGAAAAAAGTTTTTGCCGAAATGCTCAAAGAAGATAAATCTCCTAAAGCCCTTGTACAAGAGCTGGGCCTGGAACAAGTCAGCGACGAAGGCGCTATTGCTGCCATCGTTGACGAAGTGCTGACCGAAAACCCACAGTCTATCATCGACTTTAAAGCAGGCAAAGACCGCGCTATCGGCTTCCTTGTCGGCCAGGTCATGAAAAAATCCCGCGGCAAAGCAAACCCGGGTATGGTCAATAAATTATTAGTAGAGAAAATGCAGTAAAACTGCACCACTATCTCAAGCCAATATATCGGAGGTGTCGTTATGAATAAACCGTTTGTTTTTGTCGGCTCCGGCCTGGGCTATTTATGGCTGCTGGTCTGGACGACTGTTGTTTCTTTGCTAACCGTTGGGCTTTTCTTCCCGTGGGCCTATTCGGCGCAGCAGCGCTGGATCTGTGCTAACACTTATGTAGAAGGCAGACGGCTGCGTTTTGACGGCACTGGTCTGGGTTTCTTCTTCCAGTGGCTGCTCATCATGATCCTGACAGCTATCACCTTTGGCATCTATGCTCCCTGGGGCTACTGCCAGTTTAAACGCTGGGAGACCCGCAATACTGTTTTTGCCGACTGATAGCAAGCAGTAAAAAGTATAAATAGTTAAAGCTCCGCCCATTTTATCTGGGCGGAGCTTTTTTGCGGGCTAAAATAAAGTGTGCGAAGAAATTTTCTAAAATTTCGAAAAGCGTAAATTTTTGTTAAGTTGAATAAATATCACCGAATAAGTTTGCACAATGGTTGTTTTTAATTATAAAACAAATAAAAATATAGCGATAGACAAAGAAAACATTGCTAATTGCTTAAAAAAGTGCTATCTTTATATTAGATAGTTGGACATTGATAAAACATATATTTGGCAAACCTGGCGAAAGCCAGGGACGCAAAACTAAAGGGTCTAAGCCGTTAACGGTATGACAGCCAGCTGCACCTGACAGAGATAAGTTCCGAGAAGGGGGCAGTCTCTGTTTTTTGTTTTTATAAAAGAAATGCTCATATTGCTTAGCCAGATAAACAGCTAAGCGTTTTATAAAAATGTTCGGCATAAGTGATTCCAACAGTTTAAGCACAGGGGATTAAATAAGGAAAGAAGTTGATGATCGTGTTGAAGAGTGCAGTGAAGGAGCAAAAGTTAGCCAGGCAGGTGTTATGTTCGTTGTTGTCAGCAGGTGTAATGTCCATCTGTATATCTGGGGGGGACGCTCGGGCGTCTGATACAGTGACTCTAACACAAGATACGACTTATAATGATATCGGCGAGATACCACAGCATATTATTATGAACGGAAAGAATATTACCAGTTATGATATGCTGGGTAACGGCAGTGATGACAGAAGCATCACTGGTGCGGGTACAGAAACACTGACTATAGCTAATGTAGAAAATAAACTTAATGTTGGTGTTGGTGCATTTTTTGATAAAAACTCTCGCATAGTATTATCTAAAATAAAGATAATCGATATTCAGGGAGACTGGTCACGTGATATAAAAAGCGCGTTATATACCAATAATCAAGGGTCTATAACGATGAATGATATCGGCTCTTTTAAAATCAGTGGTGGGAATGATAATGGTGTGGGTATTCACGCTATGAGCGGAACTATTTCAATCAATGCAGAGACAGTATCAGTTAAAGATGTAGCCAATGCAGTATTTGGACAATTGAATGAAGATGGAAAGCAAGAATCCAGTAGAATTGAAATTACTACTACTGGTGATATGGAATTTTTAGCAAAAGCAACGGCTGTTGCTGCTGTTAATTTAAGCCAATCGTTTTCAAATAATAGTGCCTTAGTCTCGTTGTCGGGACAGAATGTAACTATAGCAACGGCACTGTATCGCTCAGGATAATTTAAGCGCTGCTTGACAAGGTCTTGCTCGGTTGGTATACTTGAAATAGATAAACCACTGTTGTGTGTCACCTCCAGGGGCAATTGGAGCCCGGCGGACTGTGACCAAGCAGTGGTTTTTTCTCTATTTAAATACCGCAATTTATCACCATTCAACCTATCAGCAAGCCATTTGCTGTTAGGTTTTTTTAATGCTTCTTTGCCGTATGCAGTTTGGATCTTATTAATAACATAGCGATTATCATATTCACTCAAAATCAATGGAACAATATGTCAACTATAAAAATTTCCACGTTCTGCGGCATACTCATGCTACAGAGCTACTGGCAAGCGGTATGCCTATCATCGAGGTATCAAGAAGATTAGGCCACAGCAAAGCCAGTATAACACTTGATATGTATGGTCAATTTCTTGAAAACTTTGATTCAAAACTTGCTGATGCTATTGCAGATATCTATGCCTTAAATTCTTAAACTAAAATCGGTTGGTACCACGTTGGTACCAAAACACCTTTAAGACCAACCGTCCTATTGGTACCATATAGACACAAAAAAGCCGCAACCAAAGGTTGCGGCTTACTTTTTATTTGGTGGGCCCAGCTGGGTTCGAACCAGCGACCAACCGGATAGTAGCCGGTTGGTCTTTAAAAGCGGCTTCCGAGGATATATTTACCAAAGGTTTAGAGGCTGGTACTGCTAGTGCCAGCGGAGAGGTATTGTCTGTGGTGGATAATGCCGTTAAATTTGAAAGCGGTAAACTGATTTTGACCGATGCGAAATATAATTTGGACTGGTTAAAAACAGCTAAAGCGGCTCTCAATAATGCTGATAGCGGTACAATGGGACTGGTTGTTACAGGAACTTTAGTTAATGCTGATGACGGTAAAGAACTAACAGAAGCGAAGGCCGATGATTTGGCGGATACCGGTGCGGTACATGCAGGTGTGACCGGTAAAGTAGATACTAATGATGTAACAATCGGTAGTGGCGGCCTTGAAAATCTTGGCGTTGCTGGTGCTAACAGCGGCGGTAATTTGAATGCGTCAGTAGCTATTACTAATGATGATAGTAAAGTAAATGTTGATGCCGGAACCTTTAAAGTGGATGCAATAAGTGCTGAAAAAGGTACGATCAGTGTTAACGAGGGAGCGGCCCTTAAAACAGATAGTTTGACTGTCGGTACAGAAGGAAGTACCACCAATATCACAGGTGCAGGTGCTCTCGAAGCCAAAGAGATGAATATCAATAAGGGCACAGTTGCTGTTACAGGCTCGCTGAAAGCGGAGAGCCTGACTGTGAATGACAGCGGTGCTACTATCACCGTCGGCGACAGCGGTTCTGCGGGTAGTTTGGCGGCGAAGGCTGTTGAACTAAAAGGTTCCAGTATCGTGCTGGACCCTGTTTGGAATGGTGTTTCTAATATTACAACAGCTTCCAAAGGTGCTTTGGAATTTGCCAGTGCCGTCGATGGTAAGCTGACCGTGGGCCAAAATTCAGTCTTGTCGCTGGGCACCAATGATACCAGCAAGGCCGAAGCAGTATTTGCTAACAGCGGCCTGAGCTGGGGCGAACAGGACATCACCGCCGCCCTTTATATCGATAAGGTACAAACATTGGATACAACTAGTGGCGGCATCAAAGTCGATGGCAACCTGACGCATGGCAGCGGTTTGAGTAATTTTGCTCAAGCTGGCACTGCTGATTTTGCTAATCAATCCCTGCTGATGGTTAATAGCTCGCTTCTTGGTGATAACGTTGGTGCTTTGTCGGCTACTGGCGGTACTTTGACCGTTACTGCAGGCGCTAAGCTGTACATTGAAAATGCTGAAGCTGGAAAAACCTATACAGTTGTCAGCGGCTTCAATAATGGTAGTGATGTAAAAGGCTGGGGTTTAGATGAGGCGAATAACCTGCTGCTGAATAAGCTTGTTACTGTAGTTGAGAATGGAATTAAATTTGATAACGGTAACGGTACTTATACCGTTGAAACTGCAAAGGTCAATGCCAAAACGGCTTTGCCAGGTGTAGCACTGCCGAATATTCTGAATGCGATGACGCAGGATGTTGATTCAGAATATGCAGGAATCAAATATTTAAGTAATATTCTCAGTGATCTTAATACTGATGCGCAGGCTCTCGCAGCGGTCAACGGCTTTGCCCAGGGCGCAGAAAACAGCGGCGCTGCCCATAGTGGCACTATGGCGGCCTTCACCATCGGCGATACTATCCAAAGCCGCATGTCGCTGGCAAGCGACGTCGCTGCCCCGCAGGGCGGCAAAGGTAAGGGCACCGACGCCGCCGATAACGGCAGCATTTGGGCGCAGTATATCCACAACAAAGATAAAGTCGATAATCTGGGTGGCATCAGCTACGACGGCCAGTACAACGGCGTTATCATCGGCGGCGACTTTGCGCCGACCGGCAAATATCACAGCGGCGTAGCCTTTAGTTATGGCAGCGGCAGCAGTAACGGCAGCGTTTCTAAAAACGATTTCGATTTTTGGGGCCTCAGCTACTATGGCGGTATCAAAAATGATGCTACTAACGTGATCTTTGACGCGGGCTATAGCAAAACCTCCAATGATATCAAAGGCGCAGTCGACATCGACAGCGATACCAAAGTTTTGACCCTGGGCGTAAAAGGTGAAAAACTTATCAACAACGGCCACGGCACCAGCTATGTGCCTTATGCAGGCCTGCGCTATCTGAATGTGGACGGCGGCAGCTATAACGGCACTATTGGTGGCGAAGTGGCTGCCAACTACAGCAACGATAAAGCTAATATCTGGATGCTGCCGGTAGGTATCGGCGTGCACCACGAAACTGTAACGGCTAGTGGCTGGAAAGTACGCCCCATGGCCGATATCGCTTACGTTTGGACCTTTGGCGATAACAACAGCGCGATGGACGTTACTGTGCCGGGTGTCAATGCGACCGACAGACTGGGCTATGACATTATGGACAGCGGCTTCTTTGTAGGCAAGCTGGGTGTGGAAGCCGAGAAGGGCGGCTGGACTTACGGCCTGGGCTATGCTTACCAAAAAGGCAGCCATGCCCAAAACAACAAATTTACAGTCAATGTAACTTATAGCTTTTAAATAATAACCACCTTCACAACTTCTTTTCATCATCATGTCCCTGTGCAGATGCCCGCCGTTTGTTGGCGGGCTTTCTGCTTTTTGCTGCGCCGAATTTTTTATACATATGAATGTTGTTTCATGTTTTATGCTGTCCTGATTTATGGTAGAATAAAGCTGCAACCAAAAGGAATTTCCGCACGGTTTCTTGCTGACCAGAAGCCGTTTTTTATTTGGCAATACATGTGTCTGTGCAGGTTGTGGTGCTCTGAAAGAAGGATTGATGTAAGTGAATGAAGTTACGCAGCAGCATTTTAAGCCCCGTCTGTTGATGTTTTTTACGGGTATTTTTTTAATGACTTTCGGTATCGCCTTGTCGTGTAAGGCCGATTTGGGTACGTCCCCCATTTCCAGTTTGCCCTGGGTCTTGAGTATGTTCCAGCCCTGGAGCCTGGGCACGATCACTATCGTGATGAATATTGTTCTGATCTTCTTGCAGCCGCTGATTTTACAGGCGCTGTATGTGCGCGAGCTGGTGGGACAGCTGGTAACCACTTTGGTTTTTGGCTATAGTATCGACTTTTCCATGGGCCTTTTAGACTGGTTCGTTCCTGCCTCCATGTTGGAGCAATGGTTAGCCTGCTTGTTGAGCATTATAGTTTTGGCTTTGGGTATCTTTTTAGAGGTGCGCGCCAAAATCTTTTTAGTGGCAGGCGAAGGGGTGGTCAGCGTGTTGGCCTTTGTGACGCACAAGCAATTCAGCCTGATTAAGAACTGCTTCGACATCACGCTGGTCACTGTCGCCGTTGCCATTTCCCTGCTGGAGTTTGGCACCTTGAAGGGCGTCGGTGCGGGGACGGTGGTTGCCGCAGTTTTAGTAGGCCGCTGCGTGCATCTATACGAAAGCAGGCTGCGCTTTTTTGACAAGTGGAAGGTAGATGTTTAGGCAGGTTTTAGGCAACGGCTCGTAGAGCCGTTGTTTTTGTTTTAGTACTGCGGTTTGAAGATAGTGAAGGTTTTGTAAAAATTTTGGCAGGTACTTGCCAATTGACGGCGAACGTAGTACAATGTGGTTAGCGAAAGCTAACCTATTTGATTTTAAATTTTTAGCTATGATAAAAGCGCCTACGGCTGTTCGCCCGGCGCAGAGTGAGCGAAAGCAGGTGTTAAAAATGATCGATTATATCATTGGTGGCGTGTTGGCGGTATTGGCACTTTTGGCCTTACGCAGCGTCTTAAAAAAATCTAAAGACGGCGGTTGTGCAGGCTGTAGTGGCTGCACCGGTTGTGGGCCCAGCTGCCCCGGTCACGAGCACGAAACTGCCAATAAATAAACTGCCGCAGCGATGCTGTGGCTGGCTTTTGGCGTCGCCGCAGATTATTGACAAATCAATTTAAAAGGCATATAATTTGACCATAAGGTCGTATCTCGATTTTGTATCAGCCGCAGGCGCACGCAGATGTACGTGTCCCTGCGTTTTTTTGTGAAGGTGGGTTGTTGTTATGTATCATATCGACCGAGGCGCGTGGGCCGAGATCAATCTCGATGCCGTGGCGCATAACGTACAGATCGCAAAAAAAAATCTTGCTCCAGCAACCAAGCTGTGTGCCGTCGTTAAGGCCGACGCGTATGGACATGGCGCGGTCGCTATTGCCCGCGAGGCCGAAAAAAACGGCGCCGACTTTTTGGCTGTGGCACTATTGCAGGAAGGACTGGAGCTGCGTGAAGCGGGTATCAGCCTGCCCATATTGGTTCTTGGTTCCTTGCAGCCGGGCGTGGCCAATGTGGTGGTGCAGTTTGATATCAGCCATGCTGTTTTTGACGACGAGCGTTTATTTGCCCTCAACGAAGCGGCAGTAAAATTAAATAAAAAAGCCAAGATCCATATCGCCATCGACACCGGTATGCACCGCATCGGCGTGCATGTGCGCGACGCAGGTGAGTTTGCGGCGAAGGCTGCGGCTTTGCCCGGTATCGAGATCGAAGGGGTGTTCTCGCATTTTGCTACGGCCGACGCTGATGACAAGGCTTACGCCCAGCACCAGTTCGAGCGCTTTCAGGAAGCCCTGGCTTTGATCGAAGCTAAAGGCGTCAAAATACCGCTGGCCCATATCGCCAACAGTGCCGCTTTGGCGGAACTGCGCGAATACCAGATGGGTATGGTGCGTCAGGGTATCACCCTGTATGGCCTGCACCCGGCGCATATGAACGACTGCTATAAAGATCTTGAGCCTGTAATGACGGTCAAATCCACGGTAAGCTTTGTGAAGACTTTACCGGCGGGCGCGACTATCGGCTACGGGCGTACCCATACATTGAGCCGTCCCAGTGTTATCGCCACGGTGCCGGTCGGTTATGCCGACGGTGTCAACAGGCGTTTGTCCAACGTGGGCTATATGCTGGTGGGCGGCGGCAAGGCTCCTATCGTGGGCAGCGTGTGCATGGATCAGGTGATGCTTGACGTTACCGATCTGCCTCCTGTCAAAGTCGGCGACGAAGTCACGGTTTTCGGCGGCAA
The DNA here is from genome assembly GCA_900544795.1 of uncultured Phascolarctobacterium sp. Classification (GTDB taxonomy): domain Bacteria; phylum Bacillota; class Negativicutes; order Acidaminococcales; family Acidaminococcaceae; genus Phascolarctobacterium. The sequence goes on along the minus strand of UQWM01000001.1, from coordinate 133,666 downwards.
AGAGCTGCCTATGGAAACGGTGGCCCAGTGGGCCGGAACCATCTGCTACGAGCTGGTTTGTAGCGTCAGTCCGCGGATGCCGCGCCGTTATGTGCGCAACGATAAATGAGTCTTTTCTGAACGCTTTCCCTTATTTATGGCTGCTTTTGACTTCGGCCGGGCAGCCCTTTTTTATTTGCGGCCGTATGCTACAATAATTATAGAGAACCAGTAAAGGAGTGTGATTTGACTATGAACGAACAGGAATGGCTGGCGTGTGTGAACCATGTAGCTGGCGGCGAATATCCTATTCCCCGTGGTATGATCAGTAATTATGACGACTGGCGCTGCCGCTCGACGGTGGGCCGTGCTTTATATTGGATGGACGAGATCGAAGCTTCGATGCGGGTGCTGGCGACAGTGCTGGACGTAGAGCCTGATATGGATGACGCGCCCGAAATGGGGCTTAGTGAAGCCGAGCATAAGGTGCTGTGCCTGCGCGACGTTGCCGACATCGTTTGGAAGCTGGCCCGTAACGAGGAAGCGGCTTTGACCTATCTGGCCCAGGCCTACGAATTGAGTCGTGCCTACAAACATTCTTTCCGCAGCGCTTCTCGCGGCGATATGTTCTACCGCCGTTTGGCGATTTTGCGCGAGGTAGGCAAGGAAGACCAGGCCGTGCAGGAAGCCGAAGTGATGCTGGAAATGGAAGCAGGCAACGAGGGCATCAATCCTTACCGCTATTTTGCCTATAAATTTTTGGCCGAGCATCAGCATGATGCAGGCGACGATGTGCAGGCGACGCAGCTGTATGCGGAAGCCTTCAAATACTATCCTGTCAGCGAAGCGGGCGAGCGCGACCTGGCCAGGGCCGCAGCAACGGAAGATGCGGCTGCACGCTACAAAGCCTACTCTTTTTGCAGCACTATTCAATACAAACCCTGGGAAAAACTGCCGCCTGCTATTATCAGGCGCGACCTGTAACGGAGGCGTGAGATGAAAAAAGCAGTATTACTGAGCGGCGGCATCGACAGCACCACTTGCTTGGCGCAGGCCGTCAGCCAGTGCGGCGCGGCTAACGTAACGGCTTTGTGCGTTTTTTATGGGCAAAAGCACAGCAAAGAGATGGCAGCGGCCCGCAAGGTCGCCGCCCATTACGGCGTACGCTTGCTGGAGCAGGATATTGCCGGGATCATGTCCTACAGCAACTGCTCCCTGCTGGCTAACAGCAGCGCCGCCATCGAGCATAAAAGCTATGCCGACCAGCTGGCAGAGCATGGCGAAGGCACGGTAGCGACCTATGTGCCGTTCCGCAATGGCTTGCTCATCAGTGCGGCGGCAGCTATTGCTATCTCGCTGGGGGCGGACGCAATCTGCTATGGCGCCCACGCCGATGACGCGGCAGGGCGGGCTTATCCCGACTGCACGCCGGAGTTTTATGCGGCGATGGACAGCGCTATTTACGAGGGCAGCGGGCATATTTGCCATTTGGAAGCGCCGCTGCTGAATAAAAATAAAGCGCAGGTCGTAGAACTGGGGCTGCAACTTAACGCACCTTATCAATACACCTGGTCGTGCTACGAAGGCGGCGATAAGCCCTGCGGCGACTGCGGCACCTGCATCGACAGAGCCAACGCCTTTAAGGCCAACGGCGTAGCTGATCCGGCACTATAAAACAGCGTTGTAAAACAAAAACACACCCGTCAGGGTGTGTTTTTGTTTTACAGATAAAGTAATGTAAAATCAGTTAGCAACCAAAGATAGTAGAATAAGCCTAGTTTGAGGTGTTAGGTGTAAAATAGTTATACAAAATAGACGATAAAATATAATTATATAGCATTTTATACAGTAAATATTATATAATTAAACTACAACCGATAATGTGAAGTGTTAAAATCTAACTGGTTGCGAAATATGATTATGGAAAGTATAAAAAACAAATATACTATGGAGAAGGAAGTGAAAGTATGAGTATCAAAGCAAAAGAAGATATGTTATTTAATGAATGGAAAGGCAATCTTAATTCGGAACAACAACGATTTTTTATTCCAGATGGCGTTGTTGATGAAATATTATGGTCTAGAGTGCCACTAAAAATCTTATTTTTATTGAAAGAGGTTAATGGCGGCGAATGTTGGGATGAACGTCAATATTTATATGATTATAATACAAAAGAGGAGTATTTAAAAACTCATTCGCTAACCATTAAGACAGTTATTCAATGGGCGTATGGTGCCATAGATATAGCTAAAGATATTTCATGGGAAGAAATTGAGAAAACTATTAGTTGTACAGCAATGCAGACAACTTTACTGAGACAGATAGCATTAGTAAATATAAAAAAACTATCCGGTGTTGGTAACGTTGATTATGCAAATTTTGATGCGTATTTTAGCGATGCCGGAAATGTTCAGTTTCTGAAAAAGCAACTGAACATTTATGAACCGGATGTTATTGTCTGTGGTGGTACGGGATATTACTTCCAACAGTTATATAAAGATTCTGTTTTACCTGTCGAAAAGTGGAAAAAGACACATCGGGGAATTGGTTATTATGTTTTGGGGAATACTATTATTCTCGATTATTGTCACCCACAAGCTAGAATAGCTGCAAATATTAAATATTATGCCTTAGTAGATGCAATAGCTGAAATTAAAAGAGAGCTGTTTTAGTATTTAGGGGTGGAAAATAAAAACTAAGCCGTTGTATTAAACAAAGCGTAAATTAAGATAAGTTGTTACTACTTGTCACTAGAGAATATGATATGTGAAATTTTAAATGATAGTGAGTGAATTACAGCACTTTTTCGTAACAGTAGAATTGGTGTTCCATTTGGCGGAACTGGATCTCGCCGCAGAACCTGTAGCCCTGCTGCAAAAATAGCCGTTGGGCTTTTTCGTTCAGGGCATAGGTATCGGTTTTTAAATAGCACAGGCCCTGGTTGCGTGCCAGGGCTTCTGCCTGCTGCAAAAGCTCCGATCCGGTGCCGCGTCCTCGCAGCGCCGTGTCTACCGCCATGCGGTGCAGCACTAAAGCCGGCTCCTTTAGCGACCAGTCAGCGTCGGCATAAACAGCCGGCTCGTTTTGGTTGATACAGATCAGTCCGCTGATAAGTCCGTCAGTATCGGCGACGAAAAGCTCGCCCTGTTCGATATCTCTGGCAAAATCCTGCGCAGTAGGGTAAATATCGTCCCATTGGTAATTGCCATAAGCGTGCATTTCTTCAACGGTGGCCTGCACGATAGCCATGACCCGCTGTAAATCCTGCATCGTTGCTAAACGCAGCATCATAACACCTCAAATCTTTGTTTTCTGCCAATGGTTTTCAATATTGGCGCCCATTTTTTTGACCAGCTTGAAAAGGCCTTTCTGTTTCGATGGCGTAAAATCTTGCAGACAGATCGCCAAAGTATTATTTTCTTCGGTAATTATCTGCTCGTAGACAGCCTGCGCCGCGGGGGTAGGGAACAGCTGCCAATGCCGCTGGTCTTCGACGCCGCGCTGTCTGGTGACGTAACCGGCGGCAACCAGCTTTTGAATGGCTTTGGCTGTGGTCGATTTATCGACCTTCAGCAGCAGCGACAGGTCGTTTTGGTTGATGCCCGCATTTTCGCAGACCCGGGTCAGAAAAATAAACTGTCCCCGTTGCAGGGCCAGCTCCTTAAAACTCAGGTCGTTAAGAGCGTGGACGGCCCTGGCCAGTGCGCCGATGTCGCGCAGCAATTCGTTGTGTAGTTTGGTCATAATAACACCGCCAATTTAGTTGAACTTTCAACTAATATTATGCCTGATTTTTTTTGATAATGCAAGTGGAATTTTTATAGCTGTCGGAATTTAATTGTTGAATTAAAAAAATCCCTACACTAAAAATTAAAATCTGGTAGAATATTAGTAATTATGCAAGAATATTTTGAAAATTGAAGGGGTGTCAGTTTTGTTTTTCAAAAAACGCTTTATGATCCTGGGTCTGGCTTGTACCCTGGCGGTTCCTGCCGCTGGTGCCAGTGCCGAAGGCTTTGCTATCAACGAATGGTCGGCAGAAGGTGTGGCTATGGGCGGTGCCCGTATGTTTGCTGAAAACGACGCGGCCAATATTGCTTATAATCCGGCGTCCATCACTAAAGTAAAAGGCGAGGCTTTTAAACAAAGTGCCGTTTATATCAGCCCGCACGGAAAATACGAGGCGGATAAAAAAAGCGGTGGCGTGGAAAAAGGTAAGAACGTCGTCCATGCCGGCTGGGCTCCCGGTAATTATTATGTCAAACAGCTTAACGATAAAGACTGGATCGGTGTCGGTCTGTTCAGCCGTTTCGGCATGATATCTGAGTTTGAACGTAATTCTGTTGTTGCATCTAATGCCTTTTTCTCTCGCTTAAACGGTGCTAGCCTGACGCCGACCTATGCCCGAAAATTCGATAACAAGTGGAGTGCGGCTGTTGGTGCGGAAGTAAATTATGTAGGCTTGGAATTGCAGAAAAACGTTATGGGAACAATACCAACGCAAACAAAGGGCGAAAGCTGGGCTTTAGGCTGGAATGCAGCCGCCAATTATGCCTTTGATGCTAAAAATGAGATCGGCCTGGTCTATCGCAGTAAGGTAACTCATACTATGGACGCTGACTTTAGGGGTTATAGCAGTGCTTTTACAGGTAAAGATCATTTTACTAAAGCCCATGGCAAAGTTACTTTGCCTGACAGCTGGGCTATTGGTTATAACCACAAATTTAATGACCGGACCCGGGTGGAGTTGAACGGTACCTATACAAAATGGAGTACCTATGATGCTTTGAATATTGATTTTGACGATGCCTTTTTGGGACAGTCGGGCAGCCACAGCCAGAAAAACTGGAGCAACGGCTGGCGTTATGCCATCGGCGCTGAACATAAGCTGAGCGATAAATACACCATTATGGGTGGCTATGCTTATGATGAGTCAGCTATTCCTTTTGATGGAGCCGACTTTATTGTACCGACAGGTGCCCGCCGGACTTATAGCCTGGGCTTTCAGTACCATGATAAAAAACAAACGCTGGGTGTTACTTTGGGACTGATCGATATCGACGGTCTGCGCATCAAAGGACATGCTACGGATGGCTATAGTGAAGCCCGTACCTATGATAACTATGCCAAAGTTATCGGTATCAGCTATCAACGTAATTTCTAAGACGAAAATATACTAAATCCGCTGTGAACTTTTAAAGTGAGCAGCGGATTTTTTATAGGCACCTGGTGACAAAACAAAATGCGGGCCTCTTTTGACTATACAAGTTAATTTGGTATATAATGGAAGCGGTTATTTACCTGCCGTAGGCAGTATTAGCATTATGATTAGAAGCGAGGCGAACCTGATGGCAGTTATTTTTTATTTGAGCGGTACGGGCAACAGCTTGTATGCCGCTAAAACTATGGCAAAAGAGCTGGAAGGCTGTCGTTTGGAAGGCATCACCAGTTATTTAAAGGCACCTTACGAGGTTCAGGACGAAGTTGTGGGCATTGTTTGCCCTGTGTATTGTATGGCCCTGCCGCCTGTAGTGGAAGTTTTTTTGCAGCAGGTGAAAATGGTGCCGCAGTATATTTTTACAGTGGTGACTATGGGTGTCATGTCCGGCCAGGCCTTAGGCCAGGCTAAAGAACTGCTGGAGCAGCGCGAGCTGCGTTTAGCCTATGGGGTGACGCTGGCTTTGCCCGATAACAGTATCGTTTTTCCATCGCCCAAAGTTAGGCAGGAGAAGCTTCTCAATCAGGCTCCCGCTGAACTGGGGCTGATCGTTCGCAATATCAAAAACAGGCACGACAATTATAACCACCTGAGCCGCAGCTTTTTATGGCAGTACGGTGGTACTGCTATTGGCTGGTGGGTGCTGAATAGTATCAAGCAGGTGGGGCAACTGAGCTGTGACGCTGCTAAATGCGTTGGCTGCGGCATCTGCGCCACGGTCTGCCCGGCGGGTAATATTACATTGGACGAAGGCAAGCCGGTGTTTGGCAGTGCGTGTGTGCATTGCTTCGGCTGCGCCCACTGGTGCCCGCAAAGCGCCATTAGCCTGGGCAGTTTAACGCCAGACGCTAAAACGCGCTATACCCATCCGGAAGTTAAACCTATCGACCTGGAAGCCCAGAAAGAAAGGAAAGATGAAGCATGAAAACTTACGCTCCTGTGACGGAAGTGGTGCTGGATGAGCTGCGAGCCGTCCTTGGTGCTGCTTACGTTTTGACCGAGCCTGAAAAATTAGAGCAATACCAGACTGACGAGGAGACTGATCCCCGCAAGTTCCATTTGCCGGAGGCCGTAGTGCTGCCGAAGGACGCGCAGGAGATCGCCGCTGTCGTGAAGCTGGCTAATAAATATAATGTGCCCATCACTGTCCGTAGCGGCGGTACCAGCCTGGCTGACGGGGCTATTCCTGTCTGCGGCGGCATCGTGCTGCTGATGGAACGCTTGAATAAGATAATCGAGCTGAACGCCGAAGGTATGTATATGGAAGTGGAGGCTGGTGTGCGCACCGTCGACATCCAAAAGCATGCCAACGAAGCGGGCTTTTTATATGCAGGCGACCCTTGCAGCGCCGAAAGCTGCCTGATCGGCGGCAATATCGCTACTAATGCTGGCGGCAACAAGGCTGTGCGCTATGGCGTGACCCGTGACCAGATCTATGCGGTGGAGGTTGTTACCCCCACAGGCGAGATAGTGGAATTGGGCGCCCGTTTGAAAAAATGTTCGACCGGCTACTGCCTGGAACAGCTGATTATGGGCAGTGAGGGTACTTTGGGCATCATTACCAGGGCGACTCTTAAGTTGCAGCCGATACCGCCTTATAAATTTGATCTGCTGGCCGTGTTCGACAAGCCGGAGCAGGCGCTGGACGTTGTGCCGAAGATCATGCAGGCGGGAATCAACCCGACCAGCGTGGAATATATGGATAACTCATATGTGCGCAGTACGGCCGATTATTTGGACTTTAAGGGCGCGCCCCACTATGAGGACGGCATTTACGTTATCATCACGGTGGAGACTTTCAGCGAGGACGAGCTGGATCTGAAAATGGAGCAGCTGGACGAACTGTGCAGCAGCGCCGGTGCTGTCGACGTGCTGGAGGCTGATGAACGCATTTGGGATATGCGCCGCAACTGTCAGGAGTCGGTGCGCTTGATCAGCCTGGTTTCCCTGACGGACGACGTGGTCGTACCGGTTAACGAGATCGCCGGCACTATCAAATTCATCATGGGGATCGGCGCTAAATACCCATTCCCGGTTAAAATCAACGCCCATATCGGCGACGGCAATCTGCATATCGTTTTGTGTAAATGCGAGTTGAGCGATGAGGAGTGGGAAAATAAGGTGGAAGAATTCCACAAAGAGGTTTATACTTATGCTTACAGCATCGGCGGCCGTTTGGCCGGTGAGCACGGCATCGGCGCCAAAAAGCTGAAGGAGATGGAAAGCTATACTCCGGTAGGTGAGTTGGCCCTGATGCGCACGATCAAGGCGGCCATGGACCCGCAGCTTATTTTGAACCCGGGCAAGATTTTTGACGTAAAAGCTTAAAATGAAAGCTTAAAGTAAAAACTTAAAATGCTATTTAACCGCAGCGGCAGCCAAGCTAGCGCCAGCGGAAAATATAAAAAAGATTTTGTAGGACAGTAGAAAGGAATGGAAGCTATGAGTAAATATGAACCGGTCAGCGCAGAAGTAGTAGCTGCTCTGCAACAGGCTGTAGGTGCGGAGTATGTAAAGACCGATACCGAAACCCTTGAAAAGTATAAAACTGACGAGGAGACCGATCCCCGTTATCATCATTTGCCGGAGGTCGTTGTTTGGCCTGGCAGTACCGAAGAAGTAGCGGCGGTCATGAAGATCGCTAACCAATATACTGTGCCGGTAACTCCTCGCAGTGCCGGTACCAGCGTTTCCTGCGGTGCGATCCCCGTTTGCGGCGGCATCGTGCTGATGCTGGAGCGCATGGATAAAATCGAAGAATTGAACGCCGAAGGTATGTATATGGTGGTCGAAGGCGGTGCCCGCACAGTCGAGATCCAGGAACAGGCCAATGCGGCAGGCTTTTTATATGCCGGTGACCCCTGCAGCGCCGACAGCTGCCTGATCGGCGGTAATATTGCTACTAATGCTGGCGGCAACAAGGCCGTGCGCTATGGCACAACCCGCGATCAGGTTTATGCCATCGAAGCCGTTACCCCCACTGGCGACATCGTCAACGTGGGAGCGCGCTTAAAAAAGAAATCTACAGGCTATTGCCTGGAACAGCTGATCATGGGCAGCGAAGGCACCTTGGGCATTATCACCAAAGCGACCTTGAAGCTGCTGCCGCTGTGTCCTTATAAGCTTGATCTGCTGGCTATCTTCACCGATTTGGACGAGGCTATCAGCCTGGTGCCGAACCTGATCAAAGCAGGCTTGAACCCGACCAGCGTTGAGTTTATGGACAACGCCTTTGTGCGCAGCTCCAGCGACTACTGCGAATTGAAGCTGCCCCATTACGAGGACGGCTACTATGTTATCGTCACCATAGAAACCTTTAACGAAGACGAGCTGGAAAGCAAAATGGAGCAGCTGGACGAGATTTGCAGTGCCAGCGGTGCTACCGACGTGCTGGAAGCCGACGAACGCGTATGGAAGATCCGCCGCAACTGTTTGGAATCGACCCGCGTTTTAAGCCTGGTCAGCACTTCCGACGACTTGGTAGTGCCTGTGGACCAGATCGCTAACTGTATTCGCCATCTGACCAAGGTTGCCGAAAGCTACAGCTTTAAGCTCTTTACTTTGGCCCATGCGGGCGACGGTAATCTGCACTTCCAAATCTTAAAGGGCGATATGACCGACGAGCAATGGGAGGACGAAGTAAGCCGTTTCCACGCCGAGGCTTACCCCTATGTTTACAGCCTGGGCGGCCGTCTTTCCGGCGAGCATGGCATCGGTGCTAAAAAAGTTGACGCTATGGAAAAATACACCGACCCGGTGGAAATGAAAATGATGAAAGAAATCAAACGGGCTTTAGACCCCAAAAATATTTTGAATCCCGGTAAAGTATTCAACGCTTAAAAATAAAACCGTCCGCACTTTAAGGTGCGGACGGTTTTTGCGCTTTGGCGGACTGGGTGCTATGTTATAATGCAGTCAAAGGCAATTTATAACAGCTGATAGGACAGGCCGCGTTGCAGCGAATACCAAAGCAGCATGCCGTGCCCACGTTTGGGCAGGCGCAGCTCCAGGTTCCATTCGGGATACTGTTTAAAGATCTGGATCCGGTCGCCGGTAGCGAAAGCAACAAAAGAGATGTAATCTTCCTTCGTCATGGGCTGGTGACTTGTGATATACCAGTCGTCCTCGATAGCTTCAACAGTCAGTTTGTCGGCTGCCGCCGCTTTGGTGAGCTGCTGCTCCGTCAGCATTTTGCCGCAGCAGGCCACGGTCGCCTGCCCGGTGCAGAGCGAAATGTTGTGGCAGGTGGGGCAAACGTAATAATGGGTGTTTTTCATATTTCCTCCTACAAAATCGTTGGGGGCAGCCTCACCGCGCAGCAGCTTTTGGATGTCGGCCTGCAGCAGTTCGGCCAGTGCGGGTATCAGGGCCACATCGGGCAAGCCCAGGCCCCGTTCCCATTTGGAAACGGTTTTATCGCTGATATGCAGTTTGTCGGCCAGCTGTTTTTGGGTCAGCTGCTGTTCTAGCCGCAGGGTGCGGATGATAGTGCCTGTTTGGTTAGTGAGCATGGTTTAGTACCTCCATCAACAATTGTAGCGAAGCGTGGGTGCAAACACAATCAACGCTTCGTAGAGTAGCGCGAAGTTTAGAAACAGCTGCTGCCTTGATAAAAAAACTGCCGTCAGCTGTTGGTGCTGGCGGCAGTTGTGTTTAATACCATTTTTTGCGCTGTAATTTTCTTATGGTAAAGACGGCGATCAGCGCCATCACACCTAAGCAGATGGGATAGCCCCACTGGGATTTCAGTTCGGGCATATATTCAAAATTCATAGCAAAAATGCTGCTGATGCAGATCAGGGGCAGGAAAACCACTGCTGCCGTAGTCAGGGTGGCCTGGATATCGGCGCTGCGTTCGGCAGTGGCGTTGACGCACAGGGTCTCCAGCGAGCCGAGCAGTTCGTCGGCTACCGACAGGGTGAGCACTGCTCCTTCCAGTTTGATGCTTAAAAGCTCCGGCGCGTTGTCGCAGCCGATGACTAAAGGCGGGTCCTGACGCAAAGCGCGGCTGACGATGCGGCGCATCGGGTAAACTGCCTGCTTGGCGATGACCAGACTGCGGCGCAGTCGCAGCAGTTCACGTGGTTCGGGGCGCTCGTCCTGCTCACTGTAGGCGGCTGCCAAAAGCTGCAGGCGTTCTTCTATAAAGTTGATGACCTCGCAGTTGTCGTCAAGGATCTTGCCTAAGATTAACGTCAAAGCCTGCGGGATCGTATTATTGGGTTTTTGCAGTGTCGTCACCAAGGTGCGGGCATTTTTTAAACGGTCACAGCGGCCGTGCTGCAATGAAAGCAGACGGTTGGCGCTGGCGGCAAAACAGACATTGTTATAATTGGCGCTGCCGTTTTCATCAAGCTGCAGATGGCGGCAGATGAGGATGCGGTTGGTGCCGTCACGGAACAGGCGCGGCTGCTGCTTTCTGCTTTCCAAAAGGTTTTGAGCGGCAGGGCTCAGTTTAAAGGAATGGGCTACGGTCATTAACTGGTCGTGTGAGCCGAACAGTGACATATCAAGCCAGAGGGCGCCTTCTTCGGGTATCGCCAGCAGGTCTTCGCTCAGTTCTTCGACAGTATAATAAGGATTGTCACTGCCGTTGAGAGTTAGAAGCGTACGCGGGTTTCCCTGGGCCTCTGTTTTTTTGGAAGCAAAGAGTGCGGCTGTATCGATTTTTTGCTTTAACATGGCGTGACTCCTTCTGCATAAATTCATTTTATGTATCTATTTTAACCTGTTCAGGGTGAAGTTACAACAAGAAGGCAGGAATTTTTTTACGGGCGGCGAAATATAACTATTTAATAGGAATATAAGCCCGAGCGGCACAATTTTGGCCGCTGGCTAAATAAGATATTTAAAGCAAAGAGGAGCAATGAACGGAATGTTTACAAAAGTTTTGTTAGCAATGGACCTTACTCCCAAATCTGAAATTTTGCTGCCTTGTCTGTACAGCCTGTGCCCGGATACGGGTACGGAGATAGTTTTAGCTTATGTGTTCGACGATGAGGAGGACGCAGACCCTTACAGTAGCAGCTACAAAAAGGTGTACAGCAAATTGCAGGGCTATGCCAACGAGCTGCTGCGCAACGGTTACGAAACCGTCAGCATCGAAACGCCCTGGGGCGAAGTATTTGAAGAAGTCACCCGCGTCGGCGATGATAAGGAAGTAGACCTGACACTGGTAGCATCGCACGGCAAGGGCTTCTTTAGAAGCGCGCTTTTGGGCAGCACTACCTTTGACCTGGCGCGTTCTTCGCAGCGGCCGTTGTTTGTTGCCAAAACTGACGGCGACAGCGATAACATCGCCGATGATAATATGCTGCGCAAGCTGATGATACCGACCGATTTTTCCAAAAAATCCTTAGTGGCACTCAACCTGATCCGCAGCCTGCGCGAGCATGTGTTAGAAGTGGTGTTCGTACATGTTATCGAACGCAGCCGTAACCAGAGTGACCTGGAAAGCAAGCTGCAAAACGCCCAGTCGCGCATGGATGAGCTGGTAGCGGAAATGAAATTGTTTGGCATCAAGGCTTCGTATCTGGTGGACAAGGGCGCCGCTTCTAAAAAAATCTGCCGCTGGGCGGAAGAAGAAAACGTGTCGATGATCGCCATGACTAAAACCGGCGCAGGCCTTGTCAAAGGGCTGGTGATGGGCGCGACGGCGCAGAACGTGACGCTGAATTCTGAACGGTCGCTGCTGCTTTTGCCGGCGACGGAAGTAAGTAACGACTAAGTAAAAGTGAAAAAAATTTTACATAATCTTAGTAGAAAGTCTTGACATCTTTCCCATAAATCAGTATACTGTTACTTGCGGCTGGATTAAGCCAGCCGCAAGTCTATTTTTAAGCGGTAAATAATTTCATAGTCCCTGATTTTTTCAACCTGGAGAGATGACCGAGCGGTTGAAGGTGCACGCCTGGAAAGCGTGTGTACGGGAAACCGTACCGAGGGTTCGAATCCCTCTCTCTCCGCCACTTAAAAAAAGATTGCCGCGGTCAGCGGCTTTTTGTTTTTCTGTAGGACCGCAGGCGTCGGGTCCTGCGCAATAGGAGTCTGTGAACCGTGTCAGGTCCGGAAGGAAGCAGCACTAAGCGGATCCTCTTATGTGCCGTGGGGGTGCCTGCGTCTGTGGCCCTACAGGGAAACAACTGATCGGAAACCGGCTGTTTATAACAGCCGGTTTTTTGTATATTCCGGCAGTAAGTAACACCAAAGTGTCCCCTAAAAACATTTCACAAATTGGATATGTACTTATATGTGTAAATTTTATATAATAAATAGATAAGAAACTATGGAGCGAAGAGCAGGAAAGGAGGCAGAAAATGGCTTATGTAGCACTATACCGGCGTTGGCGCCCTCAAGGCTTCGATGCCTTAGTGGGGCAGGACGCGGTGCGTATTGCCCTCAGCAATGCGTTGATCACGGGGCGAATCGCCCACGCTTATTTGTTTGCCGGGCCGCGCGGCACAGGCAAAACCAGTACGGCCAAGATTTTGGCGAAGGCGCTGAACTGTGACCAGGGCCCTACGGCCAACCCCTGTAACGAGTGCCCCAACTGCCAGCGCATCAATGACGGCAGCAGTATGGACGTGTTCGAGATCGACGCTGCCTCTAACCGTGGTATCGACGAAATCCGCGACCTGCGCGAAAAGGTGATGTTCGCACCCGTCAACGGACGCTATAAAGTTTATATTATCGACGAAGTGCATATGCTGACCACGGAAGCCTTTAACGCCTTGCTGAAGACGCTGGAGGAACCACCGGCGCATATCGTCTTTATTTTGGCTACGACCGAGCCACATAAGATACCGGCGACTATTCATTCACGCTGCCAGCGGTTTGATTTTAAACGGGTCACCAACGAGGATATCGAAAAACGTTTGCGGGAAGTTGCCGACGGCAGCGAGATCCAGGCTGACGACGAAGCACTGAAGCTGATCGCTATCCAGTCAGACGGCGGTATGCGCGACGCGCTGAGTCTTTTGGACCAGTGCGGCGTGATGGCGGAAACAGTAACTGCCGAAACGGTGCGTAATGTTTTGGGCATCGTGGGACGTGAAGCTTTGCGGGAACTGGTGGGGGCCATCGGCAGGCAGGAACTTTCTGTTGCCTTGCAGCTGCTCAACCGTTTGGCAGAGCAGGGCAAGGACGTGCGGCAGATTTTGACAGAATTGGCTGAGTATCTGCGGGCCGTGCTCTTATATCAGGCTTCACCAGCTTATCACGAGATCTATCTGACGGATACGGAAGACGCTATCGCCGAGTTGGCGCCGCTGTTTGGCAGCGATCGCCTGATGGCGGCAGAAGAACGTCTGCATCAGGCTATGACTGAGCTGCGGTTCAGTGCCCGCGGACGCATTACGGCTGAGCTGTGCCTGTTTGACCTGTGCCGCATCGAAGGCAGCACGGTAGCTGCGTTGATGGCCCGGGTAGAACAGCTGGAACGCCAGGTGCAAAACGGTGTGCCCCAGGCAGCGACCGGCGCTCGTACAGTGCGGCAGGCTCTGGCAGCGGCGCCGACACCAGTCTCAACGGCACAGCAAGGTCCGCCAGTAACGGCAGAGCCTGCTGTAACGCCTGTAACGCCTGCGTCGCAGGCGGTAGCGGACGTGTTCCCCGATCCGGCGCAGCTCGACGCAGTTTTTGCGCGTACCGACGTGGTCGCGCCTATCCAAAAATCAGAAGCACCAGCCAGGCCGGCTGAACTGCCTTCTCAGGCAGAGCCGGAACCGCAGCAGGCAGCAGCACCGGTGGCAGTAGTCGAATACAGCGGTGACTGGGCCGACGGCGAGGACCTGTGGAAGCAGACTTTGGAGATACTGAAAAACGAAAAGAAACAATCCATGGTGGCCTGTGCCGCGGGCGGCTATGTAACGGGCTATGAAAACGGTATCCTGACAGTTGGTTTCAAAAATCAATTTATGTGTGTCAGGATGAACGACCCCGACTATAAAAAAGCTTTTGAAGAAGTGCTGCTGCGGCTGGCAAGGCAAAGCGTACGCCTGGAATGCGTAGCTGCGGCCAAACCGGCCGCCAGGCCCAAAGCAGCCCCTAAACCGCAGGCCCCGGCAGAAACAGTCGAACCTGAAGTGCAGGCGGCGCTGGACGCCTTTGGCGGCACACTGCAAAAATTATAAATCAAATTTCGGCCGTAAGGCGTCATAACGAGGAGGAACAACAATGTTTAATGGTGGTATGGGAAATATGCAGGGCATGATGAAAAAGGTACAGAAATTGCAGGCCGATATGGCAAAAATGCAGGAAGAATTGAAGCTGCGCACGATCGAAACTACTGTGGGCGGCGGTGCCGTAACCGTAGTCGTCAGCGGTAAAAAAGAAGTCGTCAGCGTCAAGATCGATCCCAGTGCTGTTGACCCCGAAGATGTGGAAATGCTGGAGGACCTTTTAGTAGCCGCAGTTAACGAAGGTATGCGCAAAATCGACGAAATGACGGAAGCAGAAATGGGTAAACTGACCGGCGGCATGAAAATGCCCGGTATGTTCTAAAATATGGCCAGAATGATCCGGCCTTTGGCCAATGTGCACGAGCAGCTACGGCGGCTGCCAGGTATCGGTTCTAAAACAGCGCTGCGGCTGGCCTATCATATCATTGATATGCAGGAGGAAGACGTGCGGCGGTTGGCTGAAACCTTACTGGAAGCTAAACGGCAGATCCGTTTATGCACTGTTTGTTATAATCTTACTGACGCCGATACCTGTGAGGTCTGCGCCAATCCAGGCCGCGACCACAGCGTCGTCTGCGTAGTCGAGCAGCCTCAGGATGTGATGGCTATGGAGCGCAGCCGTGGCTATAATGGCGTGTACCATGTGCTGCATGGCGTTTTATCGCCGCTGGACGGCATCGGGCCCGACAACCTGCGGGTCAAAGAGCTGCTGCGTCGTTTGCAGGGCGACACGGTGAAGGAAGTCATCATCGCGACCAATTCCGATGTGGAAGGCGAAGCGACAGCGGCCTATTTGGCGCAGCTGTTAAAGCCTATCGGCATCGTTATCAGCCGCATCGCGCACGGTTTGCCTGTGGGCGGCGATTTGGAATATGCCGACGAGCTGACCCTGTCGCGGGCCTTGGAAAACAGGCATAGAATGTAAGAAAGAAGGGTACGGGTATGCAGGAAATAGAAAGCGCTGTCCGCGATCTGGGCGACTCTGCCCTCCAGGGCATCGACCAGGCGGTCAAAGGGCTCAACTCGGCCAGTTTAGAAGGCACGCTGCCGTTTATTGCCGGCGTACTGATCTTAGCGATCGTCGTCAAATGCTTTTCACTGCCGTTTCGGCTCATTTGGAATGGTGTCTGCGGCGCGGTAGCCTTATGGTTCATAAATCTTATCGGCGGCTTTTTGGGCTTTGGGCTCAAAATCACTGTCGTCAAAGCGCTGATCGCGGGATTTTTTGGTATCCCCGGCTGTTTGGCGGTTATTTTATGGGAGCTTTATGTACGGTAAAGCTCAGGCAGGAGGAAGAATATGACTATGCTGCATAAAGCCATGACCATTGCCGGCAGCGACGCCAGCGGCGGCGCAGGCATGGAGGCTGATTTAAAAACATTTCAGGAACTGGGTGTATACGGCATGACGGCACTGACCGTTATCGTAGCCCAGAACCCGCACAAAGACTGGGATCACGAAATTTTCCCTATCGGTCTGGACGTTGTGGAAAAACAGATCGAGACGATCGTGGCCGGTATCGGCATCGACGCCATGAAAACAGGTATGCTGGGCAGCGCCGAGCTGGTAGAGCTTGTAGCCCGCACTATCGACCGTTTTCAGCTGCGTAATGTGGTCATCGACCCGGTTATGGTCTGCAAGGGCGTCGATGTGATCATGGTACCCGAAGCGGCAGCCGCCATCAAAACTGTTTTGATGCAGCGCGCCGACGTGGTCACCCCCAACACCATCGAAGCCGCTTATTTGGCCGATATGGAAAAAGTCGAGACCCTGGACGAGATCAAGGAAGCGGCAGGACGCATTAAGGAACTGGGTGCCGGTTATGTAGTTATTAAAAGCGGCAGCCGCAACGACGGCAATGAAGCCGTAGACGCGCTGTATGACGGCAAAGACTTTACGGTCGCCAGCGCGCCGAAGATCGAGCCCTGCTATAACCATGGCGCGGGCTGTACCTATTCGGCCGCCATCACCGCAGGACTGGCCAATGGCTTGAGCGTGCGTGCGGCTGTGGAACAGGCGAAGGCTTTTGTTGCCGCTGCTTTGCGTGGCTCCTTTAAGCTCAACCAATATTCCGGCGCTACCAACCACTGTGCCTATCGTTTAGAAAATAATAAATAAGCTTAAAATATGCTAAAAGTCCCTGCATTTTGCGGGGACTTTTAGCATATTTACTTAAAAAAACAGCTGCTTTGGCAACAAATTTGCAGATATACTGTATACATGAGCGAAAAAAGCAGGATTTTTAAAACTTTTGGCTAATTTATGTAAACGAAATTTTATATTTTATTTTTTGTTAAGGGGGATAATTTGATGAATTTATCGACGAAAATCCTGATCGGTCTCGGTTTAGGTATCGTAGCCGGTCTGGAACTGGGCGCGGAGGGCGTAGACTTCGCAAAAACATGGATAGGTCCTTTTGGTACTATCTTTATGAACATGATCAAAATGATCATTGTTCCCTTGGTATTATCATCGCTCGTTATTGGTGTCTGCAGTTTGGGTGACATCAAAAAAATCGGCCGTATCGGCGGCAAAACCATGGCTTACTATTTGGGTACTACTGCATTCGCTATCGTGCTGGGCCTGATCCTGGGCACCGTTATGGACCCGGGCGGCGGCGTCAATATGCCTGCAGAAGGCGTGAAGGCTGCGGCTAAAGCAGCACCGCCGATCATGAAAGTAATCATCGACATTTTCCCGACTAATGCGATGGAAGCAATGCTGAAAGCCAATATGTTGCAGATCATCGTCTTCAGTTTATTTATGGGTATCGGTATCACCGCTGTCGGCGACCGTGCCAAAGCGCTGTATGATGTTTTCGACGGCTTGGCAGAAGTTTGCTACAAAATCGTTGGTTTCATTATGAGCGTTGCTCCGATCGGCGTTTTCGGTTTGATCACTCCGGTTATTGCCGCTAACGGACCGGCCGTACTGCTGCCGCTGCTGAAGGTAGTTATCGCCGTTTATCTGGGCTGCTTCCTGCATGCAGTGATCGTGTATGGTTCTCTGCTCAAATTTGTCGGCAAAATCAGCCCGCTCAAATTCTTTAAAGCAATTCTGCCGGCGCAGGTCCTGTCCTTCACCAGCTGTTCCTCTGGCGGCACTTTGCCCGTCAGCATGCAGTGCATCCAAAAACTGGGCGTGTCCAAAGACATCTCCAGCTTCGTACTGCCGCTGGGCGCTACCATCAACATGGACGGTACTGCAGTTTATCAGGGTGTCTGCGCGCTCTTTATCGCACAGATCTATGGCGTTGACCTGACTACGGGCCAATACCTGACCATCATCCTGACCGGTACTCTGGCTTCTATCGGTACTGCCGGCGTTCCCGGTGCCGGTTTCATCATGCTCACCATGATCCTGACCGCTATTGGTCTGCCGCTGGAAGGTTCCGCACTGATCGCCGGTATCGATCGTATCCTTGATATGCCCCGTACCTGCGTCAACGTAACCGGTGATGCTACCGTAGCTTTCCTGATCGACAAAAGCGAACGATCTAAAGTAGAAGAACCGCTTTACTAAGCAAATAAAATAACTAACGGATGGGCTCAGGCCCATCCGTTTTTTATATTTCAAGAATAATTCACAACATGCGGCAGGAAAACAGCCGCGGGCGCAGAAGGATTAATAGAAGAAATGGGGTAGTTTTATGGAAAAAATGACTGAACTTGTAGAACAGATCACAAAACGCCTCCAGCTGCGCTCGGCCCGCATCGATAAGGCCGACAAGTTGTGGGACGCGGCGGTGCTGGTGCCGCTTGTTGATACTGAAGCAGGTCCGGCAGTGCTTTTTGAAGTCCGGGCCGAGGGCCTGGGCTGGCAGCCCGGGGACGTATGCTTTCCCGGCGGCCGTTATGAATGCGGCGATGACAGCTTTGCCAAGACCGCCATCCGCGAGACTTGTGAAGAATTGGGCGTCACTGAAGATAAAATCAGCCTGTGCGGCGAATTGGACTTTCTGGTGACCCATATGGGGCCCATCATCCATCCTTTTGTCGGCCGTTTGGCTGACGGCGTGCAGCTTTCCTGCAATAAGGATGAAGTAGCCGAGATATTTACCGTACCTTTAAGCTTTTTAATGGACTATGAGCCACGCGTTGCGCATATGGAGCTGGCGAACCGCGCCACCGCAGATTTTCCGTTCGACCTGCTGCCACGTCAGCCACATGACTGGCATAAACGCAAAGGCTATAATATTTATTTTTACGAGTATCAGGGCCACGTTATCTGGGGCCTGACCGCCCGTATCCTGCACGGCTTTATGCGGCGCTTCCGCAGAGAGCTGCAGGCCAATATTTTGTAATTGAGTGAGGGAAAGGAAGAAAAGGATTGAAGAAGATTATTTTGCTGATAGTGGCCGCTATAGCGGCTGCCAGTTATTTGGTGTACGCTTATATGAGCGGTGATCCCATGTTCGGCACACTGGCAAAAACTATGGATGATCTGCCGCGCAACGAGCGTTTAGGCGCAAAAAAGAACATCGTGGTCTTAGGTGTCGATGGCAGGGAGAAGGATGATGACCCCGGCCGCAGCGATACCTTATTCGTCGTGATGTTCGACCCCAAAAGCAAAAACGTGTCGCTGCTTTCCATACCCCGTGATACCAGGGTGCGCATTCCCGGCAACGGCTGGGATAAGATCAACCACGCCTATGCTTTTGGCGGCCATAAGCTGACCCAGCAGACGACGGAAGAACTTTTGGGTATCCAGGTCAACAATTATGTCATGGTCGATTTCAGCGGCTTTGAGAGCCTGGTGGACGCTATTGGCGGCATCGACATCGACGTGGAAAAGGATATGTACTATTACGACGACTGGGACGATTTTTTGATCGACCTTTCGGCGGGGCCGCAGCATCTTGACGGCAAAAAAGCCATCCAGTATGTACGTTACCGTGACGAAGAAGGCGACATTGGCCGCATCAAACGGCAGCAGAAATTTATGATGGCCGTTTACGAAAAGATCTCTTCGGCTCAGATCTTGACCAAAATGCCCGGATTGGTGGCCGAGATCATGAAAATGGTCAAGACCGATCTGCCTGTTTCGGACATGGTGGCTATGGGCGGCGCTTTGCATGGTATGATCCGTGAGCAGGGTGGGCTGCAAATGGCTACAGTGCCGGGCACTCCGGAATATATTGATGATATCAGCTACTGGATACCCGATATCACCGACCTGCGTGAGCAGATGGTCGAGATGCAGGGAGCGCAGATGACGGACCGTTACCGTCAGGGCGCCGAGAAAATGGAAGCCGAATACAGGCGTAACCTGATCGCGGCCCAGGAAAAAGAAAAACAGCAGGAAGTAGAAGCCAAGCTGGAAGAAGCTGAAAAAACAGAAAAGAAAATAAAAGAAGAAAGCAAAGCCAAGTCTAAAGAAAAAGCGGATGCGGAAAAGAAAGCCAAGTCTAAAAAGAATAAAGCCGACGAGCTGGGGCCGGTCGAGCCTAAAGAAGAAAAAATGACGGAGACCCCCAGAGCAGTTAAGCCGCCAGCCAAAGAAAGCAGCCGCAGCACGATCACCGTCAAGGTAGTCGATTGCAGCGGTCGTGGTGCCGGCAGCGATGCTGTCGCTAAACTGGCAGCCAGTGGTTTTGATGTTGTTGACGGCGGTACCGACCCGGAACGCGACCAGACTACGGTGGTATCTACTACCAGCAACGGTCGTGTGGTCAGCAAGCTGACTACGGTGCCCTTCCCGCACGCCATGCGCATTTTACGGGCTGACGATGCCGAGTACGACGCAGTGATTTTTATCGGCAAAGATTATCAATAAACCTTTGTCCAGTGTAGGTAAATTATCTTTGCACAAATTTTCTGAAAAAGACACAAAACAGCTATTGCATATTGTATACAAAAATGTTATACTGAGAATATCAAAACAGCCCCTCATTTGGCCCTTCTTGTAAGGGCTTTTTTTTTGCCTTTTTTCCGGATTAGTCCCGAGTCGAAGACGCTGGGAATAATCCAAAAGGAAAACAGGACAGCGCAGAAGCCGAATGAATAATGAGGGTTCGTAGATTGCCCTTTTTACGTTTCCAGCCCTCCGGCAGTGGAGCGTCGGCGCGGCTTTCACTTTGTTTTTTTACAAAATAAGATAAAAAACACCCGCAATTACCCGGTAAGTGGAAATCATCTGGGAAATATGATAAAATATATACATTATACAGGCGCTGCCTGAATGCAAAGCACGTTAATTTACTGATAGGGAGGATGCGCAGTGAGAAACGATATCCATATCGTCTTAGACAGTATTGCTGTTGCAGAAGAAACACCCTTGCGGGATGATCCCCGCTGTCATGTCGTTCCCCTGCTGGTAAGACACGGAGAAACCGAATGGGTGGACGGAGAAAAAAACTTACAGGAAATGTTCGCCCTGGTGGCGGCGAGCGGGCAGCTGCCCAAAACCTCGCAGCCAGCTATTGGCAGGTTCCTTGATCTATTTACCCAGCTGGCCCAAGACGGCAAAAAAATCATCGCTATCATGGTAGATGGCGTGTTAAGCGGTACCGTGCAGACGGCGCGTCTGGCAGCCCGCCAGGTAATGAGCGAAGTCGACGGTGCCGATATCCGGGTCTTCGACAGCCTTACTGCGGCCTGTCCTATCAGCGGCATGGCTATGGAAGTGCTGGCCCACGCCGAAACAGGCGCGGATATGGACGAGCTGGAAGACTACCTGAACGGCCTGATCGAGCGTACAGAGACTTATTTTTCCGTCAATACGCTGGATTATCTGCAAAAGGGCGGCCGCATCGGCGCGGTTGGCGCTTTAGTGGGCAATATTTTCGGTATCCGTCCTATCGTGCAGTTGGATGACGGCGGCGAATTAGTGGTAGTGGATAAATGCCGTACCAGAAAAAAAGTATTGCAGCGCATGGTAGAACTTGCTGCTGCCAATGCTCCCATAGAAGCTGTTTATGTAGCTAATGCTGAAGCTCAGGAAGATGCTGAAACTTTGCGCAAAGCGATGCTGGAGCTGTTCCCCGGTCTGCCCGTCTTGATAACGGGTATCGGGACTGTTTTGGCAGCACATTTAGGGCCCGGTGTTATAGGCCTTTTTGTGCGCCGTCAGCGCTGAAGAAAGGTGTAGACTTATATGACAAGCAAGCAAGAGGCGATCGTCAGCGGTGAACAAATAAAAAATATGCTGCTGGGCGCCTACAAAAGTTTTGAAAATAACTATCAATATATCAATGACCTGAATGTTTTTCCCGTTCCCGATGGGGATACGGGCACTAATATGATGCATACTATGGCGGCCGTGGCTCGTGATCTCAGCCAGCTGCACAACGCTACTGTATCAGAGGTCGGCACCATGGCGGCCCGCAGTGCCATTATGGGTGCGCGCGGCAATTCTGGCGTTATCCTGTCGCAGCTGCTGCGCGGGCTGGGTAAAGGCCTGGCCGGTAAAAAACGCGCTACCAGCAACGAAGTTGGCAAAGCCTTCCAATTCGGTATCCTTTATGCCTACAGGGCCGTATCCAAGCCAGTAGAAGGCACTATCCTGACGGTGGCCCGCGCCATCGCCAAGGGTGCTTATCACGCAGTGCGCCAGGGCGATGATTTTGAAGATGTTTTATGTGAAGCTATCAACAGCGGCAAAAAAGAGCTGGCTCGCACGCCGGAGCTTTTGCCGGCACTTAAGGCAGCAGGCGTAGTCGATGCCGGCGGCCAGGGGCTGATCGTCTTTTTAGAAGGCTGTCTGGCAGGCTTTCGCGGCGAAGATGCGGGCGAACTGCATCTGCCACCGGCGAAACCCTCCTTTGCCAATTCCATCGAGATGGAAGTTGATTTAGAAAACCCTTACTGCACCGAGTTCATCGTTAAAGAAGCCGACGTGAAAGAAAGCACAGTACGCGATACTTTGCAGCCATTGGGCAATTCGCTGATCGTGGCTATCGTCGGTGATATCGTCAAGGTGCATATCCATACCAAGGCACCCGGCCTGGTGCTGCAGCAGGGCCTTAGCTGGGGCACGCTACACGACATTAAAATCGATAATATGGCCGAGCAGCACGAGCACCGTGTCATGAAAGTCGCCCCTGCTGAAAAAAGAGGCCTGGCCGTACTGGCAGTGGCAGCCGGCAGCGGCATCGCCACCATTATGCACCAGCTGGGCGCAGGCGAGATCATCAGCGGCGGCCAAAGCATGAACCCGCCGGTCGAAGCCTTTATCAAGGTCATCGAAAACGGGTCGGCAGAGCAGTATATAATTTTGCCGAACAATAAAAATATCATTCTGGCAGCCGAGCAGGTCAAAAAACTGCTGGGCGCAGCCCAGGTAGATTATGTGCCCACGACTAATCTGGCACAGGGACTGGCAGCATTGCTGCATTTTGACGCAGCCAAAAGTATGCAGGAAAACAGCGTCGTGATGCGCCGAGAAGCTAAAGAAGCTCACAGCGCCGCGGTCAGTATCGCCGTTCGCGACAGCGTAGTTAATGGCATCCAGGTCAAAAAAGGCCAGTATATCGGCCTGTTAGAAGATAAGATAGTTCATGCCGGAGCGACCTTAGAAGAAGTTACGGCAGCGACCGTCAAGCTTGCCGGCAGCGACTGGGAACTGATCAGCCTGTATTATGGCAGTGATCTGACCCGCGCCGACGCCGAAAAGCTTGCCGCCGAACTGGAAGAGCTGGGCGGCGATTGGGAAGTAAGCGTTTTTGACGGTGGCCAGCCGCTGTATCCGCTGCTGCTGTCGTTAGAATAAAAGCTGAGTTATTTGCAGGCCCTGCCGTGCGCGGGGCTTGTTTTATATTGTGGGAATGAGGGGAAACAATGCAGGAGATCATGATCGCGATCGTTTTGGGGATCGCACTAGGTTGTACGGACCTTCTTAATTATAATGTCAAAAAATGGCTCAATCACCTGTCCACGGTCAGCCTGTTCATCATGCTGCTGTGTTTGGGCGCTAAAATCGGCTGCGACGCCGAGCTTTTAGGTAAGCTGGGACAATTAGGTGGTAAGTCGCTGATAATGGCGCTGTGCATCATCGGCGGCAGTGTACTGATGCTGTGGCTGGTGTTGAAGCTGTTTGCTAAAACGGCAGCCCGGGCGGAAGGGGGCGACGAGTGATGGTTTATGCTATCTTCGCTTTTATTGCTCTGGGAATAGCCGGCGGCTACTGCTTTTTAGGGGTCGAGCACAAAGATATGCTGGACGAAGTGCTGATGTCGGCGCTGTATTTTATGGTTTTTGTAGCCGGTATCGAAATCGGCGGCAATCGTCACATCATCAAAAAAATCTGCAATCCCCAAAGCATCCTGCTGGCAGTGGCTGTCCCAGCCGCTGTTACTGTCGGCAGCCTGAGCGGGGCGGCGGCTTCGTCGGCCCTTACGGGTATGGATTTACAGGACGCCTTGCTGGTTGGCAGCGCTTTAGGCTGGTACAGCCTGTCCTCGGTAGTCATCAGCACGTTGTATAGTGTCGAGATAGGCACCATTGCCTTTTTGGCCAATATGCTACGCGAGGTGCTGGCTTTTCTGGTGATACCACTTTTGGTCAAGGTCAATAAATTCCTGGCGCTGGCTCCTTCCGGTGCGGCCACTATGGATTCGGGCCTGCCCGTAGTCATCAAATATACCAATATCCATGTAGGCCTTTTTGCCTTCATCAACGGGCTGCTGCTCACCCTTTTGGTGCCGGTGCTGCTGTCGGTGCTGATTCCCGGACAATAACAAAATATCAACAAATAAAAAAGCCCTGCGCAACTGCGCGGGGCTTTTCTTTGTGGTTTTAACTTTAGTTGTTACAAGCAGGCTTTAGATAAAAAACTCGTTTTCCTTATGGATACCCTGCAAGGCGCCCAGTTTTTGTGCTAAAGCCGCCTGCGCCTGGGCTGGCAGTGCCCGTGCCTGCTGCGGGCAAATTACGGTGCAGCGCAAGCACAAAATACATTTTGCTGCATCGGTAGTTTGGGGGTGGTCCTTGGGGATCGCCTGGGATGGACAGGTGGCGGCGCAGATGCCGCAGCCATTGCAGGCCGCACTGGCCACCGGCGTGACGGGCATTTGCTGCCACTCTTTATAAGGATGGTTGCCGGGGATAGCTGTCAGCGCCGTGGGGGCAGTTTGTAGCTTGGCGGCTACCCTATGGGCAAAGCCAGCCAGCTGCTGCTGGTCGTCAGCATTGGGGCGGCCTGCGGCAACAGTGCGCAGCATGGAGTGTTCAGCCAGCACTGCGGCGGCAGCTACTACGATAAAGCCCTGTTTAGTCAGGGCTTCACTCAATTCCAGTAAGGCGTCCTCGTAGGCACGGTTGCCGTAAGTCACCAGAGCGATGGCCTTAGTGCCGCTACCCTGCATAGCCGCCAGCTTTTGCACTGCCAACGCCGGTAACCGTCCGCCAAAAACAGGCATGGCAAATATCACTACGTCGTCAGGTGTAAAGCACTGACGGGGCAACTGGGGCGCTGACAAATCGATTTCAACCGCGGGGGACGCGCCCGGCAGGGCTGCGCCGAGCATCAAAGCGGCACGTTTGGTGCCGCCGGTAGGGCTGAAATAACTTACATAGGTCTGCTTCTCCATGTTCCTGCCTCCCTTGTTTTCATTTCTTTTAGCTATTTTGTTTAGGGGCCCGTTTCAGGCTCAGGCCGATACGGTTACGTTGCTCGTCGATACTGATGATGATGGGCTCGATAATGTCGCCCACGCTGACCACGTCCAGTGGGTGGCGGAAACGGCTGTTAGATAGCTCGCTGCGATGGATCAAGCCGCTGGTTTTAAGGCCGATGTCGACGAAAACGCCGAAATCGACTACATTCTGCACTGTGCCTTTGACAACGCTGCCGATCTCCAGCTCGCTCAGCTTAGCGACTTTTTTGCGGGTCAGCGGCGCCGGTGCGTCCTCACGGGGGTCACGGCCGGGTCGTGCTAAAGCTTCCAAAATATCTGTAACCGTAGGCAGGCCAGCTTCCAGCTTTGCTGCCAGGGCTGCCGCATCGGCTTTTGCCGCAGCTTCCTGCACGGCAAGGTCGGTGCAATGCTTCAAATCAAAGCCCAGTTCACCTAAGATATGCTCTGCTAAAGCATAGCTTTCGGGATGGACAGAAGTGTTGTCTAAAGGATTTTTGGCGTGGGCGATACGTAAAAAGCCAGCACATTGGGTAAAGGCCGCCGGGCCCAGGCGCGCCACCTTCAAAAGTTCCTTGCGGCTGGTAAATGCACCATTGTCGTCACGGTAGGCAATAATATTTTTGGCCACCGTGCCCGAAACACCGGCTACATAAGAGAGCAGTGCCGGGGAGGCTGTGTTCAGTTCCACGCCTACATGGTTGACGCACGATTCGACCACCGTGCCTAAAGTCGTAGTCAGTTCCTTTTGGTTAACGTCGTGCTGGTACTGGCCTACACCGATAGCCTTCGGTTCGATCTTGACCAGCTCTGCCAGCGGGTCCTGCACCCGGCGGGCGATAGAAACAGCGCCGCGCAGCGAAACATCCAGGTCGGGCAGTTCCTCACGGGCCAGCTTGGAAGCCGAATATACCGAAGCGCCAGCCTCGCTGACGATCAGATACGCTATATCCAAACGATGTTTTTCT
Organism: uncultured Phascolarctobacterium sp.; assembly: GCA_900544795.1. Taxonomy (GTDB): domain Bacteria; phylum Bacillota; class Negativicutes; order Acidaminococcales; family Acidaminococcaceae; genus Phascolarctobacterium. The sequence goes on along the minus strand of UQWM01000001.1, from coordinate 107,749 downwards.
ATCATTTGGGCCGTAAATTCTTCCGTCTCAAAGGATGCTGTGCCGTTGCCAATAGCCACTAAAGTCACCTTATATTTAGTCACTAATTCCATAAAACCGGCTTCTGCCATATCGTGCTGATGCTGGCTACCGGTGATATACAGGGTGTTGATGGCAAGGGTGCGTCCCTGCGGGTCGATGACTGCGGCCTTACAGCCGGTGCGGTACCCGGGGTCAAGCCCCAAAACCGTATGCCCGGCAACAGGCTGCTGTAACAGCAGTTGGCGCAAATTAGCGGCGAAAACCGAGATAGCCTGCTTTTCTGCCTTTTCAGTCAGTTCGTTGCGTAGTTCCCGCTCCAGCGAGGGGAACAGTAACCGCTTATAGCTGTCGGCAAGCGCATTAGTATATAGTTCCGTCCATACCGTATGGGGCTGGATCTTCAATTTTTGTGCCAGCTTGGCCAGCATGGCCTCGCTGGGGTAATTTAAAGTCAGCTTCAAACAGTTTTTGCTTTCGCCACGGTTCAGGGCTAAAATGCGGTGAGGCGGCAACTGGCGAACCGGCTCGGCATATTCTTTATACATCAGGTAATCCTGGCCCTCTTTTTCGTCTACGGTCAAGGTCGAAGCCAGTTCAGCACCCTTCCACAGCTCTTTGCGGATCAACTCGCGGATGTCGGCCCGGTCGGAAATATCCTCGGCGACGATATCGGACGCGCCGGCCCAAGCTTCCTCTACGGTATGGACGCCCTTGTCCGGGTCTATGTGCAGGATGGCCAGCTTCTCTAAAGGCATGGGCGGCTGCGCCTGCGCCAGCAGTAATTCGGCCAAAGGCTCCAGGCCACGCTCACGGGCTATCTGCGCCCGGGTACGTTTTTTGGGGCGGTAGGGCAGGTACAAGTCCTCCAGCTCCTGCATTTTCACAGCCGCCATTATCTGTGCTTCCAGCTCCGGCGTCAGTTTCTCCTGGGCGGTTATTGCCTCCAAAATCTCCTGTCGGCGCGCTTCCAGATTACGCAGATATTGGGACCGCTCGCTGATGGTGCGGATCTGTTCCTCGTCCAAAGAGCCTGTAACTTCCTTGCGGTAGCGGGCTACAAAGGGTATCGTATTGCCGCCGTCCAAAAGCTCCAGCGTCGCTGTTACCTGCTGCGTCCTTACCGACAATTCGCCGGCGATGATCTGTTCAATGCTCATGGGTCTACCTCTTTCTTGTGTGTAATAGTAATAAAATTCGCTTTTAATTAGCAAAATCCTTGTGGAAGCTTTGTGAAATCTGTTAAATAGTGGCAATTAAATGATATTAAATATTGACAAGAAAAATTTTCTTGATTATAATTTAATAAATAATGGATAAAGATTATCCAAATCTTAGCAAAGCAACAGATGCCGAGCGAGACATCCATTTCAACAAGGAGGTAAATCATGTTAAACAACCAAGAACTGACCGCGGTACTGCGCCAAAACGGTTATAAAGTTACCCCGCAAAGATTGGCAGTTTATGAAGCGCTGGCTAATACCAAGCAGCACCCCAGTGCTGAAATGTTGTTCGGCACTCTGCAGCCCAAATATCCGTCTATGAGCTTTGCGACGGTTTATAAAACTGTAGAAATACTCAACAGGCTGGGTCTGATTCAGATCATCAATACCGGCGAAGACAGCTCCCGCTACGACGCCGATACCAGCGAGCACAGCCATGTGCAGTGCACTGCCTGTGGCCGCGTCGACGACGTACCGGCTACCAATGACCGTTCCTTGATCGTCAAGGTAGAAGAAATGAGCGGCTACAGCATCGACAAACACCAATTTTATTTTTTTGGCGTTTGCGAAAAATGCCGTAAGCAGCACTAAAAAGTATTTAACTGCGCTATCCCCGGCCTTTGGCCGGGGATTTTTTTATAAAATTTTCTTTTTTGTCAAAGCAGAAAGTGTAAAGTTTTGATATAATATATAGAAGCAAAAATCATTGAAGAAGATGAGGAGGAGTCGGGGTGACGATTGCGAAGCATCTTGAACATACTTTATTGAAACCAGAGGCCACGGTGGCCGATATTATGCAGCTGTGCGGCGAAGCACGTGAATATGGTTTACTGGGTGTGTGCGTCAATCCCTGTTATGTGGGGCTGGCCCGACATCTTTTAAGCGATACTGACGTCAAGATCGTGACTGTGGCAGGCTTCCCCCTGGGGTCGACTTATCCCGAGGTGAAGGCGCTGGAAGCAAAAATGGCGGTGGAAGCCCATGCCGACGAAGTCGATATGGTAATGAACATCGCGGCCTTTAAGACCGGCGATCATGACGCTGTCGTCAGTGACATTCGTGGCGTGGTCGAGGCGGCTAAACCTTATCCGGTTAAGGTCATCATCGAGGCCTGTTTGCTGACCGACGACGAAAAGCGTACGGCCTGCCGTTTGGTGGCCGAGGGCGGTGCGGCCTTTGTTAAGACCAGCACCGGCTTTAACAAGGGTGGCGCTACTGTCGCCGATGTACAGCTTTTAGCTGCCGAAGCTGAAAAATATGGTATCAAAGTCAAAGCTGCCGGCGGTATCCGCGATGCGGAAACCGCGCAGGCGATGCTGAAAGCAGGTGCTGAACGCATCGGTACCAGTGCCGGGCCGAAGATCGCGGCAGGCGAAGCATGAGCAGTGAATTCAGTGTGACGATCCTGGCCAGCGGCAGCAAAGGCAACGCCGCTGTCATCCGTGCCGGTGAACAGGCTTTTCTGGTCGATGTGGGCATCAGTTGCCGTCAACTGACGGAACGGTTGGCTCAGGCCGGGCTGAAGCCGGAGGACCTGGCGGGAGTACTGTTGACCCACGAGCATAACGACCATGTGAAAGGACTGCCTGTTTTTTGCCGCAAATACCGCTTGCCGGTTTTTGCTAACGAAAAGACCTGGCAGTACATGCCAAAAAAAAGCGAGCTGGAACGCAGCTGCTGCAGGCTGTTACCTAAAAGCCTGGTCAGCGGCAGTCTGGAGATAGTTCCCTTTGCTGTGCCTCACGACGCTGCCTCTGCCGTAGGCTATGTCTTTAAAAGTGGCGGCAGCAAATGCACCTATCTGACGGACGTAGGCTTTGTGACCGACGAGGTGCGTCAGAACGTGGCAGACACCGACGTTTTGGTACTGGAAGCCAACCATGATGAAGAACTGCTGAAAAACGGCAGCTATCCTCAGATGCTCAAGCAAAGGATCCTGGGCACGCGCGGGCATTTATCCAACGTTTCGGCAGCCTGGCTGCTGGCCCATATGGAACGCTTGCCCGAGGAAGTTTTTCTGGCCCATCTAAGCCAGGAAAATAATCTGCCTTCGCTGGCGCTTGAAACAGTGCGGGGTATCCTTGATGCCAACGAGGTTGGCGAAACAACAAAAATATATATTACATCACAGGAAAATATAGTTAAAAATTATGATTGAGGAGTGTGGAGATGGAAAGAAGCTTTATTAAAAAAACAGTGAACATCTTTTTCTGTGCCTTGCTGGGTGCGGCAGTGCTGATCGGCGGCTGTAGCGATAACAACAAAGCAGAAGCCGTGAAAGAGCAAAAAACTGCGGCAGCGGCGCAGAAGGACGCCAATCTTTTGGGGGCGCGCAATACTCCCATCGTAGTGGCGGCTAAAAAAGTCGGCCCCGCAGTGGTCGGCATCACCAACAAGGCCTATGTACGCGATATTTTTAACCGTGTGCAGCTTACCGAGCGTGGTACAGGTTCCGGCGTTATTTATGACAAGTCCGGCCTGATCGCAACCAATAACCACGTTGTGGAAGGCGCTTCCGAGATCATAGTCAGCCTGCCTGATGGCCGCAGCGTCAAAGGCAAAGTGCTGGGCGCCGATGCGGCGACCGATCTGGCTGTAGTCAAGATCGACGAAGAAAATCTGCCAGTAGCTGATTTCGGCGATTCTTCTACCCTGCAGGTGGGCGAACCGGCAATCGCTATCGGCAACCCGCTGGGACTGGAGTTCCGCGGCAGCGTTACTGCCGGCGTTATCAGTGCTTTGAACCGCTCCATCCAGTTGGGCGAGCGCAGATTTACCCTGATCCAAACCGATGCGGCCATCAATCCCGGTAATTCCGGCGGCGCGCTGGTAAATGCTGAGGGTGAGGTCGTAGGCATCAATTCTGCCAAGATCGCCGTTTCCGGCGTGGAAGGCATCGGCTTTGCCATACCCATCAATTCGGCGAAACCGATTTTGGATGAACTATCTAAAAAAGGCCGGGTAGTGCGTCCGTATATCGGCGCCAGCCTGGTGGATAAAGATATAGCCAACCGTTATGGCTTTGATATCGACCTGCACGACGGTATTTTCGTTATGAAGGTCTGGGAAGGCAGCCCGTCTGCGAAAGCAGGCCTGCGCCCCGGCGATATCATCCTCAAATTCAACGGCGAAAATATCAACAAGGTAGTTGAACTGCGCGGCAAGCTGGCCGAGCTGAAGGTCGGCGACAGTGTTGACGTAGTGGTTTTGCGCGGCGGCGCTGAAGAGACCGTCCATATGACATTGGAAGAGATCCCCGAGGAAAACCGTTAAATGAAGATCACCATCGCCTGTGTGGGCAAGATCAAGGAAAAATATCTGACGGCTGGTATCGAAGAATTTACCAAGCGTTTGCAGCCCTTCTGCAAGCTGGAAACTGTCGCCATCAGCGAAGAACGGATGCCGGACGAGCCTTCGGCGGCTCAAAAGGAACAGGTTTTGGCTAAGGAAACAGAGCGGCTGCTGGCCGTGATACCGGAAAATTCCTATGTTATCCTGCTGGACGTGGTCGGTACGGCGATCAGCTCGCTGGAGCTGGCGGCGAAAATCGACAAGCTGGCACTGGAGGGCAGCAGCCACATCACCTTTGTGATCGGCGGCGCTTTTGGTTATACAGACGCCCTGCGCAAGCGGGCTGCCGAGCGGATATCCTTTTCCAAAATGACGTTTACCCACCAGATGATCCGCCTGCTGCTGGTTGAGCAGATCTATCGTGCGTTCAAGATCAGCCGCGGCGAAAAATACCATTGGTAAAAGTAAACAGACCTGATTTAGATCAGGTCTGTTTTTTGTTGTCAGCATAGTCGGAATAAATAATTTTTATTTGCGCTGGAGTAAACTTTAAGGTATATGATACAATTAGTAAAAATAGACCATTGCCCGGAGGTAGACTATGCAAAAAATAAAAAAATATCTACTGCTGCTGGCCGGTATTATGCTGGTGGCTGTAATCAGCGGCTGCGGTGGTAATTACGCAGTAGTGGACGAAAATAAACCAGTGCCCATCACCAAACCCTCGGGGCTGCCTACAAACCCCAAAATACTGATCGCTTATTTTTCCCATAGCGGCAATACGGAGCTGGCGGCGTGGCAGGTACAAGCGGCGGTGGGCGGCGAGTTGCTGGCCATCAAAACAGCCGAGCCGTACCCTAAGGACGGCCAGGACTGCGGCGTGATCGCCAAACAAGAGTTAGCTGAAAATAAACGCCCGCTTCTGGCGGCAAACCTGTCGGATATTTCCCGGTATGAAACGATTTTTCTGGGCTATCCCATCTGGTACAAACAGGCGCCCCTGGCAGTGCGTACCTTTTTAGAGGCCCATGATTTTAGTGGTAAGGTCATCCTGCCTTTCTGTACCAGTGGCAGCGACGGTATCGAACAAAGCCTTGCCGCCATCAGGGAGTCTGCTGCTCAGGCTGATATGACCACGGGCCTGGCTCTGCACGATATCGGTAACGGCAAGATGCAGCGTCTGATAACAAGCTGGCTGGAGGGTGTGCGCGGCGAGGTAGATGCTTTTAATAAAAAACGTGCGTCTGATAAATGATCATCAGAAAGAATAAATAAAAAGACCTTCGGTGCAGCTGGTGCTGCGCTCGAAGGTCTTTTTTGCTTTTAGTCAGGCTCAGGCGTTTGCTGGCACTACCTGATTGATGCAGGCGATGGCGTTGAGTGTGCGGGGAAAGCCGATATAGGGCAGGCACTGGGTAACTGCGTCCAGCAGCAGTTCTTTGTCGTTGCCGACGTTTAGATTAGCCTGTACATGTGCTTTGACCTGCGGTTCAGCGCCGCCGATGCTGCTGATAGCGCATAAGGTGATCAGCTCGCGCATTTGCAGATCCAGCCCATTACGGGTGTAGGTGCCGCCAAAGCAGAATTCGGAAAGATAGTTGGCGATATGTTTTTGATTGGCGGGCGAATTTTTGTGCATATTGGTGATGTGTTCAGCGCCAAAAATCTCGCCCTGCACTTTAAAGCCGTCGTCAAAGCGGGTCGCTTCGGTAACGGTAGCCTGATTAGGCAACGGCATTTTAATGCCGTGGGCTTTAAAAATCTTGTTAGTCACCTCCAGGGCGCTGACTGTTTTGGGAAAACCCACATAGGGCGCGCATTGGTACAGTGTTTCTTTGATCTCTATCGGCGTCGCACCTGCGTTCAGCGCAGCTTCCACCTGCTGCGGGAGGGCGTCTAAGGTCTGGCTGGCGGTCAGGGCGGTAATAGCCAGCAGTTCACGCTGCTTAGCGGTCAGCTTGCCGCGGGAATAGACATCGCCGTAGATAAAATTGTTCATGGTCTGGGTAAAATCGGGGTCGGTAGCGGCCAGCTTGCTTTTACTGCTGCCAAACAGCTGGTTTTGCTTGTTCTGTGCGGTTTCAGTCCTGTTTTTAGAGGCAGCACAGACGCTAATTTTACCGATGGTAAAGGTGGTGCCGCCCAATAGCAGGGTTGCCATTAAGAACATAGAAAGTACGTTTTTCATAAGTCAGCCCTCTTTCACTTAAAATTTTACTGCTATTTAAAATTGTAGGTTTTACAGCCATTTAGCCATTGCGTCAGCGGCTGCCGCCTCAGCCTGTCAGGGCGGCGGTCACAGCCAGTGTCAGTGAAGCGATGAGGATTTTTTCCAGCACGTTCAAGAATCCTTATTCCTGTGACTGATGATTTTTTTGATAGATATCAGAGCGGTAATTTTCGATCTTAACGTCTAATCTGGCTAAAGTAGCCTGAATAAACGCCAGCTTTTCCTGTAACACCCGGCGCTGTACTTCTAAAATATCTTTGCGTGCCTCTAAGGTGGCATCACCCTGCTGCGACAAAGCTACATAGTCGATCAGGGTTTCCGGCGTCAGCCCGGCTACGCACATGGTTTTGATAAACTCTATCCAGCAAAGATCGATCTTGCTATATTCACGGGCGCCTCCGTGAGTGCGGGCGATGGGAGGGATAAGCCCGATCCGCTCATAATAACGCAGAGCGTTCGGTGTCATGGAAGTAAGTTTGCTTACTTCGGCAATATTCATAAAAATCACCTCCTGTAATTTTCAATTTCATTCTAGCCTTTGGAGTTAACTTCAAGTCAAGGCTTTTTTGAAAAAAACTTTTGCAGCGACATTTGGCAATGGTACAATATATAAATAGATGTTCAAAAAAGTTGTTGCTTGAGGGGGGATGGGCCGATGATCATTGGTGCCAGCCGCAGGACAGATATACCTGCGTATTATTTTGATTGGCTGCTGGAGCGGCTCAAAGAGCAATTTGTACTGGTACGCAACCCAATGAACCAGCGGCAGGTGAGCAGGGTCAGTCTAAAACCGGAGCTTGTCGATGGGATCGTGTTTTGGAGCAAAAATCCGGAGCCGGTACTAAAAAAACTGAAGCAGCTGGACGGCTATGTCTATTATTTTCAATTTACTTTAAATGCCTATGACACTGATATAGAAGCAGCGTTACCATCTTTGCAGCAGCGCTTAGATACCTTTGGCCGCCTTGCCGAAGCCGTTGGAACGGAACGGGTGTTGTGGCGCTATGACCCCATATTGCTTAATAGCAGGTATGATTTGGCCTATCACAAAGAGGCTTTTGCACATTTGGCAGAACGCCTGGCAGGTAGTACTGAAAAATGTATTATCAGTTTTTTAGACTGTTATCCTAAAATCAACAAAAGGTTGGCTGCCTCGCAAATAAGGCCGCCAAGTGCTGCGGAACAGAGGGAGCTTGCAGGTCAGTTTGCAGTAACGGCGCAAAAATATGCTTTAAAACTGGCGACCTGTGCCGAGTCGATAGAACTGGCAGATTTGGGTATCAGCCATGCCAGCTGCGTGGATGCTGCTTTATTGGCAAGGTTGGGCAGCGGCAGGCTTACTGCCGCTAAGGATAAAAATCAGCGCAGTGAATGTGGCTGCGTCGAGAGCATTGATATCGGGGCTTATGATACATGCCTGCATGGATGCAGTTATTGCTATGCTAATCATAGTATGCCCGGCATTGTAAAAAAACATGCCCTTTTTAATGTGCACGCACCGCTATTGTGCAGTAGCCTGCAAGCAGAAGACAAGCTTACAGAGCGTAAGGTGTACAGTTTACTGGCAGGGCAGCAAGAACTTTTTTAAAACAGCAGTTAGGCTGCATTGTAAAAAATCATGAAAAAATCCCTTGACTTGGAGCTGACTCCAGCGAATATGATACAGCTGAGGATAAACGATCCTGCCGATCACTATTTAAGGGAGGAAGTATTTATGAAAAAAATGACAAGGCTTATGACAGCTGTTTGTTTGACTATGGCAGCAGGCGCTGCGGGAATGGGCCCGGTAACGGCCCAGGCCAGCGAACAGTTTGTGACTCGTGGAAGCCAGGCAGCTTATGCCGGCCCTGCCGAATTTTTTACAGGCAGCGTAACCGTGCAGCCGTTATTTGGCAATTATGCAGGTGCCCCCTATGGCGGCGCCTATGTTACCTTCGCAGCCGGTGCCCGCAGCAACTGGCATACCCATCCGGCTGGACAAAGGCTACTGGTGCTAAATGGTACCTGCTGGACCCAGACCTGGGATGGGCAAAAATCAGTAGCCAATGCCGGCGACTCGATTTGGTGTCCTAAGGATATCAAGCACTGGCATGGCGCTTCCCCCGATGGGGAAATGACACATCTGGCACTGACCCATGTGGATGACCAGGGCAAGAATGTTACCTGGTTGGAAGCGGTCAGCGACGAGCAGTATCATAGTAAATAAAGCGTAAAAAACAGAGCTTGCACCGCAAGCTCTGTTTTGTTTTAGGGAAGGTGTGCTACCAACCAGGTATTTTGTAAAATGTAGATTTTTGGTAAAATGATTGACTTAGAGTGCACTTCAACTCTTATACTATAAAAAAACAGGCACAGCAGCAGGGAAAGGAGCAGATGACATGGCTATCGCGATCAAACGCCGTTTGTCGCAGCTGACGGCGACCATACTTTATAACGGGCGGGTCGGTGCCGACGTGCTGGGCACCGATATGACCTGGAAAAATGCCTGCATCCCGGGCGTCAACTGCGGTTACTGCCGCTATGCGTCGATAGGCTGTCCCTGGGGGCTGCCCCAGCAAACGCTGGCAGGCTTTGCCATGCCCTTTGGCATCAGGGTCTGGGGACTTTTGCTGCTGAGCGCGCTGCTTTTGGGCCGCATCATTTGCGGCTGGCTGTGCCCCTTTGGCCTGGCACAGGAGCTGCTGGATAAAATACCGTCGGTGAAGTTGCCTAAAAATAAATTTACCTACTATTTATCCTATTTTAAATATTTGCTTTTGCTGATGTTCTTAGGCGAATTTTACTTCTTTGATCTGCATGGGCTGGATTGGCGCTGGGTAATTGGCGCTATTGCCGTTGCGGCAGTTTTTATCTACCGCCCCTTTTGCCGCTTCTTGTGCCCTATGGGTGCTTTTTACAGCCTCTTCAACAGGCTGGCGGTTTTTGGGATGCAGGTGGATAAGCGAAGATGCACGGCTTGCCAACTGTGCGTACGCAACTGCCTGATGGATTGCCGGCGGGTAGGCGACAGCGAATGTATCGCCTGCGGTAAATGCCGTCGGGTCTGTCCCACTAAAGCCATAAAATTAGGCTGCAAATATTAGCCGCCGCAGGCAAAATAAATGCAGGGCAGAAAAATAAAACCTCTCCCTTTTTAGCAGCGTAGCTTCAAGGTGAGAGGTTTTATTTCGCAGAAAATTGTTTGCTGCTTGCTAAATTTTGTAAATATCTTTAAAATAAAAAGAAAGGCCCGGTCAGCGGGCGTGCATTTTACTTGTTTAACAACCAGGTGACTTAAAAACACTTTGTAAGCAAAAGGACGACGGAGGTAAGCAAGATGGAACTAAGATTGCTCCGCTATTTTTTAGCTGTTGTACGGGAAGGCAATATTACGAAGGCGGCAGATTTTTTGCATATCACCCAGCCCACGTTAAGCCGCCAGATCGCCCAGTTAGAGGAAGAATTGGACGTGGTTTTATTCAGTCGCGATACCCGCAGACTGGAACTGACCAATGAAGGCATCCTGCTGCGCCGCCGCGCTGAAGAGATCCTAGCGCTGGTGGATAAAACGGAACAGGAATTGTCATTGTCCGAGGAAATGGTCAGCGGCATGGTTTCCGTTACCTGTGGCGAAATTGAATCCGTCTGGCTTTTAGCCGAGCTGTTTCAAGCGTTCAGCGTCAGGTATCCCAATGTTACCTATGGCCTGTATACGGGCAATGCGGAATACAGCAAAGAGCGCATCGACAGTGGCTTGTCGGATATAGGCCTGCTGCTGGAGCCGGTGGATATCGATAAATACGATTTTATCCGCCTGCCGGTAGTGGAACGCTGGGGCGTTTTGATGCGTACCGATGACCCGTTGGCACAAAAGGACTATGTAACGCCTGCTGATCTGGCCGGGCAAAAGGTGGTACTACCGTGGCGGCAGAAGGTGCGTAACGAATTGATCAGCTGGTTCGGCGACTATTTTCAAACGGTGCATATTTTGATCAACAGCAATATGAGCACCAACGCTTCCATTATGGTTTATAATAAGCTGGGTTATGCTTTGTGTATCGAAGGCGGACGGCCATTTTTGGATACCGGCCAGATTTGCTGCAAGCCCATGCAGCCGCCGCTGACGGCAACGACCGTACTGGCCTGGAAGAAGCACCAGCCTGTTAATATAGCGGTGAAAAAATTTATTGAGTATGCCCGCGAGTTTTTACAAAAGCAAAAAAATGAGCCGCATTGAAAAAGATAAATACAGCCTATACACTGTCTTACGCAGGCAGTGTATTTTTTTGTTAACTTATGCTTGCAAGGCATATAAACTGCGTTAAAACAAGTATTATACATATATGCAAGCGTGACCTATAATAAAAACAAGCAGGAAAGCAAAAAATGAATAGAGTAAGAGCAACTTACGAGGTGAAGAAAAATGGAGATGGACAAAGCAACTTCTGACAACGCTTTAAAGAACCTGATGCAGAGCTTGGAGGCAGATGCTGCGGCGTTGCAAAATAACTTGAATGCAGTGTTGAGCGACGCGGGCTGCGCCCCGGAAAACAAACTGCGCCAGTTAAAAAAAATACGGTTTCAGTTAGTGGACGGCATCCATGTGACGCAGCAGCTGCTGGATAAGGTGGATTACGTTATCCGTGAAATAAAAACAGCATTGGCAGCTGAAGCCGCCGCAAAGGATCAGAGCTTTTACATGATGAAACCGGCGCAGCCTGCCAGCAGCATCAAAGGGATGGCCCCTAAGTTGCGGAAATAATGCAGATAAAACAGCAGCGCCGTCAGCATGGTAGGCCAAAACTTGAAATGTCCCAGCATCGATTCCAAACCGCCGTTGCCCGTGCCGGGAAAGAAAGTGACCTTCATAAAGAAGAACACCGCTGTCAGCATCAGCGCGATAACTGCGGGGCGCAGCCCGCTTAAAATGCCCTGTACGGCTAAAGATGAATTGAATTTTTTAAAGGAACGGGCCACGATGGCCACCAAGATAAAGGATGGCAGGCTGACGCTGAAGGTCGCCACGAAGGACCCCAGCAGGGCGTGCCAAAATTCCGGCCCGCAGACCCTGGCGCCCACATAGGTCGCCGTATTGACGGCGATAGGGCCGGGTGTGATCTGCGAGATGGTGATGATGCGGGCATATTCAGCCGCTGGTATCCAGCCACGGCCAACTACTTCCTGCTCGATAATGCTGATCATCGCCAGGCCGCCGCCGAAGGAGAAAAGCCCGATCTTGAAAAAACCATACATAATTCCCAATAAAGCATCATTTGCTGCCACCTCCCGCGTATTTGGTCACCAGGTAGCCTAACAAGGCCGCTGTTAAAATGATCACGGCGATATCCAGCCCCAACAGGTAAATACCCACCAGCGACAGGGCTAAAATGGCCCAGCCAAATTTGTTTTTGATGGAATAAGGCACCAGCTTCAGCGTAGCCGCGATCAGCAGGGCGGTGATGGCCGAGTTGACGCCGTCGAAAAACTTGAGGATATTGGGGTGCTTATCGATACCGCTGGCCGAAAAGGCCGTAACGATCAAAAAAATAATAACAAAGGAAGGCAGTACGACGCCGATGGTCGCCACTAAAGAGCCTTTCAGGCCGCCTAGGCGGTAGCCCAAAAAGGTGGAAGCATTGACGGCGATAACGCTGGGCAGCGATTGGGAAAGTGCCAGCACGTCGGTGATGTCTTCGTCTTTGATCCATTTTTGCTTTTCCACAAATTCGTCGCGGATCAGCGGGATCATGGCGGGGCCACCGCCGATAGTGAACAGGCCGATCTTCATAAAAACGAGCAACATATGCAGATAACTTGGTTGCGGATTGTCCATAAGAGCCGCCTCTTTTCTGGTAACAAGGTTGTGTGTTTACCTTAATTATCGGCCATTTGTGCCTGTTTTACAAGCCGCGCCGCAGCGGGACGCAAGTGCTTGCGTGATGGCTGCAAACAATCGACAACTATATGTAGTTGTCGATGTTGACAAAGCACTACATATAGTTGCGCGGCGCCTGCTGTTATGACACCAGCGAATAAAGACAGTCCAAAAAGGCATACGCAAGTTAGCTGACGCTGGGGCAGGGCCAGCGGGAAACACTTGTAAAAATCCGGATTAGCTGTATGATATAAAGAGAAACAATATAGCGCAAGCCATTTGAGGGGGTAAGAATATGGACTTGAAAGAAATCATTAAAAAGCTGGAGTCAGAAAACAGGCTGACCCGGGTCAAAAGCGAGGTCGACCCGCTGCACGAGCTGGCCGGTATCTCCAAAAAGCTGGAAGGCGGTAAGGCCATACTATACGAAAAGGTCAAAGGCTACCGCTTCCCTGTTTTTACAGGTCTGTGGTGGAACCGTGACAATGTGGCGACTTTATTCGATACCAGTGCCGACGAATTGCCCTTCCTGTTTGGCCGGGCGGTGGCCGACTTCAATAAGGAGCCGATGGAAGCGGTGATCGTGGAACAACCTGCCTGCCAGCAGGTATTTATGGACGAGCCAGACCTGTATAAGATACCCACGCCCACCCTGGCGCTGGGCGACGGCGGCCCCTATTATTCCAACGCTGTTTTTATTGCGAAAGACCCGGATACAGGTGTCAGGAATACTTCTATCCATCGAATGCAGGTCATCAGTAAGACCGAAGCGGCCTTTTTGTTAGACGTGGGCCGCCACCTGCGTGATTATTATGAGCGGGCCGAAAAGAAAGGCCAGCCGCTGGAAGTAACGATCAATGTGGGCGTAGACGCCAGCATTTATGTAGCGGCTATCACACCGTCGTCCGCTGTTGGTATCGATAAGGACGAACTGGGAGTAGCAGCGGCGCTGCGGGGCAAACCGGTGGAGCTGTCACGCAGCAAAACCGTGGCCGTGGAAGGTATCGCCAATGCGCAGCTGGTTATCGAAGCTGAACTGCTGCCCTATAAAAGAGTGCCGGAAGGACCTTTTGGTGAAGTGAGCGGCTATTATGCCACTCAGGACGACCGCTGGTGCCTGCGGGTGAAAGCCATCAGCCACCAAAAAGACCCTGTTATCCACAGTCTGCACCCAGGAGTGGAGGTTTGGAACTCGGTAGGGCTGACGGCAGAAGCCAGTATCTTCCAAAGCGTTTCCAAACAGATACCGGGCTTGAAGCGGGTTTATCTAAGTCCCGGTGGCTGCGGCTTTTACGGCGCCATCATCCAGATCGATGCACCGCGTCGGGGCATGGGCAAGAATGCTATTTTATCTACCTTTGCTGCCTTCCCGCCGCTAAATATGGTGGTTGCCGTTAATGGTGACGTGGACATCAAAGATCCCGACGACGTGTTCCGTGCCATGGCTACCCGCTGCGTGCCTGACCAGGATATCATCGTGGTGCCTAAATGCTTTGGTCACGAGCTGAACCCGGCTACGGACAATGGTTTCGGCGCCAAAATGGGTTTTGACTGTACGGTTCCCGTTCCCTATCCGCGCCAATTCCAGCGGGTAAGCTTTCAGGACGTGGACTTGTCTAAATTCGAGATCGTGTAAGGTTAAAATAAATATCAGGCAAGATAAAATAAAAAGCCCTTCGCAATTTACTTGCGAAGGGCTTTAGTGTGTTAGCTTACAGGTGCTTTTTTTCTATCAGCACGCCGACCGAGGTGCGCCATTTTAAAATGATGGCGATGACCAGGCTGACGACGAAGCAGGCCGAGAAGAAATACAGGGTGATGGAGTAGCTGTTGGTAGTTTCACGGATCCAGGACAGCAGCAGCGGACCGGCGATACCGGCCATGCCCCAGGCGGTTAAGATCTTGCCGTGGATAGCGCTGAGCTGTTTGGTGCCGAACAGGTCGCTGAGGTAGGCGGGCATACACGAGAAGCCGCCGCCGTAGCAGGAAATGATCACGAACACGATCAGCTGGAACACAAAGGCGCTGCTGGTTTCTGCCAAAGCATAAAAGGCCGCGATCTGGATCAGAAAAAAGACTACATAAACGGTGCTGCGGCCGATATAATCAGACATGGTAGACCAGAAGATGCGTCCCAGGCCGTTGATCAGGCCGATGATGCCGACCATGGAAGCAGCTGCCATCGGCGTCATTTTTACAACTTCCTGTGCCATGGGTGAAGCAACTGCCAAGAGGCCGATGCCGCAGGTGATGTTAGTGAAGAAGATCCACCACAAAGCGCCGAACTGCCAGGTTTTGAGTGCCTCTTTGGCAGTGAACTGAGCGTCGGGCAGCATACTTTTAATAGCGCTGCCGGTAGGGCCGCCGTTAGTTGCTTTAGGCGGTTCCAAATATAAAGCAGAGGCTGCCATGATGACCATGTAAACGCAGCCGAGAATGATAAAGTTTTGTACCAGGCCATATTTAGCGACCAAGATCTGCATCACCGGGCCTGCGATGAGGCTGGCAAAGCCAAAGCCCATGATAGCCAGGCCGGTAGCGAAGCCACGGTTGTTGGGGAACCATTTTACCAGCGTGGAAACAGGGGTGATATAACCTGTGCCCAGGCCGATACCGCCGATAACGCCGTAAAAAAGGTATAAGAGCGGCAGGCTGTTGAGGTGCAGCGCCAGTGCCGTACCAAACATCCCCAGGCCAAAGAAGCAGGTCGAGGTGAGGCCGCTTTTGCGCGGGCCGTATTTTTCAACATAGTCGCCCAAAAATCCGGCCGAAAGGCCTAAGAATAAAATCGCGATCGAAAAAGTCCAGGTAGTTTCTTTCAGGGTAAAGCCCATAGCCTGCATAATGGGTTTGGTCAGTACGCTCCAGGCGTAAACGCTGCCGATGCAGATATGGATGCCGATAGCCGATAAGGCAATGAGCCATCTGTTTTTCATAGGTAAATCTCTCCTTTTCACACTACAAAAATCCGAGAGCACCTGTTCCGGGAAATAAAAAAACCACCCGGGCCCAGTTCTCTCTGCCCAGACGGTCGGCTGTTTCAATGACTTCGCGGTCCATGTGGTTGATTCCACTTATCCGTCAGTTCCGCGCTGCCTATTTAATTTATGTTTTCATTATAGCAAGATTTGCAGTAAAGTCAAGTCGAATAAAAAATGTTTTAAATTTCCCGTCAATATGGACAGGCGCTGGAACTTGATCCGGAGCCTGTAATATAAAAGCCACGTCTGCAATTTTATTGCAGACGTGGCTTTGCGGGTTTATTGATTCAGCCGTTCCAGCCGGACGTGAAAGTCACCGCTTTGGGACTGCACTTTCTCCAGTCCGCTTTCGATAACGCCCAAGCGCAGCAGGTTATTGGAGTAACGGTAGTCGCGGTAAAAAATCGCCAGGTTGCCCCAGGGGGCGTAATAGGCAAAGGTCCCGGCCGCAGGCTCGATACCAGGCGGCGCGCTTTGGGTAGTCAGGCGGCGGGGCAGGTCGCTGATCTTTTCGGTGCCGTTGTAATCCTTCAAAGTCAGCTCCAGTGGCAGCAAAGCCAAAAAGTCACGTCCGTAAGGCGTGGGGTCGATGCTTATCAGCACCTCGTCCTGACCGTTGATGACCATGCGCACACGTTGGGCGGAATTGGTTGACGCATCTGCCTGTGCTGCTGACGTTGTTGCAGCGGCCGGTGCCGCGCTTTGGGTTTTATTGGAACCGCAGGCCGTAAGCGCCAGCACTGCCAGCAGGGCCGTGATAAAAATAAACAGTTTCTTCATTTGCGTTCAGCTCCTTGTTTTGGGCCGGTACCACCAGCGGCAGCCCGGCTGCTTTCTATCTTAAGCATACATGCTGGAGTAAGCTCCAAGTCAAGAGTACGCCAATTTTTTTTGCAGCAGCATGCAACTTTAAAAGGTGAACTGCTTCTGCTTATTTACTACTACCTTTAAATAACGTATAATAAAATTAATATAAATATGTAGGTTATTTTATAAAAACGCGGGAGGGAACACCATGTATTTAGCTGATGAACACAAGATCTGGGTCTGCAAAGGCGAGGACAGGATCTGTATGATACCGAAAATGGCCAATCGCCACGGCCTGATCGCCGGCGCGACCGGCACCGGCAAAACCGTTACCCTGAAGGTGCTGGCCGAATCGTTCAGCGAAATGGGCGTACCGGTATTTTTAGCCGATATCAAAGGCGACGTTTCCGGCATGTGCAAAGCCGGTGAAAGCAACGAAGGCTTCCAAAAACGCCTGCATAAATTAGGCATCGAAAATTTTGAATTCAAAGGCTTCCCGGTACGTTTTTTTGACGTTTTCGGCAAAAAGGGCCACCCGGTGCGCACTACCATCAGCGAAATGGGCCCCGACCTTTTGAGCCGCCTGTTAGAACTGAATGCTACCCAAAGCGGCATTATGACCATCATCTTTAAGATCGCCGACGATCAGGGCCTGTTGCTGCTGGACTTGAAAGACCTGCGCTCCATGGTGCAGTATGTGGGCGATAATGCGGCCCAGTTCAAAACTTCATATGGCAATGTGTCGGGCCAAAGCGTGGGCGCTATCCAAAGGGCGCTGCTGCGTCTGGAAGAACAGGGCGGCGACGTCTTTTTCGGCGAACCGGCGCTGGACATCAAAGACTGGCTGGCAGTAGCCGACGATGGCCGTGGCTACATCAATCTGCTGCACTGCGTCGAACTGTTCCAGACCCCGCTTTTGTATTCCACCTTCCTTTTGTGGATGCTGTCGGAGCTGTACGACCTGCTGCCAGAAGCAGGCGACCCGGAAAAACCCAAGATCGTCTTTTTCTTTGACGAGGCCCATTTGATTTTTAAAGACGCACCCAAATCCTTGTTGGACAAGGTCGAGCAGATCGTTCGACTGATCCGTTCTAAAGGCGTTGGCATTTATTTTGTCACTCAGCAGCCGTCGGATATTCCCGACACTGTTTTATCCCAGTTGGGCAATAAATTGCAGCATGCCCTGCGCGCCTATACGCCGAAAGACCAAAAAGGCCTGAAGGCAGCGGCACAGGCCTTCCGTGCCAACCCCGACCTGGACGCTGTCAAAGTGCTGTCAGAGCTGGGCACTGGTGAAGTTTTGGTATCACTGCTGGACGACGAAGGCGTACCGACAATGGTGCAGCGTGCCTATGTGATGCCGCCCCGCAGCTATCTGGGTGTGGCCGACGACAGCCTGCGCAACCAGTTGATCTCCTCCAGTCCTTTATACAGCAAATATGCCGTCGCTATCGACCGTGAATCGGCTTACGAAAAATTATCGGCTAAAGTGCAGCAGGATGCCGCCGCCGCCGCTGCCCAGGCCCAGGCTGACGCCGAAGCCGCCGAGTTGAAAAAAGAAATGCGCGGCACATCGACACGCAAGGAACCGCCAACGGTGGTTGATAAGCTGATCAGTAAAACCATGACCCGCATGGAGAATAAAGTAACAGATACCATAGTACGCGGTATTTTTAATCAAATGAAAAAATGGTTATAAAGGGTGTTTAAAATGAAAAAACTTTTTGCCATAGTGCTGGCCGTATTATTTACGGTCGGCGCCTTATTAGGCTGCGGTAAAACCCCCAGTACCGAGCTAAACCAGGCCAGGCAGCAGGCTACCGACCAGGTGACCAAAGCTGCCCAAAGCGGACTGGAGAAGCTGCATGGCAAGCAGGCACAGCCCAAGATCGAAGAAGGCCGGTCCTATACGGGCAAGGACGAGGTGGCTTTATATATCCATACCTTCCATAAGCTGCCCGGCAATTTTATTACCAAACACGAAGCCAATCGACTTGGTTGGAAGCATAAAGGTACTTTAGATAAGATAGCCCCCGGTAAAAGCATCGGCGGCGACCGCTACGGCAATTACGAAGGGCGGGTGCCCCAAAAAGCGGGGCGCACCTGGCAGGAATGTGACATCGATTATAAAAAGGGCAGCCGCGGCGCCAAGCGTATCGTCTACTCTAACGACGGCCTTATCTACTACACGGACGACCATTATCAAAGCTTTACCAAGCTATATTAAGGAGGCGGATGATGAAAACTGTCACTTTGGAATTACAAGAAATGCAGTCGATCAGGCAGCTGCATCAATATCTGCGGCGCGTGCTGGCGTTGCCCGCCTATTACGGCGAAAATCTGGACGCGCTGTATGATTGTTTGACGGAAGTCAGCGAGCCTGTTATACTAAAAATACCGCAGGCAGTAGCCGCCGGTTCGGAATTAGGCTGGTATGGCGAACGGCTGCTTTTGGTCATGCAGGATGCGGCAGCCGCTAATCCTGATCTTCAAGTAGAGCTTATTTAAAATATATGCAGCCAGCCACAGCGGCAGGCTGCTTTTATTTCTGTTTTATAGAGGGCTAAAACAATGATTTTAAGCGTAGAAAACCTGTCCCACAGCTATGGGGTCAGGACTTTATTTAAAAATGTATCCTTTAATGTAGAATTGGGCGATAAGATCGGCATCATCGGCGTCAACGGCACGGGCAAAAGCACCCTGCTGCGCGATATAGCGCTGGGCGAAGCCGGTGACGGTGGCAGTATCACGACCAGCGGTAGCTGCGTTATCGAGTATCTGCCGCAAAACCCTGCCTACGACCCGGAAGCTACCGTTTTGGAACAGGTCTTTCAGGGCGATTCGCCGCAGTTGGAGCTGCTGCGCTGCTACGAACGGGCTGCGGCATTGGCGTCAGCCGAGCCTGATAACGCCGCCTTACAGCGTCAGCTGCTGGAATTACAGCAGCAAATGGACGGCGCTTATGCCTGGCAGCTGGAGAGCGAAGCCAAAACCATGCTCACCCAACTGGGCGTCACCGATTTCAATCAGCCTATGGAAGAACTTTCCGGCGGACAGCGTAAAAGAGTGGCCTTGGCCGGTGTTTTGGTGCGCCCCTCTGACCTGTTGATTTTGGACGAGCCGACCAACCATATGGATAACGAAACTGTAGCCTGGCTGGAACAGCTTTTACTGAAGCGCAAGGGCGCGCTTTTGATGGTTACCCATGACCGTTATTTTTTTGACCGGGTCATCAACCGCACGTTGGAATTGGACGGCGGGCAATGCTACTTATATACGGGTAACTACAGCCTGTTTTTAGAAAAACGTGAAGAACGCCGTCAGTCCGAAGCTTCGGCCGCCCAACGCCTGCGCAACATCTACCGACGCGAGCTGGCCTGGATCAGCCGCGGGGCGGAAGCACGCCGAACTAAAAGCAAAGAGCGCATCGAGCGCTTTAACGATCTGGAACAGGAAGTCAAAAATATTTCTGCTCAGGGCGATCTGGAAATGGCGTCGGCTGGCAGCCGTCTGGGCAAAACAGTAGTCGAGTGCGAGCATTTGGGGCTTGATTATAACGGCATTTCCTACATTAAAGATTTCAGCTATATCCTGCTGCGCAACGACCGGGTGGGCATAGTTGGCCCTAACGGCAGCGGCAAGACCACGCTGATGGATATTCTGGCGGGCAAGTTAAAGCCCGACCGGGGCACGGTGCAGATCGGGCAAACGGTCAAAATAGGCTATTTTTCGCAGCATAGCGAGTTTCCCGACAGCGAGCAGCGGGTGCTGGAATATATCCGCGACGTCAGCGACCATATCGAAACCAAAGACGGCACCCGCATCACGGCGGCACAGATGCTGGAAAGATTCCTCTTTCCTTCCGAGCTGCAATGGGTGCCGGTCAATAAATTATCGGGCGGCGAAAAAAGGCGCCTGTATCTGCTGCGAGTGCTGATGGGTGCTCCCAACGTGTTGCTATTGGACGAACCCACCAATGACCTCGACATTCCGACCCTGTCGGTGCTGGAGGATTATTTGGACACCTTTAACGGCGCCGTTATCGCCGTTTCCCATGACCGTTATTTTTTAGACCGCTTTGCCAATAAGATATTTGCCTTTATGGGCGCTGGCGAAGTGCGCCAGTTTATTGGCGATTACAGCAAATACGAAGAAGTAGCCGCAAAGCACAAAGCGGCACAGCAGACTGCCGGCAAAAGCAGCGAAGGCAAGCCTAAGGCCGAACCGCCCAAAAGCCAGCCCCGGCAGCCCAAAATGACTTATAAAGAAAAACTTGAATTTGAGCAGATCGAAACGACTATCGCCGGTGTTGAAGCCGAGCTGAAAATGCTGGCCCTGGAAATGGGCAGCGCCGGCAGCGACTTTGTCAGGCTGGGCGAGCTTACATCGCAGCAGCAGGACGCCGAGCAGCGTCTGGAACAGTTGCTGGAGCGTTGGGCGTACCTGACAGAGCTGGCCGAAGCCAGCGGCGTGTCCTAGTCTGCGGTTTTTAAATAGAAGGGGATTTTATGTTAGTAGACGAAACTTTTAAACAACGCCTGCGGCGTTTGTTTTCGGTCATGATACCTATTTTGATCACGCAAACGGCGATCATGGCCATGAACTTTTTTGATTCCTCCATGTCGGGGCACGCAGGTGCAGTCGACTTGGCGGGCACCTCGATCGGCGGCAATATCTGGATGCCGGTCTTTGTTGCCACCAATGGCGTTTTACTTGGCTCCATGCCCATCGTGGCCCATCTTCTGGGTGCCGATCAGCGTCAGAATATCGGTAAGGTCATCAGGCATACCCTGTTTCTGGCCCTGTGCTTTTCTGTGGCCATCATTATTATAGGCGTGCTTTTTTTAGACACCCTGCTGACCCATTTGCAGCTGGAACCCCAGGTACACTACATCGCTAAAATGTATATGGCGGCTATAGCCGTCGGTATCGTACCGTTTTTTATGTCTACGTCCATGCGGGCGCTGATCGATACCTTAGGCCATACGGGCATCACCATGAAGATCTATCTGCTGGCCCTGCCTGTCAACGCCTTTTTGAACTACTGCTTCATCTTCGGTAAGTTTGGGATGCCTGCTTTGGGCGGCATCGGCGCTGGTGTTGCCACAGGCATCACCTACTGGCTGGAATTTTTTATTTTTATCTGGATCGTGCATACGCTGCCCACCTTCGCCGGCTTCCGCATCTTTAAAGACCGTTTCCGGCTGGACTTCAAGCAGCTGCGCGAAAACCTCAGCATCGGTGTGCCTATCGGCCTGGCCATGTTTATGGAAGCCAGTATCTTCGGTGTAGTGGCCCTGTTTATCGCTAAATTTGGTACCATCATCATCGCTGCCCATCAGGCGGCCCTGGGTTTTACCTCGCTGCTGTATATGGTGCCGCTCAGCTTTTCCATGGCGCTCACCATTCTGGTCGGCGTCGAAGTAGGCGCGCACCGTTTGAACGAAGCGCAAAAATACAGCCGTCTGGGTATTGCCGTTAATATGGCTATTGCCGTCTTTTTAACGGTGCTGGTCTATATCAACAGGCCCTATATCGCCATGCTCTACACCACCGATCCCGTTATTATCCAAAAGGTGGTAGAATTTTTGTTCTACGCCATTTTCTTCCAATTATTCGACGCTACAGCGGCCCCTATCCAGGGCATCCTGCGCGGCTATAAAGATGTTAAAGCCACTTTTTATTCCGGTTTTTTCGCCTATTGGGTAGTATGCCTGCCCCTGGGCTGCTTTTTAGATTTCGTTATGGGGCATGGGCCTGTGGCCTATTGGCAAAGCCTCGATATCGGCCTGTTCTTCTCGGCCGTGTTTTTGACCCTGCGGATGCTGTGGCTGCAACGGAAGCTGGCACGCGAACAAGTGTAAAAACGCAATAAATCAAACACCGGCTGCAAGGCAGCCGGTGTTTGTGTAAGTATTATATCGACGTCAATATTGCTGCTGCGATAATTTTTATAACAAATATAATTCTAAAAAGTGCCGTAAATGCTATATATAAGTTGATAGCCAATGACTGAGGAGATGGGATAAATGCTTGATAATAATGTTATCATCTTTCAAGATGATGGTTTGGAATTAGAAGTAAATATTGCGCCTGATGAGGATACAGTATGGTTGACGCAAGCGCAGATGGCAGAGTTATTTCAAACTACTGCACAAAATATTACAATGCATTTAAAGAATATTTACAATGATGAATTGGAAGAGCGGTCAACTTGTAAGGATTTCTTACAGGTTCGTCAAGAAGGAAAAAGAGTTGTTAGAAGAAAGCAAAAAAGCTATAATCTCGACGTGATCATTTCCGTTGGCTATCGCGTAAACAGTAAACGGGGCATCGCCTTTCGTAAATGGGCGACTAATGTTTTAAAACAATATATTATTGACGGTTATGCAGTTAATGAAAAGAAATTAGCTGCCTTAAATAAAACTATAGCCATTCAGTCGCATATCATTGCCAGCACCAATAGTATAGAATCAGACGAGGTGTTGCGGGTAGTGCAGGAGTATTCCCGCTCGTTGGAATTGCTTGACGCCTATGATCATCAGTGTGTAATTGTTCCTGAAGGTAGTGAGTGTATATATATATTGCAGGAAACGGAATGCGTAGACTTCATCAGGCGGATGGATTTCAGTAAAACTTCTGATATTTTCGGACAGGAAAAAGAACATGGTAAACTGCAGGGTATTTTAGCAGCTGTCTATCAAAGCGTATGTGGGAAGGATGCTTATACTACATTAGAAGAGAAAGCAGCCCATCTTTTGTACTTTCTTATTAAAGATCATCCTTTTAACGACGGCTGTAAAAGAATTGCCGCCGGCTTGTTTTTATATTTTCTTGATAAAAACAAAGTGCTTTATAAAGAACAGAAAAAAATCATCAGTGATAGCGCGATTGTTGCTATAACATTGATGATAGCCGAATCAAGACCGGAAGATAAAGAGATTATGATTCAGGTAGTAATCAACTTTTTGCACTGGTAATGGCTTTAAAAGAAATAGTGTAGTTATCATAATGCAACAGAGCAGTTAGTGTAACATACAGCTGTGAAAACAATATCTTAACTGAAATATAAAAACACCGGCTGCATTGCAGTCGGTGTTTTGTATTTAAAGGTATGTGCTTTCATCTATACATTTGGCCGCAGCGTGCGTGTTGGGGCAACGCCTACCTACCAAAGCCTGACGGTAAGCGACTTGCAGGGCAGCGGCGGCAAGCTGCTGATGGATACTGACCTGGCCAATAATACTGGTGATACGCTGACGGTGGGCGGTGGCAACACTGGCACGGGCAGCTACGGTATTTCCGTTAGGGATTTGAGCAGTATTAACGGTACGGAAGTGACCGGCGCCCACAAGCTGCTTTTGGTTACCGATAACAGCGGCAAGCTGACCTTTACGGGAGCAAAGGCCAATTTTGGCGGCCTATGGGATGTTGACCCGACCCTGGAGCAGGACGGCTCACTATGGTATTTGACAAAGCTGGCTAAAACTGTCAATAACGATACAGCAGTATTGTTGGATGCGGCCGATAACAGCTATGCCCTGTGGCGCAATACTAACGATAGCCTGCGCGGCCGTTTGGGCGCGCTGGCCAGCGGCAGCGAGCAAAGCGACGGCGTGTGGGCGCGTACCCAGGCGGGCCGCTTTAGCGGTAATAATTACGAAGGCCGCTACAATATGTACCAGTTTGGCTACGACAAGGCCACCAACGCCAACAGCATTTACGGCGTGGCTATGGATTATGGCGATGGCACTGGCAGCTATGATAATGGCAGTGGCAAGGACAAGCTAAAAACCTTGAGCCTGTACGGCGTGTGGACTGGCGATAGCGGTACTTATACCAATGTTACGGCCCGCTACGGCATCGTGTCGACCGATTTGGAATCCTACGGCGACTTCCCGGATAAAGCCGCATACAAAGAGCATGCCTACAGCGTCAGCGTGGAATACGGCAAGCGTTTGGATTTGGAGAGCGGCCTGTTCTTCGAGCCTAACGCCCAATTCACTTTAGGCAGGTTGGGTGGCATCAGCTACACCACCGATCGGGGTGCCAACGGCCACATCGACGGCATGAACAGCGCTATCGGGCGCATCGGCTTTGTGCTGGGGCAGAAGGTGACTGGTGGCAGCGATATTTACCTGAAGGCCGACCTGCTGCATGAATTTGCCGGTGAGCGCGACTTGCAGCTGACCTCGGACGCAGGCGGTACGAACGATATTTTAACTAAACACAACGATTACGGCGATACCTGGTTTGAGCTGGGCCTGGGCGGCAACGTCAAAATCAGCAAGACCGGTAATTTCTACGGCGAGGTGACCCGCGGCTTTGGCGGCGACATCAACAAAAAGTGGAGCATCAACGCCGGGTTGAGGTTCGAATTTTAAGCTATTTCTACGTTCCTATAATACTGCTAGGCAACAAAAAAACAACACGCATTTTGCGTGTTGTTTTTTATTGTTCTTCCTGTTATTCTTCTTTTGTGTTGACGATGAGCGCCATGATCATCAGGTCGTCGTTGCCGATGTTTTCGATGCTGTGGCTTTCGTTTTCGGGGCAGAAGGTTACGTCGCCTGCGTGCAGCGTGCTTTCCTTGCCGTTATAGTTATAAAGTCCGGTGCCCTGTAGCAGGTACATGGTTTCGCTGGTACCTACATGCTTGTGCAGCCCCAGCGAGCAGCCCGGTTTTAAAATGACGCGGGCGTAGGTGATGATCTTGCCGCCGTAAAGCTTTTCGTCCACGATGTGTTCCATAATGGTTTCGCCTTTGCCGCCTGCGCGTTGGTTAAAGACGTCTGTTTTTCTCTCTGTTACGATCATAATTGAACCCTCCCTCATAATTATAAACTAATCCCAATAATATAGTTCCGCAGCCTGCCGGCAAATTCCTGCAAAAAATTTCAAAAAAACTTGTTTTACCCCTTTACAAATTTAGCGAACTAAAGTATAATCAAAAGCGTAGCAACAAAAACACCTTAGAGGGGGATGTATGATGAAGAAATTTTTACTTTTGGCAATGACTCTGCTTATGGCTTTGTCCTTGGTGGCAGGCTGCGGCAGTGACGGACCGAAAAAAATGGTGATAGGGCTTGATGATAACTTTGCACCGATGGGCTTCCGTAACGAAAAGAACGAGATCGTCGGTTATGACATCGACCTGGCCCGTGAAGCCTGCAAGCGCGCAGGTATGGAAGTAGAGTTCAAACCTATCGACTGGGCTTCCAAAGAAGCCGAGATCAAGGGTAAACGCATCGATGCGATCTGGAACTGCTTTACGGTTAATCCCGAGCGTGAACAGGCATATACTCTTTCCAAACCTTACATGGTCAATGCGCAGCTGGTAGTTGTTCCTAAAGATTCCGAGATCACTAAGATCGCTGACCTTAAAGGTAAGGTTTTGGCAGTACAGGACGACAGCACCGGTTCTTATATCCTTGACAGAGATGATGCTTTGAGGACTTCTCTGAAAGATTACAGGAAATATCCTGACTTTGCGGCAGTTTATATGGATATGGACGCTAAACGTATCGACGCGATGGTAGTTGACGCCGTACTGGCACGCTACTACATGGTCAAACATCCTGATAAATATGTAGCGTTGGAAGAAAATATGGGCGACGAAGTCGTGGCAGTTGCTTTCCGCAAAGATGATAAAGAATACAGCGAAAGAATCAATAAAGCGCTGGATGAAATGAAAAAAGACGGCACTATGAAAAAGATTTCCGAACAATGGATGGGCATTGACATCACTAAATATTAATAAGCTCCGGGCCGATGGCATGAGCTGTCGGCCCTTTTACTCTAATTATTTTAAAATCAGATACGGAGACTCATAATGGACTATATTATTTCCATCCTGCCACAGATGTGGGTAGGGACGATCGAAACTTTAAAATTGTTTTTCGTTACTATTGTCTTGTCGATACCGCTGGGTGTATTGCTTGCGCTGGCGAGGGTCTCATCCTTCCGCAGCCTGCGTAGCGCCGTCGGCGTTTATGTTTGGCTGCTGCGCGGTACACCGCTGATGCTGCAGCTTTTATTCGTTTATTACGGGTTGCCCTTTATCCCGGTCATTGGTATCAGGCTGGACGATTTTCAGGCTGCTATTTTTGCTTTTGTGCTCAATTACGCCGCCTATTTCTGCGAGATCTTCCGCGCCGGTATCCAGGCCATACCCAAAGGCCAGTACGAGGCTGCCCGCACTTTGGGCATGAATTATGTGCAGACCATGCGCCGCATTATTTTGCCGCAGGTTTTCCGCATCATCCTGCCGCCGGTCAGCAACGAGACCATTACCCTGGTCAAAGATACTTCTTTGATTTATGTACTGGCGATGAACGATTTGCTGCGCACTACCCGTAATCTGGTGCAGCGCGATTTCAGCATCACGCCGTTTTTGGTAGCGGGTGTTTTTTATCTGCTGATGACGCTGGTTTTGACCTATGGATTCGACAAGCTGGAAAAAAGATTTTCTAAGTACGATTGATGGGAGTAGACCATGAAAAAAATCGAAGCACGCAATATTTATAAAAGTTTCCAGGAGCTGGAGGTGCTGCAGGGCATCGACCTTGATGTGGAGGAGGGCGAAGTTATCGCCGTCATCGGGCCCAGCGGCAGCGGTAAAAGCACCTTGCTGCGCTGTCTTAATAAGCTGGAGACCATCAACAAGGGCACTGTTATTATCGACGGTGAGTTGCTGGCCGATACTAACAGCACCGGCGAGGTGGAATACGCCCCCGGTGACGCCAGCCGCCGCATCGCCTGCAAAATGGGCATGGTCTTTCAGCAGTTCAATCTGTTTCCACATATGACGGTGCTGGAAAACCTGATCGAAGCGCCATTGCAGGTGCAGAAGCGCAATAAGGACGAAGTGGTGCGGGAAGCAAGGGAGCTGTTAGCAAAGGTTGGCTTGTCCGAAAAAGCGGACGTTTATCCGCGTAAGCTTTCGGGCGGGCAGCAGCAGCGTGTGGCTATCGCCCGTGCTTTGGCCATGAAGCCTTCGATCATGCTTTTTGACGAACCGACCTCTTCACTTGACCCGGAGCTGACGGGCGAAGTGCTGCGCACTATGCGCGAGCTGGCCGAAGAAAAAATGACGATGGTGGTAGTGACCCACGAAATGGGCTTTGCCCGTGAGGTGGCGACCAAGGTTATTTTTATGGCGGACGGCAAGGTGCAGGAGCAGGGCCGCCCTGAAGATATTTTTACCAATCCCAAAAATGAACGCTTACAGACGTTTTTACAAACCGTGCTCAAATAAAATATATCAACAGCTGCATTGCTGGATCATGGAGCGTTGCCATAGCTGCTATTCTGCTTGAAGGAAGGTAATGTACGAAATGAAGAATAAAAAGATTTTGCAGCTGGTTGTAGCGGGCGTGTTGTGCGCCGTTGGCCTTGTCATTCCCATGTTCATGCCTAAAATAGTGCTGGGGCCCATGTCGTTTACGCTGGCCAGCCATGTGGCTATTTTTCTGGCTATGTTTATTTCGCCGGCAGTGGCGGTAGCCGTTTGCATCGGTACTACCCTGGGCTTTTTCCTTACCACGCCGCTGATCATTGCTTTGCGTGCGGCAAGTCATATCGTATTTGCCATTATCGGAGCGTTGCTGATCAAAAAAATACCCAGTATCATCGAAAAACCGGCCTCGTCCATGGTATTTAATGGGGGGCTGGCTTTAGTGCACGCAGCCTGTGAGGTGGCAGTGGTGTCGCCGTTTTTTATGGCGGGCTATATGTTTAAGCCCGAACAGCTGGAAACAGGCTATTTGATGAGCGTGTTAGTTTTGGTGGGTGGCGGTACGCTGCTGCATTCGCTGATAGATTATACTATCGCCGCTGTTTTATGGAAGCCCTTGCGCGTGGCTATGCCTGATGTTGCCCAATTGCGGGAATAGATCGCAGCAAGTATGATAATAACGAAAATGCCTTCGGAGCAGCTGCTGCGGAGGCGTTTTTTGTGCAATAAAAAAACTCCCGCCGAGCGGGAGTTTTTGCGTCACTGGGTCTTTAACCCTTTGCCGCCAGCTTATCCATGAATTTTGCAGCGTCGATCAGAAAACGCTCGTGCGTACCGGTGCCGATGGGGCCGTGGTCATCGCAGGCGCCTACCTTAAAGGTCAGTTTGCGTCCATCAACGGCTACCAGCTTGGCCGTGGCAATAATTTTTTTACCTAGTAGTGTGGCTGCCTCATGTGTAGTATCCATTTTGATGCCAACGCTGCTGGTTGAGGAATCCAGACATGGAACAATTGCATTGCAGGCGGCCTGCTCCATTAGGGCTATCATGGCCGGAGTGGCAAAAACATCAAGATCACCGCTGCCCATAACTGCTGCAACATTGGTGGTATCGACGATTGCTTCGGCTCGTCCTTGAAGACCGGGTCTTAACTCAATTTTCATTTATTAAATCTGCCTTTCTGGGAAGTTATATTTTACATACTACATCTTAACCTGATTTTTAGCATTGTGCAAGTGGGCTTTTATTTAGTATAATAATCATATACTGCTGCCAAAAATCAGGGTGGTGGTGAAATTGGGCGGCGAGGCCGCTGCAATGGGGAGAGAAGTTATGTTATTTTATGAGATTATAAATAAGCACCCGGCCGAGTCTCCAGCCCTCGTTTGTCAGGATAAAATGCTGACCTACGGCCAGCTGCGCGCAGAAATCACCTTGTGGGCGGCGCATTTGCAAAGCCACGGTGTCCGTAAGGGCGACAAGGTGGGCCTTTTAAGCAAAAACTGTAGTGAGTTCGTTATTGCTTATCTGGCTATCATCAAGGCCGGTGGCGTGGTAGTGCCCTTCAATTTTCAGCTTGCTGCACCCGAAGTAGCCTATATCGTGCAGGACGCCGATATGAAGGTGATGGTGGCACGGCAGAAGCTGGAGCTGGCCGCCGCTTTAGCGGAACGGGGCTGCGGGCCTTTGGTACAGCTTGATTTTGACGACTTGCGCCAGACGACGGAACACGCTTACGCAGCAGCCGAGCTGGACGAAAACGACAACTGCACGATTATTTATACCAGCGGCACCACCGGCTACCCCAAGGGCGCCATGCTGTCGCACCGCAATTTAGTGGCCAACGCCCACGACTTTACTGAGCGGGTGCTGATGTATTCGACGGACAAGAGCCTGTGCGTACTGCCCATGTACCATTGCTTTGCCTGGACGGTCTCTGTTTCAGGCCCGCTGCTGCACGGCGGCTGTATCGTAGTGCAGGAAAATTACACTTTACTCGACGCTTTGCGTTTGATCAAAAAATATCAAATCGATCAATTTGCCGGTGTTCCTACCATGATCCAGATGTTTGAAAAGGGAGCCGAACCTGAGCAGTTGGCATCGGTCCGTTTTTTTATCAGCGGTGGGGCTTCGCTGCCGCAAAAGCTGGCCAAAGATTTTAAAAAGAAATTCGGGAAACCGGTCCAGGAGGGCTACGGCCTTTCGGAAGCGTCGCCTGTCTGTACGGTCAACCCAGCAGAAAAAATCAAGATCGGCTCTATCGGGCCGCAGCTGCCTAACGTACAGGTGGAGATCCGCGACGACAACGACCAGATTGTTGCTAATGGCACTGTGGGCGAGTTATGCGTCCGGGGCGCTAATGTGATGCTGGGTTATTTAAACCGCCTCGAAGCAACTGCCGCCGCTTTGCGCGGTGGCTGGCTGCATACGGGCGACTTGGCCTATCGGGATGACGAGGGTTATATTTTTATCGTGGACCGGCTTAAGGATATGATCATCACCGGTGGCGAGAATGTGTATCCCCGCGAGGTGGAAGAAGCCCTGTATACGCACCCTGCGGTGCAGGAGAATGCCGTAGTGGGTGTGCCCGACAAGCTGCGCGGCCAGGCTGTGTGCGCTTATGTAGTGCTGAAGGAAGGGCAGGAGGCTACCAAACCACAGTTGCGGCGCTTTTTGATGGCACGAATGGCCAACTATAAGGTGCCTAAATATTTCTTTTTCTGCGAGCAGCTGCCCAAAAACGGTACGGGCAAAATCATGAAAACGTCCTTGCGCGAAAATGCTATCGAAGATCTGGTCAATCGTCAAAATTAAGACAGGCGGTGTAAAATGCAAGCAGAAGTACAAAAAAAATACGAAAATCTACTGGAACTGCTGCGCGGCTACGGCAGTGTGGCCGTAGCCTTTTCCGGCGGTGTCGATTCGGCGCTGCTGCTGTATGCGGCCCGTGAGGCGTTGGGGAAGGAGCAGGTGCTGGCCGTTACGGTGCTTACGCCCAGTTACCCGGCCCACGAGGCCAAAGATGCGGCCCGACTGTTGCAGCAGTTGCAGGTGCCCCATATCGAAGTGGGCGTCGACCAGCTGGCTGTCCCCGGCTTTGCCGAGAACGGCCCGGAACGCTGCTATTACTGCAAGCTGGCTTTGTTTGAAACAGTGCAGGAAATGGCGGCACTGCACCACTGCGCCAATGTGGCTGACGGCGCCAATGTTGACGACGAGGGCGATTACCGCCCCGGCATGAAGGCGACGGCGGAACTTGGTATCCAAAGTCCCTTCCGGCAGGTGGGGCTTACTAAGGACGAGCTGCGCCAGCTTTCGCAGGAGTTTGGGCTGTTCACCTGGAACAAGCCTTCTTACGCCTGTTTGGCGTCGCGTATTCCTTACGGAGAGCCGATCACTGCTGCTAAGCTGCAAATGATCGAGTCGGCAGAGCAGGCGCTGCTTGATTTAGGCTTTGCCGAGATGCGGGTACGCTATCACGGTGGCTTGGCGCGCATTGAGGTGCCGCAGGTCGCTATCGAAAGAATAGCGCAGCCTGAGCTGCGCCAAAAAGTAGTAGCTGCATTAAAGGCAGCGGGTTTTACCTATATCAGTTTAGATTTAGAGGGCTTTCGCAGCGGCAGTATGAACGATGCGCTGACGGCCAAATAGCATCTGAAAACACCAGGCCCCTCACCTCCAGTGGGTGAGGGGCCTTTTCCAAGGGATTACCGCCTTCACTAGACGGGAACTTGTATGTTAATTATTTCACGATCACTACGGGGCAATCTGCATATTGGGAGATCTTCATGCTCACGCTGCCCATCAGCAGCTCGGCCAGCATACCCATGCCTCTGTTGCCGAGGATGATCATATCGACTTCGGAGTTTTTGGCATATTCCAAAATCCTTTCAGCCGGGTCGATATCTACGATCAGCCTGTAGGAAGCGCTGGTGTAACCAAGTTTGTCTAAAAGCACTTTAGCAATGTCGAGCGGTGTCGGTTCGGGTTCTTTAGCAGCCATTTCAGCTTCTTCGATAGCATTCTTGGGTTTTCTGGGCGGTACTTTGGTGAAGTCATAGGGCACGATAACGTTGACCACCATGATCTCACTGCCAAAGGGCTGCCCCAGGCCTGCTGCAAAATCCAGTGCGCGATGCGCGGTTTCAGAACCGTCAAACGGTACAAGAATCTTTTTCATCATGGTAAATCCCTCCTTAAAACATCCGCATCTATAGTTAAATCGGAAATGTTACAGGCGGTAGTAGTAACACTCCGCGATAGTCAGGTGAGAGTGATGAATTTTAAGTGATTACTTGTTTGTTCTTTGTATATAAATACTTCTGCAAAGATACTGGAAGTCCTGCCATAACGGCTTATGTATACATGTATTTTTTATGTGGATTTGCAAATAAAACAGGACAGATCGATGAAGATCTGCCCTGTTTTATTATTTGGCAGAGCAGGTACATTATTATCCGTCTTTTGCCGCCAAAAGAAATGAACAATAAAAACTCATAGAACAAAAGCAAAAAATCCTGATAGAATTTTCTATCAGGATTTTTGCCATATAGCGCTTATTTCAACAAGCTGTTAGCAGTATTGATGACTTCGGGTGTGCGTTCAAAAAGGAATTCGCCGTCGCGGACGGAGCAGGCTACGGAAACACGGTTGCAGACAGCCTCAAATTCTCCTTTGGCATTAAGCACGATAAAGTTGGCAGGCTTGCCTGCTTCGATGCTGTTACTACCTTGATGCTGTTTATTTCCTTCTCCCTGATCGACGTGGGCGTAGCGACGACGATCCACTTTATTTATCCGGTGTTCGTTACTTTGGGCTGCGTAATGTTTTACAAAGAGAAACTGGGTATGCAGAAGTTTTTCGCTCTGTTGATAGCAACCTCGGGCATCGCCTGTTTCTTCTTCGGTGTCGATATGAGCGCCGGCTTTGGCGGCGGCACCTTCATGGGCCTGTTTTTAGCAGTAGCTTCCGGTGTGACCTATGCTTTTTACATCATTTACATGGACAAGAGCGGGCTTAAAAACCAGCCTGTTTTTAAAATCACCTTCTATGTGGCGCTGATGTCGTCCATCGCTATGGGTATCTTCGGTATGGGTACTGGCCAACTGACATTGACGACTTTGACGCCTGAGGCCTGGTATATTTCTATAGTATTCGCGCTGCTTTGCACTGTAGTGGCTCTGTCGCTGCTGCAAATCGGCATCAAACATGTAGGCGCTTCGACGGCAGCTATTTTGACTACCTTCGAGCCGATCACCAGTATCATTTGCGGCGTGCTGCTTTTGGGCGAAACTGTTACTACCATCAAAATCATGGCTTGTGCCCTGATAATGATAGGCGTGGTGACCCTGTCGCTGGCTAAAGAAAAAAAGCCGCCCGAAGAGGTCGTTACCATTCCGGAAGGCTGATACTGCATCTTAATTTTGAACAAACTTACAAATCCTCCTACAAATAAAGAAAAAAGAATCGGCCAGCTTACTGCTTGGGGGGCCGATTCTTTTTTGTTTTTATTCGCCCAAATAATCTTTGGCGACGATACTGTTGAACAGGTTCAGCCGTACCAGGGCGTCGTCGATATCCTTGCCCAGCAGGTCACGGATCTGGTTGAGCCGGTACAGCAGGGTGTTGCGGTGGATGAACAGGGCCTGCGAGGTCTTGACCAGATTGCCGTTGCAGTACAGGTACTGACGCAGGGTCTCCAGCAGTACGTTCAGGTTATAGCGGTAGTATTCGCGGATCTCTTCTTTGTCCTCGATTTTAAAGAGCAGGCGGTACAGTCCCAAGCGCGAATAATAGACGATGTGCTCGGCACGGTTCATTTTTTTCCACAGTGAAAGGGCTTTCTGCGCTTCCTGATAGCTGTCTTTGATCTGCTCGATAGCCGTGTAGACTCGCCCAAAGCTGATATAGAGGTCGCTGCCGCTGTAGATCTGCTTTAAAAGCCCGTGGACCGTTTCCATATAGGCAGCAGCCTCGGCGGCTTTGGCGGTGGTGGCGGCGCTGACCAGGCAAATGACGTTGTTGCCGTAGACCAGGGTCACTACGGGGATCCGGTTGTCTTTGCACAGGTTGTCGATAGAGTGCTGCATTTTGTCTTCAGTGCTGTCGTGCACTGCGTCTTCTACAGCCTCGGCGGTAGGACGTCCCAAATTAAAGATGGTGATGAATTTATGTTCCAGCAGCTCGATATCATTGATGACTGCCGTGTCCAGCATCTGCTGGTAGTCTACGTCGGAGGCAAAGAGCAGGCGGCCTAAAAAGTTTTTTGATTTTTTGACCTCGAATTTATCGCGCATGATCAGGTCGGTGATCTCGCGTGTCACGTCGATCAGCTTCACGTCCCAGGGCATCTCGAACAGGGGAAAGTCGGCGGCGTCAGCCTGCTCCAGTAGTTCGGCCGGGATAGCATTGATATATTCGTTGCCGACGAGGATGACCAGGCCGGCCAGTTTTTTCTGGATACATTCCCAGATGAGGCCTTTCAGCTTGTCGGCGCTGTGAGCGATGCCGGTGATAAACAGCAATTCGCCACCGTGCACCCATTGGGAAACGGTGGAAGTCTGGCCGACATAGGGCCAGGTGACGGTGCGGTCGAGGCCGTTATGCCCGGCCACCAGTTTGATGCGGTCAAAATATTTTAAAGGCAGTAGGTCCTGACAGGTAACAGACATGGCGTACCTCCTGAGTGTATGGTATTTGTTTTATTATACCAAATTTACGGGCGGGCTGAGGCCTAATTTTCAAGCAGAGCCAAAGTGCAATTTGTGTTACAAAAATTATTTATTGCTGCTGCCTTAAAGCGTATGCTTTTTCAGAAAGACCGTGCTATAATTAAAGTAACAGAAGAAGAATAATTTACGGAAAGGCGTGATTTACCATGACGGCAGAATTTAGAAAATGCTGGATGCTGAAAATTTATACTGGCGAAGACGTTATCGTCGGCGATGAACCTCTGTACAGGACTATCTTGGACGAGGCGAGAAAATTGAAAATAGCGGGCGCTACTGTTATCAAAGGTATCGAAGGCTATGCTACCGAAGTGCGCGGCATCGACCGCCGTCCGGTGTCACTGTTCACCGGTGTTTCCAATTTGCCTGTGCTGGTCACTATCGTCGATACCAGAGAGAATTTGGAAAAATTGATCCCCTTTTTGGAAAAGAAAGCCGAGCACGCGCTGGTGCTGTTTGAAGAAAGCACGGTGCTGGTAACCGAGTATATGCGTCAGCAGCTTGCGAAAAAAGCAGCCGAAAATATTTAACTGCCATCATAAAAACACGCTACTGGAGACCGCAGGCTGAAAGGCCTGCGGTTTTGTTGTGCCGCGCCGGATTTATTCGGTGCTTTTGGCAGGATTTTTCAGGAATATTGCGAATTATAATAAGTGGTTTATTGTGCCTTGAAGGAGGTCATGCAAATGGATACAGAACAAACGAAAGTGACCGTTATCGATGACAGGTCCCGTCAGGAAGAAGCTGAGGCTTTATGCCGCTGGGCGGCAGCCCGCGCCGGCGTTATCGTGGTAGCACCGCTGGTGGGTACGATGGCGCTGATCGCCAATGATGTGTACCTGGTAATAAAATTAGGCGGCGTTTATGAAGAGGAAATAGGCGAAAAGGCGGCAGTAAGCCTGCTGAGCTCTTTAGGCGCTTATTTTGTAGGCAGTACGCTGACGACTTTGATACCTTTTGCACCCTTACAGATACCTGTAGCCGTGGGCACGACCTACGCTTTGGGACGAGTGGTGACCGAGTGGCTGAAGGCCGGTAAGCCGGCAGACCTGAGCCCTTTTAAAACTGTTTATGACGACGCTTTGCGTGAAGCAAAGAAAAATATCGATTTGTTTAAAAACGACCCCAAAAAAGATGAGCCTTTGGGGGATGAAAGTAAAAAGTACGATTTATAATTTTATAGAAGCAACATTATGAACGGAGGTCCTTTATGTACGAGAACTACGATGTAGCGATCATTGGCGGCGGTCCCGCCGCTGTTTTTGCGGCCTATGAGTTTACCCTGAAGTATCCGACGGTCAAGCTGATCATGCTGGAGGAGGGCAACCCGATCGAGAAACGTGAGTGCCCTCTGGCGTCGAAAAAAGTTGACCACTGTCTGCGCTGCGTGCCTTGTGACATTATGCGCGGCTTCGGCGGCGCCGGCGCTTTTTCCGATGGTAAATATAATTTTACGACGGAATTCGGCGGCTGGCTCAACGAATACATCCCCGAAAAGGATGTGATCGAGCTGATCGATTATGTGGACGAGCTTAATTGCCGTCATGGTGCACCCGGCGAATATTTCAGCACCAAAAACAGTACGATCGGCGGTTTGGCTTTGGGCCACGACCTGCATCTTTTAAATGCGAAGGTGCGGCATCTGGGTACAGAAAATAACCTCATCATTATGGAGCATATCTATAAATATCTGGCAGAGCGGATGGAGATCCGCTGCAACACCCATGTAGAAACCATCAAACGCCACGGCGAAGGCTTCGAGCTGACCGTGCGTGGTGAGGACAAGCCCGATGTCCGTTGTGACTATCTGATCGCTGCTCCGGGACGTGCCGGTGCGGAATGGTTTACAGACCAGTGCCGTGGGCTGGGTCTGTCGTTCATCAATAACCAGGTGGACGTAGGCGTGCGGGTAGAGGTGCCGGCGCAGGTCTTTAAGCATATCACCGACGAGGTGTATGAAGCGAAGCTGGTTTACCGTACCCGGCAGTATAACGATCTGGTGCGGACCTTCTGTATGAATCCCAACGGCTATGTGGTGGCGGAAAATACCGACGGTATCATCACTGTCAACGGCCATAGCTTCCGTGACCCCAAGCTGCACAGTCATAACACCAATTTTGCGCTGCTGGTCAGCAACAAATTTACCGAGCCGTTTACCGAACCCCATCAGTACGGCAAGCGCATCGCGTCTTTCTCCAATATGCTGGGCGGGGGCGTGCTGCTCCAGCGTTTCGGCGACCTGATCAAGGGACGCCGTACTAACGAGCGGCGGTTGGAAAAAAGCTTTACCAAACCGACACTGGCAGCGACTCCCGGCGATTTGAGCCTGGTACTGCCCAAGCGTCATCTGGATAATATCATCGAAATGATCTATGCGCTGGATAAAGTGGCACCGGGCATGGCCAACGCCGATACCTTGCTGTACGGCGTCGAGGTAAAATTCTACAGCGCGCGGCTGGAGCTTGATGACAAGCTGGAAACGAAAATCCCCAACCTGTTTGCCGTCGGCGACGGCGCCGGCATCACCAGAGGCTTGTCACAGGCCAGTGCCAGCGGCGTCCATGTAGCGCGCCAGATAGGTGCCAGGATCAGCGGTGAAAAATAATTTTATAATGAACGGAGCATGGTTATGACTTCGCCTCTTATCAGTATGAGGCAGATAACGAAGCGGTTTCCCGGCGTTATCGCCAACAATAAAATAGATCTGGAATTACATGCGGGCGAGATCCACGCTTTGCTGGGTGAGAACGGCAGCGGCAAAAGCACGCTGATGAGCATCCTGACAGGTTTGTATAAACCAACGGAGGGCTGCATCATGGTCAATGGCGCCGAGGTGAAGTTCGCTTCACCGGCCGACGCCATTGCCAGCGGTATCGGCATGGTGCATCAGCACTTTAAGCTGATCGAATCCTTTACAGTGGCGGAAAACATCGTTTTGAGCCAAGATAAGGGCGGCTTTTTGCTGCAGGCAGAGCAGATCATCGCCGATATCGAAAGCCTGGGCGAAAAATATGGCTTGCAGGTCGATCCTCGGGCCTATGTGTGGCAGCTGGGTGTGGGCGAAAAGCAGCGGGTCGAGATTTTGCGGATGCTGTACCATCGCAGTAAGGTGCTGATTTTGGACGAACCGACGGCGGTTTTAACGCCCCAGGAGACCAGGGAGCTTTTTGTCAATCTGCGGAAAATGGCTGACGACGGCTGCGCCGTAGTTTTTATTTCCCATAAGCTGAACGAAGTAGAAGAGCTGGCCGACCGGGTAACAGTGCTGCGGGGCGGTTGCGTAACTGGCAGTGCCGCTAAAGCCAATATGCGGCGCGAACAGCTGGTGCAGATGATGATAGGCCGTGAGGTGCTGAATACTTACGAAAAAACCTGCGAACACTGCGGCGAAGTGGTGCTGCGTCTGGAGCAGGTTTCGGCCCTTAACGATATGAACACGGTGGCGCTGAACAATGTTGATCTAAAGGTTCGGGCGGGCGAGATCTATGGTATCGCCGGGGTATCGGGCAACGGTCAGCGTGAGCTGGCAGAGGTGTTGGCCGGGCTGCGCCCTTCTATGGGCGGCAAGGTGCTTTTTTACGGGCACGATCTGACCAATAAAAAACCGAAGACCATGATCGAAGCCGGTATCAGCTATGTGCCTGAGGACCGTCTGGGGATGGGGCTGGTGCCTAACCTGAGCTCGGTCGATAACGTGATCCTAAAAGAATACGACGGCAAATTTTCCAAGGGCTGGCGCATCAGGCGCGAGGCCGCTATTGCGGCGACGAAACGCATTGTGGAAGATTTTGACGTGAAGCTGGGCTCCATCTTCCAGCCTGTTAAAATGATGAGCGGCGGCAACCTGCAAAAACTGCTGTTAGGGCGCGAGATCGCTGCCCGGCCGAAGCTGATGATAGTTCTGTACCCGGTGCGCGGGCTGGATATCGGCGCTATCGAAGCAGTGCACAAGCTGCTATTGCAGCTGAAGCAGGAGCAGACGGCAATTATTTTAGTATCAGAGGAGCTGGAGGAGATCGCCAAGCTGGCCGACCGTGTCGGCGTAATGTTTGCGGGCAGGATTTTGGGTGAGTTCCCTGTCAGCGAGATGGATACGGAAAAGATCGGCGCACTGATGGCCGGTATCACTGATGGTGGAGGTGCGGACGCATGAAGCTGATGATGGAAAAACGTCTGGCCCCCAGTCCGCTGATGCGGACGCTGGTGCCCATTGCTGCCGCTTTGGCGGCGCTGGTTTTCTGCGGCATCTTTTTTGCCCTGACCGGGCGCGACCCTCTGGAAGTTTATTATGCCATGTTCAGCGGCGCTTTAGGCTCTGAATACGGTATATCAGAAACCATAGTCAAGATGATACCTTTAGCGATGTGCGGACTGGGCATAGCCATTGCTTTTAGGATGCAGATCTGGAACATCGGTGCGGAAGGCCAGTTCTATATGGGTGCCTGTGCGGCCAGTTGGCTGCCGCTCACCTTTCCTGACCTGCCCTCATTTATTATGCTGCCGGGCATGCTGCTTTTGGGTGCGGTGGCCGGTGGGTTGTGGGGGCTTTTGGCCGGTTGGTTCAAAACAAAATGGCTGGTCAGCGAGCTGATAACCACGCTGATGATGAATTATATTGCTATTTTATGGGTCAATTATTTAGTTTACGGTGCCTGGCGCGATCCCAAAGGGCTGAACTTTCCGCTGACGGCGGCCTTCAGTGAGGCTGCTTTGCTGCCGACCTTCGGCGATTTGCGTGTGCATGCAGGCATTATTATCGTTTTTGTTTTAGCGGCTATCCTGACGGTGGTCTTCCGTGATTCCCGCTGGGGTTATGAAACGCTGGTCATCGGCTCCAATCCGACTGCGGCCCGTTATGCCGGCATCAATATCCCCCGTAACGTACTTTTGGTCATGCTGCTCAGCGGCGCGATCTGCGGTATGGGCGGCATGATCGAGGTCAGTGGCATCGTTGGCAAGCTGCAGCCGGGTATTAGCCCCGGTTATGGCTATACGGCGATCATTGTGGCCTGGCTGGCGCGTCTGCATCCGGCGGCGATCATCGTGGTGGCGTTTTTATTCGCCATTATCCATGTGGGCGGTTTTATGGTGCAGACCCTGGGTATACCTTCCGCCGTGGCGACGATGCTCCAGGGGGCGATCTTGTTCTTTGTGGTCGGCGCTGACATTTTTACCAGTTATCAGCTACGCTTAGTGAAGGATGAAGGAGGCGAGGAGCATGAATGAAGCTTTGCTCATTTCCATTTTAGCCGCTTCCATCACGGCGGGAACGCCGATCTTATTTGCGGCCCTCGGCGAGCTGATCTCTGAACGGGCCGGTATCACCAATTTAGGTGTGGATGGGATGATGCTTGTAGGCGCTTGCGCCGGTTTTATTGCTGCCCAGCAGATGGGTAGTCTGGCTGGCGGTGTGGCTATGGCACTGGTCGCCGGTGCGCTGATGGCGCTGATCCATGCTTATCTGACCATTACTCTGCGGGCTAACCAGGTCGTCAGTGGTTTGGCTCTGACCCTGTTCGGGACAGGGCTGTCGGGTTATCTGGGACTTGATTATGTAGGTCAGCAGGCAAGTGTGTCTTTTACCAAGCTGGCGGTGCCTGGGCTTAGCGAGCTGCCTGTTATCGGGCCTGTGCTTTTTAAGCAGGATCTTTTGGTCTATCTTAGCTATCTATTGGTAGCGGCGACGGCCTTTTATCTGTACCGTACTCGTCCGGGCCTGTTTATGCGGGCCTTGGGTGAAAACCCGGCGGCAGTCGACGCGGTAGGCGTCAATGTTTTCGGTCTGCGGTATTTGTACGTGGTCATCGGCGGGGCTTTGGCAGGCTTGGGCGGAGCGTATCTGTCGCTGGCTTATGCTCCCTGCTGGCTGGAGAATATGACGGCCGGCCGGGGCTGGATAGCTGTGGCTTTGGTCATCTTTGCTTTGTGGGATCCGTGGCGTGCGCTGGTAGGCTCGTACCTTTTCGGCGGCATCGACGCGCTGGGCTTCCATTTACAGGTGATCGGTCTGCCGGTATCTGTTTTTATTCTCAATATGCTGCCTTATATTTTTACTATTTTAGTGCTGATTTTGGTACTGGCCCGCAAAGGCGGCCGCCTGGCGGCGCCGCAGGCATTGGGTCAACCTTACGACAGGGAAGAACGTTAAACGAGGAGAGCTGTTATGGAATTTTTTATTTTCTTATGCTTTATGTCTTTTGTATCTTTTGCCGTGGCCTTTCTGGCTTACGGCCTGGTGATCCGTTTTCTGGGCACTGAAGGCCCTGCCAGCCGCTACGGTCAGATCATTCTTGTTCCGCTGGCTATTATCGGCTACGATTTTATAACCATGACCGTACCGGCGGAATACCGCTATGTGGTTGGCGGTATGCCCATGCTGCTTTTGGGCTTGATGCTGCTTTATTACCGTTTCGGCAAGGGCGGCAGTATGGATGATGCTCCGGCGCCGTCTGAAATGAAGAAGGTCAGCAAAAAATCGCTGAAACACCAGGCTAAAAAAAATAAAGTTAAATAATTGCTCTTTTGCAGGAGTTTTGCTGTAAAAAAGAGAAACTAACATTGAAACCAATAAGTATATTATTGATTTTGAATATTTTAGCTGTAGTTAAGATAGCAGGAGGTGCGTATTATGTTTAAAAAGATCTTAGTACCTGTAGATGGTTCCGAAACTGCCTGGCGCGCATTGAACAGCGCTTTGGAGCTGGGAAAGAAATTTGAAAGCGAAATTTTGGTTGTGAATGTTATCCAGCCTTATAATAACGCGGCTCTGCTGGCTGTTCCTCTCGATCATGCAACGATCAACCAGGGCAACAGCGAACTTGAAAAAGTTGGCGACAAGGTTTTAGAGCTGGCTAAAGAAATGGTTGGTTCCTATCCTCATAAAGTTGAATACGATATGGAAGTCGGTCATCCCTCTGAGCGTATCATCGCTTTATCTAAAAAAGCAGAGGCCGACGCTATCGTTTTAGGCAGTCGTGGACTCAGCGGCATCGCCGAGTTTTTCCTGGGCAGCGTCAGCTCCAAGGTATCGCAGTATGCAACGGTGCCTGTTTTGATCGTAAAATAATACCGGGACAATAAGTTTTGGCTGAAGGATGATGAAGATGCTCAAAAAGATTCTCGTACCTATTGATGGAAGTGAACATTCCTGGCGTGCGATGGAATACGCGGCTGCTTTAGCAAGATTATCTGGCGGGCACCTGGTCATTTTGACGATAGTCAAACCGGGTATCAACGCTGTCGGCGGGGCTCCTCTTGAAGAAGAACTCGTTTACAGTGCCAATGGACCTGTGATGCAGATCGGCAATGAGGTCCTGGGAGCAGCGAAACACCTGATGGATAAGCAGGAAGTGCCCTGCGATTATTTGCTGGCTATCAGCGGCAGACCGTCCGAGGAGATAATTAAGCTGGGCCGCCGCGAAGGCTGCGATACTATAGTTATGGGCAGCAGGGGTTTCGGCACCCTGGAGGGGATGCTGAAAAGAAGCGTCAGCAGAACAGTTGTTGAAGACGCAGGCGTACCTGTGATCGTAATAAAGTAAAAGTAAAAATTAAAAGCGTTGCGGCATTGCCGCAGCGCTTTTTTATTGCAATAAAATATAAAACATTCCTGATAGACGGAAAAGATTGAATATAACTAATGATGTGCTATAATAGGGAGAGATAAAAAAGATGCAAATTTTTAAGATGATAAAAAACTTAAACGATAAGGTATTGTTTATTAAGTTAGATAAAAGTGCAAACTAAACAGGCCGAGATAAAGAGGTGTATGGATGGACGGCAGACTGATAGGTTTTGATGAATTGCCGCAGATAGTAAGGACAGAGGATGCGAGAGCGGTATATCTGATCGACATCGATACGGATGAGATCATTTATATGAACAAATATGCCAAAGAGATGCTGCAGCGGCCGGTAGATGACGAAAGCTATCATGGCTGCAAATGCTATACTGTACTGCAGGGACTGGATGAACGGTGCAAGTTCTGCCATAACGCGTCACTGCAAACAGAGAATTTTTTTGTAGAGGAAGTTTATCAGCCTTACATACAGCGGTATTTGGAGGTCAAAAGTATTTTATTGGAGCATAATGACCGCCGCTTGCGGTTTGAAGTGTTGTATAATCTGCAGGAGGATGAACTGGAACGGCAGAAGCAATATGTGGAAGAAAAATTACTGCATCTGCGCTGGACCGATACTTTGACAGGCCTGTATAACAGGGAAAATATAATCTGACACTGCAAGAATTGGCTGAACGGAAAAATACCAGTATTGGTATCGTTGATATGGACCTTAACGGGCTGCGGTATATCAATGCTGCTAAAGGCAATCAGGCAGGAGATCAGGCGCTGATCAAGCTGGCGGACATCGTGAGGCGTTTATTTGGTACCGATTCCTTCCGCATCGGCAGTGATGAATTTGTGGGTCTTTTGGTGGGTTGTACCAAGAAAGAATTTGAGGCCAAGGTGGAAGAGCTGAAGGGCGAACTGAGCAAAGGTATAGAGTTTGGGGTTTCCGTAGGCCGTTTGTGGTGCGATAGCTGCGCCGATATCTACAAAAAAGTGTCGCAGGCCAACGCTGTGATGGAAGCGACAAAATTTGTAAGCTATCAGGATATGGAAACAGATTATAACAATCGGGCCGAAAGAGCCCATCAATTGCAGGATGAGATTGCCTCAGGCCATTTTACCGTGTATTTGCAGCCGAAGATAAATTTGCGTACAGGAGCACTGGAAGGTGCTGAAGCACTGGTGCGCAAGTTTGACGAGAACGGCAGGATGGTGACGCCTGATAAGTTTATTCCCGAATATGAGGAAAACGGCTTGATCAGTTATGTCGATACCTTTGTTCTGGAAAGCGTTTGCCAGCTACTAAAAAAATGGCAGGAACAGGGGCATGCTTCCTTTAAGGTTTCGGTCAACGTTTCGCGGGTCACCCTGATGGCTGAGAATATCATCAGAAGCGGTGCAGAGATCTGCAGCCAGTACGGTATCGATACTAAATTGATAGACGTGGAGATCACCGAAAGCTTCGGCCTGCTGGAAAAAGAACTGCTGGCTCAGGTAAATTTTGATACGGTGAAATTTGATAAAAGCCTGGTCAACGATCTGGTAGATAACCCCAAGGCCCAGATCATGTTTAAAGCAGGCATTTTCATGTGTCGGGAGTTCGGCGACACGCTGACTTTGGCCGAAGGCATCGAGACCAAAGAGCAATTAGAACTGCTACAGGAGTTTGGCTGTCAGCAGGGGCAGGGTTACTATTTTTCACGGCCTTTGCCTCCGGAGGAATTTTTACGGCAGTGGCTGCAAAAGTAAAAAGTGGCAATAAAAAAGCCCACCGCGCTTGGCGTGGTGGGTTTTGTGTTTTTAGTAATGTTTAATAGGAACGGCGGCCCATTTCCGGATGGCTGACAGGTTTTAAGTGCAGTCGCTTGACCTGCTCGACGGCTGCCTCCAGCTGCAGGTCCTGACGTCCGTCCCTGCTTTCAAAAACGCAGCAGGGGTTATCGCTGCCCACCTCGCCGCCAGGCAGGTAAATATATTCCTGATTGTCGTTATCGCCGAGAATGATACCGGCCAATAATTGTTCTGCTAATATTTTTGACATAATGGTCTCCTAAAACTAAAACATACGGCGTTTCCACAGCCAGTAACCTGTACCCACCGAAATCAGCAGGGCGATGGAGGTGATGGTGACGAAGCCGAATTCGTTGCCCTCCATGGGCACTGGCACGTTCATACCCCACAAGCCGCCGATGGTCGTCGGTATGGCCAGGATAATGGTTACGGAAGCTAAGAATTTCATAACTAAGTTCAGGTTGTTGCTGATGATGGAGGCGAATACTTCCATCATGCTGTTAAGAATGTGGCTGTACATCTCAACCATCTCAATAGCCTGTTTGTATTCGATGATGACATCTTCCAAAAGGTCCTCATCTTCTTCATAAAGCTTGATCAAATGTCCCGACTGATTGGTGGAACGCAGCCGCAGCAGTTTTTCTGTCACGATGTAATTACTGCGCAGGGACGTGGTGAAGTAGGTCAGTGATTTCTGCAGATCCAGCAAATTGAACAGCTCGGAATTTTCCATGGACTTACGCAGATGCTGCTCTAATTCATCGGTCCGCTTGATAATGATACGGATATATTTCAGATACAGAGTTGCTGATTTGTAGAGGATCTGGAACAGGAAGCGCGTTTTTTTGAAGGTGCTGAAAAAACGGTGGTTGTAGGACGAGAAATCGGCTACAACGGCGTTGGGTTCCAGACAAACGGTGACAATGAAATCTTCGGAAATGATAATGCCGAGAGGAAGAGTGTCATAGTCTTTGTTGCTGCGCAGGAATGGTATATCGACCAGGATCAGGATCTGGTCGTCTTCCGTTTCGATACGCGATTTTTCTTCTTCGTCAAGTGCGGCAGTCAAAAAATCCAGTTGGATATTGGTGGCGTCCGCTATTTCGTGCAGTTCTTCGGGAGAGGGGCTGACAATGTCGATCCAGCAGCCTTTTTCCAGTTGTT
The DNA here is from genome assembly GCA_900544795.1 of uncultured Phascolarctobacterium sp. Lineage (GTDB taxonomy): Bacteria > Bacillota > Negativicutes > Acidaminococcales > Acidaminococcaceae > Phascolarctobacterium. The sequence continues at coordinate 62,859 of UQWM01000001.1, read as the reverse complement.
CCATTTCCAGCTCGTCAATACCGTTGGGCGTGCTTTTGAGGATCTTATACATTGCAGTTCACTCCTTTCCTTCAAGTTTACCATGCTTAGTTGACGTTTATTTATTGATGTGCTGCTCCAAAGCCTGGGCCAGCTGGTCGCCGCAGGAGGTGCTGCGGTTGCCGCAGCGGATACCGCGTAGCTTGGCTGCCACTTCTTCAACGGGCATGCCTTCGATAAGGATACCGATGGCTTTAAGGTTGCCGGGGCAGCCGCTGACAAAAGACACATTGTGGATCTTGCCGTCGATGATATCGTAGTTGATTTGCTGGGCACAGGTGCCGCTGGTTTTATAAGAGTACATGATTTTAAGCCTCGCTTATCAGGAAAATAGACAGAATAAATCTTCTGTAATCTTTTTTACATTCGACATAAAAAGCTAAAATCCTTGTTGTTGGCGGGCAAGTAAGAAAAATTTTACCTGGCTCGCCTTTTATAAAGCTTTTGTAAAGGGGATTTGGAAAGCAGATGCAGGCAGTTTCTTAAGTTGTTTTACTTCACTTTACCAAAGAAACTTGATATAATGTAGTATATTTGAAGCGGGCAGGGGGGTAGTATGGTAGGCGCGTCCAGGGGACGCAGGTAGTTTATTAAGCAGCAATGTAGCAGCGTAGAAAGGTAGTGTGGCATTTGTCTATTCAATTATTTATCGTATGCGTGTATATCGCGCTTCTTTTTGGTATCAGTTTTTATGTCAAGCGGCGGGCGGATAAAGGCTCGGCTGAATATTTATTTGCCGGCCGTAAGTTAGGTACGGCTCTGATCGCGGTCAACATCACAGGGCTGGCCGTAGGTGCGGCCTCTACTGTCGGCGTAGCTGAAAATGCTTTCCGGGTAGGTATGGCGGCGGGCTGGTATAATGCGGCCTGGTCGGCAGGCGCTATCGTGATGGGACTGGTGGCAGCAGGCAAGCTGCGCGCTATGAAGATCTCGACTATCCCTGAATTTTTTGAGAAATATTATGACACGAAGGGTCGCGTCATCAGCGCCGTGGGTCTTGTTATCATCATGTCCGTCATTACGGCTTTGCAATATCTGGCCGGCGGCGCTATTTTAGCAGCCCTGCTGCCCGATGTTTTCAGTTTTAAGGCTGGTATGATTGTGAGCGCCGTAGTTTTTATCGGTATCACACTCATCGGCGGGCTGTGGTCTTCCGGGCTGTCTAATATCGTCAGCGTTATCCTGATCTATGTGGGTATTTTATATTCCTGTATCACCGCTGTCAGCAATGCCGGCGGTATCGATGCTATTGCAGCGCAGCTGCCTACAAATATGGATTGGCTGGACCCGCTGGCAGGTATCCCGATGGCCGTTATAATTGGTTGGTTCATCGTTATGATCACCCAGGCTATCACGGCCCAGGGCCCAGTACAGATCGCATGCGGTGCCCGTGATGCCAAAACTGCCCGCAAGGGTTTTATTTTAGGCGGCATTTTGATTTTCCCTATCGGCTTCTTATGTGCCCTGCTGGGTATCGTGGCTAAGGTCTCCTTCCCCGATATCACGGCTACCATGGCGCTGCCGAAGGTGGTTATGAGCCTGAATCCTGTAGCTTCGGGTACTACTTTGGCGGCTTTGTGGGCGGCAGACGTTTCTACGGCCTGCACGATCCTTTTGGGTGCCGGAACCCTGTTTAGCCAGGATATTTACAAACGCTTCATCAATCCCGGTGTCAGCGATGATAAATTTGTTACCGTCAACCGCATCACTATTTTTGCCGTTGGTTTGGTGACTTTGTGGTTCGCCTTTAATGCGGCAGGTATTTTAAAGACCATGATCGCCGGTCTGTCTATGACGACGGCGCTGACCTGCGTCTTTTTGTTTACGGTGTTCGCACCGGGCTTATGCCGCCGCAGCAGTGCGTTTTATACTACGCTGGTAGGCCTGCTGGGCCTGGTGGTGTGGGAGTTTGTACCGGCTTTACACGTTTTGCAGCATGTTATTTATTTTGAATGGCTGATCTGCATCGTGACGTTCCTTTTGGTGGCCGTTATCGATAAAACTCCTATCAAAGTGCCGGAATTAGTAGAGGAAGAGGCTTGATATGATGACCGACAGCAAACTCACCAGTATCGAAATTGGCCGTGCGGCCTTAAAAATAGCTGTGACTGGTTCGCGGCCTGAAGAGCAGCGCGTCAAGCAGGAGCTGGCCGAGCAGGGCATCCGTTCGACGGCAGTGGATTTTGGCGGCGAATTTATACCTTCCATCGTTAAGATCGTGGAACGGGCAGTTGTCGCTGCCCAAAGGCAGGGGCTGGTTTCCGATACCCATGTGGGTGCCGGTGCGGTGGCTGGCGCTGCCCATGCGGCGCTGGAACAGGTCAAAACCAAGGCCCTGGGGTTTAATGTGGGCGGCAAGATCGGTATCGCCCGCTGCGGCGAGCATCTGTGCGTCGCTATTTATATGGCGGTGGGCGTGTTGAATCTCAATGAATTGTGTGTGGGGCTGGCCCATCGTTCTTTAGACAACGTGGAATAGGCCGGTACTGAACAAAGCGAGGTTAGTATGAATATATTTGACGTTATCGGCCCGGTGATGATCGGGCCATCCAGTTCACATACGGCGGGTGCTGTGCGCTTATCGCTGCTGGCGATTAGCATTTTGGGTGCCTGGCCTGTCAAAGCGCAGATCGCTTTGCATGGCAGCTTTGCCCAGACTTATCGCGGCCATGGTACGGATATGGCGCTTTTGGCAGGGCTGATGGGTTGGTTGCCAGATGACGCGCGCATCCCACAGGCCAAAGAGTTTGCTGCCGAGCAAGGGCTGGAATACGAATTTTCGACTATCAATTTAGGCGACCTTACCCATCCCAATACGGTGTATTTTAAATTGACGGCGGCCGATGGCAGGCAGTGCGAAGTTATCGGTTCCTCTATCGGCGGTGGGCAGGTACTGGTTACCTCCATCGACGGCGCTGCTGTGGAATTAAGCGGCCGTTTCCCGGCGATCCTGACCCTGCACAAAGACAAGCCGGGCGTGATCTCGCTGGTCAGCAGCGCGCTGGCCAGTGCGGGTATCAACATTGCCGGTATGCGTGTTTTCCGCGCCAATAAGGGTGGAATGGCTACCATGGTCATCGAGTGTGACCAGGTCGTGCCGGAACCGATCGTCAATTTAGTTGCAGCTTTAGAACCGATGCAGTCGGTGCGGTTTATCCGCAATGTTTTGTGAGGTGTGCCGTGATCAACGAAAAAATTTCTTTAAAAACATGGATCGACGAAGCTACTGTACGGCAGGTGCCTTTACATACCTATCTGCTGGAGCGCAGCAGTGAAGAACTGGAGCTTTCGGCAGACGCTGTTTTGGAACAGATGGCGGCGATGCTGCAGGTTATGGAAGAATCGGTGGCCTTTGGTTTGACCGGCGTGCCTTCGCACAGCGGTCTGACCGGCGGCGCTGCTAAAAAATTGCAGGCAGCGCCGCAGGAAGCCGGTTATAAAAACATTCTGGGCGGCGTGGTCAATGACGCCGTTGCTTACGCTATGGCAGTGGGCGAGTGCAACGCAGCCATGGGCCGCATCGTGGCGGCTCCAACGGCAGGCGCCAGCGGCGTACTGCCGGGCGTATTGCTGGCTTTAAAAAAACATTATGCACTTGAACCTCAGCAGATGACGGAGGCATTGGTGGTGGCAGGTAACATCGGCTTGGTCATTGCTAACCGTGCCTCTTTGTCAGGGGCTATGGGTGGCTGTCAGGCCGAATGTGGCAGCGGCGCCGCTATGGCTGCTGGTGCGGCTGTAGACGTGCTGGGTGGTACGCCCGAGCAGGTCGGGCACGCAGTGGCTATGGTTTTTAAAAATATGTTGGGCCTGGTCTGCGACCCTGTTGCCGGATTGGTAGAAGTGCCCTGCATCAAGCGTAACGGCGGTGCGGCGGCACAGGCTTTGCTGGCGGCTGAACTGGCTCTGGCCGGCATCACCAGCTTTATCCCGGCTGACGAAGCTATCGACGCCATGAAAGCGGTCGGTGACCGTCTGCCCTGTACACTGAAAGAAACGGCTGAAGGCGGGCTGGCCCAGACCCCAACGGCTTTGGCCTGGGCGAAGGCCTATTTTGACGCAGACAGCAAAAAATAAACGCAAAACTTAAATAAGATCATTGAATGGAGGCTTTAAAATGAAAGAAGTTATCAGTACTAAAAATGCACCGGCCGCTATCGGCCCTTATTCTCAAGCTATCAAGGTGGGCGGCATGCTCTATATGTCGGGGCAGATCGCGCTGATCCCCGAAACCGGCGAAGTTGTAGACGAAGGTGTTGAAGCACAGACCATCAGAGTGCTGCAGAATATGGAAGGCGTTTTGACTGAAGCGGGCCTGACCTTTGCCGATATAGTTAAAACTACGGTATTCCTGACCGATTTAGAAGACTTCAGCGCGGTTAACAGTATTTACGGTGAAAAGTTCCCCATTAATCCGCCGGCGCGGTCCTGCGTGCAGGTTGCCGGGCTGCCTAAAGGTGTAAAAGTAGAAATCGAAGCTATAGCTGTTTGCAAGTAAGAAAAACTGCAAAAAAATGTAAAAAAATTTATAAAAAAGATTGACATAGATTAGTGGCTATGGTAGAATAACATTCGTCGCCAAGCTATAAAGTTTGGCCAATTTGGTGGCTGTGGTGAAGCGGTTAACACGGCGGATTGTGGCTCCGTTATTTCGAGGGTTCGATCCCCTCCAGTCACCCCACAATTTATCCAATATTTCCAAATCTTGGGGCGTAGCCAAGTCGGTAAGGCACGGGACTTTGACTCCCGCATGCGTTGGTTCGAGTCCAGCCGCCCCAGCCAATGTGATCCACTAGCTCAGTCGGTAGAGCACCTGACTTTTAATCAGGGTGTCCCGCGTTCGAGTCGCGGGTGGATCACCATTTTTTTGTCTGTTTGCGAGTGTGGCGGAACTGGCAGACGCACTAGACTTAGGATCTAGCGTCTTACGACGTGCAGGTTCGATTCCTGTCACTCGCACCAATCAACAGTTAAAGCTTTCGAGAGTATACTCGAAAGCTTTTTTTATTGCAGTTAAGAAATATCTGTTTCCGAGTGTTATATAATATAGAGAGAACAAACAAAAAACAAGTGAACTCTTGACTTGGAGTTAACTTTAAGTGTTATGCTGTAAAAGGAGCAGGAAAATGAGTTTTAATAAAGAAAAAAATCTGATCGTTTATTTTTCGCGCGCCGGAGAAAATTACAGCGGCGGTAAAACTGTCGAACTGGCCATAGGCAATACGCAGTTGGCTACCGAGATACTGGTGCAGCAGACTGGCTGTGAGGCGGTGAAGCTGGAAACAGTCATTCCTTATCCGGACAGTTATCAGGAAATGAGTGCCATTGCCCAAAAGGAACAGCGTAATGGTTCCCGCCCTCGGCTGGCCGTTTATCCACCCTCGCTGGCAGAGTATGAAGGGATATTTTTAGGCTATCCCATCTGGTGGGGGACGCTGCCGATGGCGGTGCTGACCTTTTTGGAAAAATTCGATTTCCATAACAAAACCATCTATCCCTTCTGCACGCACGAGGGCAGCGGCTTGGGGCGCAGTATGAAGGATATTGCACTGGTTTGCCCGGGAGCCGAGCTAAAAGAAGGACTGGCGGTCCGTGGTTCTGACGCGGCGTCGGGACAAACTGCCATAGTAAACTGGCTGGACAAAGTGCTTCGCTGAAACTTTACCGCGAAGGAAGGGCTGTTAGATGGAGAGGATAAATAGTGGCGCCAGGTATGATTTTTTAGACAGCCTGCGGGGGTTGCTGCTGCTGGGAATGATCGTTTATCATTTTTTCTGGGATCTGGTGTATTTGTTTCAGGTAGAATTGCCCTGGTTCCAAAGTGCTGCCTGTTATTGGTGGCAGCAAAGTTTTTGCTGGCTGTTCATCTTTCTTTCTGGTTTTTGCTGGCCACTGGGGCGGCGTCCCGTAAGGCGCGGCTTGCATGTCATAGCTGGCGGGGTGCTGGTAGCTGTAATAACGCACGTTTTTGTGCCCGAGCAGGCTGTTGTTTTCGGGATCTTGTTTTTTCTGGGTTCGGCGATGCTGCTGCTGGCTGCCGTTGAAGGGTGGGCGGCTAAAGTGCGTCCTGGTTGGGGACTTTTTGCCAATGCCGCATTGTTTGTGCTGACCCGTAATATCAACGACGGCTATATAGGCTTTGAACAATGGAACATGGCACGGCTACCGGCGGTGCTGTATAAAAATAAACTGACTACTTATCTGGGCTTTACGGAAGCTGGTTTTGCTTCCAGCGATTATTTTTCGTTGTTTCCCTGGCTGTTTTTATATCTGGCCGGTTATTATGCTTTTCGTATCAGTGCGCGCCAGGGCAGGTTGCCTGATGCCTTTGGCCGTGGCAACGCCTGTTTGAGCCGCTGTGGCCGTCATTCGCTGGCCGTTTATCTGCTGCATCAGCCATTGCTGTACCTGCTGTTGACACTGGCGTTGCGCTAAAAAGCAGATGAGCTGGAGTTTAGTAAAGAAATGGAGCGAGAAGAATGGAATATCGTGAATTAGGACGTACCGACCTGAAAGTCAGCGCCATAGCTTTAGGCTGTGAGGGCTTTGTTGCTAGCGAAGGAGCTTTGATGGAACCTTTGTTGTTAGCGGCAGAGCAAGCAGGCATCAATTGTATCGACCTGTATGCTCCGCAGCCGGAGATGCGCAGCCGTTTAGGCAAATGGCTGCGAGGCCGCCGCGGCAAATTTATTTTGCAGGCCCATCTGTGTACTATCTGGCAGGATGGCCAGTATAAACGAACCCGTGTGCTGAAGGAAGTGCGTGATAGCTTCGAGGATCTGCTGGCCCGGCTGGAGACCGATTATATCGACATTGGGATGATCCATTATGTGGACGCCTTAGAGGATTGGTACGAAGTAGCCAATGGCCCTGTGATGGAGTATGCCAGAGAAATGCAGGTGCAGGGAAAAATCAAACATATCGGTTTGAGTAGCCATAACCCTGTAGCTGCTTTGGAAGCAGTCAAAAGCGGTCTGATCGACGTATTGATGTTCAGTGTTAATCCCTGTTATGACCTACAGCCGGGCGGTGAAGATTGCTATGACCTGTGGGACGGAAAAAACTATGAGCAGCAGCTTTCAAATATGGATCCGGAAAGAGAAGCGCTGTACGAAGCATGTAGCCGTTTAGGCGTGGGCATCACCGTCATGAAGGCTTTTGGCGGCGGTGACCTTTTAAGCGAGAAACTTTCACCGGCGGGCAAGGCGTTGACGGTCAATCAGTGCCTGCATTATGCGCTGACCCGCCCGGGCGTGGCGGCAGTGATGGCTGGTTCACACACGGTGGACGAGCTGAAGGCGTGCATTGCTTATACTACGGCGACCGCTGCTGAAAAAGATTACGCGGCGGCTTTTGCTTCCTTCCCTAAGATCAACTGGGAAGGGCATTGTATGTACTGCGGCCATTGTGCTCCCTGTCCCAAAGGCATCGACGTGGCAACGGTAACCAAGTTTTTGAATTTGACCAGGGCGCAAAATGGCGTTCCGGAGACCGTGCGGGAGCATTATAAAGTACTGGCCCATAAGGCTGGCGAGTGCGTAGGCTGCGGTGCCTGCGAAAAGCGCTGCCCCTTTAAGGTAGCGGTGATCGAGAATATGCGGCAGGCAGCAGCTGTTTTTGGTGAATAAGCCGTTGAGCGGTGCAGTGACAAATTCTGCTTGACTTGGAGTTAACTCTAAGTGTTAGAATAAAGGCAACGAGGAGGTGCTGCCCCATGACGATTGCCGAAGTGAGTAAAAAATTTGGTTTGCCAGCAGATACATTGCGCTATTATGAGCGGATCGGTCTGATCCCGCCGGTAAAGCGCAGTAGCAGCGGTATCCGTACTTACGATGAGACCGACTGTAATTGGGTCGAATTTATCAAATGTATGCGTGGTGTTGGTATACCGGTCGAAATGCTGATCGAGTATGTGGCCATGTTCAATCAGGGAGCGGACACGATCGGTGCCCGCAAAGAACTTTTAGTAGAACAGCGCCAGCAGCTTGCTCTTAAAATAGTTGAAATGCAGGCAGTATTGGAACGGCTTGACAATAAGATCGACGGTTATGAAGAAAGATGTTTGAAATTTGAAGAAGAAAATTTAAGAAAATAAAGTGTTGACAAACTTAAATAGCTTAATGTATAATATAGAAGCTGGATATTCTGGTAGGTGAGGCTACCATAGGGATACGGACTGCTGCCGCGGAGTGGTGGAGACACCATGAGCAGGTTTGAACAGGCTATGTCGAAAACAAGGCATAATCTAACGCAGTTTCATCGCCCTGTGGAGTTAAAGCTTGAACAGGGCCGGTTCTGATTTGAACTGTAAGGGTGTATATTTATTGCCCGCGTCTTTGTTTAGGCATTGACGCGGGTTTTTTATATTTCCACGGCCCACCGCAGGATTTTATAATAAATATTTTTAGAAATAAGTGAGGTGAGAAGAATGGACGCAGGAGGCAGTAGGGGCATAAAACCAAAAGGCGAAGTAAGAGGAAGCAGTCTGCCATCAGGGCGTCTGTTCTTCCACGACAATCACATATAGATGCTTTGGCTTTTCGTTGTATGTCCTACTTTCCTGAAAGTACGCATTATTAACCGTAAGGAGGTAGAAGACAATGAAAAAGAAATTACTGTTTTTTAAAAATAACCCGCAGGAGATCCTGCATCGTGAGCAGGTCAGCGAAAGGCTGCGTTTTGCCGCAGGCCATGATGTAAACACTGTTTTGCGGCAGCTGGGCACTACAGGCAAAGGGCTGCCTACGGGCATGGTGGAAAGCGTGCGTGATCGCTATGGCGACAATGTGGTGACCCACGGCAAGAAGGAGTCGCTGTTTACCCGTATCTGCAAGGCTTTTGTTAATCCGTTCACGGCTATCTTATTCGTGCTGGCTGTGGTGTCGGGCTTTACGGATATTTATCTGTCCGATCCGGGCGAGGAAGACGCCATCACTGTGATCATCATTACGACGATGGTACTGATTTCGGGACTGTTGCGTTTTGTGCAGGAGACCAGAAGCGGCAACGCGGCAGCCAAGCTGTCGGCGATGATCGAAACTACTACCTGTGTAGAGCGGTTGGAAACGGGGCAGCAGGAAATACCGCTGGACGAAGTGGTGGTAGGCGATATCGTGCATTTATCGGCAGGCGATATGGTGCCGGCTGATATCCGCATCATTTTTGCGAAAGACCTGTTTGTCAGCCAGTCGGCACTAACCGGTGAAAGTGAGCCGGTAGAAAAATACTTGTGTCAGGCAGAAGTGGCTGCCGCCATTACCGAAAATTCCAATCTGGCCTTTATGGGCAGCAATGTTATCAGCGGCACTGCCGTCGGCGTTGTTGTGGCTACGGGTAACGATACGCTGCTGGGTGAGATGGCCAGAGCACTGAGCGGCAAGCCACCCAAAACCAGCTTTGAAAAAGGCGTTAATTCCGTTTCCTGGGTATTGATCCGCTTTATGCTGGTCATGGTGCCGGTGGTACTGTTCATCAACGGTTTTACCAAAGGCGACTGGATGAACGCCGCCCTGTTTGCTATTTCGGTGGCCGTCGGCCTGACTCCGGAAATGCTGCCGATGATCGTTACTACCTGCCTGGCTAAGGGCGCGGTATCGATGTCTAAAGAAAAAGTCATCATCAAAAATCTTAATTCTATCCAAAATTTAGGCTCTATCGATATCCTCTGCACCGATAAAACAGGCACGCTGACCCAGGACAAGGTAGTGCTGGAATACCATCTGGATATCGAAGGCAACGAAGCGCCTCGGGTCTTGCGGCACGCTTTTTTGAACAGCTTTTACCAGACCGGGTTGAAAAATCTGATGGATATCGCCATTATCAGCAGGACGAAGCTGGAACAGGAAACGCAGCACGACCAGCTGGGCGACCTGGAAAACTTTTATAACAAGGTGGACGAAATACCCTTTGATTTTGAACGCCGCCGCATGAGCGTGGTGGTGGAAGATAAAAATGGCAAGACCCAGATGATAACCAAGGGTGCCGTTGAAGAAATGCTCAATATTTCAGCTTTCGTAGAATATGCAGGCCGAGTAGTGCCGCTGACCGCTTCCATGAAAAAAATCGTGATGGAGAAGGTGGACGAGTTGAACGAGGATGGGATGCGCGTCATCGCTGTAGCCCAAAAAACTAATCCGTCGCCTGTTGGCGCTTTTTCGGTTGCCGATGAAAACGAGATGGTACTGATAGGCTATCTGGCTTTCCTCGACCCGCCGAAAGAAACTACGGCCGCAGCCATCAAAGCGCTGCAGGAGCACGGTGTTGCCGTGAAGATCTTGACCGGCGACAACGAGAAGGTCACTAAATGTGTGTGCCGCCATGTGGGGCTGTCCATAGAAAAAATGCTGCTGGGCAGTGAAGTGGAGGCCATGAGCAATGAAGAACTGGCAGCAGCGGCTGAAACTACCACTGTTTTTGCCAAATTAGCCCCGGCCCAAAAAGCCAGGGTCGTGCGGTTGCTGCGTGAAAATGGCCATTCTGTAGGTTATCTTGGCGACGGTATCAACGATGCGGCGGCCATGAAGGCTTCCGATGTGGGTATCTCTGTCGATACGGCAGTCGATATCGCCAAGGAATCTGCTGACGTTATCCTGCTGGAAAAAGACCTGCTGGTGCTGGAAAAGGGCATCATCGAAGGCCGCAAAACTTATGCCAATATGATCAAATATATCAAGATGACGGCTTCGTCCAACTTCGGCAATATCTTCTCGGTCCTGATTGCCAGCGCCTTCCTGCCGTTTTTGCCTATGGCGTCCATCCATCTGATTTTGCTTAATTTGATCTATGATATTTCCTGCACGGCGATCCCCTGGGATAACGTGGATAAGGAATTTTTGACCCGGCCCAGAAAATGGGATGCTTCCAGCGTCAGCAATTTTATGATCTGGATCGGGCCGACCAGTTCAGTTTTTGACATCGCGACCTACGCGCTGATGTATTTCATCATTTGCCCGGCGGCTGTAGGAGGACTCTTGTTCCATCAACTGACCGATCCGGCGCAGCAGGCGCTGTATATCGCCGTGTTCCAGGCCGGTTGGTTCGTAGAATCCATGTGGACGCAGACTCTGGTCATCCATATGATCAGAACGCCGAAGATCCCCTTCCTGCAAAGCCATGCGTCGGCCCCGGTCACGCTGCTCACCTTTATTGGCATTGCAGTACTGACAGTGATACCCTTTACCGCTGCGGGTCACGCTATCGGGCTAGCATCGCTGCCTGCTGATTATTTCGGCTGGTTGGCCGCTATCACGCTGGCTTACATGGCTTTGGCCACGGTAATGAAAAAACTTTATATCAAACGTTACGGCGAACTGTTGTAGTTGTTTGTTGCCGCCGAAAAGCATATAATATAAAGGTACAAAATGTTATCAATGGGGGAATGAGGCAATGCTGGGTACTATCGTCAATACAAGCACTATTCTGGCAGGCAGCCTGCTGGGCAGTGTTTTTGGACGGGGCATCAAAGAAAATTATAAAAAGGCCCTGTTTGACGCTTTAGGTCTGGCAACGGTAGGCCTTGGCGCCAATGCTGTGGTCAGCAATATGCCGCACAGTAAGTTCCCGGTCCTGTTCATTTTAAGCCTGGCTATCGGCAGCGTGCTTGGTACGGCGCTGGATATCGACGGACGTTTCCAAGGGCTGGCCGGACGCTTTAAAGGCGGCTCTGACCTGGGGCAGGGTTTGGCGACGGCGATCCTGCTGTTCTGCATCGGTACTCTATCTATTTTGGGTCCTGTCGAAAGTGCGTTGTACGGCAATAATACCTATCTTTTTACTAATGCGACACTTGATTTTGTCGCTTCGATGGTATTGGCTTCGGCTTATGGCATCGGTATCGGCCTGGCTGGCCTGGTACTGTTCGTTTGGCAGGGATCCATTTATATGTTTGCCGGCTGGTTGGCACCCTTTTTAACGGCGGAGCTGATGACGGAGATATCCATTATTGGCGGCGTCTTTATTATGAGCTCTGGCTTGGCTATTTTAGAATTGAAAAAATTTAAGACCCTTAATATGCTGCCGGCACTTTTGGTGCCGCCCATATGGGTCCTGCTGCTGCGCTGCTTTAGTTAAGCCGCAGCAAAACAGCCGCTCCGCGTGGGGCGGCTGTTTTTTAGTTTTTGTAAGTGATTATCTTAGCAAAAAATACTTTAAGGAGCTGGTTTTTGGGTTGTAGAAAACAGCAGCGGTGTTATAATAAAAGTACGGAGAAGTTTTCCGTCACGCAGTACTATGCGAAAAGTTAATTGCTTTTTTAAATTTACAGTGCTATAATATGGTAAAAGATAATTCTTATTTGTTGCGATTACACACTGCAAACAAACAAAATCAGGAAGGTGGTGGCAGTAATGCCAAATTTTGCAAACCCGTTTCAAGGTAATGTCAACAGAAAATTAACCAAAGAGGAACTTATCCAAGCCGTACGTCTGGATATTGCAGGTGAGCTGGAAGCTATTTACCTGTATGACGCCCATGTACAGGCAACTGATGACGAAGTGGCAAAAATGGTTATTGCCGATATCCGTGATGAAGAAAAAGCCCATGTCGGCGAACTGATGACCCTGCTGCGTTATTTGGACCCGGCAGAAGCCGAGCATTTTATTTCCGGCGAAGGCGAAGTTAAGGAAATGCTGGAAGGTTTAGGAATGAAAGCGGCCGGCATTGCCGATGACAAAACGGAAGTCACCAATAAAGCGACTACCGTTGGCAGTCTGCTGGATAAATAGGAGGTATGGTTATGGAATTTTTAATGCGTGATGACGTAAGCTTGTCTGCCGAACAATGGCAGGCTATCGATAGCGCCGCTGTCAATGCGGCAAGAAATGTTTTGGTTGGCCGTAAGTTTTTGCAGATCTACGGTCCTTTGGGCGCAGGCGCTCAAAGCGTGAATGTAGATGTGCTGACCCCGGCTGAAAAAGGCAGCGTCGATTTCTTCGGTGAAGAAGAGGAAGCGGTAAAAGTTACCGGACGCAGCTTTAAAGAATTGCCCATGATCTACAGGGATTTCGTTTTATCCTGGAGAGATATGGAACAGGCTAAAATGATCGGTATGCCTATCGATTTGGCCGCAGTAAGCGCAGCCGCTAATGCCTGTGCTCAAAAAGAAGACCTGATGATTTTTGCCGGTAACCCTAAAGCCGGTTATGAAGGCCTGGCTACTGTCGAGGGCGCTTTCAAAGTTAAAAAATCCGATTGGAGCAAAGACGAGAGTGCTTTTAGTGACGTAGTTAAAGGTTTGCAGCATTTTGCGGACAAGAATTTGAGAGGCCGTTACGCTTTGGCAGTCAGCCCTGATCTTTACGCTCAATTACAGCGTTTGCAGGTCAGCACCGGATTGCTTGAAAGTGAACGCATCAAAAACCTGGTGGGCGGTGGATTATATATGACTCCGGCTTTGGGTCTCAATAAAGCCGTATTGGTCTGCGCCGAACCGCAGAATATGGACATTGTCATTGGCCAGGATCTTATTACCGGTTATTTGGGCTCTGCTAAACTTAATCATGAGTTCCGCGTATTTGAGACAGCTTTGCTGCGCATCAAATGTAAGGATGCAGTGGTAATTTTTGGCTGATCGTTAAGCTCAAAGCCTGCCGACAAATAATGTCGGCAGGCTTTTTTTTGCGAATATGTGCCAATGACTAAAAATATTTGGAAAATAAATAAAAATGATGTCCGATGATATGAAATAAGCTATAATAAAAGTGAGGTTAGAATATTGTTGGAAGAAGGCCCGACATGGCGAAAAAACGTATTTATAATATCAAATACCTGCTGCTGCTTAGTATAACTGCGGCACTGGTTTGCGCTGCTGCTGCAAGCGTCAGTCTTTATAATACTTATAAATATACCCGTGAGCGGGCTGCTTTTTTGGCGCAAAGCTACGGTTCGCAGATTCGTTACGAGCTGATGGACCTTTACGATGACGCCTTTGTTTTAAGAGAATTGATCGAACAGGTGATGCTGGATGCGCGGGGTAACAAAATAGCTGTAAACGCAAAAGGTTACCGGAATATGTCGGAGATCGGCATTGCCAGAATGGACAGCGTCTGTGCGGCTTTCGATGATATGACGTTGATCAAGAATGTTTCTCTGGCACGGGCAGAAGGGCCTGTTGTTGATGGTGTGCCTGCTAAAAGCGTTATTTCCTACTGCTACCCTTATGAAGAAAACAAGAGTGCTTTGGGACTCGATCTGATGTCGCTGCCTGGCAGAGATGATGCTATCAGCAAGGTCTATCAGAAGCAGGGCGAGCTGGTCATCGAAGGGCCGTTCAGGCGGGTGCAGGATCAGGAACTGGTGCTGACAGGCCTCGTTGCCGTCAGAAATCAGGACGGTTCTCCCTGGGGGTTTGTGGCCATTACATTGAGCATGAACCCTGATAGTAAGCATTACGCTTTGCAGAATATAAATTTTGCCGCCCTGGACGGGCAGCAACACAGGTATCACCTTTACAAGCTGGAAAACGGCAGCCGGCTTACCATCGCCGCTTCTAACCACGAGGCTATGGCTATGTATGGCGGGCGTACGTATAATATCGATCTGCCAAACACCAAGTGTATTTTAGAGGTCGACAGGGTCGGGGGCTGGATCGGTACTAAAATCATTTTCCTGAATGTCGGACTTGCTTTTCTGGTTTGGCTGCTTAGCACCTATGGGGCGAAAAAATGGCTGGAAAATAAAGAAGTACAGCGCGAGATCAGGGAAAGAGAAGAGATGCTGCGCCAGATCGGCGACAATATTAACGGCGGTGTGCTGACTTTAGTCAATGAGGTAGGCTTCTGTATTCGCTACGCCAATGATGGTTTTTTGAAGCTGATCGGCCATAGCCGCGCTGAACTGGAAAAAGTACCGTCGCTGCTACAGGCCCATTTGATCTATGATGAAGATATGGCTAAATTTCAAGCACTGCTGACGGGTGAATGGCATCTTGACGATAAAATCGACCTGGAAATGCGGCTGCTGCATAAGGATGGCCATTATATACCGGCTCTGGTTCGTGGCAGTGTGGGCGTGGATAAGGACGGCGTACTGCTCATGTACTGCCTTATCGTCGATATCAGCGAGCAGAAACGCATCATCCAGGAGCTGGCGTTGGAGAAGGAACGCTACGACCTGATGGTACAAGCTTCGAACGAAATAATTTTTGACGTAGACGTGCTGCAAAGGCATATCGCCTGGTCGCCTTTATACCGGGCGATCTTTGGTTTTGAGCCTTTTGGAAATTTGGCAGGCGCGGCGTTGCGCCGGTAGCACAGCAGCCTCTGGAGGCTGAAAATATCGACGCTGTAAGTAGTTTCGTCGAGAAGATCATCAGAGAAAAACATTCGGATAGTGCGGAACTGCTGCTTGGCTATGCTAACGGCGAGCAGCACTGGTTCAGGGCTCGGGCCAACTGCATCATCAAGCATGATACGGTGATCCGCCTGGTAGGCAAGCTGGATAATATAGATGAGGAAATGCGTGAAAAGGCCGAGCTGCAGGATAAAAGCAGGCTTGATGAACTGACTGGCGTCTATAATAAAGCAGGTTTTAAAACCGTGGTAGAACCGCTGCTGCAGCAGGCTACTTTTGGCAGCTTCATCTTTGCTGATCTGGATAACTTTAAAACAGTTAATGATACACTGGGGCATCAGGTTGGCGACAAAGTGCTGCAGGAAATGGCGGCGAAGCTGCGCCAGTTCTTCCGCACCGGCGATGTTATCGGCCGCTTTGGCGGCGATGAGTTTTATATTTACGCGCCGGGCCTTTCGCGCGAGGCAACTGTCAAACGGGCTGGAGCTCTGTGCGGCGTATTACAGGCTGAATATTCCGGCATCGTTGTTTCGGCCAGCGTTGGCATCTGTTTCTTCCCCGAGCATGGGCGCGACTTCGACGTCCTTGTCCATTTGTCTGATATGGCCGCCTATGTTGTCAAAAAAAGCGGTAAAGGCGGCTACCATGTTTATGAGGCTGGCGATAAAATTTAAGTTTTACTTGCTATTGTAGGTGTAAAATGCTAAAATTAATTTAATATCATAAGTCTATCCACTGGGGGCGCATTATGCTGAGAGGCCGCAAGGCCGACCCTTAGAACCTGATTTACGGATAATACCGGCGTAGGGAAGTGGCACAAGCGCGAGCAAAAGCCAATTTCCTGCGGGAGATTGGCTTTTTATTTTGAAAGGAGAATTGATCATGGCAACACAGATGCAGTTGGCCCGTCAGGGCATCATTACCGAGGCGATGCGCCAGGTAGCGGCACAGGAGGATTTGGCGCCGGAGTTTATCAGAGAGGGTGTGGCGGCAGGCACCATAGCGATCTGTTGCAACAGCAGACACAAAAATCTGGTGCCGCGCGGTGTGGGACAGGGCTTGTCGGTCAAGGTCAATGCCAATATTGGTACTTCCAGCGCTTATCCAGACCCGGAGCCGGAACTTGCCAAGCTGCGTGCCGCTATCGAAGCTGGTGCCGATGCGGTGATGGATCTTTCGACAGGGGATAATATCGACGCTTCCCGTAAGGCTATTATCAACGCATCGACAGTTATGGTGGGTACGGTGCCCATCTATCAGGCTACGGTCGAGACTATCAAAAAACGTGGCGCTGTTGTAGAAATGACCAAAGAGGATCTGTTTGCAGTCATCCGTCAGCAGGCGGCCGATGGGGCAGACTTTATGACCATCCACTGCGGTATCAACCGGCAGGTGCTGCATGCCCTGACGACCGAGGGGCGGATCATGGACGTGGTGAGCCGTGGCGGCAGCTTTATTACCGGCTGGATGCTGCACAACGATAAGGAAAACCCTTTGTATGAATATTACGATGAAATATTGGATATCTGCGCTGAATATGACGTAACGATCAGTCTGGGCGACGGGTTGCGGCCGGGCTGCCTGGCTGACGCTACCGACCGGGCGCAGATTCAGGAACTGCTGAATTTAGGTGAGCTGACCCAACGGGCTTGGGACAGGGGTGTGCAGGTGATGGTAGAAGGGCCGGGCCATGTGCCCTATAACCAAATCGCCGCCAATATGCAGCTGCAAAAACGTCTGTGCCACGGTGCACCATTTTATGTGCTGGGGCCGCTGGTGACTGATGTGGCGCCCGGGTATGACCATATCACTTCCGCTATCGGCGGTACTTTGGCGGCAGTCAGCGGCGCCGATTTTTTGTGCTATGTGACGCCGGCCGAGCATTTGGGATTACCCGATATCGACGATGTGCGCGAAGGGGTGATCGCTACCCGTATTGCCGCCCATGCGGCCGATATTGCTAAAGGTCTGCCGCAGGCCATCGCCTGGGACAGGGAGATGGCTGTGGCCCGTAAAAACCTGGACTGGCCGGAGCAGATCCGTTTAGCCCTCGATCCGGTCAAGGCTCAGGCCTACCGCAATAAAAAGAATAAGGCCGAGGATGAAGCCTGCTCTATGTGTGGTGATTACTGCGCCGTCAAGATCGTGGGGCAGTACCTGGAAGAGCATCGCAAAAAATAGTAAAGCAAATAATTATAAAAATAAACAACAGTCTGATAACTTAGAAGCTTTAGGTTATGTGACTGTTGTTTATTTTTTAGCGCAAGTTGCTTTCTATATAGCAATGGGTTAGAATTATAATTTGAAGAACATATACAAATATTAAAATTTTTAAAAATAGACTTTGGATTATAATTGGGACGTATATCATAGATAAAGCCATAAAATAACATAAGTATGAGCGGTAAGAATCATGCTGAAAGTCGATTAAGAGGATGCAATGAAAAGATTTAATAATTTTATTATCGGTTTACAGCAGGATCTAAAGGCTTTTGCGTTTTTGATCATTTTGCTGATGGTGTTTAGGATATTGTTTTTGCTGGTTTTTAAAAGCCAGTTAGCAGGAGTAGCAACGGTTGATATTGTGGCCACTTTGTGGTATGGCTTTAGGTTGAGCCTTAAAACAGCGGGACTGATGGTATTCATTGGCGCAGTCTTTTCAACGATAGTGCAATTATTATTACCTTGTTGGCCTGCTGCTAAAATTAGACGCTATTGGCATAGTCTGGTCGTTTGTGTTTTTACAATCTTGTTTTTTGCACGTATTCCCTATTATAAAATCTTTAACTCCGGATTTAATATGATGCTGATCAATGGTATACATGACGATTGGCAGGCTATTTTGGCTACAGGGGTCGAAGAATATCAGCTTTTGTTGCGTTTGCCGCTCGCTTTTGCAGTTGCAGCAGTTTTGATTTATTTTTTGCTGCGTCTGCTGCGCACCAAGAATTGGTCAGCAGTAAAGCAGACTGGCACTGCAGTTTCGCTGCCGGAAAAAACCTTTGCTGTGACAACTAAAAAAATGTACTGCGCCTGTGCAGCCTTAGTTGTATTTTTACCATTGTTCTTTGTTTTTATCCGGTTTGGCGCCTCTTTTAATTATGCCGGGTCTATTTCTTGGGAAAATGCTGCCAGATTAAATTCTAACCTGCTTAACGAGGCGGTTTTAGACGACGGACAAGCTCTTTACAGAGTCTATATCAGCAACAGGTGTTTGAGGGAAACGGCGGGCACAAACCTGACACAAGCAGAAATAGTTAAGCAGATCAGTATTTTAGGCGGTGATCCGCAGGCTGCAACAATAGAACAGGCTTTTAGTAAAAAAGTGGTGCAGGCAAAAATGCAGCAGAAGCCGCAGCAAATCGTTATGATCATGGGTGAAAGCTATGGCGTATGGCCTTTATTACCTGAGTTTGTACAATTGGGTTTGGCAGCAGAAAGCGAAAAGCTGCTGCAATCCCCGCATAGCGCTTCGGTAAATACATTTTTGGCACATGGCACGGGGACGATGCCTGCTATCAACGGTTATCTTACAGGTTTGGCAGATGCCTATTTATATGAGAATTATCAGCCGGAAAGCTATAAGACTGGTTATGCTACCGGGCTTGGCAAAATGATGAAGGATTTGGGCTATAAAACAGTTTTCTGGTATGGCGGATTTAAGGATTGGCAGAACTTGGGGGATTTTGTCCTAGCACAGAATTTTGATGAATTTCGTTGTGCCGATGAAATAAAATACGCAGAAGGTGATGCCTGGGGCTGTCCTGATGAAGCATTATTTGAACATATAGAGCAGTATATTGGGGAACATCGAGAGGAAAAGATTTTTCATTTTATAATGACTACGTCCAATCATCCTCCCTATACTATTGACGTGGCGGCTAAAGGTTTTGACAAAGAGCGTGTGAAAAATATGTTGCCCGACAGTATAGCTGGTGACGATGAAACTTTGAATGAACTGGGTCATTTCTGGTATTCGGATCATGTTATGGGTCTTTTCGTTCAGAAGGTTGAACAAAAAATCCCTTCGGCACTTTTTATTATCACAGGCGACCATTCGGAAAGATTTTCGTTTAAAAGAGCAGAAGACCTGCGTACTTTATCAGTGGTGCCGATGATTTTTTACGGGCAAGGAGTTGAAAAAGACTGGTTCCAAGCGAATAAAGTGGGTTGTCCGATCCAGCTGATACCAACGCTGATGGAAATGCTGGGGCAGCCGGGTCAGGAATATGCAAGTATTTTGCCCAGCTTGTTTGATGAACATTTTAATAAGGCATTTAATCATCGACTTTGGGCCTGCGATGGTACCTTAGGCGAGCTGGATCAGATTGATAAGCAAGAACTGCCCGCTGATCAGAGCAAGGTGTTACAGAAAGCGCAGGACATCAAGAAGATGGCTTTGGCCGCTAAAAAAGTAACTGCATGGCGTGTGTTAAAAGGTAATGCTATAAAAATAAGACAATAATACAAACACCCCGTATCTATTTAGATACGGGGTGTTTGTATTATTGTGCATAAAGATAATCCTGTACCTTGCTGTGGCTGTCTTCCGGTCCCACCATAATGAACACGTCACCGGGTTCAAATAAGGCATAGGGGCCGGGTGAAACGATCAGCTGCTCGCCCTTGCGGATGGCGACGACTGTAACACCGGTGCTTTGCCAGAAGTTGATCTCCGAGATCATTTTGCCTAAAAAACGGCACTCGTTGGTGATCTTTACTTCATAGGGCAGGATCGGTGAAGCCAGACGGAATTTTTCGATATATTCCAGCAGATGGTGTACATTGGCCAAAATATCGTCCTGCTGCTTTTTCTGCTGTGCCGATAAGGTCTCGATATTTTTTTTCAGTTCAGTTATGGTAGAGATGTTGCGGAAGCGCCCTACCAACTGAGCGGCCCGCTCGGCCGAGAGGACGGTGCTGCCGCTGCCTGATTCGATGGCTACGATGCCAAGGTCCTGCAGCATGAACATGGAGCGCCTGATAGTCTCGGGCGAAACGGCGTAATGAGCGGACAGCATCGAACGTCCGTAAATTTTTTCGCCGACCTTGTATTTGCCGGCGGCTATTTTGGCGGCGATGTCGATCGCTATTTTCTGGTAGATAGGTTCTGCGATTTTGTGTTTGTTGGCCATGATATCGATCCTTTGCGGTAAAAAATAAATAAAATTTTATGAAACGGATAATTTTCAGCTGGTCCCTATTGTAGTGCAGGTAGCCGTTTGACGGCGATATTAGCCATGTAAAAAAGTAATTAAAGTAAATTGACAAGTTTTTACAAGTGCGTTAAACTAAAAAAGCGGATAGAGACAACTCAATGATAACATAAAGTTGTCGGAAAGAAAAGGGGGGATTTTGATGAGGAAGAAAATATTGCTGCTGTTAAGTTCGCTGTTATGTATGCTGCTTTTGACAGGCTGCGGTGGCAGCAATGAAAAAACCATAGTTTTTTCTGACGCCGGCTGGGATAGCGTTAAATTTCACAACGCGGTAGCCGGTTTGATCGCAGAAAAGGCTTATGGTTTAAAAGTAGAAACAATGAATGGTTCATCGCCCATTATGGAAGCCGCGCTGGTGCGTGGTGACGTGGACGTCAATATGGAACTGTGGACCGATAATGTCGCTACTTATCAGGCGGATAAGGCGGCGGGTGGTATTGTCGATTTGGGTGTCAATTTCGATGATAACAGGCAAGGCTTGTATGTGCCCCGCTATGTTATCGAAGGTGATCCACAACGCGGCATCGCCCCGTTAGCGCCAGATCTAAAAAAGGTCGCTGACCTGGCACGGTACAGTAATATTTTCGTCGATGAGGAAAATCCCTCCAAGGGTCGTATTTACGGCGCTATCCCCGGCTGGGCCGTCGATGAAGTGCTGTTCAAAAAATATGAATACTATGGTTTGGATAAAAATTACATTTATTTTCGACCCGGCAGCGAGGCAACCTTAAATACGGCTTTTGTAACGGCCTATGAAAAAGGGCTGCCTATCGTGGGCTATAACTGGGAACCGACCTGGATCAGCGGCAAGCTGGATATGGTGCTTTTGGAAGACGAGCCTTATACTGAACAGGGCTTTGCAGAAGGCAAAACAGCTGCCCCTTCGGTAGTGGTCATGGTAGCGGCTAACAGCCGCTTGCCCGGACGCTTGCCCGAGTATACGGAATTCTTGAAAAAATATCATACTTCCAGCGCTTTGACGGCCAAGGCCCTGGCGTATATCGGTGATAACAAAGCGACCTACGATCAGGCTGCACGGTGGTTTTTACAGCAGCACGACGACCTGCTTGCTCAATGGCTGCCTCAGGATAAAGCCGAGGCAGTACGAGCTGCGTTAAAAGAAAAATAAGGGGGTGGGCATATGACTAATTGGTTAGTGAATTTTCCTGCTATCAGTTTAAATATAGCAGAACCTATAGACGAATTTGTACGTTATATCAATATTAACTACGGCGCTTTTTTTGTCGCCGTCAAAAGAATGCTCAGTGTGTTTATAAATGGCATCAATGGCGCTTTGGATATTATTCCCTGGTGGCTGATGATTTTACTGGTTATTTTCGCTACGAAAAAATTGATGGGCAGTTATAAAACCGGTGTGCTTTACGGCGGGCTGCTCTTTTTGATAGGCGCCTGCGGTTATTGGCAGATGATGAATGAGACCCTGGCCATCGTTATCACGGCAGTTATTTTTTCGCTGCTGATCGGTTTGCCGATAGGCGTGGCCCTGGCGGCAGTACGGGGTGCGGATACGATAGTGCGGCCGATATTGGACGCCATGCAGACGATGCCGACTTTCGTCTATATGATCCCGGCCGTTATGCTGCTGGGCCCCGGTAAAGTGCCGGCGGTACTGGCGACGGTTGTTTATGCGGTAGTGCCTGTTATCAGGCTCACCAGCCACGGCATCCGTCAGGTTGATACGGAAGTCGTCGAGGCATCCCGTGCCTTTGGCTCTTCCAGCTGGCAGACCCTGTTTAAGGTGCAGATACCGCAGGCTTTACCGACCATTATGACTGGTATCAACCAGACGATGATGATGGCTGTGGCCATGGTCGTTACCTGCGCGATGATCGGCGCTAACGGCCTGGGCATGGAAGTACTGATAGCTATCAACAGGATGGAATCCGGACGCGGTATTATCGCCGGCTTTGCCATCGTTATCATCGCGATCATTATTGACCGTCTGACCCAGAGCATGGTACAGAAGGAGGGAAAATGATGCAGGATAAAGATACGGTATTAGAAGTTAAAAATTTATATAAACTATTCGGACCTTACGATTTTATGGATGAAAGAAAAGCTGCCTTTAAACTGCTGGAGCTTGGTGCCAGCCGTATGGACGTTATGGAGACCACCGGGATCATGGCGGCTATCAGTGACGTTTCCTTCAGTGTTAAGCGGGGCGAGCTGTTCGTGCTCATAGGTTTGTCGGGCAGCGGTAAATCCACCATCGTGCGTTGTTTAAATATGCTGCATAAGCCGACGAAGGGCGAGATCCTGATCGACGGCGAAGATATTACTAAATATACTGAAAAGCAGCTGCAGGAGCTGCGCCGTACCAAAGTTTCCATGGTCTTCCAGAACGGGGGGCTTTTAAGCCACCGCGATGTTTTGGGCAATGTGGCCTATGGCCTTGAAGTGCGTGGCATCAGTAAGGAAGAACGTGAAGCAAAAGCTTTGGAAATGATCAATATGGTGGGGCTGACCGGCTACGAAAATGAAAAGCTCAGCAGCCTTTCAGGCGGTATGAAGCAGCGTGTCGGCATTGCCCGGGCGCTGGCTAACGACCCTGATATCCTGCTGATGGATGAGGCCTTTTCAGCACTTGACCCATTAGTGAAAAACGATTTGCAGTTTGAATTGCTGCGGATACAGGAGCGGATGGGCAAGACCATCGTTTTTATCACCCACGATATCAATGAAGCCTTTAAATTAGGCAACCGGGTCGGTATTCTGCGTGACGGCCGCATGGTGCAGATCGATACGCCGGAGCAGATGCTGGCCAACCCTGCCGATGATTATGTGAAGAAGTTTATCCATAACGTCGACACCAGCAAGGTCTTTTGTGTGCGCAACATCATGTCTACGCCCAGCTGTATCGTTAAAACCAGCGACGGCGCCAACACAGCCCTGACCAGTATGCGTGCTAACGGCGTTTCCAGTGCCTATGTGGTCGGTGAGCATATGAACTTTATCGGCATCGTTACCCTGGACGGGGCTTTGGCTGTGCGCGACGGTAAAAAGAGTTTTGCCGAAGTCATCATCCGCGACGTGCCCCAGGTCAACGACCTGGACGCGCCGATAGCAGACATCGTGCCGATCGCTGCCAATGCGACTTTCCCGCTGGCGGTAGTAGACGAAGAAAAGGTCTTCCGCGGCATCATTACTAAGGCTGCCGTATTGTCCTCTTTTGTAGCCTAGATAAATTTACAGCTTAAATAAAAAAGGAACTGCTGAGCAGTTCCTTTTTTATTGGGTCACAGGGCAATTTTGGCAAGATGGTCGCCATCAAGCCTGTAACCGTAGTTTTTGCGCGGATCCCAGTAATTGATCCGTACAATGTCTCCTTCGTTTAAAGCCTCTTGCAATTCTGCGCTGTCTAAAAGCCCTTTGCGGGTGATCAAATTTGTCAGAATATCAAAGGTTTCAGCTTGTACTTCGATAGAATTGGCGATACAGTCCTTGTCGCCAGCACTGCCGTCACTTTTCAGCAGGTCCAGATAAACGCTGCGTCCTTTAAGATATTCACTGATATCAAAGACGAGTTTATCGATCCCTTTAGCGTCCAGAGCAAAAAGCCGCGGAGTTTTGTTATAAATGACCATGATGCCCGCATGGGCTTTGGCCAGGATTTTTATAGGTTTGCCTCCGTGTTTGTTCGGTATAGTCAGGTGCGCTAAAGCAGTATCGATGGCTGTATCTATTTTTATTCTGGGAATACGAGCTTGAAGAGATTTTGCGATGTAGTTAACTATCGTCTGCATATTCAACACCTCCGTAGCATTATTATAGCACTCGTCAAGCATTTGGCACGTTTTAAAAATTTACAAAACACTTGCATAATTGTCACATGTATACATGCGAAGCAAATTTACAAAAGTGATTAAATAGTGTATACTAATTATGTGAGCAAGGGTGAACTATGCCCTGAAGCACACTTGTTTTGCGTATCACAGGAACCGATAAGGCCGGTTCCCATATCTTGTACTCTAAATCAAAAGAAAGAAGGGGATCAAATGACAAAAATGAAAACTATGGACGGTAATACCGCTGCGGCGTATATATCTTATGCGTTTACCGATGTTGCGGCTATTTATCCTATTACCCCGTCCTCTACCATGGCAGAAGTAGTAGACGAATGGTCTGCCCAAGGTCAGAAAAATATTTTTGGTCAAACAGTAAAAGTATTGGAAATGCAATCTGAAGCAGGTGCCGCAGGTGCCGTGCACGGTTCTTTGCAGTCCGGTGCTTTAACTACTACCTACACTGCTTCGCAAGGTCTCCTTCTGATGATTCCCAATATGTACAAAATGGCAGGCGAACTGCTGCCGGGCGTGTTCCATGTTTCTGCCCGTGCGTTAGCTGCTAGCTCCCTGTCTATTTTTGGTGACCATCAGGACGTTATGGCTACCCGCCAGACCGGCTTTGCACTGCTTGCTGAAGGCGGCGTGCAGGAAGTAATGGATCTGTCTGCAGTAGCACATTTGGCTGCTATCAAAGGCCGTGTTCCTTTCATCAACTTCTTTGACGGCTTCCGTACCTCCCACGAGATCCAGAAAATCGAAACGCTTGCTTATGACGATCTGGCAAAATTAGTTGATTATGATGCGGTAACTGCTTTCCGTAACCGTGGCCTTAATCCTGATAACCCGGTAGTACGTGGTACTGCCCAAAACCCCGATATCTATTTCCAGACCCGCGAAGCTGTAAACTCTTATTATGAAGCTTTGCCGGAAATCGTGGAAGAATATATGAACGAGATCAGCAAGCTGACCGGCCGTAAATACGGTTTGTTCAACTACTACGGCGCACCCGATGCTGAAGAGATCATCATCGCTATGGGCAGTGCCTGCGAAACTATTCAGACCGTTGTTGAAAAGCTTAACGCTGAAGGTAAAAAAGTTGGTCTGCTGGCGGTCCATCTCTACCGTCCGTTCTCCATCAAGCATTTTATGGGCGCTATCCCCAAATCTGTTAAACGCATCGCTGTTATGGACCGTACCAAAGAGCCCGGCTCCTTCGGCGAACCTTTATACATGGATGTGCGTGGCGCTTTCTACGAATCCGAAATGTCCCCGCTTATCATCGGCGGCCGTTACGGCTTAGGCAGCAAAGAGCTGACTCCGTCTGAGATTTTGGCAGTTTTTGAAAATCTTGGCGCGGCAGCACCGAAAAACAATTTCACTGTCGGTATCGTAGACGACGTTACCAACACTTCTCTGACAGTGACCACTGCGCTCGATACTACCCCCGCAGGCACGAAGAGCTGTAAGTTTTGGGGCCTCGGCAGCGACGGTACTGTCGGTGCTAACAAAAGCGCCATCAAGATCATCGGCGATTACACAGATATGTATGCTCAGGGTTATTTCTCCTACGACTCCAAAAAATCCGGCGGTATCACTGTTTCCCATCTGCGTTTCGGCCACGAACCGATCCGCGCGCCGTATCTGATCAATTTTGCAGATTTCGTAGCTGTACATAATCAATCCTATGTTGATAAATATGATGTTACTGCCGGCCTGAAAAAAGGCGGTACCTTCCTGCTGAACTGCAACTGGTCTATGGAAGAGCTGGAAAAACACCTGCCCGGCAACGTTAAACGCTATATTGCTAAAAACGCTGTTAACTTCTATACTATCGACGCAGTCAAGATCGCGCAGGAAATCGGTCTGGGCGGCCGCATCAATATGATCATGCAGTCTGCTTTCTTCAAACTGGCTGATATCATTCCGGTGGCTGACGCTGTCAAATATCTGAAAGAAGCTGTTGACCATTCCTATGGCCTCAAAGGCCAGGCTGTTCTGGATATGAACTATGGCGCTATCGACCGCGGCGTCAACGCTATTGTGAAGATCGATGTGCCTGCCTCCTGGGCTGAAGCCGAAGGCGACGCTAACATTTTGGTTACCGGCAACGAATTCATCGATAATATCCTGACCCCGGTCAACCGTTTGGAAGGCGATAACCTGCCTGTCAGCACCTTTAATAAAAATGTCGACGGTACTTTCCCCAGCGGCACTTCCGCTTACGAAAAACGTGGCATCGCCATCAATGTTCCCGAATGGCAAATGGATAAATGTATCCAATGTAACCAATGTTCCTTCGTCTGCCCGCACGCAGTTATCCGCCCCGTCCTGATGACGGAAGAAGAAGCTGCAAATGCTCCGCAGGGCGTGGAATATAAAGATGCTGTCGGCGCTAAAGGCCTTAAATTCCATATGGCTATTTCCCCGCTCGACTGCACCGGCTGCGGCAACTGCGAACAGGTCTGTCCGGCTAAAGAAAAAGCTTTGGTCATGAAACCCCTGGAAAGCCAGCTGGCTAAAACTGTTAATTGGGATTATACCGCCCATAAGGTTACACCGAAAGCTAATCCGATGAATAAAAATACTGTTAAAGGCGTACAGTTCGAGCCGCCTTTGCTCGAGTTCTCCGGCGCCTGCGCAGGCTGCGGAGAGACTCCGTATGCTAAGCTGGTTACTCAGCTTGTTGGTGACCGCATGATGATCGCCAATGCTACCGGCTGTTCCTCTATCTGGGGCGCCAGCGCGCCGTCCATGCCTTACACCACTAACAGCAAAGGTCACGGCCCCAGCTGGGCAAATTCCCTCTTCGAGGATAATGCCGAATATGGTTTGGGTATGTACCTGGGCGTAAAACAATCCCGCGACCGCGTTGCTGAAATGGTCAAAGAAGCTTTGGCTGCCGATATCCCGGCTGACCTGAAAGCCGCTATGCAGGATTGGCTTGACAATATGGACGTCAGCGAAGGTACCCGCGATCGTGCTGAAGCGTTGACTGCCGCTTTGGAAAAATACCAGGGCCAATGCACAAAATGCGCGGCTCTCTACAAAGAAAAACAATTCTTCGTCAAACGCAGCCACTGGATCTTCGGCGGCGACGGCTGGGCTTATGACATCGGCTACGGCGGTTTGGATCATGTTCTTGCCTCCGGCGAAAACGTTAACGTTATGGTTTTCGATACCGAGGTTTACTCCAACACCGGCGGCCAGTCCTCTAAATCCACTCCGACGGCGGCTATTGCTAAATTTGCTGCCAGCGGCAAAAAGACTAAGAAAAAAGACCTGGGCATGATGGCTATGAGTTATGGTTACGTTTATGTAGCGCAGATCTCGATGGGTGCCGACAAAAACCAGACCCTGAAAGCTATCGCCGAGGCCGAAGCTTATGATGGTCCGTCCCTCATCATTGCTTACTCTCCGTGTATCAACCACGGTTTGAAAGCAGGCATGGGCTGCAGCCAGCTGGAATCTAAACGTGCTGTAGACTGCGGTTACTGGGCAAACTACCGTTACAACCCGGCTTTGAAAGAGAAAGGCGAGAACCCATTCGTTCTGGACTCCAAAGAACCTACTGCAGATTTCAGAGAGTTCCTTTTGGGCGAAGTTCGTTATTCTTCCCTGCTCAAACAATATCCCGAAACTGCCGAGGCACTGTTCGCCAAAACTGAACAGGATGCTCAGGAACGTTTGAATAACTACAAACGTTTGGCAGGTAAAGCATAACCCTGTTTAACACTAAAACCGCCGTCATTTTTGACGGCGGTTTTCTTTATTTACCAGCCTGCTGAAAGCTGCCGAGCAGTCAATAATCTGCCTGCTGAACTTGACGCAGATACTTATTTGCCGTATAATAACAAAAGCACGGAGAGGTGGTCGAGTGGTTGAAGGCTCTGGTCTTGAAAACCAGCGAGGTGCAAGCCTCCGTGGGTTCGAATCCCACCCTCTCCGCCATATTAAAAACAAATTGAGCGGCATAATAGCAATAAATATTTGCTGGGCGGCTCTTGAAAAAAGTCTCAGGATAGTGTATACTAGCCTAGTAAGTCAAACGGAGTGGTACTCAAGTGGCTGAAGAGGACGGTTTGCTAAATCGTTAGACGGGGTGACTCGTGCGTGGGTTCGAATCCCACCCACTCCGCCACTATTGTAAGTCCAGAGCTTCCAAGAGAAATCTTGGAAGCTCTTTTTCTATGTATGCCAGTAAACAAAATAAAAAAACTGTTGTTCGCCGCTGCCAGCCTGCAAACATGGCTTCCGCCAGTGCCGTTTCTATAAGTGCGGCGTGGTTTTGTATGATAGTCCTCCTTGTGCGGATGATTTTTTTATCATAAAAAACAGTATAACATAATGTATACTTTAGTTGCTTAAGCAGTAGACAAAACAGAGGTAATGAAATATAATTTGAACTAATATAAATATAGTTGAAGATATAGTTGGAATAGTGTTGTTATAAAATGATTTTGAGGAAAATGAAATAACTGGATGTGAGAATATGTATCATTATAAAATAGAGATACTAATTTTAAGCCAGAACGATTTTTTGTATAACGCTGTGCGGAGTATGCCGCCGCTGGAAGGCTTTGCCCACCAGGTACTGCTGCAAAAGGACGCCGATGAGGCGATAAAAACTGCCGATATTATCATCTGCGAGCTTGTGGATGCTGATGTGCTGCAAGCCCTGCAGCAGGCTAAAACAGGTGCGGAAGTGATTTTGTGTGCGCCTGCGGCTTTGGTGCAGCAGCTGTCTGGGAAAACTTATCAGTTTTTAACAGATATTTGGGCTCAACCTTATGGCGAAGCCTTTGTTATTTTTAAATTAAAACGCCTTTTTGAAGCGATCAAGGCTGTTAAAGACCGCAACCTGTACCGCAGCTATCTGGAAACAGCCATCAACAGTATCCCTAACTTGATCTGGTTCAAGGATGTCCGGGGTGCCCATTTAAAGGTCAATGACGGCTTTTGCCGCGCGGTTGGCAAGACCAAGGCTGATGTTGAAGGCCGCGGCCATTATTATATCTGGGATATCAAGCAGGAAGAATATGAGCAGGGCGAATATGTCTGTTTAGAAACAGAAGAGATCGTGCTGCAGAAGCGCAAAACCTGCGTCTTTGACGAAAAGGTCAAGACTAAGCACGGTATGCGTCAGTTCAAAACCTATAAATCACCGATTTTTGATGATGAACAGCAGTTGATCGGCACGGTCGGCATTGCCCAGGATGTTACCGATCTGGAAAATATGGGTGCGGAATTGGAAGTCATTCTGCGTAACCTGCCTTTCGCAGTGCTGTTGACCAATGAAGCTGGCATCATTATCAACGCTAATGAAAACTGCAGTCAGTATTTCGCCGTTGACAGGGAAACACTTTTAGGGCAGGAATATGCGTCCTGGAAGCATAAGAATTTATTTGATATGGGCGAGATCAATGCTAAAGGCTACGCCGACGCTACCCTGTTTGTCAATGGCCGTGCCAGAAATATGGAAATCTATGAACAGCCTATTTATGATGTTTTTGGTACGGCCGTGGGCGTGTTGTGTATGTGCAGGGATGTGACTGTTGAGCGCAGCTTATCCAAGAGGATCTTGCATAACGCCAATACCGACCATCTGACTGAACTTTATAACCGCCGTCATTTTTATGAATATATGGGCAAGCTGAAAAATATGGTGCAGCGAGTCAATCTTTTTTATATCGACCTGGATAATTTTAAAAAGATCAACGATATCCATGGTCACCAGACGGGCGACATTGCCTTGATCATGGTGACTGATGTCCTGCGTGAGACCTTCTGCGAGTCGTTTATCGCCCGTATCGGCGGCGACGAGTTTTTAGCAGTGGTGCTGGGGCCAAGAAATGAGTCTGAGTTGGCAGAGTTGGGGGAACGCTTCTTGACGAACTTACAGCGGGCTATCGGTCGCAATGAAAAATTTGCCGTGCTGTCGGCCAGCCTTGGTATCGCGGCCAGTGAGCAGCTGGCAGATGTGGATTTATTGATCCGGCAAAGCGATATCGCTCTGTATGACGCTAAAAGGCATGGCAAAAACCAATATAAGATATATCAGCCTTGATATCAATAAGCACTTTGCCTACAGCAAAGTGCTTGTTGCCGTTTTAAAAGCCAAAGAATATTTTATGGAGTTTTTAGCAATGATAATGTAATTATTATTTGTTGCAATTATTATCAATAGTAGGTACAATTAAGATAGATATAAAATATATGGATAAAAGGAGATGTTATTATGTCAGTTGTACATGTTACGGATGCAACTTTTACAAAAGAAGTGCTGGAGGCTAAAGGTAAAGTATTGGTGGATTTTTGGGCTTCCTGGTGCGGCCCCTGCCGTATGCTCGGTCCCATCATCGACCAGTTGGGCAGCGAACTGACCGACGTTAAAGTCTGCAAGGTAGATGTTGACGCCAACCAGGAGCTGGCTTCTGAATACAAGGTTCAAACTATCCCGACCTTAATCGTTTTTGAGGACGGCAAACCAGTAAAACAATCTGTCGGCGTACAGCCGAAGCCAGCTATTTTGGCGATGCTGAAATAAATTGCGGCTGGGAAGCGGTGAAAATATGACTGAGAAACAAATCATGACTGATGTACTGATCGTCGGTGCCGGTACAGCCGGATTGACGGCGGCAGTTTATGCGGCTCGGGCCGGTAAATCTGTTAAACTGGTCGAGCAGTATCTGCAGGGCGGTCAGATCATCAACGCTTCACATGTAGAGAATTTCCCCGGCTTTGAATCCATTGCCGGTTTTGAATTTGCCGAAGCGCTGTATAACCAGGCCATAAAAATGGGTGCCGAGATCGCTTATGACAAGGTTACAGGCCTGCATGATTATGGCTATCACAAAGGCGTGCAGACTGAATATGGCGGCGAGCTGCTGGCTAAAACCGTTATTTTAGCTACTGGCGCGCGTGTGCGCCCCTTAGGGCTGGATAATGAAGATAAATTCATCGGTGCCGGCGTTTCCTACTGTGCCACCTGCGACGGCGCGTTTTTTAAGGATAAAAACGTGGCTGTGGTCGGGGGCGGCAATACGGCCCTTGACGACGCTTTGGTATTAAGTTCTACCAGTAAAAATGTTTATCTTATCCACCGTAGTAAAACCTGTAGTGCCGAAAAACGCCTGCTGGAGAAGCTGCAAGAGCACAAAAACGTACATTTTCTGCTGGAAAGCGAAGTTACGGCGCTCAACGGTACTGACAAGCTGGAATCGTTGAACGTACGTGATAATGTCAGCCAAACGGAGCAGGTTTTGGATGTTGAAGCAGTTTTTATCGCCATTGGACATATCCCCGATAACAAAGCCTTTGCTGCTTTAGTCGAGCTGGATGCTTACGGCTATATCAAAACTGACGAAAACTGCGCTACCTCGTGCCCGGGCATCTTTGCCGCCGGTGACGGCCGCGCCAAAAAGGTGCGCCAGCTGACAACTGCTGCTGCCGATGGTACAGAAGCTGCTTTAGCGGCTTGTGACTATATCGACCTTTTGTGATGGGTAAGCGGGTGGAACATCTAATAAGGATCGTGATACCTGATGAATATTGATTTGGATATGTACCAAATGACTGCCGTAGCTGTAGTCGTTTACTATATTGGCCTGCGCTTGAAGCGCAGGTTCAATGTTTTTGACCAATATTGCATCCCGGCGCCGGTCATCGGCGGCGTGCTTTTTTCACTGCTCAATCTGGTCATGACCACGGGCGGCTTTTGGCAGTTGGAAATGGATACCTCGCTGCAGGGATTTTTTATGACCATGTTTTTTACCAGCATCGGTTATACGGCCAGCCTGCGTATGCTTAAAGAAGGCGGCCTCAGCGTTTTTAAGCTGGTGCTGATCTGCGGACTGCTCATCGTGTTGCAAAACCTGCTCGGTATCGGCCTGGCCAAAGTTTTTGACCTGGGGCCGCTTATCGGCATGGCTACAGGATCTATCCCTATGGTCGGCGGGCACGGCACTGCCGGTTCCTTCGGGCCGCTGCTCGAAGAAATGGGTGCGCAGGGTGCCGCTACCGTAGCTATTGCGGCGGCCACCTTCGGCCTTGTTATGGGCAGTGTTATTGGCGGTCCTATTGCCCGTTATCTCATCGACAAAGATAATTTATTTTGTTTTGAATGTGTCCAGGAACCGGTGCATAAAACCACTGTCGTCGGTAAAGAAGCCTACGCTGTCGATAAAGAATATTTCTTGTTCGGCATTGGCCAGCTGCTGATCGCCATGGGTATCGGTTCGTGGATCACCGGCTGGATCACATCTTTGGGCGTCACTTTTCCGCCCTATATCGGTGCGATGTTGGCGGCAGCCATTATTCGTAACCTGGCTGACCTGACCGGTAAATACGAAGTTTTTTCTAAAGAAATCGACGTTATGGGCAGCGTGGCCCTGTCCATCTTCCTTTCGATGGCGTTGATGGGACTAAAGCTGTGGCAGCTAAGCGAGCTGGCTTTGCCGCTGGTAGTGATGCTGCTGGCGCAGACGGCCTTGATGGCACTTTTTGCCCGCTTTCTTATTTTTAACGCCATGGGTCGCGACTACGAAGCGGCTGTTATCACGGCTGCCGGTTGTGGTTTTGGTATGGGCGCTACGCCTAACGCCATGGCCAATATGAACGCTATCGTCGCCCGTTACGGACCTGCCCCCAAGGCCTATTTTATTGTACCTTTGGTTGGCAGCCTGTTCATCGACTTTATCAATGCTTTTGTTATAACCCTGTTTTTGAATATGTTTTAAAGCCAATAAGAATAACGCCGGGCCAATGGCCCGGCGTTATTGATTTTTATAACCAGTTTTCTTCTAAAACGGTTTTTAATTTTTGGAACATGGCAATGTAAGTTTCCTGTGTTTCTTTGACTATGTTCAATGCTATGGCTTCGTTATAAGCGTGGGCAACATTGTTGCGCGCCTGTAAAGCCTGCAGCCACAATTCTTCATCGTCTATCATGCCCGACTGGTAAGCGGTTTTTAAAACCTGCCTTGGCGAACCTGTTTTGTTTTCAGCAAAACCCTGCTGTTCTAAAAGTTCTTTCATGGCTTTCCACGACTGCTCAAAGCATATTTCATATAAAGCTGCCATGCCCGTCAGAACAACGGTGTCATAAGGCTGTGCATATCCGGTAGTTTTTTCAAGATTGGCTAAAGCCCTGCAGAAATTTTCAAATTTTTTCATAAAGCGTAACTCCCTCGTTGGCTATGGCCTGCAGCAATTCTTCCTGTACAGGTTTGTTAAGGTCTACAATGTCCAGCTGCAGCAAGGTGGGGATCTCGGTTTCTGCTTCAATGGCAAAAACAGTGGTATTACCGCCGCTGACGGCTAAATCAATGTCGCTGCGTTCCCTGTTATCGCCCCTTGCGCGCGAGCCGAAAAGAATGACTTTGTGCAGCGCGTACCTTTGTGCCAGGTCTTTGATGGCCATTATGATTTTGTCATTTAAACCGTATTGCATCTTCATCACCTGCCGCCAAATTTACTTTATTATAACATTATTACTACAAATGTAGTAGTTTTAAAATTATTACTGCAAACGTAGTAATTTTAAAATAAATATTACAAAGCAAAAAACCACCCGTTCGGGTGGCTTTTTGCTTTAATACATTATTTAAAACCTTCCAGCAGTTTTTCAAAATTGGCTCGGGGCATCTTTTCAACATTTTTAATAGTGTTGGCAGCTGCCAGCCCGCTGGCCTGTTCGTACGACTGTCTGTCGTTTTCGTAGATCAGTCCGGTCAGCATGCCTTCATGCTCCATAATGTGCTGGGCGGCGAGCCCCTTGTTATGGGGGTCGTAGCCGGCGATATCTTTGACATCGCTCAGATGCTCGCGGAACCATTCATAAGTGTTGGTATGGTTAAAGGTTACGCAGGGGCTGAACACATTGACGAAAGAGAAACCTTCGTGTTTGACAGCGGCTACGATCAGATCGACCAGCTGCGGCAGCTGGGCCGAAAAGCCCTGTGCTACAAAGGACGCGCCGGAAGCCAGCGCCAATTCCAAAGCAGCGATCGGGGTTTCGATATTGCCCGTCGGCGTAGTTTTGGTTTTAAAGCCCACGTCGCTGCGGGGCGAGGTCTGGCCCTTGGTCAGGCCGTAAACATGGTTGTCCATCAGGATATAAGTTATATTGACATTGCGGCGCATAGCGTGGATAGTGTGCGCTGTGCCAATGGCAAAACCGTCGCCGTCACCGCCGCAGGCAATAACGGTCAGATCGGGGTTGGCCAGCTTAACACCCTGGGCGAAGGGCAGTGCCCTGCCGTGGGTAGTGTGCATGCCGTAAGCGTACAAATAACCGCCCATGCGGCCGCTGCAGCCAATGCCGGAAACCAGCGCCAGCTGATGGGGCTCCAGATTTAATTTTACCGCTGCCTGCTGCAAAGCCATTTGTACGGCATAATCGCCGCAGCCTGGGCACCAGTTAGGTTTGACTTGATTTTGGAAACTAGCTAAGGTCGACATCTTAGAGCACCTCCTTGCATTTGGCCAGCAATTCTTCTTTGTAGAAAATATCGCCGTTGTATTTCAAAATAGAGTGTAGTTCCGGGCAAGGCGGCATATTCATTTTAATCAACCGTGCCAGCTGCGCTGTAGCGTTGTGCTCGACGACGACGATTTTTTTTGCTTCCTGCAAATAATGGTTGAGTGCGCAGACCGGGAAAGGCGACAGCAGACGCATCTGCACATGGTTGACCCGCAGGCCTTTTTCGCGCAGCTCGTCAGCCACTTCGCTGATAACAGCCCTGGTGCCTGCCATGCCAATGATCAGCAGGTCGCTTTGCGGATAGGGAGCGTCCTCGTACAGCGGTTGGTCAAAAGTATCTATAACGCCACGCATTTTGCGCAGACGTTTGTTTGTTTGGTTTGTGCGCATGGCCTTGTTTTCCGAAGGCCGGCCCACTTCGTCGTGCTCCAGGCCTGTACCCAGGCTAATGCCGTTAGGCGTGCCCGGGAGGGCGCGCAGCGAAATATTGTCTTCGGCGTTCAGGTCGTAGCGTTTAAAATATTCCGGCGATTTGATCTCCGGCAACCCTTCTTTGATCAACTTGCCGCGACGGATCTGCAGCTTGTCGTAATCAAGGCTGGTGACCGACTGCTTGCCTAAGGAAAGCTGCAGGTCGGACAGCACGATAACAGGGCATTGGTATTCTTCAGCCAGATTGAAGGCCTCGAAAGTGTAGTAAAACGCTTCTTCAATAGAAGAAGGTGACAGTACGATCTTGCCCGTATCGCCGTGAGTGTTGTAAATAGCAGCCATTAGATCTGATTGTTCATGCTTGGTCGGCAGGCCTGTGCTGGGGCCGCCCCGCTGCGTATCAACAAGCACCAGCGGCGTTTCGGTCATTTCTGCCAGGCCAATAGCTTCCGCCATCAGCGATAAACCAGGCCCTGCCGTTGCTGTAAAAGCACGGGCGCCAGCGTAGGCGGCACCAATAGCCATCGTACAGGCTGCTATCTCGTCCTCTGTTTGCAGCATCACGCCGCCTTCGTCAGGCGCGTATTTTACCATATATTCCATTAT
Source organism: uncultured Phascolarctobacterium sp. (assembly GCA_900544795.1). Lineage (GTDB taxonomy): Bacteria > Bacillota > Negativicutes > Acidaminococcales > Acidaminococcaceae > Phascolarctobacterium. Next base: position 26,989 of record UQWM01000001.1, on the reverse strand, counting down.
TTCCGAAGAGGGAGTTATCGGGTAGGCCGACATAAATTTTGCCCCCGCCGTCAAAGCACCCAGTGCGATCGCCTCGTTGCCCAGCATAAACAGCTTCGGCTGAGGGTTTTCCAACTCCGGCATAGTAAAAGTGCCCAGCAGGTCGGCATAGTTGTTCTTGATATAATCGTGGCCTGTTTCTAAAGCCAGACGATTGATTGCCATTACCTCTGCGCCTTTGCGTCCGTATTGCTTCTCCAGCAGCGGCAGCAGTTTGGCAGTATCGATGCCCAGTAAAGCGGCGGTGATGCCTAAAGCCAGAATGTTTTTCGGCAGTGTTGTACCGTCTGCTTTGCTCAGTTCGTTCCAGGATAGAGCAACAGTGCGTACCTTTGGGTTTTTACCTTCCAGCCAGGCAGCATCGGTAACTAAAATGCCTTCAGCCGTCAGTTCAGGCGCATCCACCTCCAGTGTGTCGGGGTCCATCGCTATCAGCAGGTTGCAGCCGGTGGCGATAGTGGCGACAGGGTGGTTGGCTATGCGCAGCTTGTAGCTGGTGTGGCCGCCCTTGATCCGGGACGAAAACTGACGGTAACCATACACGTCATAGCCCAAAGAGCATAAAGCTGCGGCGAAAATCTCGCCCAGGCTCTCCAGGCCCTCGCCCTGCTGGCCGCCGGCCTTCCATGATAATTCTTGCTTTTTCATACAATATCCCTCCTTCTAAAAAGGTTGTTGCTACAGGTATTTGCGGCAGGCGAAAAAGTTTTGATTTTTCTAGCTGCTGCAGATAATTTTCTGTATTTATAGTTTACCTTGTTTACCATTTTAACGCTGCACAAATTAGGTTTATAAACTTTTTAAATATGTTGAAAATAGCTTTGGTATGCGCTTCGGCAGCCTTTAATAAGTAACTTATAAAAGGGACGTCTGTAAAAATAGATTTTGCCTGTAAAATAGCCGCAGGCAGCACTCGTGAAAACTAATGAATTATTAGAAAATATAGATAAATATCAGTTAAAGTAATAAAATTTACGAAATAGCTTGCAATAATTCTGAAAATAATGTAAAATATCCACAAACAGGGGAATATATATTGGAAAACAATTATATTATATCTGTTCTATAACTGTTTATAATGCGTTGGGGAAGGCTTCTAAACAAAATAGTGCGCTGAGTAGAGGAAACTAGGTAACTCGCATGAAGCACACTGAAGCGTGCAGATTCCTTTCCGGAATGTTTTATAAAAATAAAACATTTCCGAAGGAGGAAATAACAATGAAAAAATCTTTAGTATTAGCAATGGCTATGGCTTTGGGCGTAACTGCTTCTGCCTATGCTGCAAACCCCTTCTCCGATGTACCGGCAGGTCATTGGGCATATGATTCCGTAAACAAACTGGCAGCAGCTGGTATCGTTGACGGCTATGGCGACGCTACTTTCGGTGGCGACCGTCTGATGACCCGTTATGAAATGGCTCAAATCGTAGCAAAAGCAATGGCAAAAGGCGCTAACGTTGACCGTTTGGCTGCTGAATTTGCTGACGAACTGGATAGCCTTGGCGTTCGCGTTGCAGCTTTGGAGAAAAAATCTGACAATGTTAAAATCACTGGTGAAGCTCGTTTCCGTTATACTGACAGCGATAAAAACGGTTACACTAATGACCTGCGTTCCCGTATCTGGGTAAAAGGACAGGTCAACGATGACTGGTCTTATACTGGCATGTTGCAGAATACCCAAGACTTTAAAACCGACAAAGGCGACGAAGATGTTAATTTCCAACGTGCTTATGTTGATGGTAAAATCGGTGGTGTTGCAGTACGTGCTGGTCGTTATAATGCTTTCTTCGCTAACGGAAATGTTTATGATACCCGTGCTGACGGTATCGAAGTTTCCTATGGCGACAAAGTAAAATTAACTGGTTATGTTGGTAAAGGCACTGATGGTACTTTGGGTTCCTTGAACGGTGCTAAGGAAACATTCGGCAACTATGCAGGTGGCGAAGTTTCTGCTGATCTTGCTAAAGGTCTGAATCTGGCCGCTGGTTACATTAATGTTAAAGATATTGGCGATATCGAAGATGCAGAGAATGCTATCTGGCATGCTGGTCTCACCTATACCGCCGGTGATGTTACTCTTTCCGGTATGTATTTAAAAGGCGACGCTGATGGTGCCGCTGAGTTTGGCTCTGCTGGTGCTAAACTTGATGACGATGGTTATGTATTTGGCTTAGCTTATAAAGGCGCTGAAGCTGCTGAAGTTAACAGCTGGGGTATTTGGGCTAATTACTACAACCAAGGTGGTCAAACCTACTTGGCACATACTACTGATGCCAACACCTTTGATAACGATGGTTTCAAAGGCTACGGTGTGGGTGTTAATTACACCTTTGCTAAAAATATTGTTGGTACTGTTGCTTATTATGATACCGAGAATAAACTTGACAGCAAAGATGATGATAAAATCATCTGGACTGATTTGACTTTCACTTTCTAATTTAACTGAATTAGATATTGCAAATTTAAAAGCGGCTGCTTAGGCAGCCGCTTTTTTCAACAAAACAGTTTTTGATTGTTAGGAAATGTGTTAAGATATCTTCAGATGCTTTTTACTGAAGGAGGTAAATAATGAAAAAATTCTTTAATTATGTGCTTTTGGCGTTAGTAACGATTTGCTTTGCTCTGCCGTTAGGCGGTAGGGCCGAAGCGGCTAAAGTAGCCGTTGTGCCGCTGGCTAATCATGTTGCCGGCGACGAAGTGGCCGGCACAATTTACATGCAGGAAGCTTTGGCGCTGTTCCGTTATCCTGAATTTGACCTTTTGGGTGAGGATGTAGTGCTGGAAGCTATCGGCAGTGAAAATGGCCTTGCTGATTACAGTAAAGCCGCTTTAGAGAGGGTAGCTCAGGTTACCGGCGCTGACATTGTAGTGGCCATGCAGCTGGATAAACTGGATGCTAAGCGGATGCCGCAGCGTAAAGAAGCAACTTTGAAAATGGACCTGCGTGGTAAATTTGCTTTTGTAAACGTTATCACCGGTGATTACTATTACAAAGACCTGCGCGATAGTAGAACCATAGAGGAAGCCGTTACTGTTCGCAGTGACTGGGATCACGAAGTTCTGCAAAAGGTAGTACGTGAGGCTTTTAAGAAAGTTCGCTGAAAACAAGCAATGCTTTAATAAAATAACGCCGGTCATTAAGACCGGCGTTATTTTTATTGTTTATATTCTTAAACTGATATTGATAAAAATTAACAATGGTACTTGTGAAAAAAGCAAAGTTGTATCTCCTCTTGTTTTTTACAGTTAAAATATGCTAAGATGTTCAGAGTGGATATATAATCTGGTATAGAGGAGGCTCTTTAATGAAAAAATTTATGAATTTTGTACTAATGGCTGTTTTGGCTATTTGTTTTGTGCTGCCGGCAGCAGGTAAAGCTGAAGCTGCAAAATTGGCTGTGATACCTTTGGCTAACCATGTGGAAGATAACACTACCGCAAGTATGATCTACATGGAAGAGATCATGGATATGTTTAAGTTCCCTGAGTTTGATATGGTCGCGGAAGATGTTGTGGATAAAGCAGTAGGCGCCAGGGACATCTCTGATTTCAGCAAAGCAAATCTGGAGCGTATTGCCCGTGAGACCGGGTCGGATATCGTTATTGCCATGTCGCTTGACAAGCTGGACGATAAAGTTTTGTTTCCTCGCCGCGAGCCTACTTTAAAGCTGGATATGAGCGGTCAGTTTGCATTTTTAAACAAAGTTACCGGTAGATATTATGTAAAAAAATATTCTGGTGACACGGAAGTAGAAGAAGCCTTGACTGTACGCAGCGATTGGAAAAGCGAAGAATTCGCTAAAACTGTCCGTAGCTATTTGAAGAAAGTAAATCAGCTTAAATAATTTCATTACTAAAAAACAGCAGGTGATAAATCTCACCTGCTGTTTTTGTTTTGCACGGAATTGCTTTAGTCGCCTTGCCCGCCCGACTGGGAAGGGTCGAATTTCCATTTGCGCTGACGCTCAAAATCACTGTTGTTTTTACGTTTATTATTTTTTTTATGGTGGCGTTTGTCCTGTTCACGTTTCTTTTCTTCCTGGCGTTCCCAACGTTCGCGGTCACGGCGCTCCTGTTTTTCAGATTCGTACTCATTACCGCGTCGTTTCTTTTCGCGATCCCAGGCTTCCTGTTCTTTACGTTCCCTGCCAGCCATACCCAGAGTGATGTTGGTATAATTGCTGATGTTTTGCGAATAACTATGGGGAGTGGATATAAGGATGCGGTTAGTTGAAGCTTCGGTATTGATAGAAGGCAGGCATGCTGCCAGGATAATGCCTGCTGCAAGCAGCTCTTTTTTCATGGAAAGACCTCCTTTATATTAACGATTTATTTATTCTAACATAATTAGTTTGTTATACACAACGTCCTGTTTTTATAGCGTTAAGCAGGAAATAAGTAAAATAATTTTTGCTAAAATAATGCAATTTTAAGAAATAAAATAATAGTTTATTGCCGAAAAAGAATAAATAAAAATACATAAAATAACGAATTTACTAATTTTTAGTTAAAATAAGTAAATAGCAATTAAACTTGCAAAAAATAAAACTAATGCTTAGAATATATAAAAGCTTATAGTTTTGGCTTAAACAGATAATGCGATGAATTTCTGCAGGTAGAGGAAACAAGGCAACTCGCACTGAAGGAAATTCGGAGTTATTTATTTGAGCCATGATCCGCTTAAGCTTAATAAATTTTCCGAGGAGGAAACAAACATGAAAAAATCTTTAGTACTTGCAATGGCACTGGCTTTGGGCGTAACTGCTTCTGCCTATGCTGCAAACCCCTTCTCCGATGTACCGGCAGGTCATTGGGCTTATGATTCCGTAAACAAACTGGCAGCAGCTGGTATCGTTGACGGTTATCCTAACGGTACTTTTGGCGGCGATCGCTTGATGACCCGTTATGAAATGGCCCAAATCGTAGCTAAGGCTATGGCCAAAGGCGCTAACGTTGACCGTTTGGCTGCTGAATTTGCTGACGAACTGGATTCTTTGGGCGTGCGCGTAGCCGGTCTCGAGAAAAAATCCGATAATGTTAAGATCACTGGTGAGATCCGTGCCCGTTATGTAAATCAAAAATCCAAAGCTAACCAGGGCAAGGGTTATGATTCTGACTTGCGTAGCCGTTTGTGGGTCAACGGTCAGATCAACGATGATTGGACCTATACGGCAATGATCCAAAATATTCAGGATTTCAGTGATAACCAGGGTAATGAAGGTACTGATTTCAAACGTGCTTATGTCAATGGCCGTGTTGGCGGTGTTGGCCTACAAGCAGGTCGTATCGACGCGTTCCTGGCAGATGGTAACATTATGGATGCTCAGGCTGACGGCTTAGTTGCTACTTATGGCGACCGCATCAAGGTTAAAGCTTATATGGGCAAGGCTTCTGACGATACTGATTTTGATATCAATAATGCTATCGAAACCAGAACTATTGCTAACCGGTATTACGGCGGTGAGGTTTCCGGCGATATTGGTGATTCTTTGAATCTGGCTGCTGGCTATGTAAAATTCCAGGATGTTATGGGTAAAGAATACGGTAAAAATGATGGCATCTGGCATGTAGGCGCTGCCTATAATTTTAATGATGACCTTGTTTTATCCGGTATGTACCTCAATTCTAACTGGGACGGCGAAAGAAATTCTGACGACGACGGTTGGACCGTTGGGCTGAACTATAAAGGCGCTAAAGCAAGCGACGCCGGTTCTTACGGTATTTTTGCCCGTTACTATGACCAGGGTGAAGGTACTTATTGGGAACATACTACCGATGCTAATACTTTCTGGAACACTGGCTTTAAAGGTTATGCTGTTGGCGCCGACTATGCCGTTGCTAAAAACATCGTAGCTACGCTGGCTTATTATGATACTAAAGCTAAAACTGTTACCAGCGAAGGAGATAATTTGAAAGATAAAAGATTGTGGACTGACGTTACTTTCACATTCTAATGCTAAAATAATACACTTTGCAAACGACCGCTGCGGCGGTCGTTTTGTTTTTGCAGCAGTGATTTATCCATAGTAAGCAAGGCTTAAATGTGGTATAATATGAACAATATTAGGACTTGTGAGGTAGGAATGGATAAGCAGATTTTAAAATATATTGGTCAGGATTTATATAAAACACATATTCTCAAAGAATGGAAACGATATATAGTTTTTTTGACCCGCTGTCATTTTCATCAAAGCCAGGTTGGTGATTTGTTGGCGTTTTTTGAAGCTACGCCTCTACGGCAGGAAATGCTGCGGCATACTACTTCTTTTGTAGAACAAACGACGCGGCAGTTTTTTTATAAGGATTCGACTTGGGACGAGCGGATGGCGCTGGTAAAAAATCATATCGGTTATCTGGAAACGGTGCTGAATGAAGACGCTTTGGCAAAGCTATATGCCCGAGGCGAGCGCATCAGACTTTGGGAAGATGTGTATGAAGAAAAGCCGTTGACGATGGAACTGTGGTTTCATGGAGGGCAGCGTAAGGAAGGTTGCCTGTCGTTGGTACTATCTTTGGGCGAGGACGAGCTTTATCAGATCATGTTCTGGCTGGCACCTGCGCCGGAGGATGGGTTGCCTGCGCTTTGGATAGGCGCTTTGCAGGGGACTCCTAACAGCAGTGAAGTTATTAAAGGTTTGACGAAAGCCTTTTTTGGTTACCGTACCAAGAATTTGATTTTTTATGGTATCCGCAATGTTGCTGCCGCTTTAGGCTGCCAGCATTTATATGCGGTCTCTAACGCTGGTTATTATGCTATGAACCATGTGCGTCGGGACCGAAAACTAAAAACTTCACTGGATGATTTCTGGCAGGAGTGCGAAGGCCATGGTTGTAAGGATCAGCGCTTCTTTGAAATGCCGATCGAAGAGTATCGTAAATCCATGGAAGAATTGAAGCCGTCTAAGCGTGCTCAGCATAGAAGGCGTTTCGCAAAAATGGACGAAATAACAGATTCGATAAACAGTGTTTTAGAGAGTTATAAAAAATAAATTTTGCGACCACATTATCTAGTGGTCGCCTGTTTTTTTTACGCATTTTGTGGTATAATAGCTTCATAAAATTAAAATAACGGAGGTATTGCAATGAAAAGACGACTCCTTACTTTGCTTTTAACTATGATTTTTTGCGTGACTTCTGTTGCGCCGGGTTTTGCTATGGATGCTGATGATATAGGTGGTGCTGTTCCTTCTGCCGCAGTCGAGCAGATGTCGGCTACCGATAAAATTTCGGCTATGGAAAAAATGCTGTACGGTACTGAGCAGGCTGGTGCTTTAGTAGGACGTATGGACAGCCTTGAAGACGATGTTTATGGCACCGTTACCAGCGACGCTATTTTAGACCGTGTCGATAATTTATACGATTATCTTAAAGGTGCCCCTAACAGCAACGAAGCTGGATTTTTAACTAAGCTGAACGCTATTGAATGGCAGTTTAATGAAAGCATGTCCGGCGGCCCGGCTAAAAACCGTGTTGAAGCAGTAGAGATGATGCTTAATGGTAAGATCGAGGAAGGGTCTTTATCTTCCAGATTAGAGTCTTTGTCTAATATTGCTTTTACCGATGGTGTGATTTCTGTTGAAAGCGTTACTTTACCGAAGGATTCTGTGATTAAAGTAGAATTTACTGAGGAACTGAGCAGCAGAGAAGATAAAGCAGGTGAGCCTGTGCATTTTAAACTGGCTGATAATGTTTATGTAAATGATGTGCTGGTACTTCCGAAAGGTGCTATGGGCGAAGGTACTATCAAAAAAGTAGTTCAGCCGCGCAGTTTTGGACGTGACGCCCGTATTGATATTGATTTTACACATGTTTATGCTTTGGATGGCACTAAGGTTCCCGTTTATATTGGTGAAGTCGCCAAACAGGAAGCTAAAACTGCCGCAGGTGCTGCAGGTGCCGCTATCGGGGGTATGATCGTTTTAGGGCCTATCGGTGCTTTGGGCGGTGCGTTTGTTACCGGTAAAGCAGTAGTTATTCCCGCAGGTTCTACCACTTATGTTCAGACCGTAGAAGATACTAATATCCAGGGTATGGTTTACCAGGGCAAATAAAAATTGAAGTTATTATGAAAACCCGCCTTTAAGGCGGGTTTTTTGTTTAAAATTGTGATATAATATGTAGTGGATATTTGTGCGTTTTTTTATAAATGATAAATTTGATTGAGGAGAGAAAGCATGAAGAAGAAAGCCTTAGCAGCAGCCTGCCTGATGAGCTTAGCGGTATCGCAGGCGGTATTTGCCGAAGAATATGTTACGGGTGACTCGCGTTATACTTCACCGGATTTTCAGGAGCAGAAGCAGGAACGTGAAGCCGGCGTGATTAAAGATAAAAGCAAGAAAAAAAAGCAGGCTGAAGCTGGGGAGCCGATGCCGATAACCCTATGGGGCGATCGTGCTACTTACGACCAGGGCAGCGGCGACTTTGTTGCCGAAGGTAATGTGAAGATCGTGCAGGGTGATGAAACCTTGCTGACGACCAGAGCCGAAGGTAACATGAAGACCGGCGACGTCTGGCTGAAGCAGGGTGGTACCTTACAGGAACCTGATACCACTATGAACGGCGAGTGGGTCTATTATAATTTTAATTCCAAGACCGGTGAGATCAAAAAAATCGACGGTAAGGGTGCTAAAGACTATTTTAAAGCTCCCCATGCAGATATTTATCCGGACAGGATCGTTATAGATCAGGGTGGGGAAACGACGCGCTGCCCGGCGGTTGAGCATGATCCCTGTTTGCTGATCACGGCAAAAACCTTTGAAATCTATCCTAATGATAAAATGGTTGCCCGTGATGTAAAGGTTTATGCGAAAGGCAAACATATTTATTCGCGTGATTTGTGGGTCAATCGCTTGGATGGAGAGAGCGAGAATAGAATCATGCCTCGCATTGGTTATGACGGCAGTGATAATGGCATGTATGCCAAGCTGCAGGTCGATTATAACCTGGGGCCGAAAACAGATTTCTATGCCGATCTGGCATACTATTCTAAAGCTGGTTATAAACCGATGTATGGCATCAATCATGACGAGCGTAATTTTTCTGTAAAACTTCAGGACGGCTGGGATGAAGAAGATGACGAATGGATCCGCAAAGAAAGAGATATCGGCTTATATTATAAAAACCATCGTTTGATCGATAACTTGCCGTTGACATACAGTGCGTATATTACTCATGGTTTATGGCGTAACGAAAAGAGCAGTATCAAAAGCTGGCATACAGAGTATGCTGCTTATTTGAATCATGACCGGATTTATCTGTTCAACAGTAAAAACACTTTCCTTGACCTGACTGTAGGTAAAAAATGGGTAACAGAAAGCTATACTGACGAAACGCAGTCCACGATGATGTATTATGCTACTTTAGGGCAGAAACTGGCACCGAAGTGGGATACCTGGGTCGGTTATTATCGAGAGGATATTACCAGTAATCTGTATGATTATGGACAGCCTGATATGGGTAAGGAATTGCGTAACGGGCTGCGGTTTAAGCTGGATGATAAAAATACTTTTACGATCGTCAACCGCTATGATTTGGGCAAACACAGTAATTATGAAACTAATTACAGATGGACGCACAGGTTCTGCTGTTGGGCTATTGAGTTTGAGTATGAGCAGGATCATAGAGAAGGCCATGGTAATACGTTTAAAGTTAGATACAATTTCCTCAACTGGTAAAGAGGTGACTTATGGAGATCATTAAACAGCGTTTTGCTGAACATATTATGTTGGCGCGGCAGGTTGCTGACAGCGATATTTTAGAACAGGTTGCGGCCAGTGCCGCGATCATCAAACAGGCCTTGCGGGACGGGAAGAAGGTGCTTTTCTGCGGCAACGGCGGCAGTGCGGCTGATAGCCAGCATCTGGCGGCAGAATTTGTCGGGCGGTTTCAAAAAGAACGTAGTGGTTTGCCGGCAATTGCTCTGACGGTGGATACTTCGATCCTGACAGCCGTGGCTAATGATTATGGCTATGATACTGTTTTTGCCCGCCAGGTTCAGGCTTTAGGCAATGCCGGCGACGTGCTGGTTGGTTTGTCTACCTCGGGCAACAGCGAAAATGTTTTAGCGGCCATTGATGTGGCTAAAACTAAAGGTATGAAATGTATTGGACTGACTGCCCAGGGCGGCGGCAAAATGGCAGAAGTATGCGAAATTTGCATGGCTATTCCCTGCCCGGTAACGGCCCGTGCGCAGGAAATACATATTCTGATCGGACATATTCTGTGCGAATTGGTGGATGGTGAATAAAGTGACGAATTTGTCATGTACGGCTTTTTTAGCTGAACATATCCAAAATTTAAAAATTGCCGTTATCGGCGATGTGATGCTGGACCGCTATTTTTACGGTGAAGTGAAGCGCATTTCGCCGGAAGCGCCTGTGCCTGTCAATAAGGTGAAACGCACTAAATCGGTGCTGGGCGGTGCGGCTAATGTGGCGGCCAACCTGGCCCATTTAGAGTGTAAGGTGTTTATGGGCGGCGTGACCGGTGCCGATAATAATAGAGAAGTGCTGGAAACGATGATGGCTGAAATGGGCATCGATTACAGCGGTTTGATAAAATCTGCTCAGCGTGAGACGATCACGAAAATGCGTATTTTAGGTGCTCAGCAGCAAATGCTGCGTTTGGATTTTGAAGAAACAGGCGATTTGGTTTCGGAAGAAACGGACGCTTTGTCGGCCTGGCTGCAAAGTCTGCTGGAGGCGGGACTGGACGGCGTGATCATTTCTGATTATGCCAAGGGTGTTTGCTCGGATAATTTTGTCCAGTGGGTCATTCGTACGGCTCATCAATATCAGGTGCCGGTGCTTATTGACCCTAAGGGGGCTGACTGGAATAAATATCGGGGCTGTGATTTCATTACTCCAAATTTAAAGGAGATGTGCGAGGCTTCCTGCGAAGCGGTAGCGAACGAAGATGAAGCTGTACTGCGTTTGGCCAGGACTGCTCAGGATAGATATCAGATCAAAAACGTAGTCGTGACCCGCAGCGAACGTGGCATGACTTTGGTTGGGGCTGAGGGTTTGGCTATCAATAATCCCGCTACGGCGCAGGAGGTTTTTGATGTTTCCGGTGCCGGAGATACGGTGGCGGCAACGCTGCTGGCTGGTGTGGCAGGCAAGCTGGAGCTGCGCGACGCGGTGTTTATGGCTAACCGTGCGGCAGGGATCGTTGTGGCCAAGGTTGGCACTTATCCGGTGCATCGTGACGAACTGCTGAAGGACTTGCTGACGGAAGAACGCAAACAGGGACGAGGTTACAGGACTTTAAGCTGGGCCGAGATCGAATCTCTGGCTAAAACCTGGCGTGCCTGCGGTGAAAAGATCGTTTTCACTAACGGCTGTTTTGATATCCTGCATGTAGGGCATGTCACTTATCTGGAAAAGGCGGCGGGGCTTGGCAAGCACTTGGTTGTTGGGTTGAATTCTGACGCTTCGGTACGCAAGCTGAAAGGGGCGACGAGGCCTTTAGTGCATGAACTTGACCGTGCCCGTGTTTTGGCGGCACTGGCCTGCGTGGACGCAGTGGTGCTGTTTGAGCAGGATACGCCGACGGAATTGATAGAAAAAATACGTCCTGATATTTTAGTCAAGGGCGGCGATTATAAGCCGGAAGATGTTGCCGGCAGGGAATATGCCGGTGCGGTCAGGATCATTGATTTTGAGGATGGTTATTCGACGACGGGTATTGTTGAGCAGATAGCTCAATTTGTAAAGGAGGGAAAATTATGATTATCGTAACCGGTGGTGCCGGCTTTATTGGCAGCAACATTGTTAAGGGTCTTAATGACCGTGGCCGTGATGATATTTTAGTAGTAGATAATTTAACTAATATGGTCAAATTCAAAAACATCCAGGGTCTGAAGGTTATGGACTATATGGATAAAATGGATTTTTCTGCCGCGTTAGCAGCTGGCAAATTCGCCCACGAGAAGATAGATGTTATTTTCCATGAAGGCGCTTGCTCTGACACGATGGAATACAACGGCAAGTATATGATGCAGAACAATTTTGAATATACTAAAAACCTGATGCACTTTGCTTTGGACCGTAAGATCCAGTTGATTTATGCCTCTTCTGCTTCTACTTATGGCGGCGGTACCAATGGCTTCCGCGAGGAACCTGCCTGTGAAGAAGCGCTGAACGTTTATGCGTTTTCCAAATTGTTTTTCGATAATTATGCCCGCCGTTATTTTGGTAAAACCGACAGTCAGTTGGTGGGTTTGCGTTATTTCAACGTGTATGGCCCGCAGGAAAACCACAAGGGCAAAATGGCTTCTATGGTCTTCCAGATGTATAATCAATGGCTGGCTGAGAAAAAAGTTAAATTGTTTGATGCCTACGGCGATTATGGTCCAGGTGAACAGACCCGTGACTTTATCTATGTCAAAGACGTGGTGAAGGTCAATTTCTTCTTCTGGGATCACCCCGAAGTCAGCGGTGTCTTTAACTGCGGTACAGGCCATGCGCATACCTTCAATACTTTGGCTAAAGGCGTATTGAAGCATTTTGGCAGCGGCGAGCTGGAATATGTTCCGTTCCCAGAAGTGCTAAAGGGTAAATATCAAAGCTATACGCAGGCTGATGCATCTAATCTGTTAGCGGCAGGTTATGATGGCGGCTTTAGTGATGTAAACGAAGCCGTTGCCGAATACTGCGCTTTGTTGGATAAGACCGGTGGTTACTATACCCATGGTGCGTAAAGCTGTATTTTTCGACCGTGACGGTGTGTTGAATGTAGATAAAGCCTATCTCTATAAAATAGAGGAGCTGGAATGGGTTGACGGAGCAGTGGAAGCTGTGGCCTATTTGACCAGGATGGGCTATCTTGTTTTTGTAGTTACCAACCAAAGCGGCATTGCCCGTGGTTATTATACGGTAGCTGAGATGGAAACGTTGCATCGATATATGGCGGCGGAAATCGCTGCCGGTGGCGGTAAAATAGAAAAGTTTTATTATTGTCCGCATTTGCCAACCGGTACCGTTGCGGAATATGCTGTTGACTGTGCTTGCCGTAAGCCAAAACCCGGTTTGATCTTACAGGCGCTGCGGGAGTACGCTGTCGATACGGAAAACTCTTTTTTGATCGGCGATAAAAAACGTGATGTAGAAGCGGCAGAAGCCGCTGGTATCAAAGGCTATTTGTTTGAACAGGGTGATTTATTGGACTTTGTTAAAAGGATAGCCACTAAATAAGTTTTAGTAATAAAATGAGTTAGAGGCGTACATGGAATATAAGAATATTTTACTGATCAAAATGAGTTCGTTGGGTGACATACTGCATACGCTGCCGTTTGCGGCGGCGCTAAGGCAGCGCTTTCCGGAAGCTAAAATAACCTGGCTGGTGCATCCGCAGTTTGCCGGTTTTTTGCCCGATCCGCCGGTCATTGACGAAGTGTTGTATTTTGATAAAGTGAAATTCAATAAAATGAATTTGCTGGATAAATTGGCGTATTTCCTGGAAATGCGCCGATTATTACATTCTAAAAAATTTGATCTGGTCATTGATATGCAGGGGCTTTTTAAAAGCGCTGTGCTGGCTGCCATCAGTGGTTGTTCTAACCGTATCGGCTATTGCGAGATGCGCGAAGGCAGCGGCTTGGTTAGTAAAGCTGTTTGCGGCAGCCACGCTGGTGGGCACGTTATTGAGCGTTATCTCGATGTTGCCCGTTACTTGGGAGCTACAACGGACGAGATAGTTTTTCCACTGCCGGAGCTGACAAAGGAAACAGCTGTGGTGCAAGAAAAACTGGCGGCTCAAGGCCTGCAGGGTGAATATGTAGTTATTGTTCCCGGAGCCAGGTGGAAAACGAAAGAATGGCCGGTAGAACATTATGCCAGGCTGGCGCAGATGATCGTTGCTGACGGTTGCAGCGTAGTTTTGGCAGGCGGGCCTGATGACGCCACCAAAGGCAAAAGAATAACCGAAATGGCAGGAGAGCTGCCGCAGCTGGTTGATTTGACAGGTCAGACCAGTTTGCGGGAATTAGCGGCACTGATCAAGGGCTGTAAGGTATATATCAGCGCTGATACGGGCCCGCTGCATTTTGCGGCGGCGTTGAAGAAACCGCTGATAGCAATGTATGGGCCAACTAAGGCCGACCGAACCGGACCTTATGGTTCTGATGACGCGACAGTTATTTTGAGCCTTGCGGACTGTGCTGGTTGTTTAAAGAAGGAATGTGACGCTTGGCATTGTATGTACGATATCACCCCTGATATGGTATATGCGGCGTATGTCGAAAAAATCAGGAGGCTGTGATGGTTGAATTGAAAGGCAAGAAGATACTGGTGACATTTTTAATGCACTTGGGAGATCTGACGTTGACGACGCCTTTTATCCATGCTTTGCGTCAAGCTGCCCCTGATGCTCATATTACCATGCTCGTAGACGAAAAATTAAAGGATGTAGTGCTTTTTAATCCCTATCTCGACGAAGTGGTCACAATAGATAAAAAAGGCCGGGATAACGGCATTTTGGCGCTGTGGGCCTGTGCCAGGCATTTGAGCAAGCTTGATTTTGATGTGCTGATCAATCTGCACCCGAATGAACGCTGCTCGTTTATTGATGCGATGACGAAGGTGAAACTGCGTACAGGTACGACGCATAAAATATTTAAGTGGTTTTGGGATGTTTTTACGCCGCTGGATAGGTCTATGCATGCTGCTGATATGTATCTTGATGTGTTGCAGCAGTTAGGTGTGCAGGATCTGAGTAATAACGGTCTGGAAATTTTTCCGGGGGAAGAACATTTTGCGGAAGCGGAAGCTTTTTGGCTGTCGCAGAAGCTAACGGCCGAGGATAAATTGATAGGCTTTAATATTGGCAGTGCCGTGCCGACTAAACGCTGGCCACCGGAACGTTTTGCTAAGGTGGCAGATATTTTTGCAGATAAAGGCTATAAGACGGTGTTTTTTGGTGGCACTATGGACGAAGAAATGGTTATTGAAGCCACTGGCTATATGCAAACGCAGCCTTTAATAGCTACCGGTTGTTTTGGTATCGGCGGCTTGGCCGCCGCTATGCGTCGTTGCAGTTTGATAATAACTAATGATAGTGGGCCTATGCATGTGGCTATCAGCCAGAAGGTGCCTATCGTTGCTATGTATGGACCGTCAAATCCAAAGCTTTATGGTCCTTATACAAAGGATGCTGTAATAGTTACGGCACAGCCACCCTGCGAAGGCTGTGCAGACGGCATGAAGCACAGCTGCGATGATCTGCAGTGTATGTCCAGGATGACGGTAGAACAGGTTGTAGTGGCTGCTGAGAAGATGTTGGGAAGGTATACAGGTAATTGATGTGTTTACTTTAAGTGTGGTCATTTTGACTAAAAATGAAGAAAAGAATATTATTGATGTTATAGCAAATGCTAAAAAATGTACTAATAATGTTTTTATTGTTGATTCTGGCAGCACAGATAGAACAGTTGATTTAGCAAATAAACATGGTGCTGAAGTAGTGTTTAGGAAATGGGATAATGATTTTGCTGCACAGCGTAATTTTGCTCTTACAAAAATTCAAACAGATTATGTACTTTATTTAGATGCTGATGAAAGAATGTCAGAAGACTTGATAAAATCGGTAAAAAAAGTAATGGATGAAAATGTAGCGAAGCAATATAGCTTCATGAGAAAGATAAAAGCATTTGGTTTTGAATATCAGTATGGAATTTTTGCGCCAGATGAAGTATGGCGATTGTTTCCAGTGCAAAGTGTTCATTGGGAAAACAAAGTGCATGAAAGACCTATATGTAATTTACCAAAGGAAAAATTGGATGGGATGGTTGAGCACCATACTTATGAATCGTGGCAACAATGGCTTGACAAAGCAGGTTACTACACTACTATTTGGGCTAAAGACAGTTATGATAAAGGAAAAAGTGTAAGTGTAGGTTCTGCGTTTGTGCATGGGATGTATGGATTTTTTAGAGCCTATATTATCCGATTTGGATTTTTAGATGGTTGGGCAGGAATTTATTCAAGCTTGCAGCATTTGTTTTATACTCTAATGAAGTATTGGAAATTATATGAAATAAATGCTAAAAACAAAAAGAAACCGCTATAATTTATATGATAAATTGTATGTAAAGGGAATTTTCAATAGAGAAAAGGTGTAAAAATGATTGAAAAGAAATTTTATCTACATTTATGGTTATTGCTCTTATATATCCCCTTTGTATTTATTGTTAAAGATTTTTTGCCGCAAAATATAGCTCGGGAAAATGGGCCGATTGAAAATTTTCAGTTAGTTTTGTTGGCGGTCGGTGTTTATTTATGTTGGCAGGCTATGAAAAAAACAGATATTAAATATGATAAATATATTTGGCAGGCAGGTATGTTGTTTTATATATTATTGTTCGGACGGGAATTAAGCTGGGGACGTGCCATATTGATGCATGATGATGGGACGATACCGCAGTGGAGCAATCTTGGCTTATATGGACAGATTGCGCATCCTTTAATTGGTATTGCAATAGTTTTGTTGTGCATTTTATTTTACCGTGGCGGTTTTTTCCATTTTTTGACAACAGTGAAAATACCAATGTGGGATTTAGTTTTTCTGATCCTGTTTGTAGTTTTAGTAGATGTTAGTGAACATTATGATTTTAGCATCTTTCATGGTGAAATTGATGAAGAACTTTTTGAATGTGCTATGTATTTTGAAATGCTGAGGATAACTTCTTTTATAAAAAACAAATTTAAAAATAATTTTGATCTGTGTGCTACATATATAAAACGGACGAATAGATATTATTCGTCCGTTTTATATATGATTATTTAGATGTCCTCAGATAAAAATGTTTTTCCCAGATTGGTTGTTAATGTAGTTCGGTTAAAATTGTACGTAGAGGAAGCTATACTTTGGTTAGGAATAAAATGGTTAGATTGTATATCAAGTAAACTACAACATAAATCGTATATAAGATCATTAGTAAATGGTTTAGATACATTGTTTCTTAAAGAGTTAGTAACAGAGGCATGATTTGTTTGATATTTTTCAGAAAGATAAACAAACATTGGAATTCTGACAGTTGCAAAACCGGAAAAGTTTGGTTGCCGGCGTTTATCAGGAATTGTTGCATGATCTGAGAAATAAATTAAAGCTTGGAGATTAAGTTTTTGATTAGAAAAATCGTAAATTTCTTTTAAAACTTTATCAGTAAAAGCAAGAGAATTATCATAATTATCATTAAGATTATATTTGCCTGGAGAACCCCAAATCGTAAAATCTTCAGGATAGCGAGTTTGAAAATTATCATGGCTGCCCATTAAGTGGAGGACAATAAAATTATTTTTTGTGGTGTCTACTGTGTCGAGATAATCTAAAAGAATATCATCGTATTGTTTTTTTGGTGAATCTTGTTGTGACCATTTAGCAATATCAGCTGTTTCAGCTACTAATGTTATTTGGGTGTCGGCAGAACCTATTCGTCCTTGGTTACTATACCAGTGAGTAGTGTACCCTGCTTTTTTGGCGATATCAAGAATTGAAAAAGATTCATTAAAAAGTTTGTTATTATATTGGTTGCTTTCAGTTAAAGCACGTTCTAATACAGGGACGGTTTGTCCCCAGCAGGCATAAGCATTAGGAAAAAGAAAGAAACGAGTATCGTGTTGATGTTTAGATAACCATGGTGTCGTGTCTCTAGGATAGTCAGAAAAAAGGCTCATGTGATCTCGAGAGGCTGATTCACCGATTATTAAAATAATGGTTTGAGGATGATCTAGTGATTTTTTATTATTTACATTTACTGTTAAAGTAGATAAATTTTCTTCGTGGTATTTACGATATTTCCCTGCTTGTTTAAAATAATTTTTTACATCTAAGAAAAGTTCAATAATACCAGTACGAAAAAATACTCCGTGAGTAGTATTGTGAAATAAGTAATAAGATAAAAATAATATTAAAAGCAGAAAGAAAATCGAGCTATAAAAAGAATTGAAATATAGATGAATAGAAGGAAGCAATTTGTAATTACAATATAAAAGTTCGGAAAATATAGCAACAATTGTTGTTGCAGTTATTATTTTTAGTTTTAGGGGAAGTGTTGTTAAAAATTCTAAAGCTTCATGCCGATCAGTTTGTTGTATGGCCATCATACCTGTTGTGGAAATACATTCACCATATAAAATAAAAAATATATATTGAGAAATTGGAATTAATAATAAAATGAATTCAAAAATAGATATCAAAAAAATAGTTAAGTAGTTGTATAAGGAAGAAATTTGCAAAAATATTTGCAAGGAAACAAAAAAAGAGATCAGATACAGACCGAAAACTATATCTAAATGGTAACTGAAAGAAACGCTGCGATTTTTATTGGTGAAGAAATATAGTGTAGGATAGGTTATAATCCAAGCAATGCCTAAAATTGTTGGAATTAAAAAATCTAATGATAAGATAGATTTTTTAATGAGAAAGGGTGGAACCGTTACTGCCAATATACAGGGAATAAAGCGACGTAACTGTAAGAAAAAAGCTTTATTGCCTAATCCTTTGGAAATATTAGCATAAAATGAGAAAACGAGTATATAAATTGAGACAGTGGTCAATAAAAATTGATATAACATGGAATCAGCTCCCTGTAAATTGTAATTCAAAAGTGTTTAGTATATAATATAAATTATAAAAATTATTTTAGTTAACTTTTACAAAAGATGTGATTTTTCTAATTCTGTTTTTATTAAATTATAAAGAGTATACTTTCCTGCAACTAACTCATTGCCTGCTTTAGCTATTTGCCGACGTTCTTGCTCATGATTAAGATAATAATGTATTTTATCTATAGCAGTATCAATGTCATTAAATTCTACTAAGTTTTGGGGAGAGGTAAGCAAGGTGGCGTCTAAGTGGCCTTTATCTATGAGCTGAAATGCCTGACATCCTAAAAGTTCAAAGGTGCGGGGATTAGGACCTGTGTGCATGCCTGGATGAGTACCGACATGAATGTTTAAACAAATTTTACTTTGGTGATAAAGTTCTGTAAGTTCATTGCCTATTATTGGTTTATTAATAATAAATTTGTTGAGATACTTATATTTTAATGCAAATTTTAAACGACGGACAAGTAATTTAGGTGCCAGCCAAATACTGGTTATAGTTCTTAATTGTATACTGGTGTAGACAATAAAAGACAGTTTATTCTTAAAAGCATATTTGGATATTTGTTCTAAAATTTCTAAGCGGCGTTTTTCTAGACGACCGACAAAGCAAAGGTCATATTTATAATCTGGAACTTTATTTGCAGGAAAATAAATAGCAGGGTCGTAGCCTAAAGGCAAAAATTTGACATATTTGCCAGAACGAAATTCTATTTGGCAGTCAGATGGCTCATAGGAGAAAATATCTGTGTAAAAGTGCATTTGTTCAATAGCTTTATCGCACCAGCGAATGGAATCAATGCAATAAAGAAAAACTGGAATATTGTTTTGCTTGCAGTACTCTAAAAAGAGTGGTGTTATGCGACTGTGATTAATAACAAAAACGAAGTCAGGTTTGCAGTCTTGAGCAGCTTTAATATATAATTTGTTTTGTTTAGCAAAAAAGTTATTTAAAAATTGTTTGCGGAAAAAATGTTTGGACAAACGATTCTGGTCTTTGAAAACAGGATATTCTGGTTCAAAGACTTTAAAGCCGAGTTGTTGAAAAATGTTTTTTATTGATTGAGAGTATAATAAGATTCCCGGAGTACCTATAAAAAGAACTGTTTTATTCATTGAAAAATAAAACCTCCAAATAGTAATAATATCTTATATATTATAACATCAAAAATATATTTAGCCAAAGGAGTATGGTCATGAAAGGAATAATTTTGGCGGGTGGATCTGGTACGAGGCTCTATCCGCTAACTCTAGTAACAAGTAAACAATTATTACCTGTATATGATAAGCCGATGATTTTTTATCCGTTGTCTACGTTGATGTTGGCTGGTATCAGAGAGATATTGATTATATCAACACCACAGGACCTTCCTAATTTTGAAAGACTTTTAGGCGATGGCAGCAGA
The DNA here is from genome assembly GCA_900544795.1 of uncultured Phascolarctobacterium sp. GTDB lineage: Bacteria > Bacillota > Negativicutes > Acidaminococcales > Acidaminococcaceae > Phascolarctobacterium. The sequence continues at coordinate 6,943 of UQWM01000001.1, read as the reverse complement.
TATGGTATTAAACTAGAGTACAAAGTTCAGCCTTACCCGGAAGGCTTGGCACAGGCTTTTATTATTGGAGAAGAATTTATTGCTGGAGATTTCTGTGCCATGATTTTGGGAGATAATATTTTCTATGGAGCAGGTTTGAATCAACATTTGAAAGACGCTGCTTCTAGAAAAGAAGGGGCTACGATATTCGGATATTATGTAGATGATCCGGAACGATTTGGTGTAGTTGAATTTGACGATAGTGGTAATGCCGTATCTTTGGAAGAAAAACCAGTAGCGCCCAAATCGAATTATGCAGTTACGGGACTGTATTTTTATGATAAGGAAGTTTGTCAGTATGCTAAAGAGCTGACTCCGTCAAAACGTGGCGAATTAGAAATAACAGATCTTAATAAAATCTATTTAAAGAAAAATAATCTTAATGTTATAACATTAGGCCGTGGTTATGCGTGGTTGGATACTGGCACAGTTGACAGTTTAAATGAGGCAGCAGAGTTTGTCAAAGTTGTAGAAACAAGGGCTGGTATCCAGGTTGCTGCTTTGGAAGAAATTGCCTATAATAATGGTTGGATAGACAGGGATATGCTTGTTACGAGCGCATTGGAATATGGTAAATCTCCATATGGACAATATTTACAAAAAGTAGTGGAAGGTAAAATTTTAAAAGAAAAATAGTGAAGGTGATACTTGTATGAAAGTTACAGAGACTGAAATAGAAGGAATAGTAATTATTGAGCCGCGGGTGTTTGGTGACAGCAGAGGTTTTTTTATGGAAAGCTGGAATAAACAAACAATGGAATCAGCCGGGTTGTTTTACGATTTTGTTCAGGATAATCATTCACTTAGTACAGTAAAAGGAACATTAAGAGGTATCCATCTGCAATGTGGTGATAAAGCACAGGCAAAGCTTGTCCGTTGCAGCCGTGGAGCTGTTTTAGATGTTGCTGTCGATTTGAGGAAAAACAGCAGCACATATAAACAATGGGTGGCGGTTGAATTAAGTGAGGTAAATAAAAAACAACTTTTAATTCCGCGTGGGTTTGGTCATGGTTTTGTTACGTTAACTGATTATGTTGAGTTTTTGTATAAAGCTGATAATTATTATAATGTAGGGGCTGAAATCGGTATTAAGTGGAATGATCCTGCAATAGGGATAGAATGGGGGATTGAAAATCCTATTCTGTCATTTAAAGATACAAAAAATCCGCTGTTAAAAGATGTGGAGAATAGTTTGTAAATTGATAATTAATTCTCAAGTGGAGCAGATAAAATGAACAAACGTATTCTGACGATGTTTTGGTATGATGATATTAGTGAAGTCCATTTATATAAAGATGTTGGCGGGATTCCTTACGCTCTTGCAAAATACTGTGGCTGGGAGGCTACTTTTGCTTATAGTGATATAAATGGGATCATAAAAAATAGTGATTTTGAAAAATATGTTGATTTAAAGACTATACATTATAGTCGTACTTGTTCTAAATTAAAACTGAAAATCATCAAATACTGTAATGTTATGAAATTTGTATGGCAGAATGCCGCTAGATATGATGTAATAAATTTTTATCATACGCACAAATTTATTATGTTTTTATGTTGGCTGGCAAAAAAGCGTAATCCAGTTATAAAAACTTATGTGAAAATGGATATGGGAAGAGATGGTTTTGAGAAAACTATCAATCATGCGCGTACTGGTAAAAAAAAGTGGTGGCATCACTTTACGACGAGTGTAGATCTATTTACCGTTGAGGCAGAGAAGTATGCATTGGAATTGACGGAAAAAGTAAAAAAATATAAAAATGTGCAGTACCTGCCTAATGGATTTTTTGCTGATTTTTTACCGGTGGGTGACCAAATTTCCAAGGAAAGGATAATTTTGACTGTTGGCAGGATCGGTACATATCAAAAAAATACAGAATTATTGATAAATACACTGCTTCAGATCCCTAAGGAGAAGTTAACAGGGTGGTCGGTATATATTGTTGGGCCGATCGAAAAAGATTTCTTTAAGTGGTATGAAAAAATCACTTACAGTAACTTGTGGTTGAGAGAGCACATTGTCTTTACAGGGAATATTACAGATAAAGGAAAGTTACATGAAATATATAGCAAATCCAGTGTTTTTGTTTTATCATCAAGATACGAAGGATTTCCACTGGTAGTTCCTGAGGCAATGTATTTTAAAAATTATTTAATTAGTACAGACTGTTTTGGAGCTGCTGATGAAATCATTAAAAGTGATATATCTGGTTTTGGCAGGATCGTCCCCGGTGAAGATATAAATTCTTTAAAAGAAGCACTTGAGGAAGTATTGGATGGTAAAGTTGATCTTACTGTTCAAGGTGCTAACGCCGGTGCTTTTGCTATTGAAAATTTGGACTGGCGAGTTATTGCGAAAAAGTTAGAATGTTATTTACAAAATTTATCATAAATTTGGAGTGAAAAAATGAAATTGATCGTAACTGGCGGAGCTGGTTTTATTGGGAGTAATTTTATTTATTATTTGTTGAAGCATTATCCGAATGACGAAATTATTTGTTTGGATGTTTTAACGTATGCAGGGAATATGGAGACATTAGAAGTTGCGCTGGAAAAGAAAAATTTTAAATTTATAAGAGCAGATATAAGCGACCGAGAGGTCGTTTATCAGGTTTTTGAGCAGGAAAAACCTGAGGTAGTCGTTAATTTTGCGGCCGAAAGCCATGTGGATCGCAGTATAAATAATCCGGAACTATTTTTGCATACTAACGTGATTGGTACTGGTGTTTTACTTGATGCCTGTCGCAAGTATGGTATCAAGCGTTATCATCAAGTCAGTACGGATGAAGTATATGGTGATCTTCCTTTAGATAGACCGGATCTGTTTTTTACTGAAACTACGCCATTAAATACTTCAAGCCCCTATTCCGCGTCTAAAGCTGCCGCCGATCTTTTAGTACAGGCTTATCATAAAACCTATGATTTGCCGGTAACTATTTCTAGATGTTCTAACAATTATGGTCCCTATCATTTTCCCGAGAAACTTATTCCGCTGATGATTATCAATGCTTTAGCTGATAAACCTTTACCTGTTTATGGAAATGGAGAAAATGTGCGTGACTGGTTATATGTTGAAGATCATTGCAGTGCAATCGACATGATAGTGCGTAATGGCAGAGACGGTGAAGTTTATAATGTTGGCGGACATAATGAAAAAACTAATTTAGAAGTTGTAAAAAATATTTTAGAAGAATTAGGAAAAGATATAACTCTTATAAAATATGTGGCAGATCGTGCAGGACATGATAGGCGTTATGCTATTGATCCCACAAAAATACAAGAGGAATTAGGATGGATACCAAAAACGAAATTTTCAGAGGGCATTAAGAAAACGGTGAAATGGTATTTGGAAAATAGTTGTTGGTGGGAGCATATCGTTAACGGAGAATATAAGGAATATTATCAGAAAATGTATTCTGACAGGTGAAAAGATGAAAATATTGGTTACTGGTGCAGGTGGACAACTCGGTTATGATGTTGTACGGGAACTGAATAGGCTGGGTATAGAATGCTGTGGTACTGATTTGCAGGATTTTGACATTACTAATCTTACGGCAGTGCGTAATTTTATAACAAAATATAAACCGAGTGCAGTTATTCACTGCAGCGCTTATACGGCAGTTGATAAAGCGGAAGATGAACCGTCGATTTGTTATAAAGTTAATGCGACAGGTACGGAAAATATAGCTATGATCTGCCGAGAAATTAATGCGAAAATGCTTTATATCAGTACGGATTATGTGTTTGAGGGAACAGGAGAAAAATGTTATGAACCTGATGATAAGCCAGCACCGCAGAATGTTTATGGTCAAACTAAATTAGCTGGAGAATTAGCGGTACAAAAAATATTAGACCGGTATTTTATTGTGCGTATATCTTGGGTCTTTGGGATTAATGGTAATAATTTTGTTAAAACGATGCTGAGGGTTGGAAAAGAAAAAAAGGAAATATCTGTTGTTGTTGATCAAGTCGGTTCACCGACATATACGTCAGATTTGGCAATACTTTTGTGTGATATTATACAGACTGAAAAATATGGTATTTATCATGCAACGAATGAAGGGACTTGCAGTTGGGCAGAATTTGCGGAGAAGATTTTCTGGCTGGCAGGGATGAATGTTAAAGTGAAGCCGATCAAGACTGAAGAATACCCAACTAAGGCTAAACGGCCACATAATAGCCGAATGAGCAAGGAAAAGTTGTTACAGCAAGGATTTAATAAATTGCCTGATTGGGAGAATGCATTGGAGCGCTATTTTATTGAATTAGAACATTTTGATGATATAATAATTACCAATATTAGGGAAAAGTTGGAAAAATAGATGAAAACGGATTGGATTAATATCGCATTAGCTTCAGATGATAATTATGCACAGCATGTAAGTGTTGTTATGGCTTCTGTATTGCTTAATACCAAACATAGGAACAGAATAAGATTTTTTTTGTTAAGCGATACGATAGATAATAATAAAATAATGTTGTTGCAAGAAACTGTCAGTAGTTTAGGAGCTAAACTCGTAATTATTAATATAAATAATTGCGAATTTAATAATGTATATCTTAGCGGCCATGTTAGCAAAGCTGCGTATTTCCGTTTAAAATTAGCTGATATATTACCTTTTGACGTACATAAAATAATATATTTGGATGTAGATTTATTAGTATTTGAAGATATTGTAGAAGTGTGGGAAACAAATATTTATAATAAACCTATTGCAGCCGTACCGGATTATGGAATTATGGCTTCCGCGAGATTGATGAAACAGAAAGCTACAGTTATTGGTTTTGGTGAGGAAGATATTTATTTTAATTCTGGAGTTTTAATTATAGATGTAGATCAGTGGCGAGAAAAAGCTTTTGCACAGCAAGTGCTGAATCTGGTGGAAACAACGCAGTTGCCACATCATGACCAGGATGCGTTAAATAAAGTGTTTATAAATAATTGGTATGCTTTACCGCTGAAGTGGAATGTGATCCCTCCAGTATTTTGTTTGTTTACTAAAATATTATTTTCAATTAAATTCAGGCAAGCTGCTATTATCGCTAAAAAAAATCCTGCGATTTTTCATTATGCAGGCAGATATAAGCCTTGGGAATTTGGTAAAAAAAATGGTTTTAACGATAAATATTATGATTATTTACGAGAAACTTCTTTTAAGGATGTAAAAATGCCAAAGCCTAGCAAAAATATGCGTGGGAAATCACTTTTGAGACAAACCTTGCGTATAAAGTTAGCTGATATTTGGTGTAAGATATTCGGATAGTGCGAGGTGTTGTATTGATGAAAATATTACTGTTTAATATCGGACGCATTTCATATTCTCAAAGTGGTGCAACAAAGATATTTTTATTTTAGCAAATGGATTATGCCAAAGAGGGTATGAAGTCATAGGGGTGTCTGCAGATCAGGAAATGTGGAAAGTATGTTTTGATGATAATGTTAAATTTATAAATTTAGGTATAACAGAAGCTCAACATAAAATGCCAATAATAAAAAAATTTTATCGTGAATTTTTACGATGCTTTAACAAACGTAAAGCAGTTCAAAGTACAGGAGTACATTGGGGGGATCGTTACCCCGTTAAAAAATGTAATTGAAAAAGGACACCCATCTGTTATTATTTCTTTTGCTCCCGAAGCTACGGCTATAATTCTAGAAGCAGTAGGTGATGAAATTCCGATTATAAAAATGTTGCATAGTTGTCCAACTGAAATTTTGGAAAGTATTACTGAGCGTAGTTTAAATGCCTTGAAAAAAAGTAGTGTTATTCAAGTTTTAAGACCAGAATTTATTGAATATATGAAAAATATCTATAATACGAAAGATATTATAGATATTCCTAATCCAGTGCCTCAATTAAAAATTGCGTGTGAGTTGACAGAGAAAAGTGCGTATAAAATAATACATTGTGGAAGATTGGATGGAAAAAGTAAGCGGCAACATCTGTTATAGAGGCTTTCGCTTTCGCTAGTCAAGTCCAAAATCTTGTGTAAAATTATCGGCACAATATTTAATGGTCTTACATCTTGATATAATTTCTCGCAGCATATTCCCACTGTTCCGACTGATCTATCAATAAAGCTCCAATCAAGCGATTTGCAGACGATACATTAGGAAATATGCGAATAATTCTTTCCCGCCTGCGTAATTCTTCATTTAGCCTTTCTAAAAGGTTTGTGCTTCGCAACCGTGAATTTCTCCCACCGGATGTAATATATTGAAACGCGTCTTCAAAGCCTTCATCCAAGATAGTGCAAGCGGTTTTATATTTGCGGTCATCAATGTAGGTCTCTGTTATCTTTGCTTTGGTTTTTCTTGCAATGTCTATATCAGTAAACTTGAACAATGCTTTGATCTGTTCACGAAAGGCAACGGAATCTTTTTTGGGGATACTTGCAAAGATATTACGCAGGAAATGTACCTGACAACGTTGCCATGACACATTGGTAAATGATTTCTTAATTGATGCCACCAGCCCTTTGTGAGCATCAGAAGTGATCATCTGGACACCCTGCAAATTTCTTGCTTTTAAGTACTCGAAGAAGTGGGACCAGCTTTTCTCACTTTCACCATTTTGAATAAGGAAGCCAAGAACTTTGCGACCGCCTTCTTGTGAAAAGCCTATCGCTATATGGCAGCTTTTTGAGATGACTCGTTCTTCTTCGCGTACCTTAAGATATATTACATCAACCATGAGATAGGGATAGCATTCATTGTTTAAGGAACTGTGCTGCCATTTTGCAACTATTTCGTCAAGATCCTTAGTAAGAGTTGAAACCAACGATTTAGAAATCTTTTTCCCACAGAGTTCTTCAACTATTTTAGTTACTTTGCGCGTAGAAACACCGGAAATGTACATTTCAAGCATAGCGGCAAGTAATGCTTTTTCATTACGCTGATAAC